>NZ_CP134050.1:4930000-5592500 GCF_031583145.1 Brevibacillus brevis | reverse complement strand
GGATGGCCGTCCAAGCAGTGAGCCTGGTGTGTAGGCAAATCCGCACACCGTAAGGGCAAGCTGTGATGGCGAGGGAAATTTTAGTACCGAAGTCCCTGATTTCACACTGCCAAGAAAAGCGTCTAGCGAGGAACAAGGTGCCCGTACCGCAAACCGACACAGGTAGGCGAGGAGAGAATCCTAAGGTGCGCGGGATAACTCTTGCTAAGGAACTCGGCAAAATGGCCCCGTAACTTCGGGAGAAGGGGCGCCCCGGTAGGGTTTATAGCCCGAGGGGGCCGCAGTGAAAAGGCCCAAGCGACTGTTTAGCAAAAACACAGGTCTCTGCGAAGCCGTAAGGCGAAGTATAGGGGCTGACGCCTGCCCGGTGCTGGAAGGTTAAGGGGATGAGTTAGCGCAAGCGAAGCTTTGAACCGAAGCCCCAGTAAACGGCGGCCGTAACTATAACGGTCCTAAGGTAGCGAAATTCCTTGTCGGGTAAGTTCCGACCCGCACGAAAGGCGTAACGACTTGGGCGCTGTCTCGGCAAGAGACCCGGTGAAATCATAATACCTGTGAAGATGCAGGTTACCCGCGACAAGACGGAAAGACCCCATGGAGCTTTACTGTAGCCTGGTATTGGAACTTTGTGCATCATGTACAGGATAGGTGGGAAGCTGAGAAGCAGGGGCGCCAGCCTCTGTGGAGCTGTCGGTGGGATACCACCCTTGATGTACGGAGTTTCTAACTCGTCGCCCTGATCGGGCGAGAGGACCATGCCAGGTGGGCAGTTTGACTGGGGCGGTCGCCTCCCAAAAGGTAACGGAGGCGCCCAAAGGTTCCCTCAGAATGGTCGGAAATCATTCGTAGAGTGTAAAGGCAGAAGGGAGCTTGACTGCGAGACCTACAAGTCGAGCAGGGACGAAAGTCGGGCTTAGTGATCCGGTGGTTCCGCATGGAAGGGCCATCGCTCAACGGATAAAAGCTACCCTGGGGATAACAGGCTTATCTCCCCCAAGAGTCCACATCGACGGGGAGGTTTGGCACCTCGATGTCGGCTCATCGCATCCTGGGGCTGAAGTAGGTCCCAAGGGTTGGGCTGTTCGCCCATTAAAGCGGTACGCGAGCTGGGTTCAGAACGTCGTGAGACAGTTCGGTCCCTATCTGTCGCGGGCGCAGGAAGTTTGAGGAGAGCTGTCCTTAGTACGAGAGGACCGGGATGGACGCACCGCTGGTGCACCAGTTGTCACGCCAGTGGCACAGCTGGGTAGCTATGTGCGGACGGGATAAGCGCTGAAAGCATCTAAGCGTGAAGCCCCCTCCAAGATGAGACTTCCCACAGCGTTAAGCTGGTAAGACCCCTCATAGACGATGAGGTTGATAGGTTCGGTGTGGAAGCGCGGCAACGCGTGGAGCTGACGAATACTAATCGGTCGAGGGCTTATCCACACAATCCTTGCATACATGCGTATTCAGTTTTGAAGGAATGACATTTGTCGCTATTCTTTCAAAATGGAGCTGTGGTGAAGTTGGAGTTCACGCCGGTCTGTCACACCGGAGGTCGCGGGTTCGAGTCCCGTCAGCTCCGCCATTTTCCCAAATGGCAATGAAAAGAACAATGCGGCTCGGTAGCTCAGTCGGTAGAGCAGAGGACTGAAAATCCTCGTGTCGGCGGTTCGATTCCGTCCCGAGCCACCATGTGCGAGCCATTAGCTCAGTTGGTAGAGCATCTGACTTTTAATCAGAGGGTCGAAGGTTCGAGTCCTTCATGGCTCACCAGTTTTTTCTAAGGGTATAAATGAAATAGATAGAAAGTCATGCGGACGTAGCTCAATTGGTAGAGCGTCGCCTTGCCAAGGCGAAGGTCGCGGGTTCGAGACCCGTCGTCCGCTCCATTCGTTGTCCGTAAACACCACTGGCTCCATAGCAAGTGGTGTTTTCCTGCTTTTACCCACAGAACACTTTACAAGACGAGTCAGCTTGTAGGGCAGCAGCGCATCTGGTACGATACTTGAAGTAACTGCTCCTACGATGTTGGAGGTTCTATGAAACATAACAAAGGTATTTTGAAGAAAACAACAGTCGTTGACTTTAAACAAGACGCTGCCTTTTTTCTCGACAGAGGCACGCGCTTTTTGAACCGCTATGATTACGAAAAAGCACTGCGTTCTTTTCGCCGTGCGATTGAGCTAGAGCCTACGAATGCTGAGTGCCACTGCCATCTGGCAAGTGCGCTCGCCGAGACCGGGCAATTTGAAGCATCGAATGACGTGCTCTATGAAGTGATCGAAAAATGGGATACCTCCATGACGGAAGTATATTTTTACATGGCAAACAACTACGCCAATCTGGAAGACTACCAGATGGCGGAAGAAATGGCGATCCGTTATCTCCAGGAAGATGGTAACGGTCCGTATCGGGAGGAAGCCGAAGAACTGCTCGATTACATTTACTTCGAGCTGGATATGCCGCCTCGCCACTTTTTGCCGAGCGACAAGGAGGACGTCTTCAGCAAGCATGAGCGGGCGAGACGCAGCCTTGAAGAAGGGCGCTTTCTGGAAGCGCTGGACATCTTGAAGGAAATCGTGGAAGCGGACCCGTCCTTCCTTCCCGCCTGGAATAATTTGTCGCTCGCCTACTACTATGTCGGCGATTTCCAAAATGCCATGAAGACGATCGAAAAGACGCTGGAGCTGGAGCAAGGCAACCTGCATGCACTATGCAACCTGGCCGTGCTGCTGTCGCATCACAACCAGGCGGCGGAGCTGATCACTTTGATGGACATGCTGAAAAAGGTCGTGCCGTTTCATCCGGAGAACACCTACAAGCTGGCGACGACCATGGGGGTGCTGGGGCAGCACGATGAGGCCTACTTCCATTATCAGCGAATGCTGAGGGCGGGACGTCCAAACGAGGCTTGCACGTACCACTACGCAGCTATCTCCGCCTATTTGAGCGGACGCAAGGACCAGGCGCTGCGCTGGTGGCAAAAGGCCAAGCAGATGGACCCGGAAGCCGGCATTGCCGACCAGTACATTCAAATGGTAAAAAACGAACAAGAAGGGGAAACTATAAAACCGATCCCTTATCAATACAATCCGCCGCAACGGAACGTGTCGTGGGAGCAGGCTTCTTTCACAGGCGTGGAAGACTTCAAGACTGATCCGATGATTCGCGCGTCCTTGCTCTGGGCCCTGCAGCATGGCAGAGACGAAGTCAAATTCGCGGTATTGCAGACCTTGTCGCTGATTGGCGACGATGAAGCCGAGCAGGCTGTCCGTCAGTTTTATCACGCGACGGATGATCCGCAGCTGCAAAAGCTGGCATTGCTGGCCTTGGCCGATATGGGTGCGGCCATGCCGGAGCATTTGCCAAAGCAGACAGCTCCCGAAGAAACGACCGGGGAAAGCGTCGAGGAGAGCATCCGCCGCTACCTGTTGGAGAGCGGACAGGCATCGGCAGGCAACTGGTGTCTGCAGGTGTGGCGAGAGCATGGAGAGTATGCGAGCGGTCAAGTACAAGTGCGGAAAGCAGTAGCGTGGGTCGCCGCATTAGAATATGTATACGGAGCCGTGACGCACGATAAAAAATCGCAAGCTCACCTGGCCGAAAAATACGGGATATCCGTCTCGACTGTCGCGAAGTGCGTCAAAGTATTGACGACGCTTGATTTTAAATAGATTATTACATTATAATTAGTTTAAACAAGGAAAGACAAACCTGCTTGCCAAGGAGGCATCCTATATGAGTGAACAAAAAATATATGATGTGATCATTGCCGGTGCCGGCCCTGCCGGTATGACGGCTGCAGTATACACTTCCCGCGCCAACATGAGCACGCTGATGCTGGAGAGAGGGATCCCTGGCGGCCAAATGGCCAATACAGAGGAGATCGAGAACTACCCAGGCTTTACATCGATTCTCGGTCCTGACCTGTCCACCAAAATGTTCGAACACGCACAGCAATTCGGCGCTGAGTACGCTTACGGAGAGATCAAGGAAGTCCGCGACGAAGCACCGTACAAGCGGGTGATCACGAGCGACAAGGAATACTTGGCCAAGTCGGTCATCATCGCGACAGGTGCTGAACACCGTCTCCTCGGCGTACCGGGCGAAAAAGAACTGTCCGGCCGCGGCGTATCGTATTGCGCGGTATGTGACGGTGCCTTTTTCCGCAACAAGGAGCTGGTAGTGGTAGGCGGCGGCGACTCCGCTGTAGAAGAAGCGGTGTTCCTGACCCGCTTTGCGTCCAAAGTGACCATCATCCACCGCCGCGATCAGTTCCGCGCCCAAAAAATCCTGCAAAAACGCGCATTTGAAAACGAAAAGATCGAAGTGATCTGGGATACGGCTGTAAAAGAAATCCGCGGTGAAGGCAAGGTCCAATCCGTCCTGCTGGAAAACAACAAGACCGGCGAGCAACGGGAATTTGCCACCGATGGCGTATTCATCTACGTAGGGATGGACCCGCTGACAGAAAGCGTGCGTTCGCTGGGCATCACCAACGATGCCGGCTATGTACTGACCGATGAGAAAATGTACACCAAAGTAAAAGGCGTATTCGCCGCAGGGGATGTACGCGAAAAAATGCTGCGCCAAGTCGTGACAGCAACAGGCGACGGATCCATTGCAGCCCAATCCGCTCAGCACTATGTGGAAGAACTCAATGAAGCGTTAAAGGAACAAAATGTCACAATCTCTTAACCTGGTTGTAACATAAGTGAAATATTTGGGAGTTAAGATAAAGACAATGAATTGACCCCCTTATCTATATAAACAATTGTTGCGTGGCTGGGATTCAGCCGCGCATCTTTTTTTTCTCTGCAGGCTTGTACGTGAGGGGTCGCGGGAAGCGTGCAAAAGGATGCGAATATGCCAGCCATTATGGTATGCTATTGTCAGAATCGTAGGAGGCGAGATGCGTGACGGAATTGGGAAACGACAAGGCCATTAATCTGCTGATCATTACGGGGATGTCCGGTGCTGGGAAGACTGTTGCTGTACAAAGCTTGGAAGACTTGGGCTATTTTTGTGTAGACAACCTGCCGCCGGTGCTGATCCCCAAATTTGCCGAGCTGGTCAAGCAGTCCGGCGGAAGTATCGAGCGGGTTGCATTGGTGATCGATTTGCGCGGACGCGAGTTCTTCGAGAGCCTGTCCGATACGATCGAGAGCCTCAATCAGATGAACGGACTTTCGTACCACATTCTTTATCTGGATGCGAGCGATACGACATTGGTGTCTCGCTACAAGGAAACGCGTCGCCGCCATCCGCTTTCGCCAAACGGTTCACCCTTGGAAGGGATTCACGCTGAGCGCCGCCTGCTGCAAGAGATGAAAGGATGGGCGCACCAGATCATCGATACAAGCCAGATGAAACCGGCCCAGCTGCGGGAAAAGATCATCAGCCAGTACGGGCAGCAGGGATCTCCGCTTACGATCAACGTACTTTCATTCGGGTTTAAATACGGCGCTCCTATCGATGCCGACTTGATGTTTGATGTGCGGTTCCTGCCGAATCCGCACTATGTAGAAGAACTCCGCCCCAAGACCGGCTGTGACCGGGAAGTCGCGGATTACGTCATGAAACATAGCGAGACGCAAGAATTCCTCGGAAAGCTGACAGATTTCCTGGCGTTTACGCTGCCGCACTACCAGCGTGAGGGCAAAAGCCAGCTCGTCATTGGCATCGGCTGCACGGGCGGAAAGCATCGCTCTGTGGCCATCGCCGAACATTTGGGAGAGACGTTCGGAAAAGATTTTACGGTGCGGGTGAGCCATCGTGACATCGAAAAGAACAAGTGAGCATAGGATGCAGGAAGAAATTGGGGGATGCCCCTGACAGAGAAAAGGCCACGTGCCAGAGGGCACTAAGTGGATAATGAGGTGACATATGCCGACGAAGGGAATGGGGAGGCTGCAGCCAAGACAGTTGCGTATTGTCGTAATCGGCGGAGGGACGGGTCTGTCCGTGTTGTTGCGAGGGCTCAAACACGAGCCTGTGCATATTACCGCAATTGTTACTGTGGCTGACGACGGAGGGAGCTCCGGGCGATTGCGCGAGGAGATGGATATGCTCCCCCCGGGAGACATTCGCAATGTCTTGACCGCCTTGGCCGATACGGAGCCGTTGATGGAAAAAGTGATGCAGTACCGTTTTTCCACGGGTACGGGATTGGCAGGGCATAATTTGGGAAATCTACTACTTGCAGCGATGAACGAGATCACGGGCGATTTTGTCACGGCTGTCAAGACGCTCAGCGGGGTGCTGGCGGTACGCGGGGACGTGTTGCCTGCGTCAACCCAGTCAATTCGGCTCGTAGCGGAAATGACCGACGGATCCCTCGTGATGGGCGAATCACAAATACCGTTGACCGGCAAAGAGATCAAACGGGTGTTTCTCGACCCGGAAGACGCCGTGCCGCTTAGTGAAGCACTGGCCGCGATCGAAGAGGCGGATGCGATCTTGATCGGGCCCGGAAGCCTTTACACCAGCATTCTGCCCAATTTGCTGGTACGGGGGCTGTTTGCCGCGATCAAACAGGCGACGGCCCCGAAGATTTACATCTGCAACGTGATGACGCAGCCGGGAGAAACGGACGGGTTTACGGCTTCGAAGCATGTGAACGTCATGTACGAGCACGTCGATGGACCATTTTTAGATACGATTATTGTCAATTCTGCAGAGCTGCCGGGACACGTTTTGGAGAAGTACGCCGAAAAAGGAGCAGCTCCTGTCCCATGTGATCTGAAAAAGCTGCGACAGCTCGGTTTGCATGTCGTGGCGAAGCCGCTGGTCACATTCGAGGACGGCTTCCTTAGACACGATGCGCAGGCGGTGAGCAAACAGGTAGTGGCTCTCGTCAAGCGCAGAAGGAAGGTGCTGAAGATAGAGAAGGAGTGAAGGTCGATGTCATTCGCCGCGCAAACCAAAAAGGAATTAACGATGCAGGAAGGCGCTGACTGCTGCAGCAAGGCGGAATTGTCCGCCCTGATCCGCATGAACGGCAGTCTTCAGTTCGGAGCCGGACGGCTAGTGCTCGATGTCACCACGGAAAACGCGGCGATTGCCAGACGGATTTACACCTTGATCAAAAGGTTGTTTCATATCCATGCCGAGCTATTGGTCCGGAAAAAAATGCGCCTCAAGAAAAACAACGTGTACATCGTGAGAATTCCGAGCAAGGCCAACGAGATCCTGCAAGACCTGGGAATCATGGATCAAAGCCTCTCCTTCGTTCCCGGGATCGCTCCCGAGCTCGTGAAAAAGTCGTGCTGCCGCGCGGCTTATTTGCGGGGAGCTTTTCTGGCCGGGGGCTCCGTAAACCACCCGGAGGCGTCCAGCTACCATTTGGAGATCTTTACGTCCTATCAGGATTTTTGCGAGGCATTGACCAAGATCGCCAATCGGTATAAACTAAATGCCAAGTGCATCGAGCGGAAAAAAGGGTATGTTTTCTATATTAAAGAAGGCGAAAAGATTACGGAGTTTCTCAGCCTGATCGGGGCGCACCAGGCCCTGCTCTATTTTGAGGACGTGCGGATCGTGAAGGATATGCGCAACTCGGTCAACCGTCTGCACAACTGTGAAATCGCCAACATCAACAAAACGGTGAACGCAGCCACCCAGCAGCTGGAAAACATCCAACTGATCGACCAGGAGATCGGACTGGAAAACCTGCCCAAACGCTTGCGCGAAGTGGCGGAGCTCCGAGTAGCTCACCCCGACATCAACTTGAAGGAATTGGGGGAAATGCTGCCGAGCGGGGTGGTCAGCAAATCAGGAGTCAACCACCGCCTGCGAAAAATTAACGAAATCGCTGACAAATTACGAGAAAAACAAAATATTTCGATGTAGATACATGATATACTAATGGATAATAGGTTACCGAGTTAGGAGGTCCATTCATGGTTCAACAGCAGGTCGTGGTTCAATTGAAGACCGGTTTGCAAGCACGTCCGGCGGCCTTTTTCGTACAAGAGGCCAACCGTTTTGCAGCCGAAGTATTCGTGGAAAAAGATAACAAAAAAGTAAACGCGAAAAGCATCATGGGCATCATGAGCCTTGCGATCAGTTCGGGAACGGAAATCACCATCTCGGCGGAAGGGCCGGATGCTTCCCAGGCAGTCAAGAGCCTTGCCAACCTGGTGAGCAAGGAAGAATAGAAGACGAAAGACACTTACCCGCGGGCGAGTGTCTTTTTTTGTGCAGGAAATGCGCAGGACGTTGCATCGTTTTCCACCCGGTTGGGACATGCTAAAGCATGTAAAACTTGACAAGGGGGAAAGCGACATGAGCAACCGCGAACCGTACACGGAGGGACGCGAAGCCTATGACATGGACATTGACCGCATGATCAACGAAGGTCTAGGTGGCGGGACCGTATCTGATCAAAATGGACTTATCGAGGAGACCACCGTCGACACAATGAGCGGGGCGAGCAACGAAGAACAAGCCGATGAAAACGTCGAGGCATAAGGAGGGATCAAGATGGATCTGACACGCGCCCGGGAGATTGTTCGTTCCGAGGACAAGATCGTAGTCCACTACAAGGGAGATTCCGTGTGGATTGACGAGCTCGATGAATCCACGGCGACCGCCCGCGTCCATACGGAACGAAATCCTGCAAGCAGTTTGCGGGTCGAGGTAGAACAGCTGGAGGAAAGGTAATCGAAAAGCGAGCCGAGCAACCATGAGGATCGTCCGGATGGTTGATCGGTTCTTTTTTTGAAGGGAACCTACAGGAATTTTTAAGCGAAAGCGGACAAAAGACAAGGGTGGCAGTTTCAAGTTTGACAATGAGAATCAGTATCAATTATAATAATAACAGGAAAACAGAGAGGGAATCGGGGGAGGAAAAATATGTTCGTACAAGTTCGAAAAACCGTCGTGACCGAAGGAAATGCAGATAAAGTCGTAGATCGCTTCAGCGGGGAAGGGTTGATCGAAAAACAGGAAGGGTTCGTGGACCTCACCGTCATGGTGAAAAAAGTGCAGCGCGGCGATGAAGAAGTCATGGTGCTGGTGCGCTGGGAGTCGGAAGAGCACTGGAAGCAGTGGGAGAAGAGCGATGCCCATATTGCCGGACACAAGGCCAACCGCGGCAAGCCGGCGCCTGAGTACATCGTGAGCGTGGATGTAGGGGCTTACCACGTCGCGTCTGTGAAAAAGGCACCCAACGCCTCATGACGACCAAGACGATTGCCGTACTGTCCGATGTTCATTCCAATGTGTATGCGCTTGACGCCGTGCTGTCTGATATTGCCCGAAGAGGCATCGATACGGTCGTGAATCTGGGAGATACGCTGTTCGGGCCAGTCGCTCCCGTGGAGAGTGCCAAGCGGCTGATGGAGCGGAGCGATATCGTCTCGATCATGGGAAACTGCGACAGGGCTTTGCTTCAGGAAGAGAGTCCTTCGCTTACCTTTCAGCAGGTCAAGCCGCTGCTCACACAGGAGATGCTGGAATGGATCCGAACCTTCCGCAACGCGTGGGTGTTCGAGGACATTCTGTTTTGCCACGGAACGCCTTTCTCCGATGAGCAGTATTTGCTGGAAGAGGTGAACGAACGAGGGGCGACGGCCAAAAACGTCCTGGAGGTGGCAGAGCTGCTCCGGGAAGTGCCGCAAAGCATCGTCGTCTGTGGGCATACTCATTTGCCCCGGTGCGTGCACCTGCCGGACGGCAAGCTCGTCCTCAACCCCGGCAGCGTAGGCTTCCCGGCGTACTATGAGGACGCGCCTTATCCTCATGTGATGGAAGCCATGTCTCCCCACGCGAGATATGCAATCCTGCGGCAGACGAAAAATGGATGGGGGATCGAACAGGTGATGCTGCCTTATGACTGGGAGCAGGCAGCAAAGCTCGCCGAGAAAGCGGGCAGACCCGATTACAGCCATGCGATTCGCACGGGCTTTGCATACATCCCTGCCGAATAGCCAAATCAAAAAAACACCCGGCCAAATTGGTCGGGTGTTTTCGTTTGTGTGCTTACTTTTTCGAAGAAGGCTCGGATGTGATCACTTTGTCGATCAATCCGTACTCGACGGCCTCAGCAGCAGTGAGGAAGTTGTCCCGATCCGTGTCCTTCTGGATGCGTTCCAGAGGCTGACCGGTGCGCTCGGCCAGGATCTTGTTCAGGTGGTCGCGCATTTTCAAAATGCGTTTTGCCGCGATCTCGATGTCGCTCGCCTGACCTTGGGCACCGCCGAGCGGTTGGTGGATCATCACTTCGCTGTTCGGAAGCGCAAAACGCTTGCCTTTCTCACCGGCAGCCAGCAGGAAGGCGCCCATGGAAGCCGCCATACCGATACAGATCGTGGAGACAGCAGGCTTGATGAAATTCATCGTATCGTAAATGGCCATACCGGCTGTAATGGAGCCACCAGGGCTATTAATGTACAGAGAAATGTCTTTATCCGGATCCTCCGCCTGAAGGAACAGCAGTTGCGCTACCACAATATTGGCTACCGTGTCGTTGATCGGGGTACCCAGAAAGATGATGCGGTCCTTGAGCAGGCGCGAGTAGATATCGTAAGCACGTTCACCGCGGTTTGTCTGTTCAATGACAGTAGGGATCAAATTCATGTGCATCTAGTCTTCCTCCTCTCTTTGTAAGAATATCATACACAAAAGGTCAATGAAGGTCAAACAATTAACTGCAAGCCCTCCCTACCATGTTTGCCAACTTGCTTCTCCCTAAACCTATGGAGGAGAGAAAACATTTATTCGTCGTCGGCGGCCTCGCTCAATTCAACCGCCAGACGGAGCTTTGCCGTCATTTTCCTTCCCTTGATGATGGTGTACTCGTCTACTTGCTTGGCTTGCAGCTGATTGATGGCTTCCGCCAGCGCCTGTTCGTCCTGGTACGGCTGGATCGTCAACAGGCATTCTTCATCGCTTGCCTCCTGATAGATCAGGAAAAATCGCTCGTCTGCCATTGGCGTACCTCGCTTCGGGAGTTTATCCACAAAGTTATCAACAGGTTGTGCACAAAAACATTTGTTCGCGGGATATATTTTTCGCGTCTTTTTCCCTTTAGTGTGGTCATGAGAAGGGTTTCTTTTACATAGGAAAAGAATGGTATGGAAAAAAAGGGATTTTGTCGATGATGTCGAACGTTACAAATTTGGAAGTCATTTCATTTCAAACGAGAGGTGTTTATTATGCTTCGCAAGATTCCCGCGATGTTGTTGACAGCGGCACTATTGACCAGCAGTGTGGCAGCGACCGCTGCCTTTGCGCAAACGGCTCCTGTCCAACAACAAAAAATCAAAGTCAATTTGAACAACAAGGAGCTGCCGTTTCCACAAGACATCGTGACGGAAAACGGGGTAGCCTACGTGAATGCCAGCACGCTGGCAATCGCGCTCGGCGGATCCGCAGCCTGGGATACCATGAACAAATCCTTGCTGGTAGCCAAGGACAAAACCTACGCGCTGCGCATGTACCAGAACAGCACGTTTGCCTACAAAAACGGCAAGGAAACCAGAGTGCCGTACGCTCCTCGCGTAACCACCGGAGCAGTTCTGGTGCCGCTCGTGTTCATCGCACAGGAGCTCGGCGCGAAGGTGACGTACGATGCCAAAACGCTGACCTACAACCTGTCGATCGAAGTCAAGTCATAGAGATTTCACTCACTGGTTGATTCATCCGTTGTAGCAGCCTCTTTGCTTCCCGTATAATAGAGGAAAGCTCGCGCGGCGGAGAGGAGAACCAGTTATGCAAGGTATCACGTTTGCCACCGTAGCGATGGTCATTGGCTTTGCGGCAACGGCCGTTTACGTGATGTGCAAAGTGTATTCCCAAAAATACAGAGAATAGGTATGATATGGAAAAGAGCAGTCGATCGCATTCGAGAATCGGCTGCTCTTTCTGTTCGTAATATATATACTGATCATATGAAAAAGAAAAATTGTTATTTCTGTTGCAAATTTTCTAATTTATTTTAAAATGAAGGAGTGGTTCCATAGTTTGCTCGTAAATAAAGAGGGGGATGTACGCTATGAAAAAACAAAAGACGCTATCTGTTTTGGCAGCTACTTTCGCTTTGGGCTCGCTGCTTGCGGGTTGTGGTGGCGGCGGAGGCCAAAATGCTGCACCGCCGCAAAACGGCACGACTGAGCAAAACGGCGGCAATACAGGGGGCGCCAGCGAAGGCGGCAAGCTGGAGAAGCTGGTGATCGGCGTGGTCGGTCCGATGTCCGGCCAATACTCCGACTACGGCAGCACTGCTAAAGCAGGTGCGGAATACGCATTGAAAGAAAAGCTGGAAGAGTTCAAGAAGCTGGGCTTTGACGTACAGCTGTCCGCACAGGACGACCAGGCTGACCCGAAACAAGGGGTAGCGGTGGCGCAAATGCTCATCTCCAATCCGGACGTAGTCGGGGTCGTGGGACATGCTACGACGGGGGCTTCGATCACAGCAGCGGCGCAATACGATCAGGAAAGCCTGGTCATGGTATCTCCGTCCGCTACCGGTTCCGATCTGACGGAGCAAGGCAAGAAAATCGTACACCGTATCTGCGCGCGCGACGACCAACAAGGGTCCAAAGCCGCTGTTTATGCGAAAAACCAATTGGGCATCAAGACCGCTTATCTGATGCACGACAAGCAAGCGTATGGACAAGGTCTCGCCGAAGAAGTGAAAAAGCAGTTTGAAAAAGACGGTGTACAAGTCGTTGGATTTGAAGGTGTAACCGCTGGCGAGAAGGATTACAGCGCGGTCATCAACCAAATCATCGCGGCGAAACCGGACATGATCTACTTCGGCGGTTACTACTCCGATGCGGGAATCATCGTGAAGCAAGCCCGTGAAAAAGGCTTCAAGGGCGTATTCATGGGTGGAGACGGCTACGACTCCGCCGACCTGGTGAAAATCGCAGGCACAGAAAATGCGAACAACGTCGTATTCACCTCCACTGTAGGCGATGTAGGCGCAACAGAGGAAGGGAAGAAATGGATCGCGGACTTTGAACAGTCCACGGGCAACAAAGTGGGGATCTTTACGTCCTTCGGCTACGATTCCATGGGCGTCATGCTGAATGGTCTGGAAGAAGCGATCAAGGCGAACGGCGGCAAAAAGCCTACCCGTGAGCAAGTGCTGGAAGCTGTCCACAAAACGAAGGACTTCAAAGGCAAATTCGTCAACGTGACGTTCAACGACAAAGGGGACAACGAGTTTGCTTCCGTATACGTGTACAAGTACGAAAACGGACAAAAAGTGTACATCGGCGAAGCGAAGTAAGACCCGGTAGGAACAGGCCGTTTGGGACATACTACGTTTGGCATCACCACCTTTAGCGCAAAGGAAGGGAATCGCATGTCAAACAACCGCAACACCAAAAACGGCGGCAACAAGGGTCACAGCACCAAAACGCAAACGAGCAATCAGCAAAAGTCAGAACGCGACCGCAACTTGAACAAGCAGGATCCGCAATAAGCAGCAAATGGAAAGCCCACCTGGAGGCGCGACCTCGGGTGGGCTTTTTTCGGCTGTGGCCATGCTAGATGCCTTGCTTGCTGGGCAAGCGCTTCTCGGGGTGATTGTACCCCTGATGCTGCTTGTTTTTCAGATCCTTGGCCTGAGCTTCGTGGATCTTGGCGACAAACTCGCTCGTGCTCATTTTGGTAAAGTCCATAGGACACCTCCAGGGCAAGTTGGATGCCCTTTTAGGATGGCCCAATTTGCTCCTCGGCAATCGGCAGCGAGATTTTGACCACAGTACCCTTATTCTTTTTGCTGGTGATCTCGAAGTGGCCATTGTGGTCCTTGATGATCTTGCTGCTGATCATCAATCCAAGGCCGGTACCCTTTTCCTTGGTAGTAAAAAACGGTTCGCCCAATTTGGAGAGGTATTCTTCCGACACGCCGCAGCCGGTGTCCGCAAGCCGGACCAGCACTTGGCCGTTGGGCAACGAGCGGGTCGTGATGCGAATTTGCCCGTGTCCCGAGATCGCCTCGATCGAGTTCTTGATGACGTTGATAAAGACCTGCTTCAACTGGTTTTCTTCTCCGGCGATGAGCGGGCATTTGCCGAAGGAGGTCTGGAAGCGGATGTTCTTCAGGTTTGCTTCGGACGCGAGCAGAGCCAGGACGTTTTGCAGCAGGACGGAAATCGAGAGAGGCTTGATCTGCATGTTCTGCGGCTTGGCCAGGACGAGCAGCTCGCTCACGATAAAGTTGATCCGTTCCAGCTCTGACAGCATGATGTCGGCGTACAGCTTGTTTTCCTGCAGGGTAGGGTACAGGAGCTGGATAAAGCCTTTGAGAGAGGTCAATGGATTGCGTATTTCATGGGCGATCCCGGCTGCCAGCTCGCCGATCAGCGACAGCTTTTCCGCTTTCCGCAGCAGGTCCTCGTTGTGCCTGCGCTCTGTGATGTCGCGGGAGACCACGATGAAGCCGTCGCATTCCCCCTCCTGGTTCATGATCGGCACGCCTTTCGACTCCAGCACAATCCATTTGCCGTTTTCGCATTGGTAACGAAATTCGATTGTGCCGGATTTTTGCGTCTGGATCAGCTGTTGAAAATGCTTGCTCACAAGGTCGCGGTCTTCGTCGTGGACAGACTGGAGAGCAGGCAGAAACTGCGGATTCGCCCGACCAAAGATCCGCTCGTGAGAAGGAGACAAGTAGACGATTTCTCCCGCTTGATCGGTAATCATGATCAAATCTTCGGTATGCTCCGCGATGATCCGGTTTTTCTCCTCGCTTCGCAGCAGGGCGGCTTCGGAGACTTTGCGTTCCATGACATTGCGCGAGACGAACATGATGTTCTCTACGTCCCCGTGGTCGTTCAGAATGGGAACGCCGCGGGTTTCGAATGTCACGTAGCTTCCGTTCTTCCCCTTCGAACGGATTTCAAACTGGACGGGCATTTTGGTCTGCAAAATTTCCTGGTGGTAGGCATGCAGCAAGGGCTCATCATCCGGATGGGTCAATTGCAAGCGGCCGGGAGGGAGGAAGTCGGCAGAGGAGTATCCCAAATGCTGCTCCACGGATGGCGATATGTAGATGCGTTCCATTGCAGGGGTGTATACCGCCACGATATCCTGCGTGTGATCGATCAGCAGGCGGTACTTGCTTTCGCTTTCCCGGAGCGCTTTTTCGGCGGTCTTGCGATCAGAAATATCACGGGAAATGCAGGAGGAGCCGATAATGGCTCCGGAAGCGTCGCGGACAGGCGCTACGGTCAGATTGACGTGGAGCAGGGTGCCGTCCTTTCGCAGGCGGACGGTCTCGTAATTGTTGAGGTGGATGCCCATCGTACAAACCGCGTCGAACAGTTGGCGAGTTTCGGTCTCCAGATCGCTCGGGATGAAGCAATAAGGATCCCTCTTCAAGTCATGGAGCGTCCAGCCGTAGTAATGCCCGAAAGCCTGGTTGATCAGAATGAGGTTGTGATCGATGTCGCAAAAGGAAATCGCATCCGTTGTATAAAGGAAAAACGCTCGCAGGACCTGATCCGGAAGCATCTGGGTTATTTCTTTTCTCGAGCGCTTCTTTTTCCATGAAAAGGGGGATGAGAGTTTGGTCATGGTTTTCCCCGTCCTTGCCCTTGTGGTAGTATAGTGAGTAATTGCTTATGTATTCGCTCTGTGGACGGTTTTTTCCTATCGCGCAGACAGACTTGACCGAATGGAAAGGAAATTCGCGATTGGCAGAAGGATGAAGCTTCTGAACAAATAGAATCAGGTATAATGGCAGGGGGGGATTTGAGAATGAGTACGGGGTTTATCATAGCGGTCGTCATTATTTTCGTCATCATCATCGGCAGCACGATCTGGGTCACCAACAAGGCTTACGCCCGAAAACCTGAGCAAATCGATCCGCTCCCAAGCAAAGAGTTGGTGCAAAAGGAGCTTGATCAATAACGGATGATCGCAGCAAAACTCGGCTCGCAAAGCCTGAGGACGCAGCAAAGCCCTAGGAGTGAAGATTCAAAGCCTGCAGCCGTGCTCTTTGTACGGTGCTGCAGGCTTTTTCATCGTCAGGTCCACCTAAGACGTAGCAAGGAAAAACAAAAGAAGACTGGATGCTTCCAGTCTTCTCGTGACATCGATGGTACGCCTGAAGGGAATCGAACCCCCGCACATGGTTCCGGAGACCATTGCTCTATCCACTGAGCTACAGGCGTATGTTATGAAAAAGTGGTACTTACTTATTATAAGACATCTTCCAAGCCAAATGCAAACAAAAAACGTGTTTTTGGGTTATTTTTTTCGTGATGGTGAAATTGTTTAGGGATGCACATAGAGGGGAGGGAACAGCCGCCTTTTCGGCAAAGTGAGCTTGATCGATCGGTCACTTTTTTCCGCTGGGCATTCATTATATTGGCAGGAAAATTGCATGAAGGAACGAATATAATGAAAATAGAGAGAACGGCAAGTGGAAGTGCGGGAGAGGAAAGGGGCGATCTTCA
Source organism: Brevibacillus brevis (assembly GCF_031583145.1). Lineage (NCBI taxonomy): Bacteria > Bacillati > Bacillota > Bacilli > Caryophanales > Paenibacillaceae > Brevibacillus > Brevibacillus brevis. The sequence goes on along the minus strand of NZ_CP134050.1, from coordinate 5,576,097 downwards.
TGAACATGGGACTGGGACTGTTTCAAGAGCAGACGCTAAAGTTGGTGATGACGCCGGAATTGCGTCAGGCGATTACGATATTGCAGTACTCGACGATCGATCTGATTTCCTACTTGCAGGAGCAGGCAAATGAAAATCCGGTGATCGAGCTGGAGGCGCCGCGGGAAATCGCCACCGCCAAGGCGGAAAAGCCGGCACCCGAGATCGACTGGAAGGAAATCGTGGGGAATCGCGCGACCGGCGAGTATTCGGCATCGAAAAATGAAAGCACTTACAATCCGCTTGACTTTATCCACCAAGGGTCGGATACGCTGTACGAACATCTCGAACGCCAGCTCGGTTACGTCAAGGGCTTCTCTTCCCTGCAGCGAAAAATCGCGCTGTTTTTGATCGGGAACCTGGATGAAAAGGGGTATCTGGAGGTCACCCTCGAGGAAGCGGGCGAGCAATTGGGCGTGGAGCTCCCTGAAATCGAAGACGTGCTGTCCGTCTTGCAGCATTTCGATCCGATCGGTGTAGCTGCGCGCAGCCTGGAGGAGTGCTTGCTGCTGCAGCTGGAGCACCTGGCGCTCGATGATGAAAAGATCGTGCAGGTCGTCCGTTTCCACTTGCAGGATCTGGCGGACAGACGCTATCAGCGGATCGCGGATAAAGTGGGGTGCACGCCTCAGGACGTACAGGCGATGGCGGATCTGGTTCGCACGCTGAACCCGCGTCCCGGCGCAGCCTACTCCCGTGCGGATACGCGCTACGTCATCCCGGATGTGGCGGTGGAAAAGGTGGGCAACGAGTACGTCGTGCTGGTCAACGACATTTCCACGCCGCGCCTGAAGATCAACAGCTTTTACGAAAAAATGCTGAGCCAGCAAAAAAGCCAGGAAGACGCCAAGCAATTCATCCACGAAAAGCTTGGAGCAGCCATGTGGCTGGCGAAAAGCCTGGAGCAGCGCAGGCTGACGCTCATGCGGGTGACCCAGGCGATTGTGGAGATGCAGCGGGACTTTTTCGATCGCGGCATTCATTATTTGAAGCCCATGACGCAAAAGGAAATCGCCGAGAGGGTCAATCTGCACGAGTCCACCATCAGCCGGGCTACGAGCAACAAATACGTTCAGACGCCCCGGGGGATTTTTGAGCTCAAGTACTTCTTCACCTCGGCGCTGTCCACCGCAAACGGGGAAGCGACGTCGTCGGAGAGCGTCAAGCGCAGGATCAAGGCTTTGATCGAGCAGGAGGATCGCAAGGCGCCGCTGTCCGATCAAAAGCTGGGAGAATTGCTGCAGAGCGAAGGAATTGAAATTTCCCGCCGGACGGTAGCCAAGTACCGGGAAGAAATGATGATCCCGTCGTCGGCGAAGCGGAAGAGGTTTTGACTGTTGACTGAGAAAAAGATTTTGGATGTGGTCCTCTACGGAAGAAGAAAATGCCATCTGTGCGACGATGTGGAGATCGCCATCCGCGCCTTGGCCGAGGAGTTTCCTCTTCGTCTGCAGCTGGTCGACATCGAGAGTGACGAAGCGCTGCATGAGGAATTGATGCTGGTCATTCCAGCGGTCCGGATCGATGGGGAAATGGCGCTTCGTTCCGTCACCCACGTACCGACGTTTCACGAGCTGAGAGAAGCGTTTCTCAGCCGGATAGGCGAGTAAGCACCTCCCCGACCCGATGGGCACGGGGAGGTCTTGCAAGTTTCTGACAGATATGCTACATTCGATGTGTAACGAGTTTCTTTTTTTTGCACTGACTGGGACATAAAATGTATATAGAGGGACGAAAAATGTCCCGGTTAAAAATTTCACTCAAACAAGGAAGAAGGTACATGCGCCGATTACTCGAGTTGCAACAAAAGCTGGTGCCTGACTTGATCCAGGTGTTGCGCGAGCGTTACATGCTGCTTCGCTCCATCTACCATTTGCAGCCGATCGGGCGCAGAGGGCTGGCCCAGGCTATGGACAGCACCGAGCGGATCTTGCGGGCCGAGGTCGACCTGCTGAAAGATTCCGGGCTGCTGAATGTGTCGGCTGCGGGAATGACTCTGACGGATGAGGGGATCCAGGTGCTGGATGATCTGGAGCCGATGGTCGGCGAGCTGTTCGGGCTGACGGAGCTCGCGGAGCGATTGCAGCAAAAGCTCGGCATCCCTGAGGTCATTGTGGTACAAGGCAATGCCGATCAGTCGCCATGGGTCAAGGAAGAGCTGGGGCGCGTAGGGGCGCGCGTCCTCAAGCAGGTAATTCAGGAAGGCGATATCGTCGCTGTGACAGGAGGCTCTTCCATCGCTAGTGTCGCCAACCATCTGTCGCCATCCGCTGCATTCCGAAACGTTCAATTCGTGCCGGCTCGCGGAGGGCTGGGAGAGCGGGTGGAGCTGCAGGCGAACACGCTGGCATCCGCCATGGCAGCCAAGACGGGTGCGTCATACCGCCTGCTGCACGTTCCGGACCGGCTCCATCCAGAGGCACTGCAGACGCTGGTCAAGGAGCCGCAGGTGCAGGATGTCCTCACACTCCTCGGCGACACGCGGATCGTCCTGCACGGCATCGGCGACGCCCTGACGATGGCGAGGCGGCGCAACTACTCCGAAGAAGAGCTCCGGGAGCTGGAGGCAGCGGGGGCGGTATCCGAGGCATTCGGGTATTACTTCAATGAAGCCGGGGAAACGGTCCAGCGCATGCCGACCATCGGCTTGCAGCTGGAAGAAGTGCACAAAGCAGAAACCGTGCTCTCCATCGCGGGGGGCGAAAGCAAGGCAAAAGCGATCCTTTCCTTTGCCAAGCAGTCGTGTCAGAATGTACTTATCACGGACGAAGGAGCTGCCAAGGCTCTCTTGTCCACATGACTGCATTCGGAAAGGTAGTGGATTGAAATGCCTATGGCAGCGGTACTCCCCATTCTGGCGCTGATCGCGGGGATCGTGCTCAGCCTGACGATCGGTTTTCCGCTCGCGCTGGGGATTGTTTTCGCGATCCTGGTCACACTGGTTAGTGTAAACAGACTGGGCTATACCTGGAAACAACAGTTCGCATTTGGCTGGGACGGCGTCAAGCAGACCAAGCCGGTGCTGCTGATCCTGTTTTTGGTCGGCCTGCTGATTCCGCTGCTGATGATGGGAGGGACCATTCCCGCCATCATTTACTACGGACTTTCCATCGTCAACGTCAACTATTTGCTTGTGCTGTCTTTTCTTATGACGGCCGGCGTCAGCTATTTGCTTGGCACGTCTGTCGGTACCTTGAGCACGATCGGGCTTTCGCTCATGGGCATCGCCCACGCGGCGGACATTCCGGCCGGCATGGTTGGAGGAGCATTGATTTCGGGTGCGATGGTGGGAGAGCGGTTTTCCCCCATCTCGAGCAGCCGTTTGCTGGTGCTGGCGAACGTCGGCATGACGGAAGCGCAGGACAGACAGACCCGGCGCCCTGCGCTGCTGACTACCGTGCTCTGCGCGATCCTGTTCCTGACGTTCGATCTGTTTCGGGCCAATTCCGGCTCCAGCGGCACGATCGGGATGTACCAGGAGCTGTTGGCGAGCCACTTTTCCATCAGCTGGCTGCTCATGCTGCCGCTGATTGTGCTCATCGCCTCGTTCTCCTTTCGGGTAAAGGCATTTGTGGCCTTGCTGTACGGGATTGCGGCCAGCGCCATCATGGTTCTCGCAACGGCGTCGCTGGATGCGGGGACATTCGTCAGGTCGATGCTTACTGGGTACGAGCTGCATTCCGGCACCTCGCTGGATGAGCTGGTGCACGGGGGCGGGATGATGTCCATCCTCAGCGTTCTGCTTCTGATCATTCTGGCGGGCTTCCTAAACGGAATTTTGAACAAGGCCAATCTCTTGACCCCCATCGTCGACAAAATGATGGGCAGCACGAACAACAACACCGTGCTGGTAGCGAAGGCGGCTGTCTTGTCCCTTTTGGTCGTGATCATCAGCTGCAATCAGACGATCCCGATCCTGGTGCTGGGCTCTACCTTGCTCGGGCGCTTTTCCCGGCTGAGCAGGGGCCGCGAGCTGTTGGGCAAGACGATGCTCGACTCCACACTGGTCATGCCCGTGCTGGTTCCGTGGAACGGGCTGGCGATGGTGATGGCCATTACGCTGGGAGTGTCTACGGTACAGACGTTGCCTTTTCTCTTCTTTTCCTTGCTGTTGCCGATTGTCACGATTATTTCCTCCCGTACCTTTTCCACGGAGGGAGGATGGCTTGCAAACAAAAAAGCGATATAAGCAGGAGGTATTCATATGGTGAAGGTTGGAATTAACGGTTTTGGACGTATCGGACGCAACGTATTTCGCGCAGCGCTGAACAATCCTGATGTAGAAATCGTCGCGGTCAATGACTTGACCGACGCACATACGCTGGCGCATCTGTTGAAATACGACACCGTTCACGGCGTGCTCGATCTGGAGGTCGAAGCGGGCGACAACACGCTGATCGTGGGCGGAAAAGAAATCAAGGTGCTGGCGGAACGCGATCCTGCTGAGCTGAAGTGGGCGGAGTACGGCGTAGAGATCGTCGTAGAATCCACAGGCCGTTTCACCAAACGCGAAGATGCGGCGAAGCACCTGGAGGGCGGAGCGAAAAAAGTCATCATTTCCGCACCTGCAACGAACGAAGACATCACCGTGGTCATGGGCGTGAACGAAGACAAGTACGATCCGGCGCAGCATACCGTGATTTCCAACGCTTCCTGCACCACCAACTGCCTGGCTCCGTTTGCCAAAGTACTGAACGACAAATTCGGCATCGTGCGCGGCTTGATGACGACTGTCCACTCCTACACCAACGACCAGCAAATTCTCGACCTGCCGCACAAGGACTTGCGTCGTGCGCGTGCAGCGGCTGAGAACATCATCCCGACCTCGACAGGGGCGGCCAAAGCGGTGGCGCTCGTACTGCCTGAGCTGAAAGGCAAGCTGAACGGATTTGCCATGCGCGTGCCGACTCCGAACGTATCGGTAGTCGACCTGGTGGCCGAACTGAAAACAGACGTGACGGTAGACGAACTGAACCAGGCGCTCAAGGAAGCGGCAGAGGGCCCGCTCAAAGGCATCCTCGGCTATTCCGAAGCTCCGCTGGTTTCCTCCGACTACAATGGCAATCCGGCGTCCTCGACCATCGATGCGCTGTCGACCATGGTCTTGGAAGGCAACATGGTGAAAGTAGTCTCTTGGTACGACAATGAATGGGGCTACTCCAATCGCGTCGTAGACTTGTGCCATTTTGTTGCGCAGCGCGGCTTGTAACACGTAAAATAGAACTGTTGTGGATAAAAAGGGAGAGCAATCTCCCTTTTCCCATATCTTATTTTCCGAATAAAAAGCCAATGTTTGGGAGGATCGTTCATGAACAAGAAATCTATCCGCGATGTTGAGCTGGCAGGCAAGCGCGTTTTCTGCCGAGTCGACTTCAACGTGCCAATGCAGGACGGGATCATCACCGACGATACGCGCATCCGTGCTGCCGTGCCGACCATTCGTTTCCTGGTGGAAGCAGGGGCAAAAGTCATCCTGGCAAGCCATTTTGGCCGTCCTAAAGGGCAAGTAGTGGAAGAGATGCGTCTGACCCCGGTCGCTGCCCATTTGTCCGCTCTTCTGGGCAAAGAAGTGAAGAAGCTGGATGATTCCGTGGGCGCGGAAGTAGAAGCGGCAGTCAAAAACATGGAGGCGGGGGATGTCATCCTGCTTGAAAACGTGCGCTTCCATGCGGGAGAAGAAAAGAACGATCCACAGCTGGCGAAGAGCTTTGCTGCACTCGCCGATCTGTTTGTGAACGATGCCTTTGGCGCAGCCCATCGCGCACATGCTTCGACGGCAGGCATCGCAGACTACATACCGGCTGTTGCAGGCCTTTTGATGGAAAAAGAAATTCGCTTCTTGGGAGGAGCCTTGTCCAAGCCGGAACGTCCGTTTACGGCGATCGTCGGCGGGGCAAAGGTAAAAGATAAAATCGCAGTCATCGAAAATTTGCTGACGAAAGTCGATCATCTGATCATCGGCGGCGGGATGGCCAATACGTTCCTCAAAGCGCAAGGCTACGGCATCGGCGCTTCTTTGTGCGAGGACGACAAGCTGGATCTGGCGCGCACGCTGATGGCGCAGGCAAAAGAACGCGGCGTGGAGCTGCTCATGCCGGTCGACGTCATCGTAGCGGACCGATTCGCAGCAGATGCGCAAAAACAGACCGTATCCATCGAGGCGATTCCGGATGGCTGGATGGCGCTCGATATCGGCCCGAAAACCGTGGAACAATACCATCGCGTCATCGTCGATTCCAAGACGGTCGTCTGGAACGGGCCGATGGGCGTCTTTGAAATGGACGCATTTGCAGGCGGCACCATCGGCGTGGCCAAAGCGATGGCCGAATGCAAGGGCACGACCATCATCGGCGGAGGCGACTCGGTGGCAGCCGTGGAAAAAGCGGGCGTAGCCGAACAAATGACACACATTTCCACTGGAGGCGGCGCATCCCTGGAATTCATGGAAGGCAAAGAACTGCCGGGTGTAGCGGTGCTTGCAGATAACGAATAGGGGGAGATTTCTTGAGAACGCCAATTATCGCGGGGAACTGGAAGATGTTCAAAACGATTGCCGAGGCGACGCAGTTTGCGAAGGACGCAGTTGCGGGCGGCGCAGCTGCTGGTGTAGAAAAGGTGGTTTGCGCACCGTTTACCGCTTTGCCTGCCCTCGGGCAAATTCTCGCAGGCTCGGATATCGCACTGGGCGCGCAAAACATGCACTTTGAGGAACAAGGCGCTTTCACCGGCGAGATCAGCCCGGGCATGCTAAAGGAAATCGGCGTGAAGTACGTCATCCTCGGCCACTCGGAGCGCCGTCAGTACTTCAATGAGACGGATGAAACCGTCAACAAAAAAGTGCTCGCTGCCCTGAAGCACGGACTGAAGCCGATCGTGTGCGTAGGGGAAAGCCTGGAGCAGCGGGAAGCGGGCGAGACCGCGACCGTCGTGCGCACCCAGACCGAAGGCGCTTTGGCCGGACTGGAAGCGGCGCAGCTCGCTGATGTCGTCATCGCATACGAGCCGATCTGGGCGATTGGAACAGGCAAGTCATCCACGGCAGAGGATGCGAATGAGACGATCGCGATCATTCGGCAGGTCATTGCCGAGCGCTTCGGCCAAAAGACGGCGGAGGAAGTGCGCATCCAGTACGGGGGAAGCGTCAAGCCGGAGAACATCGCCAGCTACATGGCGCAGCCGGATATCGACGGAGCGCTGGTGGGCGGAGCGAGCCTACAGCCTGACAGTTATTTGCAGCTGATCAATGGAGCAGCGAAGTAAGTAGGAGGAGAAAAAGATGGCACATCGGCCCAAACCGGTTGCGCTGCTGATCCTGGACGGCTTTGCCCTGCGCGACGAGACGTACGGCAATGCGGTAGCGCAAGCGAAAAAACCGAACTTTGACCGTTATTGGAACCAATATCCCCACACGACATTGGAGGCGAGCGGGCTCGCTGTCGGCTTGCCCGAGGGACAGATGGGCAATTCCGAGGTAGGCCACCTCAACATCGGTGCCGGCCGCGTGGTTTACCAGGACTTGACCCGCATCACCAAATCGATCCGGGAAGGCGAATTTTTCGAGAACGAAACCTTGCTCGAAGCTTTTCGCCACGTCAAGGAAAAAGGCAAGCAGCTGCATTTGTTCGGGCTTTTGTCGGACGGCGGCGTACACAGCCACATTGACCATCTGTTTGCGATTCTCGAGATGGCGAAGCGGCAAAACGTCGACCGGGTCTACATCCACGGCTTTTTGGACGGACGGGACGTTTCGCCGGACAGCGCAGTAGGCTACATCGAGCGGCTGCAAGCCAAGATTGCAGAGACCGGCGTAGGCAGGATCGCCACCGTGCAAGGCCGCTACTACGCGATGGATCGCGACAAGCGGTGGGAACGTATCGAGAAAGCGTACCGCGCCATGGTGTACGCGGATGCTCCCCAGTATCAGGATCCGATCAAGGCCGTCAAGGAATCGTACGAGAAGTCGATCATGGACGAGTTCGTCATGCCGACAGTCATCGTGGATGAGCAGGGAGAGCCTGTCGCTACGATCCAGGACGAGGACGCCATCATCTTTTTCAACTTCCGTCCGGACCGGGCGATTCAAATCTCGCAGGCATTCACCAACGACGATTTCCGCGGATTCGATCGGGGAGAAAAGCATCCGCGTCACCTGCACTTCGTCTGCCTGACCCATTTTTCCGAGTCGGTGGACGGCTATGTGGCCTACAAGCCTTCCAATCTGGACAACACGCTGGGCGAAGTGCTGTCTCAGCAAGGACTGAAGCAGCTGCGCATTGCGGAGACGGAAAAGTACCCGCACGTGACGTTCTTCTTCAGCGGCGGACGAGAGCAGGAGTTCCCGGGCGAGACGCGCATTCTCATTCCGTCGCCGAAAGTCGCGACCTACGATCTCAAGCCGGAGATGAGCGCGATCGAGCTGACCGATGCGGTCGTGGCCGAGATCGAGGCAGACCACTTCGACGCGATTATCCTCAACTTCGCCAACTGCGACATGGTCGGCCATTCGGGCAAGATGGAGCCGACCATCAAGGCGGTCGAGACCGTGGACACGTGCCTGGGCCGCGTAGTGGAGGCGATCACGGCAAAAGGCGGGGTGGCGGTCATCACAGCCGATCACGGCAATGCCGACCTGATGCTCGATCCGGAAGGCCGTCCGATCACTTCGCACAGCACATACCCGGTGCCGGTGATCGTGACGAAGGAAGGAGCCACCCTGCGCGAGGGCGGCGTCCTGGCCGATCTTTCGCCGACCCTGCTCGACCTGCTGGGTGCGCCGCAGCCAGAGGAAATGACAGGCAAATCGTTACTTGCAAAATAAGCCGCTCTGGCACAAACTGAAATGGTGCCCGATCGCAAGCTTATATAAAAATTGGTGGGGAGACCCGCACACAAAAAGGAGATGGATGAGAAATGGCGATGATTACTGACATCTACGCACGCGAAATTATGGATTCCCGCGGCAACCCGACTGTGGAAGTCGAAGTCTATCTGGAAGACGGTTCGATGGGCCGCGCTGCAGTACCGTCCGGGGCTTCTACCGGCGCTTATGAAGCGGTAGAGCTGCGCGATGGCGACAAGTCCCGTTACCTGGGCAAAGGCGTACTGAAAGCGGTCGAAAACGTAAACGAAATCATCGCGCCTGAGCTGATCGGCATGGACGCGCTGGATCAGGTCGGCGTCGATATGGCGATGCTTCAGCTCGATGGCACGAACAACAAAGGCAAGCTGGGCGCCAATGCGATCCTGGGCGTCTCCATGGCAGTTGCACGCGCAGCAGCAGATTCCTTGGGGCTGCCGCTGTACAACTACCTCGGCGGTTTCAATGCGAGAACCTTGCCTGTGCCGATGATGAACATCCTGAACGGCGGCAAGCATGCGGACAACACCGTCGACATCCAGGAATTCATGGTCATGCCGGTAGGGGCGGAATCCTTTAAAGAAGCGCTGCGCACCGGTGCGGAAATCTTCCACTCCCTGAAAAAGGTGCTGTCTGAAAAAGGTCTGAGCACCGCTGTTGGCGATGAGGGCGGCTTTGCGCCCAATCTGAAGTCCAACGAAGAAGCGATCACCACCATCCTGGCTGCGATCAAGGCTGCTGGCTACGAGCCTGGCAAAGACGTATTCCTCGCACTCGACGTAGCCGCGACAGAAATGTTCAAAGACGGCAAATACCACTTCGAAGGCGAAGGAGTCGTCAAAACAACCGAAGAAATGATCGCGTTCTACGAAGATCTGGTGAGCAAATACCCGATCATCTCGATTGAAGACGGTCTGTCCGAAGACGACTGGGACGGCTGGAAGGCTTTGACCGACAAACTGGGCAGCAAAGTGCAGCTGGTGGGCGACGACCTGTTCGTGACCAACACCGAGCGCCTGGCACGTGGGATCGAATCGGCGACAGGCAACTCCATCCTCGTGAAAGTGAACCAAATCGGTACGCTGACCGAGACGTTCGAAGCGATCGAAATGGCGAAGCGCGCCGGCTACACAGCAGTGATTTCCCACCGCTCCGGCGAGACCGAGGACTCCACGATCTCCGACATCGCAGTGGCGACCAATGCGGGTCAAATCAAGACCGGTGCGCCATCCCGTACCGACCGCGTAGCGAAGTACAACCAATTGCTGCGCATCGAGGACGAGCTGGGCGACACGTCCCGTTTCGGCGGCCGTGCTGCTTTCTACAACTTGAAAAAGTAAGCTCCTTTGCAGGAATGACTAGGGCTGCACTCGCGGACGGGTTTGACGCGGGCGCAGCCCTTTTTCGAAAAAAAAACAAGCCATTCCAATCGGAGTGGCTTGTTTTTTGCAGTCAGAGCCTATTACGACAGCACAGCGGTCCTCTGCTCCAGGACAGCGGCAGCCAGGCGGCTCTTGCTGTACGGAATGCACATCGGCGTGCCGTAGAGAGGATCGAGAGTGATTTGGCAATCCATATCAAAGACGGTTCGGACCAGGTCTGTCGTCAGCACATCGTCGGGAGAGCCTTCTGCCACGACGGTCTGGTTGTGCACCGCGACGATGTGATGGGCGTAGCGGCATGCCAGATTCAAGTCGTGCAAGACCATGACAATCGTGCGCTGCTCGGTCTCGTTCAGCTCGAACAATAGGTCCAGGATCTCGATCTGGTGGGACATGTCGAGATACGTGGTCGGTTCGTCGAGCAGGATCGTTTCCGTCCCTTGCGCCAGCGTCATAGCGATCCATGCACGTTGGCGCTGACCGCCGGAGAGAGAGTCGACGGGGCGGTTGGCGAGGGCGGAGAGCTGTGTGGCTTCGAGGGCGCGTGTCACCATCTTCTCGTCTTCCTCGGACCATTGCTGTAGCCAGTTTTGGTACGGATAGCGCCCTTGCTTGACCAGCTGCAGCACGGTCAGTCCCTCGGGAGCGCTTGGTCCTTGCGGCAATATGGCAAGCCGTTTGGCAACTTCCTTGGTCGATTGCTTGGCGATCGATTCGCCGTCGAGCAGGATGGCGCCGTCCTTTGGCTTCAGCAAACGGGCAAGGGAACGCAGCAGCGTCGACTTTCCGCTCCCGTTGCTGCCGATAAAGACCGTAATCTTGCCGCGGGGGATGTTCAGATTCAGCCCTTCAATGATATTGCGTTCTCCATAGGATAACGTCAACTGGCGAGTTTCCAAAGCGTGCATGATCGTTCGTCTCCTTTCACTAGCGATTCCGGTTTTTGTACAGCAAGTAAATGAAAAACGGGGCGCCGACTGCCGAGGTGAAGACGCCTACCGGGACTTCGATGGGTGTAAAAGCTACTCTGGCGACGAGATCAGCGAGGAGCACGATCAAGGCACCGATGAATGCCGAAAGCGGCAGCGCTCCGCCAAATGAAGGGCCGATCAGCTGTTTGGCGATATGCGGCGCCAGCAGCGCGACGAAGCTGATATCGCCGCCGACGGACACGGCTGTTCCGGTCAAGGCTGCGCAAATCATCAGCAAGAGGAAGCGATCCCATTGCAGGTAGCTTCCGAGACTCGTGGCGACATCGTCGCCGAGCTGCTGTATGTTGACGCGGCGCGTAAGCAAGGCGGCTGCCAGGATCAGGATGACCACCCAGGGGAGGATCATCAGGACGTCGTTCCAGTCCACTCCGTAAATGCTTCCGGTGAGCCAGAGCAATGCTTTGTTTTGCAAGAGAAACGGGCTGAACATGATCAGGATGGTCACGATAGCGCCAGCCGCGATCTTGATTCCGACCCCGATCATCACGAGTCGGAGCGGAGTCACGCCATTTTTCCAGGCCAGGATGTACAGGAGCAGCGTCGTCAGCATGGCCCCGAGAAAAGCGATGGGCGGCAGCCATTTGATGCTGGCCGTTTCAAACAGGAGCAAAAAGCCGACGGCAGCGATCGAAGCGCCTCCGGAGATCCCGAGAATGTCGGGAGCAGCCAGTGGATTGCGGACGATCCCTTGCATGATCGCCCCGGCTGAAGCTAAGGCCGCACCTACCAGGATGGCGACGATGATGCGCGGCATCCGAAACTGCTGGACGATCAAGGCGTCCTGCTCCGATCCGGCGCCGAATATGACCTTCAGCACATCGAGGGGATGGATCTTCATTTCCCCCAGCCCCAGGCTGACGACAGCCACGGCAAAGGTCAGAAAGAGGGCGATCAGGCTGAACAACAGCGTTTTCTTATGGATTTGCACGGAAGTCGCACGTTTGCCCAGACGCAGCGAAAAGTACTCTTTCATCCTTTATCCAGCCCCTTTCGTGCGACGTAGATGAAGAACGGGATGCCGATCAGGGCGGTCATGACACCGATAGGGACTTCAGCAGGCATCGCGACGAAGCGAGCGGCGATGTCCGCCATCAGCAGCAGGATGCAGCCGAGCAGTCCGCTGTAAAGCAAGACCCAGCGCGTGTCGATGCCGACGAAGTAGCGCGCCAAATGGGGCGTCACCAAACCGACAAAGCCGATGGGGCCAGCGACGGCGACAGCGCAGCCGGACAGGAGAACGATGACAGCGCCGGTCGCCAGCTTCACCAGCAAGGTGCGCTGCCCGAGCCCCTTGGCGACGTCATCTCCCATGAGCAAGGTCTGGATCGGTCTGGCCAAAGCGAAGGCGGCGACCCAGGCGACGAGCATGTACGGAAAGACGGTGGCCAAGTACTCCAGCTTTCGTCCGCCGACGGAGCCGGAGAGCCAGAAGAGGACTTCATCGGTCGCCTTCTCGTTCAAGACCATCATGCCGTGGCGGATAGACGAGGCCAGTGCGGTGATCGCGGCTCCGGCGAGTACGAGCTTGACCGGAGTCAATCCGTCCCTGCCCAGCGACCCGAGCACGTAGACGATGATCCCCGCGACAGCTGCGCCGAGGAACGAAATCCAGGTAAACTCGGTCAACGAGCTGATGCCGATGAAGGTGACTGCGAAAACGACGAACAGGGAAGCACCTGCATTCAGGCCGAACAGTTCGACGTCTGCGACAGGATTTCTCGTCAACGATTGGAGCAGGGTGCCGGCGACACCAAGGGTGAAGCCTACCGTAAGTGCGTTCAGCACACGGGGGACACGCAGCTCTCGAATGGCGATGTGTTCATTTGAACCATTGAAGTGCGTGTAGGCATCGATGGCGGTTTGCCAGCTCGTATCGATCACCCCGAAGACGAGGCTGGTGTAGCTGAGGTAAGCCAAAAGCACGAAGGCTGCGACTACTCCCATTATTTTGAGAAAGGTATTGGACAGTAACGAGTTCATTTGGTTTCTTCCTTATCTCATTAGCGAGTTCTTACACGATCCAGAAAATCAGTACAATGATAAGTTTAGAGGTAGGATCATGATGTGTCAATGATGTTGAGATTCATTATCATTTTGTTATTGACTTCTTATGTGCTGGAAGGTAGGATAATGATTGTCATTGAATACAATTCTCACTCTCAATAAAGTTTTGAAAGGGGTCTTTTCATCATGTTTTCACGTACATATTGGGCCACGGGCGGGAAAGCGTTTGTCGCCGTCATGATGGCCTTGATGTTGATCGTTACAGGCTGCGGCGGCGGGGGGCAAGCCACCGAGCAGAAGCCTGCCGAGCAAAAAACGGAACAGCAGGCGGCTGGCGGGTCGAACGCTTCCGAGCAATCCTATACCGTTAAACATGCGATGGGTGAGACGACCATCAAAGGCACTCCGCAGCGCATCGTGATGCTGACGAACCAAGGTGAGGAAACTCTGATCGCGCTGGGGATCAAACCGGTCGGTGCAGTCGGTTCCACTGTAGATCCGACGAAATTCTTTGATTTCGTAAGCAAAGACCTCGAAGGCGCCAAACTGGTCGGAACGGAAGGCCAGCCAAACCTTGAAGCCATCGCTGCTCTCAAACCGGACCTGATCCTGGGCATGAAATTTCGTCATGAAAAAATCTATCAGCAGCTCTCCGCTATCGCTCCTACCGTGTTTGTAGAAGAGCCGCGCGGCGACTGGAAAGAAAACTTCATGCTGTACGCGGAAGCCGTAAACAAAAAGGCGGAAGGCGAAAAGATCCTCGCAGATTGGAACAAACGCGTAGAAGACTTCAAAGCAAAAGCAGGCGATAAGCTGAATACGAAGGTATCGGTCGTACGCTTCATGCCGGGCAAAGTACGCATCTACTACAAAAACACGTTCACCGGCGCTATTTTCCAAGACCTCGGCCTCGCTCGTCCTGCTGCCCAAGACAAAGACGATTTCGCAGCGGAAGTGACGAAAGAGCGCATCCCGGAAATGGATGGCGACATCATGTTCTACTTCACGTATGAGACAGGCAAAGGCGAAGCGTCCAAGCTGGAGCAAGAGTGGACCAACGATCCTCTGTGGAAAAACCTGAACGTCGTAAAAGCGGGCAAGGCTTTCAAAGTGGATGACACCATCTGGAACACCTCCGGCGGCGTGATCGCGGCAAATAAAGTGCTGGATGAGCTGGAAGGCTACATCATCGGCAAATAAGATCGGGAAGGAAAAGACGGCTGGAAGCGAATAGCTTCAGCCGTCTTTTTCGTTTTTTCAGCCTGCCATGTTGTTGATCGTGCCGCGCGGATAGAAGACGTTGACGTGATCGACAAACACTTTGTCGTTGTTGGAGCCGGTGGCGATGCTGGAAAAGACAATTTTCAGCTCGTACTTGTCACTGACTTTGTAGGTGTAGATGGTTTGGCCCGCTACATTGGCTGTGCTAGTCGGTTTGCCCAGGGTCTTCACGACGTCTGCGAGGGAAACGTACTGTAGCTGGTAGTTGTAGGAGCGAATATCCACGATCTGCATTCCTTTGTTAAAGCCGAAGACAAGCCCCCTATCCCGGTACGTGTTGTATGTGATGCCGCTGACGGTGGAAACGACGTCCGGCTTGCCCCATTGCTTTTCGACGGTGTCAAAGACATCCTTTTCCACACGGAATTCGCTACCCAGGGTCTGGCCGTTTTTCGCCAGGTCGCGAAGGGTAGTAAGCAGCTCAGCAGGGGCCAAATCGGCCATCAGGTTCCGGTTGCCTTGCGGGTAGTAGACGCTGTATTGCACGAGGGTCAGTCCATTTCCCGTGGATGGCTGCTCAAACGCGAATTTGACCTGGTATTTGTCCGTGACATCGTAGGTGTAGATTTGTTGCCCGGCGAATTCGCTGACGCGGTTCGGTTTGCCCCACTGCCGTTCGATCTCGGCCAGCGTGAGCTTTTGGATTTTCGGATCGAGGGAGCGGATTTCGGCGATTTGCATGCCTTTGTTGTAGCCGATGACAACCCCGCGATTTTTATAGGTTGCGTACGTCAGCCCATTTGCATAGACGCTGCTGTCGGGAGCACCCCAAGCCTTTTCGACAGTATCAAACACCGTCGTCTCCACTGTATATGGGGAGTTGATGACTGCCCCTTTTTCCGCTTGTTTGCGGATGGTAGTGAGCAGCTCGTCATTGGCTGGTACCACTGGGGTCGGTTGGGCAGTGCCGTGGCTTGGCCCCGGAGCGGCAGGCTGCGTCTTCGGTGCAGCGGGAGACGATCCATTCGTAATGTCAGGCAGCGCGGCCGGCTGGTTGCCTTGAATGAGCGCAGTCCCCATCCAGCATGCAGCGACGAGGATGGAGCAGACCGCCAGTCCTTTGCCGATTTGGCCAAAGCTGCGTTTGTTTACCGTTTGTTCCATGTGAGTAGCCTCCTTGGATCGGATAGTCGTGATGATTTTCTTCTTGGTTTCCGGTGGCATTTCCATATTGGGCAGCTTGCCGAGCTCCTTCAGCAGTTGTTCGTCGCTTTTAAATGGCATTGCCGATCAGCTCCTTTCCCTCCAGCTCCAGTTTCTCCTTGACGGCCTTCATGGCACGGTGCAGGGTGACATTCACCTTGTTTTCCGTCCAGCCGAGGATTTCTGCCGTTTCTCTGGACGAAAGGCCTTTGATGCCCCTGAGAATAAGCACCTCGCGATAGGCGGGCTTTACTTGGCGGATGGCGCGGTACAAGGTTTGCTGTTCTTCCTGGAGATCGAAAATCTCTTCCGGCGTTTTTTCTTCTGACGTCAAATTCGAGAGCCACATGTCGGGAAGCCAGCTGCGCAAGCGCTTCTTCCGTGCGTGATCGATCGCGGTGTGGCGTGCGATCGTGAGAAGCCACGTCTTGGGCTGGGCCCTCCCTTCGAACGAGCCGACAGCTCCGAGAGCCTTGAGAAAAACGTCCTGGACCAGATCGTCGACATCCCGGCTGCCTGTGTAGTAGACGAGAAACTTGTATATGTCGTCGCCGTAACGCAGGAACCATTGCTCGATCAAGTCGTTTTTGTTCATAGCGGAACCACCTTTGCTCTTTCTCCTTGTAATTTGACGAATCGAGCCATGTTTCATTACAGTTCGCGAAAAAAAACTGCCGGATGGCCCGGCAGTTAGGGAAGGAAAGAGTCAGGAACGCAAAATCGATTCTTTTGTAAACCACAGGCGGTAGCTGATCAAACTGATGAGAACAGCCGAGATGGCAGCCGAGGAAGAGAAGGTGAGCATGATGAGAATCTGGTAGCGAACCGCGTCGATCGGGCTGGCACCGGCGACAATCATCCCTGTCATCATGCCGGGAAGCTGCACCAGTCCGATTGTTTTCATCGTGTCAAAGGTGGGAATCATGCTCGCTTTCACAGCCCGTTTCAGCACGCCCTGAATCGCCTGGCGAGGGGTGGCTCCCAGAGAGAGCAGCGCTTCGATCTCGCCGCGCGAGCTCTCTGTCTCGCGGTTCATATGGTTGAGATAGAGACCGCAGACGACCATCGAGCTGCCGATGATCATGCCGCTCATCGGAATCAAATATTGCGGGGTAGGAGAGACCAGGCCGAGCAGCACCAGCAGTCCCATGGTGACGAGCTCGGTCACGCTCAGAGCGATGGCGATCCGCCAGAAAATGCCGGGCAAACCGGCTCCCCGGCTGGCAGCATTCCAAGAGGCGACACTCACCATCATGACGATCAGGATCAGGATGAACCCGATATGGTCGGATTGAAAGACGAATTGCAGGACGTAGCCGATGGCGAGCAACTGAACGGTGGAGCGAACGGTGCCGATCGCGATTTCCTTTTCCAGGCCGAGCTTCTGCCAGACGGACAGGAGCAGGGCGATCAGCACGAAGGCAAAGGCAAACCACATGGAAAAGGCAGTCATGCTTGCTCCTCCTTCGCCGCGGCCACCATCGCTGTGTAGCGGTGCAGGAACTCCTGTGCCGCCGCCGACTGCGGGGAGCGGAAAAACGATTGGCTGGGGGAGTCCTCCTCCAGCCGTCCGTTCGCCATGAACCAGATACGGTTGCAGGCGCTTCGTGCTTCATCCAGATCGTGGGTGATCCAGAGCAGCGTCGTGCCGCTTCGCGTGTGCAGTTGGACGAGAAGGCGTTCGGCCGCTTGCTTGCTCACGGCGTCGAGGGACGAGGTGACTTCGTCCAGCAGCAGGATCGACGGACGCAACAAAAGAGTGCGGATCAGGGCAAGCCGCTGCTTTTCTCCCCCGGAGAGCAGCTGGGCCGGTTTGCCCCACTCCAGATGATCCATCGCCAGCTCGCTCATGTACTGGCGTGCCAGCCGCTCGTCGAAAGGGCGCTGATGAAGCGCGCTCGCCGCCCGCAGGTTGTCTTCCACGCTGCCGGGAAGCATGACTGGCTGCTGCGCTACATAGCTCATCGTCATCCGCCACGCTTCAGGCTCCCACCCGCGCCAATCCTTGTTGCCGAGGCGGATTGTGCCCTGGTCCCCTATTGCCAAACGTCCCAATATTCGGAGCAGGGTGCTTTTGCCCTGGCCTGATTTGCCGAGGATGCCGATGATCTCCGGTGCGGTGATCCGCGCCGTAAACTCTTGAAACAGCCATGTTTCCGGGGAGGTGGTCAACCTTTTGCCCAGTCGTTCGATTTCCAGTTCGGTCGTCATCTGCCGCCGCCTCCTTATGAATGCCGAAAACACCGAAGAGGACGAGTCTCCGGTGTTTTTCGATCGGGCCATCTATGTACTTATTTGTGTTCAGACAGCCACTTTGCAACCGCTTGAATTTCCGGCTGCTTTTTCAATACTCCCGGTGGCATGCCGCCTTTACCTTCTTTGATGATCTTGGCGATATCATCGGCGCTCAGTTCCGCACCAATTTTCGTCAAGTTTGGTCCAACGATCCCCTCAAGGTTTTGACCGTGACAGGAAGCGCAGTTTTGTTTGAAAATGGCAGCAGCGTCAATGTTGGCGGTAGGTCCACCGCCAGGTCCGGCAGCTTCTTCCCCATGTTTTGGCGGGAAAATAATCGATCCTACAAGTGCAATGAGAAAAACTAGAAACAAGATACCAAACGAAGTAAAAAAGGCCTTCGCGGAATCAATTACGTCGTTTTGATTCATGTCTTTTTTGTTGGACCCAGCCATCTGACAAAGACCTCCCAAGGCAAGATATAAAGGTACAACTGCAATTTTACGGCAAAATCTTGACAGTTGCAAGGCGACGGAAAAACCGACAAAGAAAGTACACAATTTCCATAATATAGTTGCGCACTCCCCGTTTCTTCTATATATTATGCCCCGGCATAGATCGGGATCATTCTTGCAAAACTTCTCTGAAAATGGCAGGGTTGGCCGCTTGCTGACGGCTAGTAATTATGGTACAGTGGATGTATTGGTTTTTGACCGCCTTGGAAATACGTTTTGAGGTGAATGAAGATGGCATTGGCTGCGAAAATTATACTTGTGATTGCAAGTATTGGCTTAATTATCGTCGTGTTGTTACAATCTGGTAAGAGTGCCGGTCTTTCGGGAGCGATTGGCGGCGGCGCTGAGCAACTCATGGGCAAACAGAAAGCGCGTGGGATTGACGCTCTTTTAGGAAAGCTGACCGTTGTTTTCGCGGCATTGTTCATGATCTTTGCGATTTTGCTCGGCTATTTCTTGAAAGCAGCAGCGTAATAGACGAATGGCCAAAAGGCAGCAAGTGCGACTTGCTGCCTTTTTCTCTGTTCCGATTGCGATGCGCTTGCGCGGTGAATACTACATAGTAATGGCTGAAAAGGAAGCGCGGTTGAAAACCACGCAAAAAGGAGGTTTGTGAATGAAAGAACAAGAAATCCTCGGGTTCATGCGGGAGCAGGCGTACCACCCCATGACCGTGAAGGAATTGGAGGAAGCGTTCGGGATCGCGGATACCGGAGCTTTTAAAGAGCTGGTGAGAACGCTCAATGCTCTCGAGGCGAGCGGCGAAATCATCCGGACGAGGGCGAACCGCTACGGCGTACCTGAAAAAATGAATCTGGTGAGGGGACGCTTGCAAAACCACCCCAAAGGCTTCGGGTTCGTGATTCCGGAAACGCCGGAGATGGAGGACGTGTACGTGCACGCCAATGACATGAACGGCGCTTTGCACGGGGATACCGTCCTGGTCCGGGTGGAAAAAGAGGCGGGCGGCAATCGCCTGGAAGGGCGCATCATCCGCATCGTCGAACGGGGCATCAAGCAAGTCGTCGGCACGTTCAAGGACGAGACGCATTACGCGTTTGTCATTCCGGATGAAAAGCGGATCGGCAAGGATATTTTCATCCCGAAAGATGCTTACAACGGAGCGGTGGACGGGCACAAGGTCGTAGTGGATGTCGTCCGCTACCCGGAAGGCCGGGTGAATCCCGAGGGTGTCGTCGTGGAGATTTTGGGCCACAAGAACGATCCGGGGGTAGACATCCTGTCGATCATCCGCAAGTTCGGGCTGCCGGAGGCTTTCCCGGACGACGTGCTGGCGGAAGCGGAAGCCGCTCCGGATGAGATCTCCGAAGAGGAGATCAAAGGACGGCGCGACCTGCGCGACCGGCCGATGGTTACGATCGACGGAGCGGATGCCAAGGACCTGGACGACGCCGTATCGCTGGAGACTCTCCCGAATGGCAACGTGCGCCTCGGCGTCCACATCGCTGACGTCAGCTACTACGTCAAGGAAAAATCGGCCCTGGACAATGAAGCGTATCGGCGCGGCACCAGCGTCTATCTGGTCGACCGGGTCATTCCGATGCTGCCGCACCGACTGTCCAACGGGATCTGCAGCCTGAATCCAAAAGTGGATCGCCTGACGATCTCCTGCGACATGGAAATGGACAAAGACGCGAAGGTCGTGAAGTACGACATCTTCCTCAGCGTGATTCGCACGAACGAGCGGATGACGTATGCGGATGTGCGCAGCATCCTGGAGGACAAGGACGAAGCCTTGATGGAAAAGTACAGCGAGCTCGTCCCGATGTTCCAGGAGATGGAGAAGCTGGCACGCAAACGCCGCGAGCAGCGGATGAAGCGCGGCGCCATCGATTTCGACTTCCGTGAAGCGAAAATATACGTGAACGAAGAGGGAACTCCGACGGATATCGGGTTCCGCACGCGTTCCATTGCGGAGCAGATCATCGAGGAATTCATGCTGGCTGCAAACGAAACCGTGGCGGAGCACTTCCACTGGATGAAGCAGCCGTTTATGTACCGCGTCCACGAAGACCCCAACGCCGAAAAGCTGATGGCCTTCATGGAGTTCGTCACCAACTTCGGCTACTCGATTCGCGGCAAAGGGAATTCCGTTCATCCCCGGGCCTTGCAGCAGCTGCTGGAAGAGGTCAAAGGGAAGCCGGAAGAGATCATCATCAGCACCGTCATGCTGCGCTCGATGAAGCAAGCGCGTTACGACGCGGAAAGCCTGGGACACTTCGGTCTGTCCACGGAATTTTACACGCATTTCACTTCCCCGATCCGCCGTTATCCCGACCTCATCGTCCATCGCCGCATCCGGGATTGGATCGAACAGGGAGAACAGCTCTCGGAAAAACGGCTGGCGTATTGGACGGAGCATATGCCGCTCATCGCGGAGCATGCTTCCCAGCGCGAGCGCCTCGCGGTAGATGCCGAGCGCGAGACGGACGACCTGAAAAAGGCGGAGTTCATGCTGGAGCGTGTCGGAGAAGAGTTCGAGGGAGTCATTTCGAGCGTCACATCGTTCGGGATTTTCATCGAGCTGCCGAACACGATCGAAGGTCTGGTGCACGTCAGCTACCTGACAGACGACTACTATCACTACCATGAAAAAATGTACGCCCTGATCGGCGAGCGAACCGGAAAGCAGTTCCGCATCGGGGATGTGGTGCAGGTACGTGTAGCCAATGTCAACGTGGACGAGCGCACCATCGACTTTGAAATAGTCGGTATGACCAAGGCATCGGGCTTCCGCGGAAGCCGGGAACGCACCCCGAAGGTCATCGACGGGCGCGGCGGAGAACGCAACGGCCGCGGCAAGCAGGATCGCTCCCGATCAGATCGGCCGGTTCGGAAAAAGGAAAAGCAGCATCCGGCAGCCGCTCGCCAGAAGTACAAGGAGCGGCGCAAGAGCGAGGCAGCCAGCCCGGGGCGCCGTTCGCGCGGGGCTACAGGAAGCGAAGAGGTCGTCGTACTGAACACCGAAGCGGAAGGAACTCCAAAGCAGCAGCAAAAAGGGTTCTGGGAAGACTTCGTGCAATCGAAGAAGAAGAACCGCAAAAACGTCGCCAGCAGCGCCAAGCGGAAGCGCCGTTAAACGATTGTGTAACGGGCATAATCAGGCGTTTGCCGGGTAAATTGGCTTGCCACCATCCGAAAAATTTGCTAGACTTACTGGTACGAAACGCAGGAAAAACGCAAGCGAGGTGATCTCCATGTCCAAAGACAAAGCCGGCACCAAGACAGTTGCCCAAAACCGAAAAGCGCGCCACGATTACCACATCGAGCAAGTATTCGAAGCGGGCATCGAACTGACCGGAACGGAGATCAAATCCGTGCGGGCCTCCCGCGTCCAGCTCAAGGACAGCTTTGCCCGCGTCCAAAACGGCGAGCTGCTGCTGTACAACGTGCACATCAGCCCGTACGAGCAGGGCAACCGCTTCAACCACGAGCCGGAACGTACCCGCAGGCTCCTGATGCGTCGCCTGGAAATCCTCAAGCTGAACGGCCTGATCCGCGAGAAAGGCTACTCGCTCGTCCCGCTCAGCATTTATTTGAAGGGCGGCTGGGCCAAAGTCGAGCTGGCGCTGGTCAAAGGGAAGAAGAACTACGACAAGCGCGAGGACCTCAAGAAGAAGGACGCTGCGCGCGAAGTCGAGCGTGCCTTGAGGGAACGGCAGAAGGCGTAAGGGTGCCAAAGCGTTCGCATCTCGAAAGATGTGGTAGGAAAGCAAAGCGAGGAACAGCGGCGCAAGCGTCGGACACAAGCCTCGGCTGCAAGCACATACTGGTGCGCCTTGGCATGCCTGGCAGGAATCAACGTTGAGTTTTGCCTGTCAAATATGCTATATTGAATAGGTAGCAAGCAGTACACACTGTTAACAACACAGTCTAGGTGTGGAACGGTCTGTAACCTCTCTTCACCTAGACTTTTTGTCACCTTCTCGACAGGTAGTTCCCGTTCAAAAGGCGGAAGTACCGCTGCTCCATTGAGGGCATCGGACAGACACGATCTTTTGGGCACCTCTTATACCATGGGGGCGTTCTGGATTCGACGGGGATGGTAGAGCATGAGAAGCGAGCCGGGGGGTTGCGGACCTCGTCATCAACGCAAACGCCATTAACTGGCAACAAACAACTTTCTCTCGCTGCTTAATAACCAGTGAGGCGCTACCACTCCATCGCCCATGTGGCGTGACTAGCGCTCAACTTTAGTGGGATACGCCGGAGGTCTCCGCCTGGGGCCAAAGGAAGAAGATCAATCAGGCTAGGTGCCAGGTCAGCGCGTCGCTCCGCGAATCTGTCGCCGAAATTCAAATGAGTGACTGCGCTCGGAGATGCTCATGTATCGCTGTTTTCGGACGGGGGTTCGAATCCCCCCGCCTCCACCTAACAAATCCACAATTTTGATCTTGAAGAAAACATCTACATGCTCTTTGTAGACGATTACCTTTTCGACATAACTACCGATGAACCTCTTGATTTCAGGAATATTACTTTCAGCTACATACGTCTTAAACATGCCAAACAGTTGTTGCAGGATGTCGTCCGTGATGACTGTTTTTTTGTTGTCCATTTCCAGCTCTTTGATGCTGAAAAAAGAGGGAGTATTTTTCTGTTCCTCCAATTCCGACATTTTCTCCAGGAAAGACGCTTGGGTGAAGCCTTGGGCGACAGCCGAAACGATGTTGTCGAGCTGCTTGCTGACTTCTTGCAGTTTTGCTTTTAGTGCAGTCAATTCCTCCTGTCTTTCGGTATTCAACGAATTCTGGTTTGAGCTGCTCAACCAGCTGGGGAATCACCTCGTCATTGAAAATTTTGCTGTGCAGCTCGGAGATGACGAAGTTTTCGATGTGTTCCCGGCGCAACTCTTTGTTGTCGCGGTTCTTCTTGTTGTCCCGATTCCCGCAGCGGTAGGTGACGTACTTCATTTTGCTTCTGCGAATGGGTCGGCAGTTTCCCATCATCGCGAATTCTCGACCGTGTATATCTAGACACTCGCCGCAGACTATCAGGCCGCTTAACAGGTAGGATTCTTTGGATTTGTACGCAGCGGGTGAGCGCTTGTTTGCTTTCATTTATTCCACGACCATTTGGTAGTCTTCGGGGGAGACAAGTGCTGGCATACCGTCAGGAACGCGAATCACGTCATCGTCACTTTTGACTGAGTGTCCGTTTCGTTTCCGAAAGGGTTTTTACCTGCCGTTTTGTTGAAGACATACACACACCACTGTACTTCTCGTTTCGCAGTATGTCGTGAATGCTGTTCTTACCGAATGGCTTTCCCAGCTTGGTTTTGTAACCTTTTGCGTTTAGAGCATCGATAATCTTGTTGTAGCCATAGCCATCCAGATACATAGAAAAGATCATCTTGACCGGAGCGGATTCGGTTTCATTGATGACATACTGTTTGGTATTCGGGTCTACGTCGTATCCGAGGGGAGGGAGGCCACCAGTGTGTTTGCACTGGTAGGCGTTCTCTTTCATGCCCTTCATCACTTCACGGGCGAGGTTTTTGCTGTAGTATTCGGCCATTCCTTCCAGCAGAGATTCGAGAATGACGTTTT
Organism: Brevibacillus brevis; assembly: GCF_031583145.1. Lineage (NCBI taxonomy): Bacteria > Bacillati > Bacillota > Bacilli > Caryophanales > Paenibacillaceae > Brevibacillus > Brevibacillus brevis. The sequence goes on along the minus strand of NZ_CP134050.1, from coordinate 5,552,079 downwards.
CAGGCGAGCCATCCAGGTTCTCGGTGACGCAGACCAGCTTGACGTCGTTCTGCTTGCGCTTGCGTTTATAGGTGGCGCTGTCGTACTTGTCACGGCTGAAGCGGTCCAGTTTGTGGACGATTACTACTTCAAACAGTCCGAGCGTGCTGTCCTGAATCATCTTTTGAAATTCGGGACGCTTGTCCGATGTGGCGCTTTTGGCGCGGTCGGCGTAGACCTTTACGATGTCGTAGTGGTTGCGCTTGGCGTAATCCTCGATAGCTCGGATTTGCGCGTCGATTGATTGTCGCGCTGGTTATCGCTTGAGAAGCGTGTGTAGATGGCTGCTTTTTTATTCATCTCTTGTTTCTCCTCTCTTGAAATATTGCCCCTCCCAATCGGAAGGGGGAGGGGCGGATTTATCGGTTCAACTCAGGGTACATCTTGCCGAGCAGGGCAACTGCGGGTTCGTAGTAATTATCAGCGTCATAGTCAATGGGTGACTCCTTGATCACGGTCAGTTTCTCAGTCAGGTACTGGCCGCTTTTCAGGCTTTTGCGAGAGATGGTTGTTTTGTATGAATGGATCATCGTATTATGCCTCCCATATTAGTTCGTTAGTTTTCATAATCCCTAGCGTATCAGTAAGGGTCAAATTCAAGAAATGCCAATCGATGAGCAATTTCATGCTCATACTGGTTCTCCACCCATTATCTATACATGTCTCCTTTTTCTTCCATGCTCCCAAACGCTCCTTCGGTACCGACGATGACGTGATCCAAAACCAAAATGCCAATCAGTTCACCAGCGTTCTTGAGCGAATGGGTGAAATTGACATCCTCTCGACTTGGGGTTGGATCGCCGGATAGATGATTGTGACCTATAATGATAGAAGAAGCGTTAGCCAAAATGGCCGCTTTGAATACCTCCCTTGGATGCACGATCGATGCGTCAAGTGAGCCAATGGATACCGTGTGAATGGCTGTTGGCTGATTTTTGGTATTAATGCAAAGCAAAAAGAACTGTTCACGATCCGGTTGGTCCAAAAATCGCAGAAACAGCTCCACAACGTCTTTTGCCGTTCGCACCTTCTCTGCGGGTACAGGAGACTAGAATCTCGTACCATCTGAACCCGTAGAAACTGCTGTTTTCATTCCACATGCACCTCAGCCAAGTTTGGATTTCTTCATCATCGGTAACAGCCATCGGGAAGGTAGAGCGCCATGCCGTATTCATTGGTTTAAATCACAACAAACTTGTGCCATAGCTCTTGATCACACTGAACCTTTTCCACAAATTTGGGAAGACTGCCGAGCAAGCCACCGTCTAGTCTGTTCAGACCGACGATGCTGAGATCGCGTAGATTATCGCCTTTCTCAAGAACGACCATGAAGCCGTGCAAATCCAGTATAAATGACGTGTCCGCGCCATCGAAATCGAACGCTTCCTTTAACCCTAAAAATTCATCTTCTAAATACTTGGTGAAATGAACCGAAAACACTCGTGCTTTTTGCAAGATGCGTACACCTTGGATGGTTTTGATGGTTCTCATTTTCATCCTCCAAATTGGAAAAGGCACCTTCCCCCAAAGTCGTTAGGGGAAGGTGCCTCTCTCGATTTTTATTGATTAGTAGAAGTTGTTATTTGCTGACCCACATTCTTCAGTTGGCCAGTACATCCATTTTATATTTTCCATTATTCTCCTCCCAATAAGTGTAAAAGAGCCATCCACTTGAGGGTGAATGGCATTTCCGGTCAATCGTGTATATGCAATACTGTTTATGGCAGGATAAAAGTGCAGAGAATTGCGGCGGAAAACTGCAGAGTTCCACCGCAATTCTGAGGCCATGAAAAAGGCACTTGCCAACATCCCCCTACAAAATCTACCCTTGGATTTGGCGAAAATCTGAGGGAGTGAGAGGAATGTTGAAAGTGCCACAACAACAGTATATCCGATTTTTGCGAGAAGTCGAAGGGTGTTCGATTCAGGAAATTGCGGAACGTGTCCAGGTGAATTGGCGAACCGCCAAGAAATATGCGGATCGCGACGATTGGAATGAACCGGTATGCAAGCGAAAAGGCCGCCATCCGGTGTTGGGACCGTACTTAGAGATTATTGACACATGGCTGGAGGATGATGAGCGTCTTCCACGCAAGCAACGCCATACAGCCGTCCGCATGTTTCAGCGGTTACGGGATGAGTACGGCTTCCCTGGCGGGCAGCGAACGGTATCCGAATATGTCTCCAAACGGAAGAAAGCCATGGCAGCCGAACGAGCCGAACATTTTGAGCGTTTGGAGCATCCAGGTGGAGAAGCTCAGGCTGACTTCGGGACGGTGTACGTGGTCAAGTCGGGAGAACTGGTGGAGCGGAAAGTATTGACCCTGTCGTTTCCGTACAGCAATGCCGCCTTTGTGTTCCCGGTTCCGAAAGAAAACACGGAATGCTTTCTGGAGGCCTTAGGGCGGCTATTTCAGCAAATGGGAGGGGTTCCTCGCAAGATTTGGTTTGACAACTTGTCCGCTGCTGTTGTGTCCATCCAGCAAGGCGGAAAACGAGAGTGTACGGAAGCGTTTCGGCGTTTCTGCGCCCATTACCGCTTTGAGCCCCTGTTTTGCAATCCATACAGCGGCCATGAGAAAGGCCATGTGGAAAACAAAGTGGGGTATGGACGCCGGAACTGGTGTGTTCCGCCACCGGTTATCGATACGCCGGAACAACTGGAGACGTATTTGGCGGAAGCTGCCCGTGCGGATATGCAGCGCCCTCACTATGTGAAAAAGCAAACCATTGCCGAGTTGTGGGAGCAAGAAAAATGCAAGCTGCTGACGCTGCCGACGACACCGCTGGAGATTTTCCGGCTGGAGACGTGCCACCTGAACAAATACGCTGAGCTGTCGTTTGACGCGGCTCTCTTCCCGTTGCCGCAGTGTCGGGCCATGCAGCCGGTTTTGGTGAAAGTCAAGTGGGATGTGCTGGAGGTGTTAACGGCAGACGGGACATATACCCCGATTGTGACATTGCCTCGTCCCTATACGGAGAAAGTCATTTCAGTAGATTGGAAGGCGGTATTGAAGAGATATGAAAAACGCCCGCGGGCGGTGATGTATTCTTCCTTTACCAACATGATGCCTCAGGCGCTCCAAACGTTTTTGACGGTGGAAGACATGAATGCACGAAAAGCACGAATTCGCCTGCTCCATCGATTGCTCGACACCTATACGTTGGAGGAAATCGGGCAAGTACTGGGAGAATTGTCGCATCAGCAAGAGCATCTGGCTGTTGCCTTGGAGCATGCCCTTTACGCGATAAAACACCCTGTTTTCCGCCCGGAACCGTTTTCAGAGTCGCATACACCCCCTGCCCTTCACGGGCAGATACCCATGCTGGATGAGTACGACCGGATCCTGGGGGTGAGGGTGGAATGAGAGAAGAGCTGGCAAAGGTGTGCAAAACTTTGCATTTGGCGCATGTGATGGAAACCTATGAACAGGTGCCGTTTGAAGATCGGGAGAGCTTCTTGCTGGGAGTCTTGCGGATGGAGATTCAACGGCGGGAGGAGACAAAGCTGAAGCGACTGATAAAGAAAGCCGCGTTTCCCCAACTGAAGACACTGGAAGATTACGCTTTTGAGGCAGTCACCTTACCGGAAACATGTACAAAGGAGGGATTGATCGACCTACGTTTTTTGGAGCGCAAGGAAAATGTGCTGATGCTGGGAAAAGTGGGCACGGGGAAGACCCATCTGGCAACAGCGCTTGGCGTAGAGGCGTGCCGAAGGGGATATGCCGTTCGATTCTTCCGTGTTCCCGATCTGGTTGCGCTCTTGCAGGAAAAACACGCGAATGGGGCACTGATGCGGTTTCAAAAAGAACTGGCAGACTGTGAGTTGTTGATTTTGGACGAGGTTGGGTTTGTTCCCTTTCACCAAACGGGGGCTGAGCTGTTGTTTCATGTTATCTCGGCCTGCTATGAGAGAAACAGTGTGATTGTGACGTCGAATTTGGAGTTTGGGCAGTGGAATACGGTGTTTGGAGATACGCGATTGACGGCAGCCCTTGTGGATCGCCTCGTCCACCACGCCCATATTCTGGCGTTTACCGGAGAAAGCTACCGACTGCGCCATGCTCTATCCAGCATGAAGTCTTCCTAAATTCTTTTGTATTGATGTTGGCAGTGTTCTGCATAAATTGGCCGCCAAACTCTGCATTTTTGAGTTGCAAAATACATGCAATACATCGATTGCAAAATAATAATATCAATTTGACAATTGTTTTATTACAAATCATACTAATATATAGAAATATACTGCAACTCTACTTTTTTCAATATTTTTACTGTACACTAGTCTTTAACCAGTAAAATACAAAATAAGGTGGAGATATCGTGCAAAGGTTTCCAAATCCAGGTTCTGATATACCAACTTTTATTCGTATATTTCAGATCCTGCATTCATATCTAAAAAATAATGGTAGTTTTTCATTAGATGATATGTCATCAACCCTTACTTATACGAATTTAGCTAGTTCTTCTGGTTATATGGGTGAGCAAGCATTAAGATTATCAACTAGGAATGATAGGTCTAGAGATCCACTTTACAATCAATCAAAGATGTATGCCGAACTATATAGAATTTTAGGATGGATTCAATCAACAGAAGAAAAAACACTAGAATTCTCTTTTACATATCTTGGCGAACATATGGCAAGTGCTAAAAGTAATCCTTTACCGTTATTTCAGGAAAGTCTACTTGGTATAAACTATCCGAATGAGGTTATATCTGTTAAATCGGATAATAAAATAAGGCCATTTGCTACTATTTTAAGATGCATGTTGGATCTAGACGAAATATTATGTCGAGATGAAATGATTATAGGACCACTGAGTTTAAATGATGTAGATAACAACTATCGAGTAATGATTGATATGATAAGGAAGATTAGGAGAGAGAAAAATAATAATAAAGAGTTAGCTGATGCTTTAAATAAATTGTCAGAAAGTACAAAGATAAAAGTAAATACTTTACACAATTATACAAGATTTCCGTTGGCCGCATTAAAATATTCCGGTTGGGTCTCCTCTGATAAAATCAAAATATACAAGGGGAGAGGGACCATGCTAAAGTTGACGGATGAAGGAAGAAAAAGGGCGGAATGGATAAAAAGCTCTATTGATATAGGGGCGGAAATATCTGAACACGAGTCCAAAGAAGATTTAGATAAGATTATACGAATTTCATTTTTTAAAATGCTTGAGAGGTCATATTTTGATATTTCGTCAATAAGAGAAGAACTAGCAAGTGAATTCGCTGATATTGAAGAAATATACAGAAATAAAGACATACTTCTTTCTCCATATCAAACTTTCCGTCGGGAAAAGTTGGAGAGTGCACTAGGTAAGTATTATAAATCTGAAAAGAATATGATAGATGAGCAGGCTAAGAAATTACCAAGTGATCATCTACCCAGTTATGAAGTAGAAAAGCAAAAAGTTCTAAAATCTACTATAGTGCTAAAAGAGATTGTTAGTGATAAACCAAAATTTTCAAATGGAATTGCACTTCAAATTCATGAAAAGAAAGCTGTTTATGGAGAGGATATTGATAACATTGTAGAGCAATTAATAAAAGAGTATGAAACTGCGGATAAGACTGTCTTTTATCCTCTCGTGGCAAATCTCTTTCAACTACTAGGATTTCCATGTGAGAATCCAAGGCATGGGATTAATTATCAAAGATGGGATGCAATTATAGTGGATGATCAATACTGTATTCCAATTGAGATAAAATCTCCATCGGAAGAAGAGTTCATCTCTGTTAAAGCTATTAGACAAGCTTTAGAAAATAAAATAGTTCTTCTTTCTAGAAAGGTTCACCCAACTAATTTCGAAAGCCCTTCGTTTGTTGTTGGATTTAACTCGCCTAATGAACGAGCTGATGTAGGTAGATTAATAAGTGACATTTACGATACATTTGGTATTAAAATAGCTGTATTTGATTTGCGGACATTATTAATTTTGGTAGTACAAAAAGTACTTAGAGGAAAAACGATTACTATGGAACAACTAAGGATGCTGGGGGGGATTATAGATGTCCAAGATATTTAAACAGAAAAATAATTATACACAGCCTAAAGTTTTTCGAGACGGCTGTGTCCCGAGGGAAATTGTTTACCTACCTGGAAATCCAGCTGAAATAGTACTTAGTACTGGTGAAAGAAAAATTGCATCCTGTTTGCATTGCCCTGATGCTCCGTGTCTAAGTTTTAAGGACCATGAATTGCAAAATAGTGCATTTCCTGAATTTCCACAAGATCAATCTGCTGCGGTTTGTGCAACGAATGCGATTGCTTGGGATAATGAAAATGGAATACCAGTGGTGGATAATAATAGGTGTATAAGTTGTGGGATATGTGTCGATCGTTGCCCAGTAGGGGCTATTTATATGATTGAAGAAGGAATAGAGATTAACAATAATCATATTGGAGACTATCTGATTAATTTGGATGAAGATGATGGGGATACCAGTAAAATTTTCGGCGAAAAAATGTATCTTTTAAGTGAGGTTAAAAGATCGGGGAAATTGAAAATAGAAACAGATGAAGTAATTACGAACATATATAACCAGCTTGCATTAATAGACTTAGATGCACAATTTCCTAACATTTTTTCAAGAAACTTGTTAATGACTTTGGGTACTACTTGTTCTATACGGAGACGTGGAGATGTAAATGTAAGAATGGATGCAGTTCTAGGGCCTCCAGGGACAAACTATGGAGTAATGGAAGTGGAGTTTGATTCAAATGCATTGTTAGACTCTCCACGAAATATATTAGATGACTTAGCTGTACTATCATCTAGATATGGTATCAACTATAGTGACATTACGCCAGTGATCGTCAGTATTGCATTTCCTAATACTCGTTCTGAGTATTGGAGAGTAATTAATGATATTAATAATGTGCTTCAAATAAAAATAAATTCTATCACTATAGGTGCTCTAATACTGTTAATTTGGAATCTAAAGAAAGTTAATTTTAATACGGACTCATTCTATGCAGATTCAGAATGTATGGAAATTAGAAGTTCTATAGCAAATATAATAGGGGATAACCCCAATATTTCTATTGGCGGAATACTTGAGGTGGCAAAATAATTATTAGGGATTAGAAAGACGGACTGTTGATTTAATAGTCCGTCTTTCTGATACTGATCTTAGTTGATCAAAGTAATGTCACTTAACCGTTTATAGCTAACTTCTACCCACTTCTTTTCTATTTCTATTCCAATCCACTTAATATTATGCCCCTCTTTGTTTAATATTTCACAGCATACAGCTAAAGTTCCAGATCCTAAGAATGGATCTAGTATGGTCCCCTCGTAAAAACCATCAGCATTTTTGGGGCAATATGCTTTAATAATTTCAGTTATTAGAGTTTGGGGTTTTTGAGTAGGATGTTCCGTCTTTTCTTTTTGAAATAATTTCCCTGCTAAAGTTGGGAATTGCCAAACATCGCCTCTCATTGCCCCTAATGGATTGGGGGTCCAGACTTTGGTCTCACCGTTTGAACCTTTATAATAGATTGGGTTTTTTAATCTATCAGTACTCTTGTAGGGAACCCTAACATCGTCTACATTATAGGTCCACTTTTTATTAGATTTAGAGAACCATAGAAATGGCTCATATTGGGTTAACGGGCTTTTTTTTGTTCTTGAAAATCCATTTTCGTAATACCATATGTTCATTCTTCTGTAATGTAATCCCAACTCGTACATTATGGTCTGGATAAAACCAATATAATGATGGATTCCAAACCAAATGATACTTCCGTCCTTATGCAATAGATCGGAACATACAGAGAGTCGTTTTCTGTTAATGCTAATAAATTCATTAAATTCTAGTTTATCACTATCATTTCCAAAATCCTTATTTAAGTTGTAAGGAGGATCTGTCAAAATTAGGTCAAATTTGATTCCAGAGTCGAGAAGTTGGGTTAATGCCTTATCTGAATCAAGGTTGTATATTTTATTAAATTCCCAAGTCATTTTAATTCATATCCTTTTTTGACTTCTTTTTTATTTCTACTTTTTTGAATATCAATATGTACTGATGATGTATATTCTCGACGTAAGCAAATGGGTAACCATAAGGTAATAAACTTTTATGGTTTTGTAATAGAACCTTAACGCCTTGGAGTGTTAGTCGTGATCTGTTACATATTGATTTTAAGTTTAAGCGTTGGATAATATCACTATGAAAACTTACAAACTCTGACTTATTACGGAAATCAGATACGATAATGCACATATATTTGCTAGTTTTTAAGACTCTTCCACATTGAACAAACACCTGGTCTACTAATATATCAAGAAATTCGCTATAATCGCTTATGTTTCCTAAATCATCAACACTATCTGAGTAATTTGTAGCTAAATTATTATTTACTCTATCTCGTTGAACCTTATGATCAGCCTTTTTATTAAGAATTGACCAATACGGAGGGCTGGTTACGATAAAGTCAAAAGAATCGTCAACCATTTTCTTCAATTCTTTTCTACAATCTCCTGTAATAAAGGTGTGTTTCAAAGCCTCACCTGTACTTACTTCATAATCTAAACGTTCTTTTGCTAACGTATTCCAGTGTTCGGAAAGTTCAATGCCCGTCCCAATTCTATTTAGCAATGCGGCAGCTTTTAAAGTAGATCCAACTCCTGAAAACGGGTCTAATACATGTTGTCCTTCTTTAGTGAAAAATTTAATTAATCTTCCAACATCTTGAAATGAAAATGGTGCTGGATGTTGTCTTTCAATTTGTGCATGTGGATGTTTTGACCCTAGACCTTTTTGAAACCAAAAGCTTTTAGTTTCTGGGAGCCAATCTTTACCTGATAAATCATTCAACTTATTTCTGGGATCAATTACTCCATCAGATTCTGTTACTAATTCATCGGAGCTATCGACAGAATTAGAGTCCTCTACGTTCGGTAAATCTAAAAGATTCAACTGCTGATAAGAAGTTTGTCCTTCTTTGACCAAATTTTCTTTAATTGAAGGGTTTTGTGGAGCTTTGATTTCTTTGCTTTTTATTTTATACTCTTCAAGTTCTTTAATGTCAAAGCGTCTTTGACCACCAGGGGTTTTTAAGGGATTTAACAAGTTATTTTCGACCATTCTATAAATAGTTGCATTACTTACTCCTAAATATTTTGCTGCCCCTGTAGTTGTAACTGATTGTTTAGAGTCAACAGTTTTCATTGTTATCTCCTTCATTAGTGAATTGTTGAACCTCAAAAACCCACAAACATTTTGCAACACTATCAAAAGCTACTCATCAGCAAAACAAGTATATCGAATGTTCGTTCTCATCGCAAGGATTAATTATATGAACAATAAAAAGACCATGTAGGATTGAATACCTAAATGGCCTTCTAGTTAATTATGTAATTGGAGCGGGTGATGGGAATCGAACCCACGCGACCAGCTTGGAAGGCTGGAGTTCTACCATTGAACTACACCCGCATGTGGTGCCGAGAACCGGACTTGAACCGGTACGGGAGAAACTCCCGACAGATTTTAAGTCTGTTGCGTCTGCCTATTCCGCCACCCCGGCGGTTAATTAATAAACAATTCAGATATGGTCGGGAAGACAGGATTCGAACCTGCGGCCCCTTGGTCCCAAGCCAAGTACTCTACCAAGCTGAGCTACTTCCCGATCTGACTTTGTAAATATAGCATGGATTCTTTGCGAAGTCAAGAATTTATTTTGGTATATTCTATTGAATTATGAATGAAGGAGAGAAATTTGACATAAATGGAAGTTGCTAAACTATTTTTTGGCACATTTCTTTGTATAGATTTTTCAAATTACTGAAATGTGTACTACAAATTTCTTTATGCTACCATGTTCTACTTTCTGATCAGTTTAAGGCGTTGAATTGTGGTTTTAAACAGCCACGACTCGCCTCCACCATACATAATAAGGATACCACGAAGCATATTCCTGTCTGTTCATTGGCCGGAGTATGCTTTTGTTTTTGAGTAATCGAGTCTCAACAACCGAACACCAACACAAAGGCAGCCGGCAAATTAACCGGCTGCCTTTTCCCCTTTCACAAAGAATACAGAGCTATCGCCTTTCCCCATCCCTCACAACGGCAAATAGACGTTGAACACTGTCCCCATCCCCACTGCGCTTTCCACCTCAATCCACCCCTGATGAGCCGCAATGTTTTGCTGCGCGATCACGAGCCCGAGACCCGTTCCGCCGCTTGGGCGAGCCCTGGAATGATCGGCTCTGTAAAATCGGTTGTAGATATGGGGCAAATCCGCCTCGGGTATGCCGACCCCGTTGTCTTCCACCCGGATGCGGGCGTATGGATGTTCCCGGTCCGGCAGGCGTACGGTTTCCGCATGAAGGTGGACTTTTCCGCCGGGATTCGTAAAGGAGATGGCGTTTGACAAGAGGTTGTACAATGCTTGAAGAATACGGGATTTCTCGACCGAAACAGGAATCATCTCTTCCTCGGCGTGAATGGAAACCTGTATGTTCTTATCCTCTGCCAGAAACCGGGTCTTCGCCGTTACATCCTCCAATAGCGCAACCAGGTTTTCCGTTCGCGGGTGGAGCTCGGTCATGCCGGCCTCAAGCCTGGACAAATCCAGCACATCGTGTACCAACCGCGACAGCCGCAATACTTCATCGAGAAGGGAAGCATGCTTGGCCGCGGAAAGGGGGGCGCCCGTCTCATGAGCCAGCTCCAATTCCCCTTGAATGATCATCAGCGGGGTTTTCAACTCGTGGGCGACATCGGATAGCAGCTGTTTCCGGGCTCGCTCCGCGGCTGCCAGCGAATCGTTCATCTCCCGAAGGGCTTTGGAAATCGCTCCGAATTCATCTTTCCTTTGCTCGGGAAAGATTGCTGGAGTGTCGCCTTTTTTGATGGCTTCGATTCCGGCGATGATTTTTCGTATCGGGCTTGTCAGTCTCCACGACAAGAAAAAGATGGCCAGCAGAGCCGCGATAAAAGTGAACAGCAGGGATGCGATGCCGATATTGGGCAAGATGCCGTACCACATTGTTTTAAACTCGTAGGTCTTGTACTGACTGTCGTTCATCACGTACAGTCTGCCGATCCTTTTGTCGCCGGAGGCAAGCGCGAGTTTGTAGCCGTCGCTGCGAAGCTCGTCCGCGCTCAGCTTGCCTTGCTGATACAAGACTTTTCCATCCACAGACAAAACGATCTCGGCGAAGGAGCCGGAATAGGCAAGCCTTGCTCCGCCGACATTTTCCCAAGAATCGCCGTGCTCCCGATAGAATTGTTCGAACTCCTTCCGCAAGGATTCAAACGTGTCTTTCTCCTCCAGATAAGCAAAATCGCGAGAAATATAGAACTGGATATGCGTGACGCCGAGCTGAAACAGCAGGAGCAGCACGATCATCACGCTCATCGTCAGGATCAGCCTGGTTCTAATTTTCATGTTCCGCTCCGAATCGGTAGCCGAAGCCGTAAACCGTTTGAATGTAGTCAAAGGTCCGGTTCTCGCTCTCTATTTTCTTGCGGAGCTTGCTGATATGGGAATCCACCGTCCGTTCGTCGACGACAAATTCCTCCTCGAAAGCGTGCTGCAGCAGCTGCATTCGGCTGTATACCCGTCCGGGCCTCGACGCCAAAAGGTGCAGGATCCTGAATTCGGTTGGAGTGAGATGCAGCTCCTCTGTGCCTTTAAACACCTGCAGACTGTCCTCGTGAATCGTCAAATCGCCTCGTCGGAGCACGTTGCCGGAACCGTCGTGTTCGCTTCGGTTCATTCGTCTCAAGAGGGAACGGATGCGTGCAGAGAGCTCTCTCAAGCTGAAAGGCTTTGTCAGGTAATCGTCCGCGCCCATCTCGAGGCCGACGATTTTGTCTGCTTCTTCGGATTTGGCCGTGACCATAATGATGCCGGGAGACCCGATCTGTCTGAGCTGCCGGCATATGTCCAGTCCGTTCATTTGCGGAAGCATCCAGTCCAGGAGCACGATATCCGGTTTATGCTTGGCAAAGAGCTGCAAGGCCGCATTGCCATCCGTCGCTGTCAGGCAATCGTATCCTTCGGTTTGAAGAAACGATTCGACGAGCGAGGCGATTTTGATTTCATCCTCCACGATGAGAACTTTATGGCCCATTTCCAGCCTCCCAATCCTGCCCGATTTACCACTTTCAGGATATCGGCAGTCCCCACAATGTGTAAAGAGGATCACCACAAGTTCGCAACATTTTGCTGGTAGGATAGCTACCAAAGAAGTGGTTAGGGAGGATGGAAACATGGGGTACAAATTGTCTATCAGGAAAAAGCAAATGGTCATCATCATCCATGTGCTTTCGGTAGTCTGTTGGCTTGGCGGAGCGATGGTCATGCTGCTGCTCGGTACGCACATGCTGAAGGCGGGGAACGGAGAGCAGCTCTATTACACCCTGGAAAATATACACGTGATCGATGTCGTCTTCATCCGGTACACTGCTTTAGTCGCGCTGCTCACCGGAATTGTCCTATCCGTTTGGACGAATTGGGGGGCTTTTCAAGCATTACTGGATCGTGACCAAGCTGATCCTGACGATCCTGTTGATCGGCTTCGGCATCGAGTATATGGGAGACTGGTTATCCCAAATCGTGCGCATCGCCAAACAGGAGAGATTTCTTGCGCTGAGCGATTCCGCCTTTCTGAACGCAAGCTATTCGTTGATTGGCGGGGCCATTGCCAATATCGTCTCGCTGATCTTCATGACGGCGATCTCTTATTTCAAACCGTTCGGCAAAATCAAGCCGGTCGTCCGGAAGCCCAAGGCAGATGCGGCAAAATGACGACGAAGCATGGAAACTTGCAGGATTAGAAATGAACGAAAGTTTACCGAGCAAGCGGGCATGGCGTATCATTATGGACGGGTCAATGTGGAATTGGATCAACTGCAAAGCCTCCCCAAGAGGCTTTTTTGTATGCAAAAATAAATCAATCATGCAAAAATGAATAAGCTCGCACCATAATGCTGACTATCCCTACCAGGCAGAGCTCCGTAAAGGCTTTGGCACACGCCATGCATATACAAAATCTCCATTGACGAGGGCTCGAACGGGCACGTACTTTAAAAGATAGAATGGCGATCCACGATTCATTTCGATACCAGTAAGCGGGAGAAAGAACATGCAAAACAAGCTGACGATCGGAGAAATGGCAAAGCTGCGGGGCGTGACGGTGGACACGCTGCGCCATTACGACAAGATTGGATTACTCAAGCCGTATTACACAGATCCGGATTCCGGCTACCGTTACTACTCGATTTCCCAGTATGAAGTTCTCGGAACCATCAAGGAGCTGCGGAGAATCGGGTTTTCCCTGGAGGAAATCAAAGACTTCCTGACGAATCGCACCGTCAAAAAATCGGTTCAATTCCTCCAGCAATCGATGGACAGGATCCAGGAAAAAATCAGGGAGCTGCAAGCCATCCACAGCATCATGATGAACCGGCTTACCCACATCGAAAGGTTTCTCGAAAGCTACAAGGATTCGGACATCGTCGTGAAGCATTTCGAAGAACGGGAATACATCCAGCTAGCCAGGCCGGTAAAATGGGCGGATACCGAAGAAGCGTATTTTGGGTTCCTGGAGCTGGAAAACCGGATCGGCGGAATCATCCCGGTACTGGCAAGCAATAAGTTTGGAGACTTCATCCCACGGGAGTACTTTGATCAAGTCCGCCAGGCAACCGATTTTAGCGACAGCTTTGGCGAATGGGAGTCGCAGCTTTTCCTGCTGGTGCAGGACGAGGCATCGGACCAGCCCACGCAAAAGATCGAAAAGGGAGCTTTCCTATGCTCCTATCACGGAGGGCTGGTCCGGGAAAAAATGCTGACGCAGCTGAAGAAGCTCCTCGATTATTGCGATGCCCATGGCTATGTGATTACCGGGGACGCCGTTCGCATCATGCAAGTGGACATTTCCTTGACGGATCAGTATGAGGAGGCCTATTACGAGATCCAGATTCCCATTGTAGAGAAAGGTGACTGATCCACAGCCGCGAAATGACCATTGGCTCATTTCAGGGCTGTTTTTTTGTGTGCAAATTCCCCCCTTTACTCTGGAGTAAGACGAGACTTTATACTGGGCTCATAGATCCGCAACAGAGAGAGAAAACGATGCAAGGGGGGCAAGTCATGGGACGCAGCAGCGCAAGATTGGGGGAACAAGGTTCGGCAACGTTATTCATTGTTGAAAGCGCTTTCGGGTGCCCGCGTCAGGACGCAGGAAAAACGAAAGGAATGGTGGCGGGATGAGTCACCAGGCAGCGGACATCTTGATTTCAGGCAAGGCTGTCTTTACGGGGCTTTCCGATCGGCCCGCGCCCGCCTGTATGGCGATTCGGGCCAATCGAATTGTGGCGGTGGGTTCCGAGGAAGAGCTCCAATGCTACGCCGGGGAGCACACGAAGGTCTACTCATTCCAAGACCAATTGATCCTCCCGGGCTTTCACGACTTCCACCTCCACATCATGCAAGGGGCGGTGGCGTTGACGAGCGTCAATCTGTTCGCGGCACGCTCCGAAGAGGAAGCGGTGGAAATGATTCGCCAATTTGCGGATGCAAACCGGGAGAATCCGTGGATTATCGGGTTTATGTGGGATGCGGGCTATTGGGACACCCGGCAATTGCCGACGCGCCATTCTTTGGACCGGATTCTGCCAGACCGTCCTGCCATTCTGTTTCACGCGGAAGGCCACCATGCATGGGTCAATACGAAGGCGCTGGAGATCGCAGGCATCACGCGCGAGACGGAAAATCCTCCGTACGGGGTGATTCGAAAAGACGAGAAGGGAGAGCCGAACGGCATTTTATTTGAAAAAGCGATGGGACCGGTTGTGCGCCATGCCTTCGATTTTTCCCATTCCCGGAAGAAGGAGATGTTTTCTCGATTCCTTGCCCATGCAAAAAGCTTGGGCGTAACGTCTGTCCACGATTTGCACGGGCTGAAAACGATCGATGCCTACGATGTGTTTGAAGAATGCGAGGCGAGTGGGAAACTCACCGCGCGCCTTCATTTGTGGCCCGCTCTGGACGGCGATCTGGAACGTGCCAAGCAGTTACGGGCGAGATACCGGTCGGATCGGCTCCGCGTGTCAGGGCTGAAGCAATTCATCGATGGAGTCATCACAGCCCGGACGGCTTATATGCTCGAGCCTTATGCAGATGACCCGGATACGCGGGGGGAGACGTCTTTTCCCCCCGAGACGATCAAAAAATGGGTCGTGGATGCAGATAAAGAGGGATTCAGCATTCGGTTCCACGCGATTGGAGATGGGGCGATTCGCCTCGCCCTCGATGCCTTTGAAGAAGCGCAAAGGTCGAACGGTAAGCGGGAGCTGCGCCATTCCATTGAGCATGTGGAAGTGATTCATCCGGATGACATTCCGCGCTTCAGTGAGCTGGGTGTCACGGCTTCCATGCAGCCGGATCACCTGGCGATGTCGGAGAGAGGGGGATATACGGACCGGATTGGTGCTGCGCGGGAAAAGTACGTTTTTCCCATTCGGACGTTGCAACAAGCCGGAGCGAAGCTGGCATTCGGCACCGACTTCCCGATCGATGTCTTACATCCGCTCCTCCAAATCTATCGAGCGGTCACCCGAATCGACAGCAGCGGAAAGACGGCCTGGCATCCGCATGAACGAATCTCGCTGGCTGATGCCTTGAAGGCATACACGTCCGGCCCCGCCTACGGCGCTTTCCGCGAGCATGAGCTCGGGACATTGGAGGCTGGCAAGCTGGCCGACCTCGTCGTCCTGGACCGAAATCTCTTTGATGGATCGGCAGACGAAATCCTCGAGGCAAAGGTCCAGTTGACGATGGTAGATGGCAGCGTGGTTTATGAAAAGGTTTCCCTACGTGACGAGTGAGGAGGAAGGCAGATGAGTAATACCGGCTCACCAACCCTGAAACGTTCTCTTTCCTTGAAGTACGTCGTGTTCTTCGGGCTGGCCTTTATGGCTCCGACAACGATGTTTTCTACTTACGGAGTAGCGGTCCACACTACCAACGGGATGATTCCGACGGCTTACCTCGTTGCCTTGATCGTCATGCTGTTTACGGCCTACAGTTACGCCCAAATGGTAAAGGCCCTTCCCAATGCAGGCGCTGCCTACACGTTTACCCAGAAATCCTTAAGTCCGCACATCGGGTTTCTCGTAGGCTGGACTATTCTGCTGGATTATGTGCTCAGTCCCATGATCAGTGCACTTCTGCTCGGGATCGCCATGGAGGCATACTTTCCTTCCATTCCGATGTACATTTGGATTATCGGCTTTATCGTAACGGTGACGACGGTAAATATCCTCGGCATTACCGTGGCAGCCAAATTCAATACGGGCCTTTTGTTCTTGCAATTCGGAACACTCGTTTTATTTGTGGCTTTCTCGATTCAGGGCCTTCTGAATGGGAAAGGGGCCGGGACTCTGCTTTCAAGCCTGCCGTTTATCGATCCACATGTAAACATGTCGGACTTTATGGCTGTCATTCCTCTTTTGTGCTTTTCGTTCCTGGGGTTTGATGCGGTAACGACATTGTCGGAGGAGACGAAGAACCCTCAAAAATCGCTTCCCCGGGCCATTTATCTCATCACCGTCATTGGCGGGATCTACTATATGACCGGCTCCTATTTTCTGCAGCTGGTTTGGCCGGACTACCAATCCTTTCAAAACCCGGAAGCGGCTTATATGGAGATCGCCTTTCATATCGGGGGAAACTTTTTGACCAGCTATGTTCTGGCCGAAGGGATCATGTCCAGCTTTTCATCCGCTGTTGCGTCAGGGACAAGCGCCTCCCGCATTTTATATGCGATGGGACGTGAGCGTGTGCTTCCCGCCAAAGTATTCGGCTATCTTTCGCCCACCTACCAGACACCTGTGTTCAACCTGCTGCTGATTGGATGCGTCGCGCTATCCGCCATCTTCCTGAATCTGACGACGGCCGTATCGCTCATCAGCTTCGGTGCCTTTTTCGCTTTTACGTTCGTGAATCTGTCTGTGATCTCCCACTATTTCATTCGGGAAAAGCAGCGGTCCTTGAAGGGGACTATTCGGTATTTCCTCCTTCCATTCATTGGCGCCTGCCTCACCGGATTGTTTTGGCTGAAGCTGGACATTCACTCGCTGATTTTGGGCGGGATCTGGCTTGCCTTAGGATTTTTGTACCTGTTGAACCTGACGAAGATGTTTAGACAACCACCTCCCGAGCTCGCGATTGAGGAAGCTTGATCACGAGGGAGGACATATATCACCATAATGAGAGGAACGATGCGTCATGACAAAACAAATCGCAGATCTGATTCTTTCCGGCAATGCCGTATTTACAGGCCTGACCGATCAGCCACAGCCCGCGGCGATCGCGATCGCAAAGGACAGAATCATCGCAGTGGGTACGGCGGAGGAGATGAAATCGCTCACGGGCGAGCATACCAAAGTCTATCACTTTGAAGACCAGCTGATCATGCCGGGCTTTCACGATTTTCACCTTCACGTGATGGATGGGGCTGTCACGATGGATAGCGCCTATTTGTTCCCGGCCCGTTCGGAGGAAGAGGCGCTTGCGATCATTCGCGATTTTGCCGAATCTCGGCCGGATGAGCCATGGGTGATCGGCTCCACTTGGGATTCGGGCTATTGGGATACGCAAAAACTGCCCGATCGCTATGCACTGGATCGGATTCTCCCGGATCGTCCCGCGCTCATGTTTCACGCGGAAGGCCATTATGCCTGGGTGAATTCAAAGGCGTTGGAAATCGCGGGCATTGATCGGGATACCAAAAACCCCGCGTTCGGGATCATCGGGAAGGACGAAAACGGCGAGCCGGACGGCATCTTGTACGAAAAAGCCATGGGAGCCGTCATCGAGCATGCCTACCGTTTTACCAAGGAAAAGAAGAGGGAGCTGTTCGCCAATTTCCTGGCGCATGCGGCCAGTCTCGGAGTGACGGCGGTCCACGATTTGTTTGCGACGGAATCCCTTGCGATTCTCACGGACTATGAGCTCTTCAAGGAATTCGAGGACGAAGGGGGTCTAACGGCGCGCCTCCATCTGTGGCCCGCGCTGGACGGAGATCTGGAGCACGCCAAGCAGCTGCGGGACAGGTACCAGTCGGATCGGCTACGCGTATCGGGGTTGAAGCAGTTCATCGACGGGGTCATCACCGCGCGTACGGCTTATATGCTCGAGCCTTATGCAGATGATCCGGAGACGCGGGGAGAGACGACGTTTCCAGCTGACACGATCAAAAAATGGGTCGTGGATGCGGATAAGGAGGGGTTCAGCATTCGTTTCCATGCGATCGGAGACGGGGCGATCCGCCTTGCCTTTGACGCCTATGAGGAAGCGCAGCTGGCGAACGGGAAGCGGGATTCCCGCCATTCCATCGAGCATGTGGAAGTAATTCATCCGGATGACATCCGTCGCTTCAAAGAGCTGGGTGTCACGGCTTCCATGCAGCCCGATCACTTCGCCATGTCCGAGCGGGGGGTCTATACCGCACGCATCGGTGGTGAGCGGGAAAAGCACGTATTTCCGATTCGCACGCTGAAAGAGGCCGGAGCGAGACTGGCGTTCGGCACCGACTTCCCGATCGATGTCTTAAATCCGCTCCTCCAGATCTATCGAGCGGTCACCCGAATCGACAGCAGCGGAAAAACTGTCTGGCATCCGCATGAACGAATCTCGCTGGCTGACGCATTGAAGGCGTATACGTCCGGGTCTGCTTACGGCTGCTTCCGGGAGCATGAGCTCGGGACATTGGAAGCAGGCAAGCTGGCTGACATCGTCGTACTGGAGCGAAATCTCTTTGAAGTCCCCGTCGATGACATCCCTGAAGTAAAAGCGGTGGTAACGATTGTCGATGGAAAAGTCGTGTTTGACCGTGCGAATGAACTCGCGGTGAAGTGACTGAGCTGCTGTGTTGGAGGAGGTATCGCCGGTTGACCCTTTGGGTACATCGACAGGAGGGATGGGGGGCTGAATCCCCATCCCTCAATCCAAAATCCCATGCCCCACAATATGCACATCCACCTGCGGCTCAAACACCACCTTCGCATAATCCTCTGACCACTTTAGCGTCTTCCACGTATCCGGATAAAAAGCAATGAGATAACGCCCCACTCCCAGCCCATCGTGATTGGCTTTTTGCATCTTCTGAAGGACGATTTTTGCCTGTTCAGTCAGTTCCTTTGACAGCGTCTGATTCAACTCTTCCACCACCCGTTTTTCGTTCAGATGATCGCGAGCGTACTCATAAGCCACGACAGGCAGCTGTACCCGAAGCTGCACGGTAATGCTCCGATTTTCTCCGACGAGTACCTTCATGTTTCTCTTTACTCGTTTGACATCGATCGAGATGTAATCAGTCACTTTGGCTTGCTTGGAGCCGTGAATTTTTGGCGTAAGTCGGGCAGCGGATTTCCCTTTCTTGTCAAGCAGCAGCAGATACAGGATGGATTCGTCCTTGTTCAGCTCCCCGCTCATGCGGTCGCCGTCAAAAAGCGCAATCCCCCGAACCACAATTTTGTCTTCTTTTTTATAGAGATAGGGGAGGGCGATATCCTGGCCCGGGTCAAGCATGACGGGAAAGAATGTCTGGATGTTTACCTTCGGAACGATCGTGACTTCCTCCAACGCTTTGATTTGATTCCGGAGATGCTCCCCGACCAGTTTGTTGTCGACCTTTTTCATTTCCACGAACTCTCGCGCATCTCCCTTTACGACAGCCACCCGGGCGTCGATGGCGGTCCGGGTATCCCGGTAATAGACGTGGATGTACGGGTAGATCCCTTGTCTGGCCACCTTTTCTCCTAGCAGCAGCACATTCATTTTGTTGGCCGTAAGCAAGCCCGGTACCTCTTGATTGAGAACATCGCGTCCGTCCCGCAGCGTTTTGGAGATGACAGAATGGATCTCCGCTTGTTCCGAGTTTCCTGTCTCGGTCTTCTTTACGTTCAAGACGGAGGCCGTGCTTTGCACTTTCCCCTGGGGGGTGACGTCGATTCCCAGCGTGGAAATGATCTGCACATCTTTCAACAGCTGCTGATCCCAACATCCGGATAGAAGTACAGACGGCAAGACGATTGCGAGAAGCCGATAGACGCCTTTCACGATTGGACACCTCTCCTGTTTCGGATCCAGGGGGACGAAGCGATCACAAGAATGACGAGGGGAATGGCAAGCGTAAAGACATAGCTGACATTCACGATCGATTTGCTAAGCCAGTCCAGTTGAAACGGGTCCTGCGGCCACAGTGCCAGGAAAAAGCTGAGGATCGCCACCCAAGTCACCGCGTGGCGATGGTTCTTTGCGCCAAACATGCGGGCAATTCCGGTGGCAGCCATGAACATATTGCTCATGATGGCCGTCGTGACCACGACCATCCAAATGGTGAGAAAGTAAAGATCCGGCCTTTCCGCCAATTCAAACGTAAGGGCTCGCAGCATGTACAAAACCGGCTCCGGAACAAGCGCCATCACAGGGGGGCTGAAGAAAGCGAGACTGGTTAGCACCATGAAGGTATAGAGCAGGGTGGACAGGGCGTTGCCGATCGAAGCGGCTTTGACGATTTCTTTGCTGCCTCCTTCCACGAACGGGTAGACCACCAGCAAAATTTCAAACCCGAGCATGGCGTCCGTCGCCTCGATGCTGCCTTTGAAGATGTTTGTCCATCCGGCCTGTCCGATCGGAAGGAGGTAGAGAAGATTGGCCTTGGTGTAGGAATAGGCGGCGATCACGAACATCATGGCAACCGGTATATTCACCAGCACATAAAAACGGGCGATCGTCCGCAATGGCTCCCGGACCAAATACATGCAAAGAGCAATCATCAACAGGTAAATGGCCCAGCTGGGCGTTTTGGGGTACGCCCATTTTTCCAGGATACTGCCAAATCGATCGACGATGAGGACGCCCATCAGGATGAAATACAGGATATATCCCGCCTTCAATAGGGTACCTAGGGTCTTCCCGAAAACGCGAGGCAGAATTTCGTACAAGGTAGCGGACGGGAACCGTTTGCCGACTGCCCACATGATGAGGATGATCAGCTGGGTCCCCACACCGGCGAGCAAGGTGGATATCCACCCGTCTGCTTTTGATACGGAATATACGGCATAAGGGAGGGCCAGGATGCCTTGGCCGAGCTGGGAATGGAAGATCAGAAAGGCAAGCTGGCCAGGCGTGATCCGGTTTTGTTCATTTGTCGTCATCTCTTTCCCACTCCCTTGACGGATACTCTTGCCGGAGCTTTTGCGGGTGGGCGTCGAGAGGCCGTTCGTTCAGCTTCCATGCAGGCAGCCGTACGAGAGCATCTTTGAAATCCTTCAAACGAAAAGGTGCCAACGGAGCAAAATACGGGGTGCCGAATGATTCCAATTTGCATAGATGGATGACAATCGCCGTCACACTGACCACAATGCCGAGAAAACCAAACAAGGCGGCCGAGATCATGACAGGGAAGCGCAGAACGCGAAGGGCGCTGCTCATCTCATAGCTGGGCACGACAAAGGAAGCGAGCGCCGTCAACGCGACTACGACGATCATCGCATTGGAGACCAGACCTGCCTTTACGACCGCATCCCCGATCACCAGACCCCCGACAATGCCGATGGTCTGTCCGACGCGTCCCGGCAGCCGAATGCTTGCTTCGCTCAGCAGCTCGATCGTCAGCTCCATAATTAACGCTTCGAGGATGGGGGAAAAGGGGATCCTCTCCACACCGCTTTTTAATGTGAGAAACAAATCGGTTGGAATGACTTCAAAATGAAACGAAATGACGGCAATATAAAAGGCGGGCAGCACGATCGCGATGAAAAAGCTGAACAGGCGGATCAAACGGATGAAAGTACCAGTCAGTGACCGGCTCCCATAATCATCCGGAGATTGATAAAAAGCAATAAAAGTGGCCGGAAACAGGTTTGCGGCCGGATGCCCCTCCAGAAAAAGAGCGACTCTCCCTTCCAGCAGGTTGTTCACTACTCTCCCTGGCCGTTCCGTCGTAAGCAATTGCGGAAACGGACTATAGGAGCGGCCTTCCAGGTTTTCTTCGATCATCCCTAAATACGCCACGCTGTCAACGGAAATGCTGCGGATCCTGCGATCTGCCTCTTGAACAAGGCTGGGGTTCGCCAGATTTTGGAGGTAGACCATGGCTGTGCGGCTTTTTGTCTCTGATCCCAATTCATAATAACGTATGACCAAATGCCGGCTTGCAATCAGCTTGCGGACCATCTGCAGATTCACGTCGAGGTTTTCGATGAACCCTTTGTGCGGGCCGCGTACGACTTTCTCATTTTCCGGTTCGTTGACGGCTCGCTCATTATTTGCCTTCGCATTGATCAAACAGCATTCGGCCGTGCCTTCCCCGAAAAGCGCGACATAGCCTTTTGCGATCGAGTCAACGACACGCGTCAGTTCATCGTATCTGTATTGACTGATGGTGATCAAAACTTCTTCTGTTATCGGTTTCTCTGTTTCCACGAGCGGTTTGATTATTTTTTCAGAGATGGTCTTGTCGTCACAAAGAGACTCCAGATAAAGGAGCAGACCTTTTCGTGGCCCCAGCATCACCTCGCGAATTTTCAGATCGTCCGTGTCAAAAAACGCTTTGCGTATGTAGGTGGTGTTGTCGGGCAAGCAGGAGGATACGGCTTGGGCAGGCAAATCATTTGCGTTCGCAGGTGAAGCCGGGGTATGCCTGTTGTTGTTGAGCAGCTGTTTCCAAAAACCCATGGACAATCTCCTATGCGCTGTTTACCGGTTAGGGTCTTCTATACGTGGAAAAGTTATGCACTGGGCACCGAGCATAGCGGACCACGCTTGCTTGTCCGTAGACGGCCATAAAAATGCACCCCTACGGTCACATCGGTTTTTCCCCAGGAGGGATTCCCCATGTCCACTTGAAGAGGTGCACTTTCATCGTTTCCGCTATTGCCTCAGAACACTCAGTGCGTTTCGAACCTTATAGGCAAACTGGATCGGATTCTCAATGGATTGAAAGTGAATATACATAATCCCTGGATTGTTGAAAAGCCAGTGATTGTGCAGAGCGGTCACAAGAATATCGTAAGAGCGAAGTACGGATATAAACGGGTTGATTTCTTCGGGGAGAATCACGGTTTCCCCCAGGCAAAGGGCATTGCCGTCTTTGTCCATGGACTCAAACGTGAACATCATGGGTACGGTAACGGCCGATCGGGAAGGCCTGCCCATAATCGTGACATCGAATTTTCTGACGGTCATCGCGGTACAAACACCGTTTATCACCTGTGGGGGAGTGCCCAATATCGAACAAAACTGCTGGCAAAGTGGATCTGCACTCATGCTCATACTCATCCTGATTCCTCCTTATTTTGAATAGAGATCGTGCCAAATCAACCGGGCTCGAAGCGGATAAATGCGGATTAGTCTTTTGTGTGGGTAGACTCATGCGGAGTCCTGCCCTGTATTCTATGTCAATGCCTAACGCCGAGAATGGGCAAACGTCTACGAACGAAGAGGAGAAAAGCCCATTTTTATCACAGGATCATGGCTGATTTGGCAACATGCGGCAGAAAGAGCAGGTGTACGACGACGCAGTCTGATGAAAGGCAAGGCCCCGTAGCGAATTTTTTTTACAAAAAATTTATAGGAAAGATATGGATATCGTGATGTCTTTTCTGTAAGATATGGTATATATTGTTATTAGTTAGTCGCATAACTGACTCAAGGGGAGCCCATGTCTTCCCATAGATAAATAGGACGGTGGAGCAGGGAACTGTTGCTGTAAATACAAGCGAAGGATTGAGAATAATGGCAAAACCGAACGTCGTTTCGAAGCAGGAGCTCATTGAAGCAGCCAAGAATTGCATCGTGCAAAACGGCCTGGAGAAACTCACCTTGAAAACCGTGGCGGAGGGGGCCAGTGTCTCGCAGGGGACCGTCTACTACCATTTCCACACCAAAAACCAGTTGATGATGGACGTGGTAAAAGACGTCTGCCTTCGGTCCTGGGAAGAGATGTCCCATACGCAAAATATTGACTTCGTCATCCAGGAAGCTCTCGATTCGGCGAAAGAACGATGCAGTCCCGATTCTTTTTTTCACCGGCTGTTCCTGTCGTTGGTCGTATTTAGTTTTAACAATGCGGACATCAAGCAAGAGCTGGGACAGCTGCTTTCCTTTGAAAATCAGGTGCTGTCGGAAAAGATTCAGGGATTGATGGCAGAGAGTTCGGCTGCTGGCGACTCCCCGCATGGGAACCGGTTGATGGGGGTTTCCTCCGAGACGTGGGCAGTGATTATAAACGCGCTGATTGACGGCTTGGCCGTACAAAGTCTCGTCGCTCCGGAATTCGACCGGGATAAGGTATTCGCAGAACTGGGGGTTTTCTTTCAGCATCTCTTCCAGCATGGGAATGCCGACTAAGCCAATCCGAAGTCCGAGGTTCCGCTTCGCTGTGCGCGCCATCACGGGGTTCCAAGGACTTCCTTCCATATATCTCACTTGAAAGAAAAGGGGTGTCTCGATGTTCTCGCAAAAACTGGGCTTGACCTTGCTTTTCTCCATCTTGGTCTGGTTGGGCGCAACACTATTCTTCGTATTTTTTGGCAGCATGGTATTGGTCGATCCTTTTCAGGAAAGCTTTCTCTTGCCGTTTCTTTTGCTCGAAGCGGCAACAGCCGTGGTTCTGTATGTGGTCTTCGTCATCTTTCGCAGGTTGGACCCGAGTCCTTACGCGGCAGTGAAGCTGGGAACGATCGGCAGCGCGGTTGGGCTCATCATCGACGCGTTTGTGCTGTGGAACCGTGATGTGTTTTTTTCCAAGCTATCCTCTGAACAATTGCTCGCCTTTACGATCTGGATGGCGTTTGCCTACGGCCTGTATTTGGTGATTCCGTTGTTCATGGCAAAAGGCAACAAGTAAATTTACCATAGAGTTGGAGGAAACGACGGTGAAGAGATTGAACCCCGTGGTTGCAGACTTGCTTCGCATTTTCAAGATGGACAAAAAGTACGTCAGGGGGGAAGGTCACTACTTATTCGAAGGAGACGGCACGCGCTATACGGATTTCATCGCGCAATATGGCGCTGTTCCCCTCGGGTACAACCATGAGGCGATCTGGGCAGCTTTGGATGACATCAGGGAGAGACAGCTTCCGAGTCTGTGCCAGCCGTCCACGCCGATCAAGGCGGAGGAATTGGCCGAGTTTCTGAGTGAGAAAATGCCGGGAGATCTGTCTGTCTGCACCTTCGGACAAAGCGGCGCTGAAGCTGTGGAAGCGGCGATCAAGCTGGCCAGAGCGTCGACGCGAAAACGCAAAATCGTCAGTACCCTGAAAAGCTTTCACGGGAAAACGACAGGCGCGTTGGCAGCGACTGGACAGGAAGTCTATCAGAAGCCGTTTTTCATAGATACCTCCGACTATATCAAAATCCCGTTCAACGATGTGGAAGCACTGGAAAAGGTGTTGCAAGAGCAAGGAGCCGACATTGCCGGATTTCTGGTCGAGCCCGTTCAGGGGGAAGGCGGAGTGCGCGTGCCATCGCCCGATTACTTGAGAAAGGCCCAGGAGCTGTGCCGTCAGTACGGCGTGCTGTTTATTCTGGATGAGATCCAGACAGGGCTCGGGCGGATGGGCAATTGGGCCGTGTGCGTCGAGCAAGGCTTGCAGCCGGATATCCTGCTTCTCTCCAAAGCGTTGGGCGGAGGAATTGTTCCCATCAGCGTGTGCATGAGCACTCCTGCGCTTTGGGAAGGCGACGATTTTGGGAAAAATCACAGCTCGACGTTTGCCAACAACAATTTTACATGCTCCGTCAGCCTGGCATTTCTGACGTATATGGACCAAAACCCTCACATTTTCGAGCAGGTCAAGCAAAATGGGGCCTACATGCGGGAGCGTCTGGAGCACATTCAGCGGAAGTGGCCGGGCGTCATCAAGGAAGTCCGCGGAGAGGCTTATTTGCAAGCCATTGAATTTGAAGAAATTGATGCGGGCGATTCCTTTGAGTTTTCCATCCTCTGCTCGCAGGGCGGTCTCGGCTATCTGATCAGCGGCTTTTTGCTCAACGTGTACAAACTGAGAATCATGCCTTACCTCAACCAGGAAATGGCCGTGCGGATTGAACCGCCGCTCACGATGCCCAAGGAAGAAATCGACCAGCTGCTCCTCGCCATCGATCGGACCTGCGAGATACTCTATTACCGCGACTTCTATCATTTATACCGGTATACGATTCAAGACAATACCGTCCCCGAGACGATTACAGACTATCGTCCCAGAAGAAGAGAGATTATCGTTTCTTCGACCAGCCAAGAGCCTCAGCGCAATTTTGCCTTTATTGCACACTACCCTCAAACGAGAGATCTAGCTCTCAACACACCATCGTTTGAACAATTTCAGGAATCAGAGCTGTCGGAAATATTGGAGTGGCAGGCCGATTACGGAGATCCGGGAGTGGTCTGCACCCTTTCCAAAATCTCATCGAAGCATGGAGAGGTTGCCACCGGCAGCATTATCGCCATTCCGTACGGCGGTCCCAAGGTGTTGGAGCGTCCGAGAAAGGAAGTCGTCTCCGCGATTCGAGCCGCGATCCTCGAAGGCCGTGAAATGGGCGCAACCGTATTCGGGCTCGGTGCCTACACCTCCATCGTCACACGCGGCGGCATCGATGTCCGTGACATGATGCTAGACCATGAAATCTTAACGACCGGCAATACGTTTACCGTCATTACATCAGTGAATGCCTTGTTGACAGGCGCAGCCAAAATGGATATTTCCATCGATACATGCAGAGGAGCTGTCGTGGGCGCCAATGGGTCCATCGGCCGTCTTTGTGCGATTCTTTTGTCTCAAAAAATGGAAAATATCGTATTGATTGGCAGAAAGAGTAATGAGCAGCTCAACATGGAGAGGCTGAGGGAACTGGCCAACGAAATCTATTTGCACGCCCTGCTTTACCACAAAGAGTATACAGGGGTCAGAGCCAGAATCTTGTCGGTTTTGCAAAGCGAAGCCATTTTCGATCTCGAACTCTCCCCCGTGCGCCACAGGCTGTATGAACTGTTCCAGGCGGGCGAGGTGCAGGAGCAGAATCGCGAAGAGCTGATGGGCGAAAGCGTCATTGCGGATATCGAGCGGCTGTTCCGTCATGCCAAGCTGGAACCGCCAATCCGGTACGGCGTCGATATCGATTCCTTCTTGCCAGAGCTCGATGTCATCCTGGTCGCGACGAGCAGCATCGGGGAGCTGCTGCACCCTGAATTGATCAAATCGGGGGCAGTGATTTGTGACGTATCCCGTCCTGCCAATGTCGGCAAGATTGTCGAGCAGAGACGCCCGGATGTACTGGTCATCGAGGGCGGCTTGGTCAAGTTCCCGGAAGAGCTGTCGTTTGGCCAGAACCTGGGGTACAAACCAGGGGTCAATTTGGCCTGCCTGTCGGAGACGATTCTCTTAACCTTGGAAAATAGCAACCGCAGCATGGGGATCGGCGGAAGAATCACGATGGAAGACATGTACTATATTCAAGACCTTGCGGAAAAACACGGCTTTACGCTGGCCAGCTTGCACAGCTTCGAGAAGGAAATCGACGACGATTACATTGCGCGAGTCAAAGAGGCGGCGAACGAAAAAGTAGTTTCAAAACTTTCTTGATATAGAGGAGGAAATCGCAATGACTACCATTTCCAGCAAAAAGAGAGTATCCGTCCGTAATTTTACCGCCGAGAAGTGGCTGGAGACCGTGCCGCATGGCTATCTGAAAGGGATGATTTACGGCCATTCTCCGCAGTACAGTGTGCCTGACTACCTGATGGAGGAAGGCAAGCTGCGTCAAGTGTGCCTGTACGATTTGGCGATTTTTGCTTCCGCCGAAAAGATTGCCGTGACCACCGCCGCCGGTTTGACGAGCGTCGCCGATGATGACTGGAGCCGTATTTTTCTCGCGACCCAGACGTTTGACGAAGCGCGCCACTATGAAATATTCGTCGAGCGAATCCGCGAAATGGGTCTTTCCGATGAACAGATCGCCCATTTGATTGAGGAAGTGGCCAGTCCGGAGTATCGCGAATTCCAAAAGATCATGCTGCAGCAGGTGGACAACAAAGACCTGCTGGGCGGATTGGTCACGCTCAATATCATTCTGGAAGGAATGGCTTTCCCGCTGTACGGCTACGAGGCGAGATTCTGGAAGCCATTTGATCCCGGTCTGACCGAAATCATCATCGGAGCGTTCAAGGACGAGACCCGCCATGTAGGATTCGCCGAGAAAAAACTGGCGGAGTGCATCCTGCAGCGACCGGAAGAAAAAGCCCGTCTGTCGCGCCTGGCGACAGAATGCTCGATCAAAATGGAAAAGGCCTTTGAAAGCTTCCTCAATGAATTCGTAGGGCTCTATCAGGATGCGTGCCAGGAACATAAAGAAAAAGTGGGAGATGCCGAGATTGCCCCCGGCATGCGCATGATTGACACGCCGGTGGTGGACCAAGTGAACATGCTGCTGCGCGACATAGTCGGCGGACACAGGGAGCGTCTGGAGAAAATCGGGCTCGAATACTTGAACTAAGCCGACAAGGTGTTTTCGGTACCGTCCTGAATCGACTTTCGTGAAAGAGCCGTGAGATCAGTTCAAGCCTCCTGTGTGCGAATACGCAAGCAACTGCAGGGATACATAGCCGGGGGGCTTGCTGACCTTCATGGCAAGAGTTCGGTAACCATTACCCGTAAATGAGGTGTGCCCCGGATGGCAACGGCGATCAAAGAAAAGCCCGAGTCAAAGCGAATCATCCATTCTGTGAACGACAGCATCTATAAAAAAGAGTGGATTTTGTACACAACGAGCGACGAAGATTCTTATTCCGAATTGAAAGCATTGCGAATCCGTCCAAGCGACTCTGTCTTGTTGATCACCGGGAGCGGATGCCGCAGCCTCGCCTTGCTGGCCGATGAGCCCAAGCGACTGATTTCCGTGGATGCCAATCCTTATCAAAACTACTTGTTGGAGCTGAAAATTGAGGCCATGCGCCTGCTTTCCCATGAGGAGTATCTCCAATTCCTCGGCGTGAGGCCGGCATCCTTTTCCAGGCTGGATATATACAGACAGGTGGAACCGGATTTGACCCTGCAAGCCCAGGATTACTGGCGCCGGTACAGCAGCAAGATCGAAGAGGGCCTGATTTACTTGGGAAAGCACGAGCAATTTTACAAACGATTCATCGGTTCGCTTCTGTTCCGCCCGAAACGAAAGCAATTCATGCACATGCTCCGGCTATCCTCTCTGGAAGAGCAGAGGGCGTATTTTCAAGAGCATTTCAATACGCCGCTTTGGCGCTGGTCCATGGAGACCTTGTGCCGTCAAAGCGTGTTTAAATGGGCACTGGGAGACCCGAGCTACGACAATCAGGTCAGCGAGCAGCAAAGCATCGGCAACTATATTTTGCAAAGGCTGATTCACACGTTTGAAAATCACCTGGTCCGGGACAATCATTTCCTCACCTTTTTGTACTGCGGACAGTACATGAACGAGGAGGCGCTTCCCGTCTATTTGCAAAAGAGGCATTACGACACGATCAAAAAAAATCTCGACAGAGTGGAGATCGTGACGGACCTCATCGACAACTATTTGGCGAGGGAGAAGGCGCCGTTCATTGACAAGGTGTCTCTCTCGGATATTTCGGGCTGGATTCCGAACCAGACCTTTCAGAAGATCCTCTATGAAATCACCGGAAAAATGAGGAGCAACGGAATTCTTTGTTACCGGAACTTTTTGGCGAAGCGGGTGCCGGACCCTGTGCTCTTGGCCCAGTATGAGCGGGATACGGAAATGATCGAGCGGCTGAATCACGAAGATTTGGCGTTCGCCTTTACTTTTGAAGTCCTGAAAAAACGGGGGGAGTAGATCATGAATACGTACTACGAAATTACGATGCACGATCCGGAGACAGACACGACGGCCTTTATCGTGATCGACAGGCTGATCGGGGGCATCGCGACAGGCGGCTTGCGGATGTCCCCGACGGTTACGCTTGAGGAAGTGCGGGATTTGGCGGAAGTCATGACATTCAAACACGGCCTGATGAACCTGCCGCTCGGCGGAGCCAAGGCCGGGATCGTCGGAGACCCGTCCGCTCCTGACAAAAAGAAGAAAATAGAAGCATTTGCGAGAATGGCAGAACCGCTGCTTCGAAGCTGCCTTTTGCTCGGGGAGGACATGGGCGTGTATGCGGATGACGTGAGAGCCATGTATGCGCACATCCAGTTCGACCCACTGGAAAAGGTATTGAACCGCCTGCGCGATCGTGGGGTTCTGTATGAGATCGGCTCGGGCGTACAGGCCAACGACTTGCTGTCTGATCACAACATGGAGAGGACGGCAGGTTTTGGATTGATGGAGAGCTTGCTGGAGGCGAGCGAGTTGATACAGCTGCCGCTGAGCGAAGCGACTGCCGCCGTTCACGGATTCGGGACGGTAGGCGGTGAGATCGCCAAGCTGCTGCATGAGCAGGGAGTAAAGATTACAGCAGTAAGCGATGTGGAAGGAGCCATCTATCGGGAAGAGGGCCTGGATATCCATCAGCTGCTGGCCATTCGCCAGCCGAACGGATGCATCGACCGCAAGCAGCTTGACCGCGTGCAGCTGCTGACTCATGAAGAGCTGCTGCAATTGCCCGTCGACCTGTTGATTCCGGCGTCCGTCTCGCAGGTGATCCACGAAGGGAATGCAGAGTCGATTCAGGCGAAGATCGTCGTGGAGGCGGCCAACATGCCAACCACGCAGGAAGCGGATGAGATCCTTCGGGAAAAAGGGGTGCTCGTGCTGCCGGATTTCATGGTGAATGCGGGTTCGGCTCTGTCGTTTGGGCTGATCATTACGGGGGAAGCTCTTCCTCAGCACATGTGGACAGAATCGGCAAATCGGATACGCAGGATGGTCCGGACCGTGTTGACGCAGAGCATGGAGCAGCAGGAAACCGTCCGCATCATTGCTGTCGCCCTCGCTTCGGCGCACCTGCAGCAGATGCTGTACAAGGAACGCCAGATGCAAGAAATGAAGGCGCCTGTGTGATCGGCGATGAAAAAGCTGTTTTTGGCTTCTGTCCTCCTCAGCCTGTTCATTGTGATGCAGGACGGCACCTTGCTGTATGTGCTATTGCCGCAGATCCAGCAGCATTACGCAACGAGTCTGTCTGAGTCGATCTGGGTGATGAATCTGTATATTCTGCCGTTCGCTCTGCTCATGGTCCCCATGGGCAGAGTGGCGGACCGTTACGGGCATATCCGGATATTCCTGTTCGGCCTGGCCATCTATCTGGCAGGCTCCTTTCTCGGGTATCTCGGCGGGTCCTTCGCCTTTTTGGTTGGGTGCCGTTTCATCCAGGGAGTCGGTTCGTCCATTCTCGTTCCCGTCAGTCTCGTGATTTTGCTGCGGCAATATGGAGAGGGACGCTACACGCACGCGATCGGCTCGTGGAGTGCCACGTGCGCGCTGGCAGCTGCCTGCGGTCCCGTCAGCGCAGGGGTGATCGGTCATTTCGCCAGCTGGCCATTCACGTTTTTGCTGAACGGCGTCGCGGTTTCCCTGTCCTTGCTGGGCATGATCGCCTCGATGGCGAAATCGCGTCCAGAGTCAAGGGAGGACGAAGCAGCGCCTGTTCATCGTATTCCGCGGCTTTGGCAGGAAAGCGAGACGTACATGCTCCTCATCGGCAATTTTTTTGCAGGGTTTGTCATGAACAGTCTGTTGTATCTGCTGCCGTTCATGCTGGGCAATTTTCTCGATTACGACAGTGTACGCGTGTCATTGACCGTCACCCCTCTGTGTCTGGCCGTCATCGTTTCGGTCGCGATCGTCGGCAG
This sequence comes from Brevibacillus brevis, assembly GCF_031583145.1. Taxonomy (NCBI): domain Bacteria; kingdom Bacillati; phylum Bacillota; class Bacilli; order Caryophanales; family Paenibacillaceae; genus Brevibacillus; species Brevibacillus brevis. The sequence goes on along the minus strand of NZ_CP134050.1, from coordinate 5,520,210 downwards.
ACTGGAGAAAAGAATGCCGCTGGAATGGCTGATCAGCACAGGATTTTTCTGTCTGCTGGCCAGTTTTTGTCTGTATATCATCAGGGAAGCGCCTCTGTCCGTATATATGGGGGCCTCCTTTCTGGCCGGCCTTGGCCTTGGCATCGTGATCATTTCCATTACCTCGGCTTGGATGAAGAAATTCACCTATCACTGGCTCGGCTTCGGCTCTGCTCTGCTGAATATGCTCCGCCTGGGGGGCGCCGTAATCGGAAGCTCCATCTCCGCCAGTCTATTTAGCCTCATGGTCGAGACATCGCTGCAGACGGGAGGGGCAGCCGGCAATATATGGATCACCCGGTTGAAAGAATCTGGCGCTCCGGTGGCCCCGATCGTATGGGAAAGCGGGTTCGGGCACGTGGTCTTTGGCGTGTTCGCCGTTCTCAGTCTCGTGCCTGCCGCCATGATCGTCTGGTATGCGGCCGGGTACAGCTGGAAACGTCGGAAGCAGAAGCTGGCCGGAAAGGACTGGATGCGGCAATGAAAAGAAAAACAGGCTTTATTTGCGATGAAAGCTACTTTTGGCATCAAACGGGAAATGGCGCCTTGTTTTTGCCTGCAGGCGGATGGGTGGAAGCGGATGTGCATTCGGAGAACCCCGCAACCAAGCGCCGTGTCATCAATCTGCTGGAGCGTTCCGGGTTCATTCGGGAGCTGGAGAGACTCGCTCCCCGAATGGCTACCGTAGAAGAGATTGCCGCTGTGCATGACGAGGCGTATATAAAGCGGGTGGAGCGATTGAGCCAGACGACGGGGGACGCGGGGGAAATGGCGCTGGTTGGACTCGGTTCATACGAAATCGCTTGCTTGTCGGCAGGGGGAGGGTTGTGCGCTGTCGATGCCGTTTTGCAAGGGGAAGTGGACAATGCCTACGTCTTGAACAGACCGCCCGGCCACCATGCGGAAAAAGACAGAGGTATGGGGTTTTGCCTGTTCAACAACATCGCGATCGCGGCCCAATACGCCAAGCAAGCGTACGGCTTGAAGCGGATTGCGATCGTGGATTGGGATGTGCACCATGGCAACGGCACAGAAAGCATGTTCTACGACGATCCCGATGTTCTGTTTGTTTCCCTCCATCAGGAGTATCTATATCCTCCGATGCGGGGCAATCCGCACGATACGGGAGCCGGGCGCGGCACCGGGTACACGATCAACATTCCGTTGCCCGCCGGAACTGCCGACGCCGGATATTTGGAAGCGATCCGCACCATCGCCGTCCCCGTGCTCCGGCAGTTTCAGCCGGAGCTGATCCTCATCTCCGCGGGGCAGGATGCCAGCCTGTTTGATCCTTTGGGCAGAATGATGGTGACCGCGGAAGGGTATTCCCGCATGGCAGAGGAACTGCTTGCTGTGGCGGATGACTGTTGCCAGGGCAGGATCATCGCTTGCCACGAAGGCGGGTACAGCGCGGCCTATGTTCCTTTTTGCACGCTGCGCATAATCGAAGCGTTGAGCGGCGCCAAAAGCGGCGTAGATGATCCGTTCGCTCCCGCCCTCCGGCAGTTGCCGACCGATGTGGTTACGCCCGATCAGCAGTCTTATCTGGAGAAAGCGCGCGAACAGCATGCCAAGCATTGGCCCGTCCTTCACGAGAATGGCGGATGACGTAGAAAAAGCAGCTGCAGCCGGGACTTTGTTTTCAAGCCCAAGGCTGCAGCTGCTTTTATTGCAAGACCACGATCTCACACACAGCAGGTCGCTTGCTCCGCTTCCCGCTTCGCCATACCTCTCTGATCCAGCCGATAGCTGATAAAAGTCAACAACGCAGCTCCAAGCGCAGGGATCGCCCCGACCCACGAAACATCAATCAACTCCATGCTCGTCGTCACAAATCCGCCCAACGCTGAACCCATCGCAATTCCGACGTTGACGGATACGGGAGCCAGCGAAGACGCCAGCTCTTTCGCAGACGGGAAGTGTCTGTCGGCCAGATCGAGGAAATACAATTGGATGGTGGAGTTCATCGCATAAACGACGAGGGCTATGAACGAGATGCTGATGAATGCTGCGAAAATCCAGTGGGAAGTCACATAAAGGGACGCGAGAATGGCGGCTTGAATCAGAAACACATACCTCAGTCTTCCCATTCCGTTGGCGGTTGCGATTTTGCCTCCCAGCAGCGTGCTGAATACGGAAACAACTCCGTAAAGCATGAATACCAGGCTCAAATAGCGCGCCGGGACCGCGAGCACATTTTGCAGCAGCGGCGTCAAGTAGGTGTAGACGGTATAGGTAGCCGCAATGCTTAGCGCCGGTATGAAGAACGCGATGACAATCCGCGAATGGGTCACCAATCCGATCTGTTTTTGCAAGGTGCTCTGCGATCCTTTCAGTCCCTTGGGTATCGTCGCCGAGCTGGCGATCAAAGAAATGACTCCCAAGACGGAGGTAAACCAAAAGGCCATCTGCCAGCCGCCCCATTGTCCGATGGCTGTACCCAGAGGCACCCCGACTACGCTGGCAATCGTGAAGCCGGCGAAAATGATCGAAATCACCTTGCCCCTCTTTTCAGCAGGGATCGTACTGCCGGCAACCGTCATGGCCAGAGCGATCAAAACACCGGTAACCACAGCGGTGACCATTCTGGACAAAAGCAGAAGAGCATACGACTCGGACAAAGCGGTAAAGACGTTCCCTGCAATAAAGACTCCGATTAACGAAAGCATTAGCGGATATTTGGAGAATCGGCTGCAGATCGCCGTCATGACAGGCGTGCCGATGGCAAACGATAGGGCAAAGGCCGAGACTAGGGCCCCTGCTTTGGAAAGGGCGATCCCCAATGAGGTCGATACCTCATCCAGGAGTCCGACAATGACAAACTCACTTGTTCCCAGAACAAAGGTCAATAAAAACAGATTGAAAGTCAATAGCTTTTGTTGTGTGTTCAAAGCAAAATCACCTTCCCTGTTTGCTCAAGCCCGTTCGACAGCGATCTGGACCTCGGCGACATAAACTTCCGGATCAACGGAAGCCTCCTGAGGAATGCAGATTTCGCGTCTGGGCTCATTTTCTACCATGCGATAACCGTTTCGTTCGATCCATATCGCGAGCTCCGTGCTGGCGGTGCAGGGACTTGTCGTCCGGCAATGGTGGATCAACGTGGCCATCATGGGGACCTTCGGCAGTCGTTTCACGGTAAAGGGAGAGCGGCCGGGTATCTCGTGGGGGAGCACGCGAGCCACCTCCATGTCGATATCGTCTTCGCACTCATCGCAGCCATGCCAAATGACCATTTGAGTAAGCGAGGATAGTCCAAAGCTTCCCAAATAATCGTCCACTTGCCCGAAAAGCTCGGGAATTTGTTTCAGCGAAGCTTTTTGGCGATACGAGAGTACGAGTTGCTCATCCATTTCTTTTAGGACGACATCTAGTGAGGCCATGTCTTTCCCTTCCTTTTCAATGTAGCTCAGACGTTCCTTGATCCGCGCAAGTCTCGCTTGTTCCTTATCCAGAAGGGATTGAATCTCGCTTTGCTTCATCCGGAACATCCCCCGGATTTGGTCGAGCGGTATATTTTCGCCCATCATCCGGCGGATCTGTTCCAGTGAGAAGCCCAATTCCTTAAAAGCCAAAATGCGGTGGAGCTGGAACATCTGGTCTGCCGAGTAATATCGATAGCCTGTAAATTTGTCGGTATGGGCCGGTTTGAGCAAATCCAACTGGTCGTAGTAACGAAGCGTCTTGACGGATACTTGGCTGAGCTTCGAAAACTCGCTGATTTTATACATCGAAACATCCTCCTTGCTGAAAAGATCGGAAACCCATTTGTCTTTACCGAGTATAACTATCCAGTTAAGGGGAGAGTCAAGTGAGGGGAAAAAGGGACCACTTTGACCCTACCATTCTCCGAGTATTTGGTGCAGGCTTCCAGCAGAGCCAGCGATGTTTGTTTGCCCGAAGAAATCAGGCTCTTCCCCAAAAAGTGAAGTAGACTCCTGTACAATCCGCGGCGGGTTGATCCCCATATACTTTCCACAAACGAATAAAGGAGGTTTACCATTGTCAAGATTTCGTCGTTAACGAGAAGGGAAAAGCGGGATGATCCCGGGGACGGAGCAACAAAAGGTAGAGGGATAACGTGCCGATGCCATGAATACCGGTTTCTAAAATTCCTGCATAAAAAAACCGCCATCATTCAGGGCGGTTTTTTACAGCTAGTGATCTCGCTCTACTTTCGAGATCAAGCAAGCATCATTTACGTTTGTCAGTGTCAGATTTTCATAAGTTTGCATCATAACTCTCCAGCCGTATCCGCGCTCTCTCTGAAGCTCGAAGTGATATCCAGCAGCTCTTCCTCGAGAGAATCGAATTTTCGTGCTTCCGTCCAGGCCATGACCTGATGAAAATGCGTCGGCGTTTCGATGACCGTCATGATGTACGTGACATCTACATCGTCCACTTCCCCGCTCACGGTAAATCGTATGGCCGGATTGTGGTCGACGATGGCAGGACGGAATTTGCCGATCGAACTATTGACCAATTCGTCATCGAAATTCGTTTCGACAATTTCCGCATATTCCTCCAGTGTCAGGGAATCGCCCAAGTCGTCTTTGGCCTCGGAGATCACGAGTACATATTTGTCTGCGAATCGGTTGGAGATGACGAGATTGGCTTCTTCATGGAGGGAATTATCCTTGCTCCATCCCGAGGTTGCCGTCAGCTGCACCAGCTTGTCTTTTGAGGTAAAAACCCGTTCCTTGGGGGTGCTTTTGGCGAGAGAGACGACGCCGTACATGCCAAAAATAAGGCAAAGAAGCGCCGCAATGGAAAAGATAACAGTGAAGCGCGCTGTCGATTTTTTGCTCGCGTGAGGCAAATCTTTCAGCTTCACGACGTAGGTATTGGCGGCCAGATCTCCCAGTCTTTGCTTTCGTTTCGTCACGAGTACGCTGATCCCGGCAGGCAACCCGCCGACGAGCAAGGGGTTCGTGTCGACGAAGCGAAGCAGCGAACGGATGAACGATTTCCCCAAACCCGGCGGCCGTCCATCCGCATCCACCGCTTTTATTTGAAGAGCCAGCTTTCCGACCGTAAACCCGGTGAGCCCTTCCAAAAGCACATAATAACAAGGGATGCCGATCAAAAGAGCGAGAATGAGAAAGACGGCCCATGTTTCCCCGGACTGTTCAGCGAACGACGACATCCCAAGCAGAAAGCAAGCTAGCAGGATGTGATCAATGACGTGGGCGCCCCATCTTCTGAAGAAAGTGGACGACCCGTATGTTTCGGACAAGGCAGCCATGTTTGGTGGCTCGATCGGGGCGAAGCTGTCCGGCTGTGCCGCGGGGGCAGCTTCTGCCGTTACTGGCTGCGGTGATGGATGGTTCTCCAATTTGGTGCCCTCCTGAAAAAATGTAAACAAATTACATTGAACCATTCCAGAAATTGTTTTGTCAATCGTGGAAAAGGGCGAAGGAGCAGTAATTGGGATCAAGGTCCAGTACGTTTGAAATCAGGAAACGCACGCCATGCTGTGCAAAAGGGGACCGAATGAAGCGAACAGGAGTGAGAGGGAATGGACCAGCATTGCCCGGCATTGTGGCCGGAGGAAAAGCCGCCGCAAGGAGTCGCGGATTGCACGGATTGCGGACTTTACGAGCATGGATCCCGCCTGATTTGGGGAGAGGGCAATCCGCATGCGCCTGTGATGATCCTGCTGGATAATCCGGGAGCAAGGGAAGACAGGGAAGGAAGTCCGTTTCTATGCGGGACGAGGGAGACGCTGCAAAAGGCGGCTTTTGAGGCCGGGTTTCGCGAACAGGATCTGTACGTCACCTATGTGTTGAAACGGCGTCCGATCAAAGCATACGACAAGGCGGAAGCGCGAAAGAGATGCTTGCAGCATTTGCTGGTGCAGCTGGAGAGCAAGTCGCCCCGGCTTGTTTTTTGTTTGGGAAATGTAGCGGTTCAGTCCTTTTTCGCCAGCGAAGAGGCCGACGTGAAAAAGCTACGGCAAGCCTGGCATTCGCCGAGGGGGATGAAAACAGCTGTTTCCTACCATCCGCTGGCTGTACGCAGGCGTCCCAACCTATGGCTGCATTTTTTAGAGGATTGGCGGTTTCTTGCGTCGGCCTATCAAACCAGATGAGGGCACAACAAAGGCAAGGACCCACAGGCCCTTGCCTTTTCCCCTTTCAAACCCCGTTACCTTAATGTCCGTACATACTCCGACAGCTTGGTCAAGCCTTCCCGCAGCATTTCCGTACTGCACGCATACCCGATACGCACGTAGCCTTCCATGTCAAAGCAGGTGCCCGGCGTCAAAAAGGCGCCTGTGTTTGCCAAGAGTCCGGTGCAGAAGGTGACCGACGGAACGGGCAGGTCGTATTTCAACAGAGCGGTCGTCCCGGCACGCGGTTTTACATAAGAGAAGAGCGGCTCATTTTTGACCCATTCGTCCAAAATGGCCAGGTTGTCCCGTACGATTTTGCGGTTTCGCTTCAGGATGTTGTCGTAGTTTTTCAGCGCGTGGACCGCGAGAATATCGTCCAGCATGCCGCAGCTGATCGTCGTGTAATCGCGATGCTTCATGCACTCCGCGATGACTTCCTGCGGGGCGGCGATCCAGCCCAGGCGAAGGCCCGCAAGCGAAAGGGCTTTGGACACGCTGGACGTGCTGATGCCTTTTTCATACAGGTCCGCGATGGAAGGCACGTCGGCATCGTCGTCCTGCAAAAGATTGCGGTATACTTCGTCGCAGAGCACGTAAGCCCCGCAGGAACGGGCGATCTCGACGATTTGCTCCAGGATGTCCCGCTCCATGACCGCGCCGGACGGGTTGTTCGGATTGTTGATGCAGATCAGCTTCGTGTTGGAGCGGACAAGGGACCGCAGCTCATCGAGGTCGGGAAGGAAGTTGTTTTCCGGACGCAGCTTGAGCAGGTCGACGGTCGCTCCAAACGATGCGGGTACCTCGTAAATTTGTTGATAGGTCGGATGGACGGAGACGACGTGATCTCCAGGCTGGACGAGCGAGTAGAAGACCAGGAAATTGGCGCCGATGCCTCCATTCATGACGAGAACGTTGTGCGGTTCGATGGAGGTGTAGAGTCCGGCCACCAGCTGCCTGAATTCAGGAGAACCTTCGATGTGGCCGTACGTCAGCTTTTTGCTGTACAGGGAACGGAAAAATTCGTCCGGGTTGGTGCCATCCATTGTGACGAGCTCCTCGAGAGTGAGCGAGTCCACGCAGGTCTCGGCGATATTGTAGGTCGCGCTCATTTCGTAGGCATTCATCCATTCCTCTACGGAAAAAGCTTTGATTTCCATAACACAGCCTCCTCTGATTTACAGGCGGGCGACAACGCCGATTCCGCGTGCTTCCGCCTGTTTCAAAATGTAATCTGCGGTTATCAAATCTTGAAGAGCGATGCCCGTGCTGTCGTAAATCGTAATGTCGTCATCGGAAAGCCTGCCAGGCGTCTTGCCCAGGATGACGCTGCCGATTTCCGCGACAATGTCTTCCTTGGCGAACGTCCCCTTTTTGATCGGGACCTCCGTTTCGCCCACATGGACAGCTTGGGTGATGTCATCCACGAATACGCGGGCAGCCGGAAACAGATTTTCGTCAATCTCCTGCTTTCCTTCCATATCCGCGCCTACGCAGGACAAGTGCGTTCCCGGCTTTACCCATTCCTTCTTGATGAGCGGCTGGCGAGAAGGCGTCGCCGTCAGGATGATGTCGGCCTCTTCTGTCGCCCGCTGGATGTCATCTGCTGCTGCCACCTCTATTATATCAATGCGGCGCAGCAGCGTACGATACAGCTCGGCGTCTGCCTCGTAGGGGGCGAGAAACTTTTCCTTCAATTTGTCCTTGAGAGAAGAGCAGAAAGATACCGCCTTTTCGTGCGAACGGGCATTATAGACGGTCACCTTTTTGATATGCTCCATGACCATGAGTGTCGACATGATCAGGAACGGGGCGAGGTGGCCGGAGCCGACCAGCAGCAAATTCTCCGAGTCCCTTCTTGCCAAATACTTCGCCCCGATTCCGCCGGCAGCTCCCGTCCGCATCAAAGTGACGGCTTCTCCGCCCATCATTCCGACGGGGACTCCGGTCCGGCTGTCGAGCACCAGGACAAAACCGACGAGCGGGGGCAGGCCCTTCGCAGGATTCCCGCCAAACCACGACACCAGTTTCAAGCCAAAAATATCGGCTCCGGTCAAGTGGCCGGATTTGATGTCCATATCTGCTACTCCGGGAGAAAATTCGTGGAAGACTAAGGGGAACAAAGCCGCTTCGTTTTGCTCCTTCAAGGTGTAGGAGCGTTCAACCAGTTGGATCACATGTTTCATATCAAGCAGCTGTTCTACGTGTTCCTGATCGACGACTCTGAAAGGCAGCAAGGTTGACCCTCCCTTTGAAAGTGGTTGAAATGCTATGGCTTTGACTTTAACATACAGGCTACGGGCTATAAAAATTGAGGGTTTTTATAGTTACCATCACAAATGCTTAGAGAATGCCGGATGAGGGGGGAAGAACATGGAGCTTCGGACGCTGAAAACCTTTCAGGTCGTCGCAGACCAACTCAATCAGACGAAAGCCGCTGAGATCCTCGGCTATACCCAGCCGACCATCACGATGCAGATTCGGAATTTGGAACAGGAGATCGGCCACCCGCTCTTTAACCGGGTAGGGAAGAAAACGTATCTGACGCCGGCCGGAAAAGTGCTGAAACAGCACGTGGACAAGCTGCTGGCTTACAGGGACGAGATGGACAAGGCGCTGAACCTGTTGAACGGCCCCAACGGCAAGCTCGTCATCGCTGCGCCGGAATACTACTGGACGCATTTTCTCACGTTGCTCATCCATTCCTACGTCTCGCTTCATCCCAAGGTCAAGCTGAAGCTCGTCTCCAGCAGCAGTGTGGATGTGATCCGGATGATTACGTCCAACGAAGCGGATGTAGGAGTGATCGCGGGGAACCACAAGAGCGATGACATCGAAGCTACCCTGCTGGACGAGGAAGAGCTGCTCCTGGTAACGAGCAGAGACCTTTTCGAGAGCGCTGACTTGTCCGTTGTTTTTCAAAAATATCCGTTGATCTATAAAGAAAGCTACCACCTCGATGGGCTCTATGACCGCTGCATGGAGGAAATTACGCCAAAACCGCTGTCCGTGATTGAGAGCAGCAGTGAGGAAGCGATCAAGCAAGGGGTGTTGAACGGTACAGGTGTGGGGATCATCAGCGTGGATCTCATCCGTGAGGAGCTGAAAAAGGGAGAGATCGTTCCCTTGCACCGCTTTCGTCAACCGTTGGAGACCTTTATCATCACGCTAAAGGACCGCGCTGACGAGGTGACGATCCGATCGTTCACCGAGCTGGTGGTGGAGGGCTGGGATGAGACGGCCCAGGCAGAAAGCAAGGAAAGCTAGAACAGCCGAACCGACATTTCCCGCGAATGTCGGGTTTTTCTTTTTTCAGCAGAGCGGCAGGAATAAGATTTCACAATGGTTACCATAAATCATTACAATTGTTCCCTCGCGAATCTATCGTGCTACTATTTTAAAAAATCAAAAAAGAGGGTGGGTTCATGCGAAAGGCGATATGCCTGTGGGGGATAGCAGCAGCTCTGGCGTTCGGCGTGTTATCCGGATGCGGAGGGGGAAATCAGCAAGCCGCGGGACAAGCCGGGAACACCGGTCAAGGTCAGAGCAATGCCTTCAAAGGGAAAATAACGATGGCGACTTCCGCCGATTTCAAGCCGTTTGAATTCCATGACACATCGAGCGGCAATGACGTGATCGATGGCTTTGATATCGATGTGGCCAAAGCGATCGCGAAGGAATTGAATTACGAGCTGGATATAAAAGACATGGATTACACAGGCTTGCTTTCCGCCCTTCAGGCAAATCGGTTTGATTTTGTCATGGCCGCCATGAATCCGACGGAAGAGCGCAGGAAGAATGTGGATTTCTCCGATCCGTACTACAAGACCAAATTTGCGGTTGTGTACAAGAGCGGAAACTCGTACAAAAGCATTTCCGACCTCAAGGGCAAGAAAATAGGGGTTCAGCTCGGCAGTTCGCAGGAGGCGGCGGCCCAAAAGGCAGGCGGGATGGACCTGGTGAGTCTCAACAAGGTGCCCGACCTGATCCAGGAGCTGAAATCCAACCGCATCGACGGCGTCATCGTCGAAGACCTGGTAGCGGAGGATTACGTCAAAGCCAACAACGAGCTGGCTTACAGCTCCCTGGACGATCTGGAGGGACTCGACGTCTCCATCGCATTCCCGAAAGGCTCCAAGCGTGTGGAGGAATTCAACAAAGCCGTCCAAGCGCTAAAGGATCAGGGAGAACTGCAAAAGCTGGAGGAAAAGTGGTTCGGAAAAAAATAACGGCTGGGCCTACCAACAAGAGAAGGTGTGATGGGATGTGAACCTGCACTTTGACCAGATCCTCCCGAAAGTCCCGTTTATTTTCGAAGGAATTCTGGTCACCCTAGAATTTACGCTGTTGTCTGCTATTTTCGGCTTTTTGCTAGGAGTACTCCTGTCGCTTTGCAAAATCTCCTCGGTCAAGCCGCTCCAGGGGCTGGCCACTGCCTACACATCGGTCTTTCGCGGGACGCCGCTGATTTTGCAATTGACGATGATTTATTTTGCGACGCCACAGCTCCTGCAGTACGATATATCCGCTTTGCAGGCAGGGGTGATCACCTTCGCGCTCAATTCGGCTGCCTATACGTCCGAGACGATTCGGGGCGGCATACTCGCTGTGGACAAGGGACAGAGGGAGGCGGCGATGGCGCTCGGGGTGCCGTACAACCGAATGATGTGGGACATTATCCTGCCCCAGGCGATGAAAAACATTTTGCCGGCCATGGTAAACGAAGGGATCAACCTGTTGAAGGATTCGGCCCTCGTCTCGACGATCGGGGCGGCGGATTTGCTGCGCCGGGCCAACATAATCGCTGCGGAAAAATATTTGTACTTCGAGCCGCTATTGATTGTCGGGCTGATTTATTATCTGATGATTGTGACAATGACGTGGGGCGCCCGCGGGCTGGAGAGGAGGCTTCGCCGCAGTGATTAAGGTCGAGAATGTTTATAAGTCGTTTGGAAGATTGGAAGTGCTGCGGGGTATTTCCACCACGATCGAGAAGGGAGAGGTGGTCGCGCTCATCGGTCCGTCGGGTTCGGGAAAGTCCACGCTGCTGCGGTGTATGAACCTGCTGGAAACGCCGACGAGCGGGCACGTGTATGTGAATGGCCGTGATCTGGCTTCGCCCGGAACCAATATCATGGAGGTTCGCCAACAGATCGGGATGGTATTCCAGCACTTTCACCTCTTTCCCCATAAAACGGTCATGGAAAATATGATTTATGCGCCGATAACCGTGAAGAAGGTGTCCAAACCGCAGGCGACGCAAAAGGCCATGGAGCTGCTGGAGAAGGTCGGGCTGCGCGAAAAGGTGGACGTGTATCCGGGAAAATTGTCGGGAGGGCAAAAACAGCGGGTAGCCATCGCCCGTTCGCTGGCGATGGAGCCACAGATCATGCTGTTTGACGAACCGACCTCTGCGCTGGATCCGGAGATGGTGAAGGAAGTGCTGGAAGTCATCAAATCGTTGGCCCACACAGGGATTACCATGGTGATCGTCACGCACGAGATGGGCTTCGCCCGGGAAGTGGCTGACCGCATCTGCTTCCTGGACGGAGGACAGCTGATCGAGGAAGCTTCTCCGAAAGAGTTTTTTACGAATCCCAAAAGCGAACGGACCCGGCAGTTTCTGGAGAAGATGCTCTAGGTTCCGTTCCAGCTTCAGGGAAGGTACGGTGTTCTATCTTTCACGATAAAGGGGAGGAAACGGAATGAAGGGTTCGTCGAAACAAAAAAAAGTCATGGTGGGCGCGCTGCTGCTGGCTGCTATTGGCGTTAGCATTCCCGGCACCGGGGCGTTCGCGGGCGAGATCTCCAGGGAAGCCCAAAAAGCGGAAGTGCCAGCGGTGCTCGACAAGGGGAAGTGGGCGCCTGCGACGTATACGGCCGTGCAAAACGTGATTGAAAAATACAGCAAAAACAACCCGGGGTACGACGTCAAAGCGAAGCCTTATGCCGCGTTCGACTGGGACGATACCAGCATCATCAACGACGTGACGGATAAATTTTTCCTCTACCAGATGGACCAGCTGGCTTACAAGCTGACTCCGAGCGAGTTCGCGAATGTGGTCAAGCTCACTGTCCCAAGCGGCGTTTTAACCGGTGTGAAAAATGACAGTGGAAAGCCGATAACTTTGGAGCAAATAACGAACGATCTGAAGAGAGACTACGACTATTTGTATGCCCATTACGAGGGCTTCAAGGGCAGCAGCACCCTTGAGGAAATTCGCCAGACGGACCAGTTCCACGATTTCAAAATCAAGCTTTACTTCTTGTACAGAGCCATCAGCAAGGCGTACGGAGCGAACATTGCGTACCCGTGGGAAATTTATTTCTGTGCGAACATGACGGAAGCAGAAGTGGTGGAATTGGCGACGGCTTCTCACCGCCACAGCTTGTCTTCGGCCATTTCGGAGGTGAAAGGGACGAGCCCCGCGTCAATGGCAGGAGAGGCCGGCGTGGTCAGCATTTCCTACGTGGAAGGAATGCGTTTGGCGCCTGAAATTTCCAATCTGATGAACACACTCCGAAGCAACGGAATCGATGTGTACGTAGTTTCGGCAGGCTTTGAACCAGTCGTGGAGGCCATCGCGTCCAGCCCCGAGTTTGGCTACAACGTTCCAAAAGACCACGTGTTTGGCTTGCGGTTGGAGCAAAACGCCCAGAATCAGTATCAGCCCTTGTACAAAAAGGAATATCCGTTTACGTATCGGGAAGGGAAAGCTGAGTTGATTCGCAAGGAAATCGCCGTCAAAAGCGGCGGACGCGATCCGATTCTGGTAGCGGGGGACAGCAATTCGGACTACGGGAACTTTACTCTATTAAAAGGGATTGAGCTCGGGCTGATCGTCAACCACCTGAGCAGCGGGGACTTCGGCAACATTTCCAAAGAAGCTGCATCCCAAATTGGAAAAAGCAATCCCAAATACGTCCTCCAGGGAGTGGATGAAGTCACCGGCTTGTGGAGGCCAGCCGAGTCTACGATCAGGATTGGAACGAATCAAGAAGCTCTCCTGAATGAGGATTTGAAATAAGGAAACAGAAGGAAAGGCGGAGCATGGAAAATCCGCTCATGTACACAAAAAGCCCTCTTCAAGGAGGGCTTTTCGCGATTTCTTTCGCATAGGAATAGGGGTAGAAAGAATCGCCCAAATCGACGCTTGGGGCTGCCTACAAATGCACAATCTCCATCCGAGGATCGAACTCGCGCAAATACTCGACCACCAGCTTTCGGTGGCAATGGTGGGGCTTCTCTTCGCTGCACAGAAAACAGGGGACCTTGTCGCCGACCCAGTCATTGATCTTCGTTTCGATTTTGCGCTGCTGCAGCAAATCGAGAAACGTCGTCTCAAACTCCTTCCAGGAAACCTCTTTCTGCTTGATGGCCTTGAGCAGCTCTTCCGTCGGCGCCAAGGAAAGCTCGTGGAGGTACTCGATGTTCAGCAGCTCCAAAATATAGGAGAGGTCCTCTTTCTTGGCGAAGCCAGCCAGCTGTGACGTATTTTGCAGTCTGGTGTCAATGACGCGGTTTACCTGATGGTGCTGCAGGGCCGTGGCAAAGGTGCGGAGTGATTTTTTGGAGAAACCGATTGTGGTGACGATCATGTCATTCTCCTTTTTCTACCTGCCCTCGTATCGTGGGGAGGTCAGCAGGCCGAGTGGTAGTGGGGGCGAAGCGATTTTGCGCAGTAAGCATGAGATTCGACCAAGACCAGGGTCTCTCTTTTTTTACGTCGGTTCTTGACAGATTCTGCGCTACTAACGTCCCGGATTGCATGCACTACCAAAGAACTAAATGGAAAAAGGTGAAAAAATGTAGTTTTTTTACATGTGCTTCAATGGTAAAATAACCAGGTGTATAAAAATTTTGGAAAAGATTGGAGGATTTTTGCGTGGAGTGGTATTTGAAAGTAGTTAAGAACTACGTAGGTTTTACAGGAAGGGCTAGACGCAAGGAGTATTGGATGTTTGTCCTGTTTCATGTCATCATTTATACGGTACTGGCTATCGTGGAAAACCTGATCGGTATTCCTTCGGTGTTGAGCGGACTCTACTCCTTGGCTGTATTGCTTCCTTCCCTTGGCGTGATCGTGCGCCGACTGCACGATACAGGCAGAACCGGCTGGTGGATCCTCATCTCGTTGATCCCCGTCATCGGCACGATTGTCTTGCTGGTATTCCTGTGCTTGGACAGCACGGAAGACAACCAGTACGGAGTCAATCCGAAAAACGGAGCAGGCGCTTCTATCTAACGAATGGTTCAACAACCTCCCCTGAATTCAGGTGGAGGTTGTTGTTTTTTTTGGAACAAATGCTTCGGCTGTTCAAGGTAGCGTCGTCGCATCATGAAATTTTATTTCAGAGAAAAGATGTTTTGGTTCTTCCGTCATGGTTTTCTCAAGGGGAAAATAGGTCTTTCCTTCTTCGCATGAGGCCGGGGGGAGACGGCAAAACTGGCCTGCACACAAAAAATGGGCGCCTGCCATTGTAACCAGCACCTGCCCATGTTTCATACACCTAAGGTATAAAACGACGATGGGTATCCGCGTAGGTGGAGAGGAAACCCGTTCGTATATACGGGAGGTGGAACACATGGATGATTTCAAAAACGAAATTAAAAAATTGCAGGTGGATTCATTTAATAGCGAGGAAGTAACGCCTTGGGATAATGCTGATCAGCAAGATGCGATGATGGTTCGCGGACGCTGCGGGGGTTGCCACAGATGTGCACGCTGCTCGTGCAGTTGTTCCTGCAGTTGTTCCTGCAGTTGTTCGTGCAGTTGTTCGTGCAGTTGTTCTTGCAGCTGTTTTTGCAGTTGTTTCTTTCCTTGTTTCTTCAACTGCTTTATTTGAAGACAGCCTGCTTCTTGTTACCGGGTATGGCCCACTGAACCGCCGAATCGGAAAACAGCCCCTGCCAAGCACGGACGGATGCCTGCGGGGGCTATCTCTTTGCCAACTGGCATGAGGGACAAAGAGGGCTACATAAAATGACGATGAAAGCGATCAAACGTGCAAAGGCATAAGGACGGGAAACGGTCAGGAGGAGTGACATGACGAAATTGCCCCCTTCGATGCGGTTGAAGGTGAAAAGGGACACGTTTTTTCTCCCCGATCCGCATGGCAGCGTGTATTTCCGAAACAACGTCGGTTCGTTCCGGATGGAAGGCAGGATGATCGATCAATGGGTGGAGCGGCTTCTGCCCATGTTCAATGGGGAGTATACGCTGGAAGAGCTCACGGACGGACTTCCAGACGAATACCGGGACCGGGTTTTTGAAATCGCAGGGAGCCTGTTTCACAATGGATTCGCTCAGGATGCAAGCCAGGAGCGCCCGCATTCCTTGCCGGACAAGGTGCTCGAGCGGTATGGGACGCAAATCGAGTTTCTGAGCAACGTCGCCGATTCCGGAGCATATCGGTTCATGAAATTTCGCCAGTCGAACGTGCTTGCAGCGGGCTGCGGCCCCTTCTTTGTCTCGCTGGTAGCGGCGCTGCTCGATTCTGGCCTGCCCAAATTCCACCTGCTGATCACCGATGAGGTGCCGACCAATCGGCAGAGGCTGGAGGAGCTGATTGGACACGCCCGGAGTATGGACGCGGAAGTCGCTGTTGAGGAGCTCCCTGTGCCAGACGGGGACGTGAGCCGCTTGTGTGAGGCTCTGCAGCCGTTTGAGGCCGTCCTGTACGTGTCGCAGCAAGGAAACATCGAAGAACTGCGGCAGCTGCAAGCGTTGTGCAGAGACGAGGGCAAGCTGTTTTTGCCTGCAATCTTTGCGGAGCAGATCGGCCTCGCGGGACCCCTTGTGTCGCCGGGCGAAGAGGCGTGCTGGGAGTCGATGTGGCGTCGACTGCACCAATCGGCGGTAAAAAAAGATCCGGATCTCCATGCTTTTTCTGCTCCCGCTGGTGCGCTGCTGGCGAACGTGGTGGCGTTTGAATGGTTGAAGACCGCTGCCGGTGTGAGCGACTCGGAAAAAAACAAGGTTTTTTTGCTTGATCTGGAGACGCTGGAGGGAAACTGGCATTCATTTGCGGTTCATCCACTGGTGTCCGGAAACGTTCGTCTAATGCGAAAGGAGGAGGCTGCGATCCTCCTGGAAAGCGAGCCTAAGCCAGTAGAGTCGGACGGCGTGCTCTCTTTTTTCAATACGTTGACATCGGCGGAAACGGGGATCTTCCATACGTACGAGGAGGAAGACCTGAAACAGCTCCCGCTTGCCCAATGCTGCGTGCAGGCAGCCGACCCTATCGGGGATGGACCGGCCGGACTGCTGCCGAAAAGGATCCTCTCCGGATTGACGCACGAAGAGGCCAGGAAAGAAGCGGGACTGGCTGGAATCGAAGCGTATGCTTCCCGGTTGATGGACAAAGTCCTGGCAGCTTCCTCCATCGAATGGGAGCTGGGACCCGCTGAATTTATGGGGGTTGGCGCGGGCGAAACGGCTTCCGAGGCTGTATGCCGGGGAATCGAGGCGTGCTTGGCGGACGAATGGAGCAAGCAGAGTAGGGAGACAGGAAAACCGTCAATCGTACCTGTCCGGTTGGGAGAGGTGGAAGATGAGCGCTGCCGCTATTTTTGGGACGCATTGGCCTTGATGGAGGAAGCGCCCCTGGTCGGACTGGGGGAGAAGGTGTTCGGATTCCCGGTCGTATGGGTCCAGGCGAATGGAAGCTGGCACGGCAGTGTCGGGCTGAATGTGACCAGGGCCCTGCGCCAGTCGCTGCAGCTGGCGATCATGGCCATACAAAACGAAGGAGAGCTGTCACACGAGGCTGGAACTGCCACCGTTGCCCATGTGCAGGAAACGTTGGAGCAATGCCTTGCTATCCCGACAGAACCGGCAGCAGGGCATACCGAGGCGGTGAAGTCCGCTCTTGACGTGCTCATGCAGCAGGGCAGGCGGGTAGACATTTTCGAGCTGGAGCTGGAGCCCCTGTTTAAAAAGGGATTGGCCGGGGTGTACGGTGTGCTGGTGCGAAAGGAGGAATCCAGGTGAGCGGAGTCGTCATGGTTGTCGGAGACGGACAGCTGGCACAGCTGGTGAGCGATCGACTGTCCGCGTCGTTTTCGGTCGTGCGCCAGCCGGATTGGACGGCAGGAGTGGCGAATGAAACGCGATTGGCCCTGGTGCTGCACGATGCCTGGCACCCTTCCGTCCATCGGGAGACGGAAAAGCTCATGCTGTCATCCGGCATTCCGTGGCTGCGGGGCTTTGTTTCCTTTGGCGAAGGCGTGATCGGACCGCTGGTGCGTCCGGGCGGGCAGGGCTGCTCCCGCTGTGCGGATAGACGAAAGCTCATGGCGGGGCGCGACCGAAAGGAGATGTGGGAGCTGGCCCGCAGGCTCGGCGAGTACGGCGGCATGCCGCGGGACGCATGGGCTTCCCGGTCTGGGCTGATGCAAATGGCGGAGGTGATCGCGGCGGAGACGCAGAGGGTGCTGGCAGGGGGGCGGGCCCATACGGAAGGGCACGTATACCTGCTCCATTTGAAAACACTCAGGAGCTCGCGCCATTTTGTCCTGCCGGATCCGTCCTGCGACGTCTGCGGCCATCTTCCCGAGGACAGTGCAGAAGCGGCCCGAATCTCGCTTCAACCAAACCCCAAGCCCCATATCGACAGCTATCGCTGCCGTTCGCTGGGCGATCTGAAAAAGGTGCTGAAAGCCGATTATCTGGATTACCGGACGGGCTTTATCAACGGCAAGATGCGCGATCTCGTATCGCCGTTTGCCGACGTGGGCGTAAATTTGCCGCTGTTCAGGGGCGATGAGTCCACGGCCGGCCGGACTCACTCGTATGAGGACAGCGAGATGGCCGCCATCCTGGAGGGCTTGGAGCGCTACTGCGGCATGATGCCCCGCGGCAAACGGACAGTCGTCCGCGACAGCTACCGCGCGCTCCGTGACCAGGCGCTCGATCCCGCGACGGTCGGGCTGCACACGAAGGAGCAGTACGACTTGCCCGGCTTTCCGTTCCAGCCCTTTCACCCCGATCGTCCGCTCGACTGGGTATGGGGCTACTCCTTTCTGCAGGAGCGCCCGCTTTTGGTACCGGAGCTGCTGGCTTATTACAGCCTGGGCACGGGGGATGGCTTCGTCTTTGAGACGTCAAACGGCTGCGCGCTTGGCGGAAGTCTGGAGGAAGCGATCTTTTACGGCATTCTGGAAGTGGTGGAGCGGGATTCCTTCCTGCTGACCTGGTATGCGAGGCTCGGCCTCCCCCGACTGGATCCCGACTCTGCTCGTGACGAGGAATTGAGCTTGATGATCGAACGAATCCGGGCGGCGGCGGGATACGAGATCCACTTGTTTAATGCGACGCTGGAAAGTGGAATTCCGAGCGTCTGGACGATTGCGAAGAAAGCGAACAACCAAGCGGGAGTAAACCTGATCTGCGCGGGCGGGGCCCATCCAGATCCGATACGGGCGGTAAAAAGCTCGCTGTTTGAGGTCGCGGCGATGCTGCTGCCGCTTTCGGACAAATTCGAGGCGAACCGGGATCGCTATCTGGAAATGCTTCACAACCCGTCCCTGGTGCAGAAGATGGACGATCACTCCATGCTGTACGCTTTGACCGAGGCGGAAGAACGGCTGCATTTTCTGCTAGGCGGCACTCGTCCACTGCAGACGTTTGCCCAGGCATTCGGGGAAAGAGACAGAAACGCCGACCTGACGGATGATTTGAAAGAACTGCTTCGGACGTTTCGCCGGCTGAACCTCGATGTGATTGTCGTGGACCAAACGACTCCCGAAATCTCCCGCAACGGCTTGCATTGCGTACGGGTGTTGATCCCGGGGATGCTGCCCATGACGTTTGGCCATCATCTCACCCGCGTGTCCGGGCTGGAGAGAGTGCTGCGGGTGCCGATGGAGCTCGGGTATGCGTCGGGGCCGCTGACCTATGAACAGCTCAATCCGCACCCGCATCCGTTTCCGTGAAAAGAACCTGCCGGCAGGGAAGGTCGAAACGGAAGGTGCAGGGCAGCAAGCGGCGGGAGGAGGAAGAAAAATGAATCTGGAGGCGTTTTTGCGCCACTTGCAATACAGCCCGGAAAAGGAACAGCCGCCTTCCTTTGAAGTCGATTGGACAGACGCTCCCTTGCCATACAAGCTGTATCGAGGCTTGCCGGCCATTCCCCTTTCGCTGGAGGTGCCCTTGATCATGGCAGGTAAGGCGGGGCCGGCTGGTACCGAATGGCGCGATCTCGGCCACTTTCTGTGGTACGTGTACGGACTTGCGCAAATCACTCAATCGGTAACCGTTCCAGAAGGGTGGCCTATGCAATCGCTCCGGCGTTTTTTGCCCTCGGGCGGCGGGCTGTATCCGAGCGAGCTGTACGTCTATGTACGGGGCGAAGAGCTCGACAACGGCAGCGGAATCTACCATTACGACGCGGCGCATCATCGCTTGGTCCTCTTGCGCCCAGGTCGGTTTGATTCCTACCTCGCTCGCGTTCTCGGCGGTCGCTGCGACGTTTCGGATTGCTTTGCGACGGTCTTCGTATCGACCATGTTTTGGAAAAACTACTTTAAATACAGCAGCTTTGCCTATCGTCTGCAAGGGCTGGATGCGGGCGTGGCCATTGGGCAGCTGCTGGAAGTGGCGAAGCGGTTTGGCTACGAAGCGGGAGTGCACTTCCAGTTTCTCGATCGGGCGGTACATCATCTGCTCGGATTGTCCGAACGAGAGGAGAGCGTGTACGCTGTCATCCCCCTGTCGGCGGATCCGGGGAAAGCCTGGTTCCCCAAAGGGAAGGCGACGGAGAAAGGGGAAGCTGAGGCCAGCGGAGCGGCTGCGGCTGACCTGATCCAGGAGCTGCCCAAGCTGGAGCACCGCCACTACGTCCGGTCCCGCACAATCAAGGAGTACCCGCAACTGCTTGCGATCAATGAAGCCTCCTGGATGGAAACGGCCGATGCGTTCCGCAGCGCGCTCGGGGTTGAGGACGGGGAGCAGGCGGATCGAGCAGGGGAGCTGGAGCTGCCTATAGGTGAAAAGCTGAGCTACGATCTGGCGGAAATTTGCCGAAAACGGGTTTCGCCCGAGTTGGATTTCACGTGGGGGAAGGTAACGCTTTCGGAGCTTGCCGCTTTGCTGCGAGAGACCACCACTGCTTTTTCGTACCGGAACGATTTGGACCGGACGCCTCAAAACAGCGGCATGCGGGTCTCCCTTTACGTCTGTCTGCATGGCGTAGAGGGCGTAGCCGACGGCGCTTACCGCTACGATGCTGCCTTGCATGCCTTGCAGCCGATACGTCCGGGGGATCAGCGGCTATGGCTGCAGCAAGGGATGTCGATGGACAATGTCAACTTGTTTCAGGTGCCGCTTTGCTTTCACGTCGCGGGTGACAGGGACTTCCTTCTGAAGGAGCTCGGCTACAGGGGCTATCGGATCCTGCAGATGGAGGCAGGCATGCTCGTGCAGAGGCTGCTTTTGGCTGCGGGAGCCATTGGACTGGGAGGACATCCGCTGCTCGGATTTGATGCGATTTCCTGCGATGAACTGTATCAGCTGGAGGCCCGGGGATTAACGTGCCTGATCCAGGTGCCGGTCGGTCCTTACCGGTATCGGCCGCGGCTGGAGGGAAGGTTGTTTGGGTGAGGGGAGGCATGAGCTGGTGTTGTACCGGTCTCATGCCTTTTTGATTTGTCTTGGTTTCAACTCCCTCCCCACAAAGGCGGCAGATACAGGGCTCAGATTCAATTCCCGCGCCCACACGGAAAGCTGGCCGATGTGATGAATTTCGTGGGCGATGACATGGTGCAGGATCTCATTCCCGGTGTATGTACGTTCATCCCAAGGTACGCGGACGAGTTTTTCTCTGAGTTGCTCGAGATCCGATTGCAAAAATTCGGCCACCTCCCTTCGCCATTGGTTGGAAAGAGCTTTTATCCGTTCCAGCGTAGCATAATCAGCAAACGCAACGGTCACATCCTCCTTTCCCTGAATTCCGCGAATCCAGCTGTACTCCACATCCATGATGTGAAAAAGGGTATAGAGAATGCTTCCTGCCCCACCCGTACGCTCCTTCAGCAATTCCTCCGCCGATAGCTGGGCACACCAGTCGAACCATTCATCTCGCACCTGCCAGTTGTATTCAAAAAACGCGATCAAAGCAAGCCCTCCCTTCTGGATTTCGAGTGGAGATTTCGGATTTGCCTTCCCGAATCCTAGTGCAAATTTTTCTCGCCTTTTAGTCTGGCGACCTCTTTTTCCAAGGCATCCAGACGTCTATGAATTCGATACAGAACCGGCAAATGAGCGATCACGACCAGAATGAACCATCCTATACAACTCCCCCTCCTTCGGGCATGGAGCCCTTCTCTTTCATTTTTCATCATAAACCATTGAAGCCACCGAATGGAAACTTTTGCCGCCCGCAGACTCCCCGTTTCGATCTACAATCAAAGGAATCAAAGTCGTCTTTGCTCGAGCTCTTTTCTCCCATGCGTGCAGGAAATCTCTTCTCGAAAGGGGAAAGGGTACACGGACAAGAAAGAGCGAGCAGCGAATCAACCAGGAAAGGAGACGAGGCAGCCATGAATGCAAAGGAAGCCATCCGCAAAACCCTCACAGACTCGATCCAAAAACGCAAGCCGATCATTGGGGTAGCAACCGGGTCGGGCTTTTCGGCCAAGCAGGCGGTGGAGGGCGGCGCCGATTTGCTGCTGGTCCTGCACGCCAGCCTGTTTCGCAATGCGGGGGTGTCGTCTTTGGGCTCTCTGCTGCCCTTTGCGAACAGCAACGAGATGGTGATGAAAGTAGGCACGCGGGAAGTGCTGCCCCATGCAGGGGAAAAGCCCGTGATCTTCGGGGTGTGTGCGACGGATCCGACCATTCATCGTCCCGTGTTGATTGACCAGATCATCGCGGCGGGCTTTCAGGGCGTCAACAACTTTCCGTCGGTGGGGCTGATCGACGGAACCGTCCGAGAGCTGTTGGAAGCGGAAGGAATGGGCTTTCAGCAGGAAGTGGACTTCCTGGCGGAGTGCGCCGAGCGGGGGCTGTTTACGATCGGATTCGTGTTTACCCAGGAGCAGGCCCGCGCGATGGCAGCGGCCGGTGTCGATGTGGTCTGCGCCCACTTTGGCTGGACGATCGGGGGCGGCACCGGGATCAAGCACGGCATGAGCATCCCGGAAGCCGTTCGCATGGCCGGCGGTATCTTCCAGGCGGCCAAAGAGGTCAATCCGGAATGCTTGCACATGGTCTACGGCGGCCCCATCGTCTCCCCCGAGCACGCCAGCCACTTTTACCTGGAGACGAGCGCGATCGGGGTGATCGGCGGATCTACCTTTGAGCGGATCCCTACCGAAGAGCGGATCAAAGGTGTCATCGGCGAGTTTAAAAGAGTCGGCGTGCTGGTGGAAGAAAACCGCTACCTCAAAAAAGAGCTGCAAAAAAAGATGCGCTTCGACGAGATCGTCGGGCAGAGCCGGGCGATGCAGGAGATCTACGAGATCATCAGCAAGGTAGCGGGAAAGAATGTGAACGTCCTGGTCCAAGGGGAAAGCGGGACGGGCAAGGAACTGATCGTGCGCTCCATTCACTACAACAGCGACCGCTTCAAACACGCCTTCATCAAAGTGAACTGTGCGTCCCTGCCGGAGCAGCTGCTGGAGAGCGAATTGTTCGGGCATGAGAAAGGTTCGTTCACGGGAGCGATCCAGCAGCGAATCGGACGCTTCGAGCTGGCGCATCAAGGGACGCTGTTTCTGGACGAGATCGGCGAGATGAGTCTGGTGACGCAGGCCAAACTGCTGCGGGCGATCCAGTACCGCGAGTTTGAGCGGGTGGGCGGAAGCAAGACGATTAAGGTCGACACGCGAATTGTATGCGCTACCAATCGGGATCTGTGGAAGGACGTCCAGGAAGGGCGGTTTCGCGAAGACTTGTACTACCGCCTGAACGTCGTATCGATTCAGACCGTGCCCCTCCGCGAGCTGAAAGAGGATATCCCCCTGATGGTCAGCCACTTTCTGAAGAAGATCAACGAGAAATTCCAGTCTTCGATCAACGGACTGACGCCGCAAGCGTTTGATGCCTTGCTCGCCTACGACTGGCCGGGGAATGTCAGGGAGCTGGAGCATGTGCTGGAGCGGGCATCTGTCCTGTGTGAGGGCGACCGGATCGGTTTGGAGGATTTGCCTGCACATCTGCAGCTCGTGCAGTGGGGTGCCGGCGGAATCAATGAACGGGCAAGAGAAAGAACCGTCAAGCCGCTCAAATCGCTGGAAAAAGAGTGGATCCTCGAGGCGCTGGCCAAGCACTCCTGGAACCGGACCAAGGCTGCGGAAGCGCTGGGGTTTACCAGACGGACGCTGTTTAACAAAATGAAAAAATACGGCATCGAGCCTCTTCCCAAGTGAGAGAACAGTCCGTTCTTTTGTTTGGGAATTTTTTTCTCGGAGTGGGCAAGTTGCGTGGGAAAACATTTCTCGCCTTGCCCTTTCCCATGCTGATTTCCCAACGGTTTTCGATTGGCATGATCGTTGCTTTATAGAGTGGATGGCAGGCACATTTCCATGGGAAGGGGAAAGGACAAGATGGGACAACAGCTGCAACGAACACCCACTGTCGTACTGCTCGGCACATTGGATACCAAAGGAACCGAGTATGGCTATATACGAGAGCGCTTACATGAGAGCGGATTGAACGTCCTCCTGATCGACGCGGGGGTCCTGGGAGAGCCGGGGGTTCAGCCGGATGTGACAAAAGAAGAGGTCGCGCAGGCGGCAGGCAGCAGCTTGCGGGAGCTCGTGGATGCGGAAGATCGCGGGGCGGCCATCAAAGCGATGGCAGCCGGGGCGGCGATGATCGTGAAGCAGCTCCATGGCGAAGGACGCTTGCAAGGGATATTGGGACTCGGGGGTTCGGGCGGAACGGCGATGATCACGCAGGCGATGCGCGAGCTGCCTGTAGGAGTGCCCAAGCTGATGGTCTCCACGATGGCATCGGGCGATACACGGCCGTACGTCGGGGAAGTGGATATCGCCATGATGTACTCGGTGGTCGACATCGCCGGGATCAATCAATTTTCCGCCCGGATTTTGTCCAACGCAGCCGGGGCGATCGCCGGCATGGTCAAGGCTGCGGCCCCCGAGCTGGCAGGCGAAAAACCGCTGATCGCCGCTACGATGTTCGGGGTGACGACGCCAGCCGTCGAGACGGCCCGCAAGCATCTGGAGGAGCTCGGGTATGAAATTCTCGTCTTCCATGCGACCGGCACCGGCGGACAGTCGATGGAGGCATTGATGCGTGACGGATTTATCCGGGGAGCTCTCGATTTGACCACGACCGAGCTGGCCGACGATCTGGTAGGCGGCGTGCTTTCGGCAGGGCCGCATCGTCTGGAGACAGCAGGCGAGCTGGGAATTCCGCAGGTCGTATCGCTGGGGGCATTGGACATGGTCAATTTCGGACCGATGGATACCGTGCCGGACCGCTTTGAAGGAAGGCTGCTGTACGAACACAACCCGACGGTGACGCTGATGCGCACAACACCGGAGGAATGCGCGGAGCTGGGGCGCCGGATCGCACTCAAGCTGAATCAGGCGAAGGGCCCGGTCGCGCTGTTTGTTCCGTTGCGCGGGGTGTCGATCCTCTCCAAGGAAGGACAGCTGTTCCACGATCCGGCGGCAGACCAGGCTTTGATCGGGGCGCTGCGCCAGCATGTAGATCCAGCCGTGGTCGAATGGGTGGAGATGGATACGGACATGAACGATCCTGTATTCGCCCGCGCCATGGCAGAGCGTCTCCATGCACTCCTGCAAGCGTCCGTCCCGAGTCAGCGGACATGAAGTCAACAATCACAACGATCATCTGGGAACCACAAAAGGAGGAAATCGATTCATGATCACACGAGAACAAGCACTGGCGACTTTGAAAAGCGAAATCCAGGCAGGACGTCCTATCATCGGTGCAGGGGCAGGCACGGGCCTGTCGGCAAAGTCAGCTGAAGCGGGAGGCGCAGACCTCATCATCATCTACAACTCCGGCCGTTACCGGATGGCGGGACGCGGCTCTCTGGCGGGGCTGCTTCCGTATGGCGATGCCAACCAGATCGTGGTGGAAATGGCGGGCGAGGTGCTTCCGGTCGTACAGAAAACGCCGGTGCTGGCGGGCGTGTGCGGCACCGATCCGTTTCGCCTGATGCCTGTGTTCCTGAAGCAGCTGAAGGAAATGGGCTTCACCGGGGTGCAAAACTTCCCGACGGTAGGGCTGTTCGATGGCAATTTCCGCGCCAATCTGGAAGAGACGGGGATGGGCTACGACCTGGAAGTGAACATGATTCGCCACGCGCACGAGCTCGGGCTCTTGACGGCTCCGTACGTTTTCGACGAGGAACAGGCCAGAAAAATGGCCGAAGCGGGAGCCGATATCCTCGTTCCGCACGTGGGGCTGACCACTTCCGGCACGATCGGCGCGAAGACGGCTCTCACGCTCGATGAAGCAGTCGAACGGGTACAAGCCATGCATGACGCAGCCAAGGAAGTCAATCCGGACATCATCGTGCTGTGCCACGGCGGCCCGATCGCCGAGCCGGACGATGCCGCCTACGTGCTGGAGAGAACGACGGGCGTAGTCGGTTTCTTCGGGGCGTCGAGCATGGAGCGGCTTCCTACCGAAGTCGCCATTTCTGCAAACATGCGCAAATTCAAATCCATCGGACATGGAGGGGAATGAATTGAAACAGATCCATCCGAACGACGTTTCGACCCACTCATTTGACTGGGGCATGATTAAATGGATGATCACACCGGATCAGACGGAAGGGGCCAAGGTGACTTTCGGGGAAGTGATCTTGCTTCCCGAACAGGGGCACGACCGCCACAATCACCCGGATGCGGAGGAGATCCTGTACGTGCTGTCCGGAGAGGGGAGGCAGATGATCGGAGATGAAGAGCCGTTTTCTGTGAAGGCCGGAGACGTCATCTACATCCCGCAAGCGGTCTTCCATTCTACCTACAACACAGGCTGGGAGCCGCTGCGTCTGCTGGCCTTCTACAATCCGGGAGGAGCGGAAAAAGGTCTGACGACACTGCCTGACTTCAAAGAAGTGCCGGCCGGTCAGTTTCAAAGGTTTACGCGCCCGTAGCGGTGTCAACCAAAGCAAATCCCCATACCCGCTTCCCGGATATGGGGATTATTGCTCTTGATAAGGAAAGATGATGGAGAATTTGGTGCCCACATTCGGCTTGCTGTTCACGGAGACTGTACCGCCGATGGTATGGATGACGTGGTACGAGTACGTGAGCCCCAGCCCCGTGCCGCTTGACTTGGTGGAAAAGTAAATCGAGCCCAGCCGCTTCATTTGTCCTTCGTCCATTCCGATCCCGTTGTCCTTGATGACCAGGACCGCTTTTCCCTCCTCAACGCTCAAGGAGAGAAACACGCGACCCCGTCGGACGTCTGCGCATGCCTCGATCGCATTTTTGATGAAATTGACGAGGACCTGCTTGATTTCATCCGGATTGGCCATGATGTTGACCGAAGTATCCGGCGTACGGACATCCAGCTCTACATTGTGCAGGATGGCAAAAGGAGACATGACAGCCCGCATCACCTTGAGCAGCTCGGCGACATTCACCAGCTCATGCCGGTTGGTCAGCGGCTTCGAGATGGCGAGGTACTCGGAGAGGATTGCTTCCGTGCGTTGGATTTCTTCCATGCAAATCCCCATGTATTGCGTCGTTTTGATCGTATCGGACGGATTTTCCTGGATGAGCCGCAGGAAGCCCTTGACCGCTGTGAGCGGATTGCGTACCTCGTGGGCGAGCGAGGCGGCGACGTGACTCATCGTTTCGATCTTTTCGTTTTGCGCGTGCTTGATGAAAATTTCCTTGTCAGACACGGATTTGCTGAACAAAGACATCAGGATCCAGCTGCCCAGCGAATTTTGCAATGGAATAACCAAAAGATGGAACATCAAGTTCTCGACAAAATAACGAGGGAAGTAGAAATAGGTCAGAATCAGGGCGATAAACGAAAACAGCATGCCCATCAAAAGGGTGAAGAGCGTTTTCCGGTGGGTTGTTTTGTATGTTCGGTACAGAAGCAGAGACACGGAAAAGGAAATCACCGAGATGACGAGGGCGACCACTGCACCATCGCCGCCCAAATAAATCCGGTAGATGACGAATTCGGCAAGGAGAAGCAGACCTGTCTGGATTCCGCCGTAGACAAGCCCGAAGAACATGATGACATACCGAACGTCAAAAATAATGCCGTCGATCACGGCGGATGAAAACGTCATGGCGAGAAACAGGCTGATCGAACTCGTTACGAGAATGAACACATCGCTGTAGTTGCGCATTTTGTCCCGGTAGTAGATGTTGAACAGGACGAATGGGATCAGCACAAAGAAAATTTGCAGGATCAATTCTTTTATTAGGCTCATCTGGCATCTCCACCGAAGGCTGACTCACTATCATTTCCCGATATTTCGACACCATGTGGTCCAATCCCTCCATGCCATAGGGGGGCAATTTGTCACAACAACGCAAAATATCTAAAAAAACCCTTGTTGACAGATAGGCAACTCGGGATTATAGTCTGTATATACAACGGCAACGAAACGAAAATCAAAACTACTCTTATCCAGAGAAGGCTGAGGGATTTGGCCCTATGAAGCCCGGCAACCTAGCACGCGCGACCGACGTCTCGCGAGCCAAGGTGCTAACTCCAACAGGTAGCGTTTTACCTGACAGATAAGAGGCGGGAATCTCGCTGATTTAAGCCTCTTTCATCTGTGGAAGAGGCTTTTCTTATTGGCAAAAACAAAGACCTTTTCTGCGACGAGCGATTTACAAAAGGGGGAGCATCCATGAAAAAGAAACTGGGTCTATTGGTCACACTCGCACTGACAGCGTCTCTCGCATTGACGGCATGCGGAAACGGCGGAGGCGGAAATGCAGCTGGCGGTGCGTCTGGTGAGAAAACAAAGAAAATTGCGTTGATTATGCGTCAAAATGTTGGGACTTTTTCGGCACAATACATCAACGGGGTCAAGAAAGAAGTGGAGAAAAACGGCGGCGAGCTCACCGTATTCAACGCGGACACCGATTTGGCGAAGATGGCGTCCAATCTGGATGCGGCGGTCAACCAGCACTTTGATGGCATCCTGATTGACCACGGTACAGCGGAAGCTTTGCAGCAAGGCACCCAAAAAGCGGTGGACAAAAAGATTCCGGTCGTACTCTTCGACACGGACATCAAAATCCCGGGAGTGCCGATCGTCGAGCAGGACGACCAGAAGCTGGCCGACTTGAGCCTCGAGAAGCTGGCGGCGGACACGGGCGGCAAAGGAAACATCGTCAAGATCTGGGTAGCCGGTTTCGCCCCCATGGAAAAACGCCAAATCACGTATGAATCGTTCCTGAAAAAATATCCGGACGTAAAAGAAGTGGCTGCTTTCGGATCGGCCACCAACAACACTGCCCAAGACACGCAATCGCAAATGGAAGCCATCCTGAAAAAGTATCCGAACAAAGGCGACATCACCGCGGTATGGGCATCCTGGGATGAATTCGCCAAAGGAGCGACTCGCGCGATCCAACAGGCGGGACGCACGGAAATCAAAGTGTACTCCATCGACCTGAGCGACGAGGACCTGCAAATGATGCAAGACGCAAACTCTCCTTGGACAGCAACGGCTGCGGTAGATCCGTCGAACATCGGACGCATCCAGGCCGAGACCGTATTCAAGAAAATCAAAGGCGAAGAAGTGCCAGACAACGTGAAGCTGAACCCTGTTCTCGTGAAACAGGACGACTTGCCAAAGGATAAGAAAGTAACGATGGGCGACCTTCCCCAATACGTGAAAGAGTGGGGCAAGTAAGATCGGATAGAATGGTTGGCGATTCCCGTTGAAAGCTCAACGGGAATCTTCCTTATATAGGGGGTGTATGGAGTGTCCACTTTACAAATGCAAGGAATCGAGAAGCAGTTTTCCGGTGTTCCCGCCCTCCGCAGCGTCGATTTTGAAGTAAAGGCCGGAGAAGTGCACGCCCTGCTGGGTGCAAACGGGGCGGGAAAAAGCACCTTGATGAAGATTCTCACGGGGGCGTACCAGCTGGACAGCGGGACGATCTCCATCGGCGGCGAGACGGTCCAGATCCAGTCTCCGCAGGATGCCAAGGCGCTGGGGATCCAATGCGTGTACCAGGAAGTCGATACCGCGCTGATTCCTTATCTGAGCGTAGCCGAAAATATTTTGCAGGACCGGCTCGTTCAGGCAACGGGATCGGGATGGATCAACTGGAAGCGGCTTTACGACGAGTCAGAGGAGCTGCTTCGCAAATTCGGCTTTTCCATTCCTGTGAAAATGACCGTCGAAGAGTGCTCCTTGTCCGAAAAACAGCTGATCCTGATCGCGCGGGCTGCGCTGCAAAAAGCGAAATACGTCATTTTCGACGAGCCGACCGCGCCGCTCAGCACGAAGGAGAGTGAACGGCTGTTTCAGATCATCGCCCAGCTCAAGCAAGAAGGCGTCGGCATTATTTATATCTCCCATCGCCTGCCGGAAATCTTCGAAATTTGCGACCGCATCACGGTCATGCGGGACGGGCGGCACGTGGTCACGACGGAGACGGCGAGCACCAGCATCGACGAAATTATCGGCCACATGCTCGGAAAAAGCTTTGAAGAGGAATTCCCGAAAGCCAAGGTCGACATCGGCGAGCCCATCCTCGAAGTCAAAGGGGCAAAGGGCGGCAAAGTACGCGGAGCCGATTTGACGGTACGTGAAGGAGAGATCGTCGGAGTCGTCGGATTGGTCGGAGCGGGCAAAACGGAGCTGGCCCGCCTGCTGTTCGGCGCGGATGCGGCGGAAGCGGGGGACATCCGGCTGAAAGGAGCGCCGCTGCAGCTGCGTACGCCCAAAGATGCCGTCGATGCCGGGATCGTGCTCGTGCCGGAAGAACGGCGGAAGGAAGGCATTTTCGTCGAGGAATCGGTCAAAAACAATCTGTCGGTTGCCTCTCTGACCAAGTGGTCGCGTTTCGGCTTTGTCCGTGGCGGGTCCGAATCGGGACTGGCCCGGGAGCTGGTCCAGCGGCTGGGAGTCAAAACGGCGGACATCAGCCAATTGGTCGGATTTCTTAGCGGGGGAAACCAGCAGAAGGTAGCGATCGGCAAATGGCTGGAAACGGACGCCAGCGTCTTCATGTTCGACGAGCCTACCAAAGGCGTGGATATCGGGGCGAAAAGCGACATTTACCGGCTGATCGGAAATCTCGCCCAGCAAAGGAAAGGGATTCTTTACTTTTCCTGCGAGTTTCCGGAGGTCATCGGGATCGCAGACCGTATTCTCGTCATGTGCGAGGGCCGGATCGTAAAAGAGCTGAGCCGCGAAGAAGCTACGCAAGAAGTGATCATGTATTATGCAAGCGGAGGTGAGTAATGTGGAAGGAAAGAAATTCAGCCTGTTTGATTTTGTGTACAAGTACGGTACTGTCGCGGTGATCGTGATCGTCATGCTGGTCTTCAGCCTGACCAACCAATATTTCTTTACTTATGACAACATTACCGATATTTTGCGATCCATTTCGATCGTGACCTTTGTGGCGATCGGGGTGACGTTTTCCTTGATCGTCGGCGGCTTCGACCTGTCGGTTGGTTCGACCGTTTCCTTGACCACCATCGTGTCTGCCTCGATGATGGTTTGGTACCAGCAAAGCGCGTGGCTGACACTGCTCGTCCCGATCGTGCTCAGCTTGCTCGTCGGCCTGATCAACGCGCTGCTGACGGTGAAGATCCGCATTCCCGATTTGCTCGCGACCCTCGCCATGCTCTATATCGTCAACGGCATTCAGATGACGTACTCCAAAGGATACTCCATCTACGCGAACATGCCGATGGAAGACGGATCGACGGCGCCCGGAAAATTCCAGGACTGGTTCCTGTGGCTGGGCCAAGGGGAGATCGCTTCTGTTCCGGTCCCGGTCATCTTGACCTTCCTGCTCGTGGTCGTCACCCACATCTATTTGACCTATACGCGCCAAGGCCGGATGCTGTACATGACGGGCGGCAACCTCGAAGCGGCGCGCTTGTCCGGGATTCCGGTCGACCGCTACCGGACGCTGGCGTACGTGCTGTCTGCGCTGTTCTCCGGGCTGGGCGGGATGCTCCTCGCTGCACGGATCGGGACCGGCCAGGTCAGCAGCGGCAGCTCGATGCTGATGGACGCAGTCGCAGCCGCTTTCGTAGGCTTTTCCGTGTTCGGCGCGGGGAAACCGAACGTCTTTGGCACCTTTGTCGGAGCGATCCTGATCGGGGTGCTGCTGAACGGGATGACGATGCTCAACCTGCCGTACTATGCATACGACATCGTCAAAGGAATTGTGCTGGCGCTGGCACTTGCCATCACGTACTACCAGCTGCGCCGGAAGCGCAAGGCGTAATCGGACGAAGAAAAGACGCCATGCGGGCGAAATCACGAACGGTTCTCCAAGCAAAAAAGCAGCGATCTCAGGTGCGAGCCCGAGTAGCTGCTTTTTCGCTTTTGGATCCCGTTCAGACTGAGGGGGCAGGACACAAAGGCTCCGCCAAAGTTATGTTCTTGCGAGCCGATCGGGGGATGGGAGTGGCCGCTAGTGATAATCGAGCAGCATCCCGTTTCGTACATAGATCCCGTCTACCTCATCGTGGAGGGCGATCATGCCGTCCGGAGCGTCGATGGGGGAAGCGATGGACACCCCCGAAACGATAGAGGAAATCGCTGCAACTATGGCTCCTGCGATCAGCAACTCTCTCATGCGCAGATTCCTCCTTCTGTTAATGGTTTTGGCGAGGGCAGCCACTTTCCCGGCTGCTTCTCCTTACTATAGATAGTATGTGGTTTTTCCCGTCTATACCAGACTGAAATTGCAAGAAAAAGGTTCCGGTAAAATTCTATCTTCTATGATTTGCGCCTGAAGAGGCCGCCGTTTCCGCGAGACTGCGGACGGTCGGGATTGGTGCTACAATATAACGAGAGATGCAAGACAGGATAGAAAGGAAAGGGTCGACATGCGCAAGCAATACCTGGACCAGGATCAGGAGTGGTTCCGCGCCATCATCCATTCGATTCACGACGGCGTGCTCGTCATCGACAGAGAAGAGATCGTCCGCTTGATCAACCCGGAGTATACGAGAATTACCGGCGTAAGGCCCGAGGTCATCATGGGAAAACCGCTGCGGTCCGTGCGGCCGGGCGCCCAATTGGTAGAGACGCTTCGGGACGGCAAAGCGCGCGTGGGGATTTATCGCAAGGAGGGCGACACCGAGTACGTCGTCGACATGGCCCCGATCGTAATCGAAGGGGAGATCGTAGGGGCGGTTTCGATCTGCAAAGGGCTGACCGAAGTGCACAAGCTGTCTTTGGAGCTGGAAAAGAACAAGCAAAAGCTGCAGCAGCTCGAGAAGACGATGGGATCGCTGTACCGTGCCCGATACACGTTCGATCACATTGTGGGTGCGCGCGGCGGCCTTTCCGAGCTCGTTCGGATCGCCAAAAAAGCGGCCGACTCCCAGCTCCCCGTGCTGATTACGGGCGAAAGCGGAACCGGGAAGGAATTGTTCGCCCAGTCCATTCACAACGAAAGCAGACGAGCCCACCGCCCTTTTATTCCGGTCAACTGCGCGGCCATCCCGGCAGCTTTGCTGGAAAGCGAGCTGTTCGGCTACGAGGAAGGCTCCTTTACCCATGCGAAAAAAGGCGGGAAGACCGGGCTGTTTGAGATCGCCAACGGCGGCACGATCTTTCTGGATGAAATCGGCGAGCTGCCATACGAACTGCAAGCCAAGCTGCTGCGCGTCCTGCAGGAGGGCTCCATCCGAAAAGTGGGGGAGGTCAGGGAGAGGGAGATCGACGTACGCGTCATAGCGGCCACGAACCGGGATCTCGGACAGCTGGTCGAGAAACGGCTGTTTCGCGAGGATCTGTATTACCGTCTGCATGTTCTGTCCATCCACATTCCTTCCTTGCGCGACCGCAAAGAAGACATTCCCGGGCTGGTCGCTTCTTTTTTGGCGGCGGAAGGCGGACAGCCGCGCATGAGCGTTCACGAAGAGGTTTTCCAGCTGCTGCTTCGATACGAATGGCCGGGGAATATCCGCGAGCTGAAAAACACGATGGACTACGCGATGTGCATGGCAGAAGGGCGCGAGATTCAGGTGCACAATTTGCCGGCATATCTGCAGCAGCTCCCGCGGAATTTTGCCGATCTGGCAGCAGCCGATCCCGGTGTTACGCTGCGCGAGGTCGTCGAAAATGCGGAGCGTCAGTGGATATCCGCGACGCTGCGGCAGTTTGGCGAGGATGTGGAAGAGAGGAAGAGGGCGGCGAACAAGCTGGGAGTGTCCCTGGCTACGCTGTACAACAAAATGCGCAAGTACAATCTGAATCCCTCCGATGATTCTAAATCTTTAGAATAGCATTCTAATGAAATGTAACGGTGCTTTCCCGCAAGGATTTGGACGATCCTTCCCACAACCCGATTCTAAAAAAATAGAAATCCGGAAAAAAGAAAGCGCTTCATAAAAGCGTTTTCTTTTTTGGTATGGGGCTTGCATAACCAAGTAGCGCAAGGTCTTTTGAAGGTCATACTGGATGGGGGGTTGTGGATGTTAGCGTTATTTGGATTTTTGACGGTTGGACTTTTTCTTGTATTGATTATGACGAAACGCGTGTCAGTCATGGTCTCGTTGATTCTCGTCCCGCTTGCTTTCGCCGTCATCGGCGGATTTGCTCCGGTCATGGGCAAGATGATGCTCGAGGGAATTTCGAAGGTTGCGCCGACGGGCATCATGGTCGGCTTCGCCGTTTTGTATTTCGGCTTGATGATCGATACGGGGCTGTTCGATCCCTTCATCGTGCGGATGGTCAAGCTGGTGAAGGGAGATCCGATGAAGGTCGCTGTCGGAACCGCTGTCATCACGATGATCGTGGCGCTGGACGGGGATGGTGCATCGACATTCATGATCACGATTTCCGCCTTGCTGCCGCTCTACAAGCGTTTGCGCATGAGCCCGCTGGTATTGTCGGGAATCGTCTGTCTCGGGGCAGGGGTCATGAATATCGCGCCGTGGGGAGGGCCGACGGCGAGAGCGATGACCGTCCTGCACACGGACTCCGCGCACTTGTTCAATCCGGTCATTCCCGCAATGATAGCCGGCATCGTCTGGGTGCTGTTCGCCTCTTACTGGCTGGGCAAAAAGGAGCGTGCCCGCCTCGGGATTGTCGATCTTGGCGACGCGGAGACAGACGTGCAGCTGGGTACCGATCACACCAAACGGCCGCAGCTGTTCTGGTTCAACCTCTTGCTGACGGTCGTGCTGGTGGTTGCCTTGATCGAAGTCTGGCTCCCGCTTCCGGTCCTGTTCATGATCGCCTTTGCGATCGCGCTCCTGATCAATTATCCCAAGCCGCAGGAGCAGCAGGAGCGTCTGACCAGCCATGCGGGCAACGTCGTCATGGTCATTACAATGATTTTCGCCGCGGGCATCTTCACGGGGATTTTGACGGGGACCAAAATGATCGAAGCGATGGCAACCGCTTTGGTCTCGATCATCCCGGATTCGCTCGCCAGCTACCTTCCCGTAGCCGTAGCGGTTACGAGCATGCCGCTCAGCCTCGTCTTCACCCCGGATGCTTACTACTTCGGCGTATTGCCCATCCTCAGCGAGACGGCCGGAAATTTCGGCCTCGATCCACTGACGGTCGGACGCGCAGCAATTCTGGGGCAGATGACGACCGGGTTTCCACTGAGCCCACTGACGGCGTCGACGTTTATCCTGGTAGGGCTTGCCGGCGTATCGCTGGGCGAGCATCAGCGATTTATTTTCAAATGGGCGTTCGGTACGACGATCGTCATGACCATCGTCGCCCTCGCAACAGGTGCTATTACATGATGAGGTGATTGAATATGTTGAGAATCGGTTCAGGAGCAGGCTTTGCCGGAGACCGACTGGAGCCGGCCGTTTTGCTGGCCGAACGAGGAGGGCTGGACTATCTGGTGCTGGAATGTCTGGCGGAGCGGACGATTGCGCTTGCCCAGAGGAGAAAGCTGAAGGATCCAGCTATGGGCTATGATTCCTTGCTGGAAAAAAGATTGGAGCCGCTGCTGCCGATCCTGAAGAAAAACGGCATACGGCTGGTCACGAATATGGGGGCAGCAAATCCGGTGGCGGCGGCGGAGAAGATCGTCGAGATAGCCAAAAGGCAGGGCATCGCGATCAAGGTAGCAGCGGTGACGGGAGACGACGTGCTCGGGCAGCTTTCTCCCGGGCAGCGGACACTGGAGGCGGGCGAACCGCTGTCGTCGTACGGGCCGCTGATCTCCGCCAACGCGTACATCGGAGCGGACGCGCTCCTGCCTGCTCTGGAGACGGGCGCCGATATCGTCGTAGCAGGCCGGGTAGCCGATCCCTCCCTGTTTTTGGCTCCGATGATGCACCATTTCGGCTGGTCGTGGGAAGAGACGGACAAGCTGGCGCAAGGAACCGTCATCGGGCATTTGCTCGAGTGCGCCGGGCAAATCACGGGCGGGTATTTCGCCGATCCGGGGAAAAAGGATGTCGCAGGGCTGGCTGAGCTGGGCTTCCCGTTTGCCGACGTCGAGCCGGATGGTTCGGCGGTGATCTCCAAAGTGGAAGGCACCGGCGGCGTCATTCACCTGGGAACCGTGAAAGAGCAGCTGCTTTACGAGGTGACCGACCCGTACGCGTATTTGACGCCAGACAGCACGGTAGACTTCTCGTCTGTCTCGTTGCGCCAGCTCGGGCCGGACCGCGTCCAGGTATCGGGAGGCAAAGGAAGCGGGCAGCCGGAGACGCTGAAGGTGAGCGTCGGGTATCACGCGGGGTACATCGGGGAAGGAGAGATCTCCTATGCAGGCTCCAATGCCCCGGCCAGAGCCCGGTTGGCAGGCGAGATCATCCGAGAAAGACTGACAGCCCGCTCGTTTTCGGATATTCGAATCGATTTGATCGGCTGCAATTCCGTGCACCGCACTTCCTTCGGGCATGGAGAGGAGCCCTATGAGGTTCGGCTGCGCGTAGCGGCCAAAGCCTCCAGCCAGGCTGTCGCCGAACAGGTGGGGGAAGAAGTGGAGGCCCTGTACACCAATGGTCCAGCTGGCGGCGGGGGAGCGCGAAAATACGTGCATGAAGTGGTCGGGATCGTCTCCGTCCTGATTCCGAGGGACAAGGTGCAGACTCAAGTAACCATTCGGGAGTGTTAAGAAGATGAAGAGGAAATTGTATGAGCTGGCTCACAGCCGGGCCGGGGACAAAGGCAACACGCTGATCGTCTCCGTCATCCCCTATGACGAGCGGGATTACGGCATGCTGTGCGAAAAGGTGACGGCAGACGCGGTGAGAGAGCATTTGCGCGAGATCGTGTCCGGAGAGGTCATCCGCTACGAGCTGCCGAATATTAGCGCTTTGCAATTCGTCTGTTCCCAGGCTTTGCTTGGGGGAGTCACCACCTCGCTAGGGATGGATACGCACGGGAAAAGCTTAAGCTACGCCCTTTTGGAAATGGAGATGTAGCCGGAATAACGGAAAATGGCGACACGTGCCCGTTCGGATCGTGTCGCTGTTTTTCTGGTGAGGGGCTCGTCTATCCTTTTTTTCGGTTCCGGCATGGGCGTCACTTGTACAAAATATCGTCACGCAGCGCCTCCACCTTGGCCAGCGCATCGCCGATATCGCTTTCGTTTACCCCGAAATGAGCGAGGGCATCTCTCAGGTGGCGGACGATCGCATCGAAGTGGACCGGCTGCAAATTCATCCCCGTATGCACCTTCGCCATCGACTGGCCTGTGTACTGGTTGGGCCCGCCCAAGGCATAGCTGATGAATTTGGTTTGGTGCTTGCGCTGTTTCTCCATGTCCGTGTTTTCGAAAAAGCGATTGACGGTTTCGTCTGACAGCACCAGGTCGTAAAAATAGTCCACTACCTTGGAAATCGTTTGCTCTCCGCCGTATTTCTCGTAAAACGTACTCATGGTTTTCCTCCTTTTGCAAATCCGTCTCCTTCACTATTCCACGGATGCTGCAAACTTATGAGGAGTGACGGGATGCCTTTCAAGAAACTTGCGCGGCTGCCTGTCTTTGTTTATTCTATCCATAGGAATGCACGTTCGCAAAATGAGGGGGAAGCCATACGATGAACCGTTGCGGCTGGGTAAACGAAGATCCTATCTATTTGGACTATCACGATCACGAGTGGGGAGTTCCCGTCTATGACGACAGGCTTTTGTTTGAGTACCTCAACCTCGAAGGGGCCCAGGCAGGGCTTAGCTGGTACACCATCCTGAAAAAGCGCGAAAACTACCGCAAAGCCTTTGACAACTTCCAACCGGAGAAAATCATCCACTACGACGAGCAAAAAATAGAAGAGCTGCTCAACAATGAAGGCATTGTCCGCAACCGGCTGAAAATCAAGGCGGTCATCACCAACGCCAAAGCCTTTTTCCGGGTAGTCGAGGAATTTGGCTCCTTCCGTGATTACATCTGGTCCTTCGTAGGGGGAAAGCCGATTCAAAACCATTTCCAGTCCATGTCGGAAGTCCCCGCTACCACAGAAGTGAGCGACAAACTCAGCAAAGACCTGAAAAAACGGGGCTTCACCTTCGTGGGCTCGACCATCTGCTACGCGTTCATGCAGGCGGTCGGGATGGTCAACGATCACATCACGACATGCGAATGCTACGGGAGAGTAAAATAGGCAGTCCGATTCGGAAAGAAGTAAAAAAGGGATAAATAGCATCAGCGATAGGTAAAGCCGCGCTTCTGAGTGAATGCACAGAAGGCGGCTTTTCGCTTTGGAAAAATGGAATCATACGGTTCCAATCGGTCCGCTGCCCCTGACAAATCGTCAAATTCCATTGTATCGAGGATAGCGCCATTCTAGTTGGAGCGAAATCTCCTTTTTCCGCCTCCGAGGCAACCGTTGGAGTGAAGAGTCTTTTAAAAACGGCGGAGCAGAGCCAACAAAAATGCCTTCAATCATCACCCCAAAGCTCGCCCCGGAAAAAGGAGAAAAAAGCGAAGGCCTTTGGGGCGCGACCCAAGCGGTATGGAAAAAGAGGAACACGCCCGAGCGTCCAACCCTGAGAGACTCCCCCGAGACCGCTGCTTTTGGACGCCGTTCCTCTTTTGGAATGGAGCTGGACAGTCAATCATCCCCGCTGCGACCCAAGAGCCACAGCGTTTTCTCCTTTTTCCGCCCCACGGCAACAGTTGGATCAAGAGGCCTTTCAAAGACAGCGAAGCAGTGCCCACACAAGCCCTTGGGACCAACCAAAGCTCGCCCCGGAAAAAGGAGAAAAAAGCGAAGGCCTTTGGGGTGCGACCCAAGCGCAATGGAAAAAGAGGAACACGCCCGAGCGTCCAACCCTGAGAGACTCCCCCGAGACCGCTGCTTTTGGACGCCGTTCCTCTTTTGGAATGGAGCTGGACAGTCAATCATCCCCGCTGCGACCCAAGAGCCACAGCGTTTTCTCCTTTTTCCGCCCCCACTGCCAAAGTTGGATGGAGAAGCTTTTAAGGAACAAAAATAAAAACAGAGAATAATAAAAAAATACAGAATTAATCATAGTCAAACAAAAACCAAAGCTGTATAATCAAACATATAAAAACAAACAGGTGTAAACAAAAATGAAAGAGACTTCATTTCCGGCTTGTACGATCGGAAATCTGTGCTTCGCCTGACCTCGTAGTTGGCTAAGCCAAGTTTTCTAAACGGGAGGACGTTTATGTCAGAATACGTTCTTGAATTGAGAGGAATTACGAAAACGTTTCCAGGAGTAAAGGCGCTCGACCAGGTGAACTTTCAGCTCAAGCCGGGCGAAATCCATGCGCTTATGGGCGAAAACGGAGCGGGTAAATCCACCTTCATCAAAGTCATTACGGGAGTCCACCTGCCCGATGAAGGCGAGATCTACTTCAACGGGCAGAAAGCGGATATCAAAAATCCAAAGGATGCCCAAAAGCTGGGGATTGCGGCCATTTACCAGCACGTCACTTGTTTTCCCGACCTGAGCGTGACGGAAAACATCTTTATGGGACACGAAAAAGTCACGGAGCGAACTCGGCGAATTTTATGGAGCGACATGCACGCCGAGGCCAAGCGGCTGTTGACGGAGCTCGGTGCCGATTTCGACCCGAGAACGAAGATGGGAGCGCTCAGCGTCGCCCAGCAGCAAATCGTCGAAATTGCGAAAGCGCTTTCAACCGAAGCGCGAATCATCATCATGGACGAACCGACGGCAGCCCTCACGGCGAGGGAGAGCGAGGAGCTGTACAGAATCGCGGAAAAGCTGCGTGATAACGGAGCTTCCATCATCTTCATCTCTCACCGCTTCGAGGATATGTACCGACTGGCGAGCAAGGTCACGGTGTTTCGCGACGCCAAGTACATCGGCTCGTGGGGGATTTCCGACATCTCTCACGACGATCTGATCGTCGCCATGGTTGGGCGCGAGATCACGCAGCTCTTTCCAAAGAAGGACACCAAGCCGGGCGAGGAGTTGCTGCGAGTAGACGGGCTCGGCAAGACCGGATTTTTTGCCGATGTGTCCTTTTCGGTGCGCAGGGGCGAGATCGTCGGCCTGACCGGTCTGGTGGGAGCGGGGCGGACCGAGGTGTGCCAGGCGATCTTCGGGATCACCCCGTACGAAACCGGCCAGGTGTTTCTCAAAGGCAAGCCGATCCGCATCAAAAATCCGCTGCAGGCGATGGAGCTCGGGATCGGGTACTTGCCGGAGGACAGGCAGAAGCAAGGGCTCGTCCTGGAGTGGGGAATCGGGCGCAACATCACGCTGTCTGCCCTGGGCAAGCTGTCGAGCAGAGGCTGGATCCAGGAGAGAAAGGAAGCAGAGCTGGCGCATTCGCTGGCGGAGAAGGTCCAAGTGAAGGCGCGGAGCATCTTTGATCTGGCCAGCTCTCTGTCGGGGGGCAACCAGCAGAAGGTCGTCGTCGCCAAGCTGCTGACGGCCGATCTGGATGTGATCATTCTGGATGAGCCTACGAAAGGCGTGGACGTCGGAGCCAAGTCGGCCATTTACGAAATCATCGGCACCCTCGCAGCCCAAGGCTACGGCGTCGTGATGATCTCCTCCGAAATGCCCGAGGTGATCGGGATGAGCGACCGCGTCGTCGTCATGCGGGAGGGCAGGGTGACCGCTACGCTGGATGGCGCGACGGTGACTCAGGAGGCGATCCTGGCAGCCGCCATGGCGAGCAGCAGCACCGCAGAGACGGCGACGATTGCGGGTAGCGCGGCAGAGACGTTCGGGTCGTAATGCACAAGGAAAAAAGGTGGTGAAAGAAGTGCCAGAATATTCGCTGCAAAAGACATCGGCAACAGCCAGCATCGCGAAGTTTCGCGAGGTGGGCCTGCTGGCATTCATCCTGCTGCTGTGCGTGGGGGTACAGCTGCGCAATCCCAGCTTTTTGACGCTGGAGAACATCAATGACATGGTCACGAATACAGCCATTCTGAGCATTCTCGCGGTCGGCATGATGCTGGTCATCGTGACGAGGGGAATCGACCTGTCAATCGGGGCGACTCTCGCTTTGTCAGGCATGATTTCCGCCATGACGGTGAGCGCCTATCCCGACACCCATCCGCTTCTCGCCATCCTGCTGGGGACGGCGGTGGGAGTCGTCAGCGGAATGATCATTGGCCTGCTCGTCGCCAAGGCAGGCATCCTTCCCATCATCGCGACACTCGGGATGATGAACGCCTTTCGCGGCTTGACTTTTATGGTGAGCGGCGGCAAATGGGTGAGCGCCCATCAGATGCCGGATTCGTTCAAGGCGATCGCCACGAGCTCTGTCCTGGGGCTCAATACGCTGATCGTGATCGCGATCGTGGTCTACCTCGTCTTTTCCTACTTCATTACATACACCAGGACCGGCAGACAAATTTACGCGGTAGGAAGCAACCCGGAATCTGCAAAAATCAGCGGGATCAACAACGACAAAATCCTGTGGCTGGTCTACACGATCATGGGGGGACTGTCGGGATTGGCAGGCGTCTTGTGGGTCTCCAAGTTCGCATCGGCACAGGGCGACACGGCCTCCGGCTACGAGCTGAGCGTCATCGCGGCGTGCGTCTTGGGAGGAGTCAGCATCGCGGGCGGTTCCGGCAAAATATCGGGGATCATTTTGGGCTCCATCCTGCTGGGGATCCTCAACAACGCCCTTCCGCTGATCAACGTGTCCCCGTTTTGGCAAATGGGCATTCAGGGCTCGATCATCCTCATCGCTGTCATCATCAATGCATTGGTCAAACGAGGCGTCGATCGGAACAATCTGGTGAAGAGGAGGATGTAGCGATGGAGAAGAGAGTGATCATCTCTCGCAAAGAGTTTTCGTGGAAAACCTTTTTTCTGCAGTGGGAATGGATGCTTGTCCTCATTTTCATCCTGGTCAACGTGATCAACGCCAACCTGTCGCCCTATTATCTGAACGCCGACAGCCTGCGCGATGCGACGATGACCTTTCTTGACAAGGCGTTTATCGTCCTGCCGATGGTCTTCGTCATCATCCTCGGGGATATCGATATTTCCGTCGCTTCCATCGTAGCCTTGTCCTCTGTCGTGATGGCGGACCTGTACACCATGGGCGTCCCGATGGAGCTGGCGGTCGTGATCTGCCTGGCGGTCGGTACGCTTTGCGGATACATCAACGGGCTGTTGATCACGCGATTCAAGGAGCTGTCGGCAGTCATCGTGACGCTGGCGACGATGATCATTTACCGCGGAATTGCATACATCCTGCTCGAGGATCAGGCTGCGGGCAAATTTCCGGAATGGTTCAAGTTTCTTGGATGGGGCTATGTGGGAACAGTTCCGTTTATCCTGATTGTTTTTGCGGTTTTTGCTGTGATATTTGGGCTTTTGCTGCACAAAACCACATTTGGCAGACGTGTCTATGCGATGGGCAGCAACTTGACGGCCAGCCAGTTCTCCGGGATACAGGTCGACAAAATCAAAATCATCGTCTTCACGCTTGCCGGGCTCATGTCGGCTGTCACCGCCCTGTTCCTCACTTCGCGGATGGGCAGCACGCGGCCGAATATCGCCACGGGCTATGAGCTGGATGTCATTGCGATGGTCGTATTGGGAGGCATCAGCACGTCCGGCGGCAAAGGCAGAATGATCGGTGCGATTCTCGCCATTTTCCTGATCGGCTTCTTGCGGTACGGGCTTGGCCTGGTCAACGTGCCGGCCCAAATGCTTTTGATCATCATTGGCCTTTTGCTGATCGTGGCGGTCATGGTGCCGGGTCTCAAAGGGCGGTTGCGAAAGTGGGTCAAAATCTGACCATTGGACAGGGTCATCCATCAATCAGAAAAACGTGGAGGTACGAGATGATACAGAGCTTATGGAATCGAGAGCAGGCGGCGAAATGTCAAACCGGACTGGATGAGCTGGTATACCGCTCCAACCTGATCGGCTCGGATCGACGGGTGTGCAACTGGGGCGGGGGAAATACTTCCGCCAAAACAATAGAAACCGATTTTCGCGGCAGAGAGATCGAGGTCATGTGGGTAAAAGGCAGCGGCTCCGACCTCGCGACGATGAAAGCGGGCCACTTCACAGGGCTGCGTCTCGAGGACATCCGGCCATTGCTTGAGCGGGACGAGATGTCTGACGAGGAAATGGTGGCGTACCTGTCGCACTGCATGGTGGACAGCAAGCATCCGCGCGCTTCCATCGAGACGCTGCTCCATGCGTTTCTGCCGTTTCCTCATGTGGACCATACCCATCCCGACGCGATCATCAGCATCTGCTGCGCGGACAACGGGAAGGAGGTGGCCCGGGAGATCTTCGGAGACCGGTTCGTCTGGGTGCCGTACGTGCGTCCTGGCTTCACGCTGTCCAAGATGATTGCGACAGGCGTACGGGAAAATCCGCAAGCCGAGCTGGTTCTGATGGAAAAGCACGGATTGGTGACGTGGGGGGAAACAGCGGAGGCGTGCTACGAAAAAACGATCGCGATCATTCAGGAGGCGGCTGCCTATATCGAGGCGAGGGTGCAGGAAGAGACCCTTTTCGGCGGGCTCCGCTATGAGACGATTCCCCAAAAAGAGCGCAGAGAGATATTGTCCGAGGTCATGCCGGTCATTCGCGGAGCGGTGAGCGATACGAAGCGGATGCTCCTGACCTACGACGACGCCGAGGATATCCTCCAATTCGTTGGCAGCAAGGATGCGCAGCAGCTGTCACAGGTCGGTGCGGCCTGCCCGGATCATCTGGTGCACACGAAAATGGTGCCGCTGTATGTGGAGTGGGACCCGGCCACGCGGGACGTCGAGGCTCTGAAACAAAACCTGCTTGCAGGCATTGCCCGGTACAAGGAAGAATACACGCGCTATTTTGAGCGGAACAAAAACGAGGGCGACGCGATGTCGGAAGCGGCCCCGCGGGTCATCCTGATTCCCGGTGTGGGGATGGTCAACACCGGGAAGAGCTGGGCCAACGCGCAGGTCAGCGGCGCTCTCTACCACCGGGCAATCGCCGTCATGCGCGGGGCGACGACGCTGGGCACATTCGTTTCCCTGAGTGAAAACGAATCGTACAACGTGGAGTATTGGCCGTTGGAGCTCTACAAGCTGTCGTTGGCTCCGGCGGAAGCGGAATTTTCCCGCAAGGTGGTGTTCGTCACCGGAGGAGCTGGCGGGATCGGCAGCGAAACGTGCCGCCGCTTTGTCGCCGAGGGTGCCCACGTGGTGCTGGCGGATTTGAATCTGGACGGGGCGGAGAAGGTGGCGCAGGAAATCAATGATCAGTATGGAGAAGGGCGGGCCATCGCTGTGAAGATGGACGTCACCAGCGAAGAGGAAGTGAAAGCTGCCCTGGCTGAGGCTGCCCTCGCATACGGCGGGATCGACACGGTGGTCAACAACGCAGGACTCGCGACCTCCAGCCCCTTTGACGAGACATCCCTAAAGGAGTGGAATCTGAACATCTCCGTGCTGGGAACCGGCTATTTCCTCGTAGCCCGCGAAGCATTCAAGCAGATGAAGGCACAGGG
The DNA here is from genome assembly GCF_031583145.1 of Brevibacillus brevis. Taxonomy (NCBI): domain Bacteria; kingdom Bacillati; phylum Bacillota; class Bacilli; order Caryophanales; family Paenibacillaceae; genus Brevibacillus; species Brevibacillus brevis. Next base: position 5,476,024 of record NZ_CP134050.1, on the reverse strand, counting down.
AATCGGCGGGAACATGGTGTTCGTCGGCTCCAAGAACTCCGTCTACGCCGGGAAAAACGTCACGGCTTACAGCGCGGCGAAAGCGCTGGAGGTGCACCTCGCCCGCTGCATCGCGGCAGAAGGGGGAGAGTACGGCATTCGCGTGAATACGATCTTGCCGGATGCCATCCTGCAAGGCTCGGCCATCTGGAATTCGAGCTGGCGCAATGAGCGGGCTGCCGCGTACGGGATCGAGTCGGACCAACTGGAAGACTACTACCGCAAGCGCACGACCCTGCTGGTCAACATTTACCCGAGAGACATCGCGGAAGGCATCCTCTTTTTTGCTTCTTCCAAATCGGAGAAGACGACAGGCTGCATGCTGACGATCGATGGCGGGGTGCCGGCTGCGTTTACACGATAAGGATTTTCCGCGTCCCATGCTTTGAACATGGCTCGGCTCATCAAGCGGCGCCGGGGGAAAAGGAGGAAAAAGCGATGATCCGCAAAGCGTTTGTCATGAAGGTGTTCGGGGATTGCCACGAGGAATACAAGCGGCGGCATGACGAGATCTGGCCGGAAATGGTAGAGATGCTCAAAGAGTACGGCGCGCGTGACTACTCGATCTTTCTGGATCCGACGACGAACCGGTTGTTTGCCTATTTGGTCGTCGAGGACGAGGAGCGCTGGAGCAAGTCGGCGGAGACGGAAGTATGCCGAAGATGGTGGACATACATGAAAGACGTCATGGAGACGAACGAGGATCACAGTCCTGTCGTGCTCGAGCTGAAGGAAGTCTTTCATTTGGAATAAATCGCAGAAGCCGTGGCTAGCCGGCGAGGGGGAGCTGCGGCTTTCGCGGAGGCAGAAAATGTTGCAGGGAGACGGAGGTGCATGGCGTGGCAAACCATATTGCCGTAGATATCGGGGCTTCGAGCGGGCGGCTGGTCTGGGGGACGATCCGGGACGGGCAGATGTCGCTGCAGGAGATTCACCGGTTTGCAAACGGCTTCGCGGAAAAGGACGGGCATTGCTACTGGGACATCGACTATCTGTTTCGGGAAGTGATCGCAGGCCTGCAAAAAGCGAAGCAGCTGGGCATTGCCCAATGTACGCTGGGCATCGACACCTGGGCGGTCGACTACGTGCTGGTGGGCCGCGACGGCCACAGGCTGCATGAAGTATTCGCATACCGCGACGAGCGCACAAAGCGTGCCGCCCGGTTAGTGACCAGGCATATTTCGGCGGAGAAGATCTATGAAAAGACGGGCATCCAGTTCCAGCCCTTCAATACGCTGTTTCAGCTTGCGGTGCACGACCAGCGGCAGCTGGAGCAAACGCAGAAGATCCTTCTCGTGCCCGACTACCTGTATTACCTGCTGACGGGAAAGCAGATCAACGAGGTGACCAACGCCTCGACGACCCAGCTGCTGCATTTGCAGACGGGCAATTACGACGCGGATTTGCTGAGGGTGCTCGGTTTGGACCGTTCCCAGTTTGCGGAGCTGGTGCAGCCAGGGACTTCGCTCGGACCGATCCGGCAGGAATTGCGTGACGAGTACGATTTGCCCGAATGCGAAGCGATTTGCGTAGCGACCCACGACACGGCATCGGCAGTGCTCGGAGTGCCTGCCGACCCGCAGCAATCGTTTGCCTACCTCAGCAGCGGGACCTGGTCGCTGATGGGACTGGAGCTGGACAGCCCCATCCACGGCGAAGAGGCCCGTCAGCGGAATTTTACGAACGAATGGGGAGCCTACCGGACCTATCGCTTTTTGAAAAACATCATGGGGCTGTGGCTGATCCAGGAAGTGCATCGCCATTACGAGGGAGCGATCTCGTTTGCACAGTTCGTGGAGCTGGCCAAGGCGGAGCCGGCCTTTACGACCTTCATCGATTTCACGGACGAGCGGTTTTTGCATCCCCGCAGCATGGTCGCCGAAATCCAGAGCTACTGCCGGGAGACGGGGCAGCTCATTCCCCGGACGCCGGGAGAGCTCGCCCGCTGCATCTATGACAACCTGGCGATTCTGTACGCTTTGTGCGTCGAAGAATTGGAAGCGATTACGGGCCGGGCCATCGAGGTGATCCACATCGTCGGCGGAGGGGCCAGCAATGAGCTGTTGTGCCAGCTGACGGCGACGGTCTCCGGGAAAAAAGTGACGGCTGGACCGACCGAATCGACTGCGCTGGGGAATCTGGCGGTGCAAATGATTGCGACAGGCGAACTGCACGATATCCATGAGGCACGCAGGCTTATACGCCGGTCGTTTGAGAGCGTCGCCTACGAACCGGAAGAAAACGCAGAACGTGCGGCGTGGATGCAGGAATTCAAGCAAGTGACAACGGGCAGAAAGAAAGGAGCGGGCACAGTGAGGCAAGAGGTAGAAGCGAGTTTTCAGGAAGCCAAAAAGCTGTATGAGAGGCACGGGATCGACGTGGAAGCCGTCCTCGAAAAGCTGGCGGCGATCAAAATATCGATGCACTGCTGGCAGGGCGATGACGTGCGCGGATTTTTGAATCGGGATCAGGAGCTGACAGGGGGTATCGCTGTCACAGGGAACTATCCGGGGGCGGCGCGCACGCCTGACGAGCTGCGGCAGGATCTGGAGAAGGCGCTGTCGCTCATTCCCGGCAAGCACAAGGTCAATCTGCATGCCATTTACGCCGATACGGACGAGAAAGTGGAGCTCGACCAGCTGGCCCCCAGGCATTTTGAAAAGTGGGTCGACTGGGCCAAGGAGCACGGGCTGGGACTGGACTTCAATCCGACCTGCTTCTCCCACGAAAAGTCGGAGGACGGCTTCACGCTGAGCCATCCGGACCCATCCATTCGCCGGTTCTGGATCGACCATTGCAAGGCGTCCCGGCGAATCGGCGCCTACTTCGGCGAGCAGCTCGGCCAGACATGTGTCACAAACGTCTGGATCCCGGACGGCTACAAAGACATTCCGGTCGACCGGATGGCGCCGCGCCAACGGCTGAAGGAGTCGCTGGACGAAATCTTCCAGGAAGAGCTGGACCCGGCTTTCAATCTGGATGCGGTGGAGAGCAAGGTGTTCGGGCTCGGCTCCGAGAGCTACGTCGTCGGCTCCCACGAGTTTTACATGGGCTACGGCGTGCAAAACGGGAAAGTCATCTGCCTGGATGCGGGACACTTCCATCCGACGGAGACGATCTCAGGAAAGCTCTCGTCCCTCGCTCTCTTTTCCAAGGGAATTCTTCTCCACGTGAGCCGTCCGGTGCGGTGGGACAGCGATCACGTCGTTATCCTGGACGACGAGCTGCTGGAGATCGCCCGCGAGCTGATCCGTCACGATCTGCTCGGAATGACGCACATCGGACTGGACTTTTTTGACGGCAGCATCAACCGCATCGCGGCGTGGGTGATCGGCATGCGCAATACGCAAAAGGCTTTGCTGCGGGCGATGCTGGAGCCGACAGACTACCTGCGGCAGGCAGAGCTCGAGGGAGACTACACCACGCGGCTCGCGCTCATGGAGGAGTTCAAATCGTATCCGTTTGGCGCGGTCTGGGATATGTTTTGCGCGCGCCACCACGTCCCGGTACGGGAAGAGTGGCTGGCTGAGGTCAAGCGTTACGAACGGGACGTGCTCACTATACGCGGCCAACAAAAGTCGGCGGTGTCTCCATCCTGATTGTCTCTCGCGAACAAAGCGCGGTCCTCTTTGCCCGAAGAAGGACCGCGCCGTTTTTTGTTGCGGAGAAGCCAGGAGATCATGCTAAAATATAATTCTCACTGCTTTTTGAAAAACCGCCGCTGTTCGGAGGGAGCCTTTGTGAAGAAAAAAACGGTAAATGCCATGGAAGTGGCGAGACTGGCCAAGGTCTCTCAATCGACTGTCTCGCGAGTGTTTACCCCTGGGTCGAATGTATCGGAAAAAACCAAAAAACGAGTGCTGGAGATTGCAAAGGAGCTGGGCTACCGTCCGAATGCGCTCGCCCGCGGTCTGATCATGAACAAGACCAACATCGTCGGCCTGGCGATGCGCGATATCGCAAACCCGTTTTATCACGAGGTGCTGGGCAAGTTTACCAAAGGGCTGCGCAAGCGAGGGTATCATGTACTGTTCATGTACACGGAAAACGACGAGATCCAGCAAGAGGAGATCACCCAATTTCTGGAGTACAGCGTCGAAGGTGTGATCGTGACCGACGCGTATTTGTCGTCCAAAGTGGTGAGCCAGCTGCATGAAAACAACATCCCGGTCGTTTTGTTCAACCGTTACAGCAAGGATGTCCCGTGCTATTCGGTCAGCTGCGACAACTACGCCGCCGCACAGCAGATCGCGGAATACTTGTACGAGCAAGGCTATCGCAATATGGCCTTTATCTCGGGACGGATCAATACCTCGACGAGCCAAGATCGGCAACGGGGATTTTGCGATGCGCTGCAGCAAAAAGGTCTGGTGCCGATCATTGAAGAGGGAGACTACACGTACGAGCGTGCCTATGAAGCGACAATGACCCTGCTGCGTCGGGAGCAAAAGCCGGACGCGATTTTCGGAGCGAACGACATTACGGCATTGGGAGCGCTCGATGCGGCAAAGTCGATGGGGCTGTCTGTTCCCGGCGACCTCGGAATCGTCGGCTTTGACAACATCCAGATGGCTTCATGGCCTTCCCATGAGCTGACGACGTGGGAGCAGCCTGTGGATGAAATGATTGAATGGGCGATTGACACATTGTTGAACGAAATGAAACGGACAAACGTCGAACCCGCGTCCAAGCTCGTTTCCGGGCGGTTAATCGAGCGACGTACAACCAGGAAAAAAATGTGAGGGATTGACAAATGTAAGCGTTTTTCATTACGATTTGCTTACCAGGTAAAAAGGTTCAGACTTTTCTCGCCACTTTTTGCATACGTATGCAAAAACAAGAGCGAGAAAAATATTTCTGAAATCTGCATACGTATGCAATAACGGGAGGGAACGATCATGGCAAAATTTTTGAAACAGGGAAAAGCAAAAGACGAAATCGCGCAGAATGACGCACAGGTAGCGGAAACCGTCCGCCAAACCATTCAAAAAATCGAGCAGGAAGGCGATGCAGCAGTTCGTGAGCTGTCTGAGAAATTCGACAAGTGGAGCCCTGCTGAGTTTCGCCTGACAGCGGAGGAAATCGAGGAAATCGTCGGCAGCGTGCCCGAACAGACCATTGAAGATATCAAGTTTGCGCAAAGCAACGTGAGACGCTTTGCGGAGGAGCAGCGCAAATCCATGCTCGACATCGAAGTGGAGACATTGCCGGGCGTGATTCTGGGGCACAAAAACATCCCGGTCGAGAGTGTAGGCTGCTACATCCCGGGCGGGCGCTATCCCATGGTCGCATCGGCGCACATGAGCGTGCTCACCGCGAAAGTGGCCGGGGTCAAACGGGTCATCGCTTGCACACCGCCGATCAACGGCGAAATCCCGGCGGCAACGGTCGCAGCGATGCATCTGGCAGGGGCCGATGAAATCTACATTCTCGGGGGAATCCAGGCGATGGCAGCGATGGCGGTGGGAACGGAAACCATCCAGCCGGTCGATATGCTCGTAGGACCTGGAAATGCGTACGTAGCGGAGGCCAAGCGTCAGCTGTACGGCCGCGTCGGCATCGACCTGTTCGCGGGCCCGACTGAAACACTGGTCGTGGCGGATGAGACGGCAGATGCGGAAATGATCGCGACCGACATTCTCGGACAAGGCGAGCACGGCCCGACTTCACCGGGGGCGCTCATCACGACATCCGAAAAGCTGGCGGAGGAGACGATCAAGGAAATCGAACGCCAGCTCGAGACTCTTCCTACGGCGGATGTGGCACGCGTATCCTGGAGGGATTACGGCCAGATCATTCTGGTCGAGGACGAACAGGAAGCGCTTGCCGAAGCAAACCGTCTTGCTTTTGAGCACGTAGAGATTTTGACGAAGGATCCTGACTATTTCCTGCAAAACATGACCAACTACGGCTGCCTCTTTCTGGGACCGGAAACCAACGTGGCGTATGGGGATAAAGTGATCGGCACCAACCACACGCTGCCGACCAAGGGAGCAGCCCGCTATACCGGCGGTCTGTGGGTCGGCAAGTTCCTGAAAACCGTTACGTACCAAAAAGTAAGCGAAGAAGCGAGCGCCTACATCGGCGAGTACGCTGCCCGTCTGTGCCAGCTGGAGAACTTTGCGGGACATGCGGAGCAGGCGCTGCTCCGGGTACGCCGCTACGGCAAGAAGTAAACGAAAGACATTCGCGGGAAGGGAGAAGAGCTGGATGGGTTACTTTCAGGAATTGAAAGGCAGGAAGGTTCTCGTGACGGGGGGCAGCAAAGGGCTGGGAAAGGATGCGGCGCTGGCCTTCGCGCGGCTCGGTGCAGAGGTCGTGATCACAGGACGCAACATGGACGATCTGGAAAACGCTTTGCGAGAATTGCGTGAGGTGCAGCCGAAGTCGTTCAGTTTGGCGGCGGATATGCAGGATGTCGGGAGCATCTACCAGATGGTGGACGATTCGGTCGCCATGCTGGGAGGGCTGGACATTCTCGTAAACAACGCGGGAATCAACATCGCCAAGCCTGCCTTCGAGGTGACGGAGGAGGATTGGGATCGCGTGCTCGATACCAATTTGAAAGGAACCTTTTTTTGCTCGCAGCGGGCAGGCAAGCATATGGTGGCAAACGGCGGGGGACGCATCATCAACATGGTGTCGCAGATGGCTTTTGTCGGCTACATCAAGCGATCAGCCTACTGCTCCAGCAAAGGCGGCGCGGTCCAGTTGACGAAGGCGCTGGCGGTGGAGTGGGCGCCGTACGGCATCAAGGTCAATGCCGTAGCGCCGACTTTCGTCGAAACCGATCTCACCAAGAAAATGTTTGAGGACCGGGAGTTTTACCAGGATGTGCTGAGGCGAATCCCGCTGGGGCAGCTCGCCCAAGTGTCGGACATTACCGGGGCCGTTCTTTTTCTCGCTTCCGACATGGCCAACTTCATCACAGGCGAGACGATCAAGGTAGATGGAGGGTGGACCGCGATATGAGCGGCTTGGTGGGGGCTGGACACCGGGAATAAGTAACGGAGCGGGAGTTGATTCGCTGGCTGAAAAGAGAGCGGGAAGAGGATGTGAAGCGAGAGCGGTAACATTGGGACTTCCATTGCTGCAAGGATTACCCATTCAAGGGAATGGGGTAATCCTTTTTTCTTTTGGTGCGGAGCATATCCGGAATTGTCCACAGGCTATACACATGTATCCGTAAGTTACAAACAAGTTATAAACAGGCGCTGAGGAAAAACTGTGGATAAGTGGAGATGAGCAGCGGCAAACCGAAATCACGGCGGTTCGTACAAGGACGCGTTGGTTTTTTTATATTTCCCAGTTGGAAAATCTTGAACATTTTAGGATAGTATGAGATACTTGTACATACATAAGAACAAGTGTTCCTGTTTTGCTTTTTGATTGACATTGGTATTCACATAGAACGTGCAAGGGGGAAACAAAATGGCTACGCAAACACGAATCAATCCGGACCAGCTCCGGGAACAGGTATGCGAAGGGTGCCCTGCGACCGGTTGGGGGAAAAAGGCCCATTGCCAGGTGCACGACAAGCATGTAGGGAAGGTCGATTCCTGCCCGGAATGGGACAAGTTTCTGGAAGGACAACAGCTGCAAGGAAAGAAGCAGCGGCTCCGATCCGCTGCCTTTTCCGAATGGGAGCCTGCGGCAGAGCTGGTGCAGCGAACCGAAGAAGAAATTCGCGACTACAGCTACATGCAGCTCGAGGTGGTGCGCATCCAGCGCTTTCTGCGGGAAGCAGGGGAAGGAATGGTCGGGCAGTACGGACTGGAGGCGTCCTTGCCCAAGGGAATGGGAGTGTATGGGGACAAGACTCATGCAGAAGTAGTGAGACGGGAGCGAAAGTGGAAGAGGCTGCAAAACCTGCAGGAAAAAATCGCGAGAATCGACGAGGCTGTGGAGTCGATCCCGGACGAGCAGGAACGGCTGATTCTCGAGGCGCTGCTGGATGGGGACAAGAACAGCCAAATCGCCAAAGAGATCGGAATCTCGCGGCAGCGGTACTACGAGATCAAGCGCAGCGCGGTCTCGAAGATGGCGCGGGCGATGTATGGACGGGAGATGTCGTCGACCGGGTGAAGAAGTGACTGCAAAGGGGTGATTCAGTGTATATTGGAATAAAATGTATCTCCAGGGGGCGGCCATGAAGAGATATACATGGACATTGCTTGGCGCAGTATTGATTGCCGGAATATCCCTGGCCGCTTGGGTCAGTGCCTCGAACCAAGGGGCCACATGCACACGGCTCTCGAGTCTGAAGAAGTGGTCAATCGGATGCGAGCGTATGCGGCAACTTTTTCATACATGGACAAGGATGTTGGAGAGGCCAAATGAAATAAAAATGCTTATGCACGCTGGGGGGAAAAAGCGATGAGCGATCTGAACGTCTTGTTTCGCAAACGAATCGGCATTCCGGAAGACGAGACAATTACCTTTTCCACATTGGACCGTGTGCTGGAAAAGACGGCGAAGACCTTTCCTTTTGAGAATTTGTGCAACATCGAAAACAAAACCAAAGACATCACCGAAGAGAGCCTGCTTCAAAAGATGTTGGTCCGAAACGAAGGCGGCCTCTGCTATGAGCTCAATTCGCTGCTGTACCTGTTTTTGCTGGAAAACGGCTTTCATGTCACCCTGGTGCGCGGCGATGTGTACAAACCGGAGACGGGCGAATACCAGTCCTTGGGGAGAACGCATCTCACCATTTTGCTGAAGCATGGAGAACAGACGTATTTGGTCGATACGGGATTCGGCGCGAACCTGCCGCTGAAGCCGGTTCCATTGACAGGGGAGACTGTGACCTCCGCCACCGGACAATTCCGGGTCATAAATGCGGACACCGGTCCCGGAGACTACCGATTGGAACTAAAGCTGAAGCATAAGGACAAGGAGTGGCGGATCGGATACGCCTTCGACTCCACCAGGCCCGTCTCGGATTTGGGAGAGGCAAGCGAGATTCAGTCGATCATTGCCCGTCATCCGGACTCTCCTTTCAACAAAAGCCGGATGGTAACCAAACTTACCGACCGGGGAAATGTGACGTTGACTCCCCATTCTCTCACACGTTGGGAGGACGGCGTGGTCACCAAAGAGAGCATCGATGAGAAGCGGTTTAAAGAGCTGCTGGGCGAGCTGTTCACCAACTAAGCCATTTGCGGTCTCGCAAGCAATACCCCTCGGAACTATACGATACGATCTTTATGAACGGGGCCATCATTCGTATTGGCGGCGGGGTAAATGAGTAAAAGAAAGAGACCGACGGCTTGCCAGAGCCTTTAAGGGAGTAGTTTTTCGCAAAACGAAGCATGATAGAGAGGATCGATTCCAGGAGCATTTCGTTTACGTCAAACTGTTAAGGAGAAACATGAATGGAGAAACGAACCGAGAACGAAGATCCGAAAATCAACCTCTTTACGGCCAAACAAAACATGGACACACCTTACATTACCGAACAAGCGGAGGACACGGAGACGATCAACGCGGCAGCCCTTGAGGTGGACAGCGATCGAAACGAAGATCCGAATCGGGAAAGATTGCTCGACGATTCCTTCGATGCTTTCATGAAAGCCAACAGCAATGAATAAGTTTACCCAAGAGAGCCTGTCTGCCGGAGCAAAAAACGCGGCAAGCAGGCTTTTTCCTTGGAACCGCCGCTTGGCCATGCAGCGACGTTCTTGCTTTCGGTGACCGTATGGAGACGTAGCTTGGGCGGTGGCCGCTGTGCTTTCCCCCATTGCTTTATATAGGGGGTGGGAGTATAATGCGGGTAAAGGAGATGATTGGAATGAGCATGGTTACAGAACAAGCGGTGCATCCGCACCAAGAGGAATCGGCTTGCTGTTCCTCGGGAGAAACAGGGCGCAAAAGCCATCACTCCGAACAGACAAAAAACAGCTTGATCAACCGTCTGAATCGGATTGAAGGCCAGGTTCGCGGCATTAAAGGAATGATTGAGAAGGACGTCTATTGCGACGATATCCTGAATCAAATTGCATCGGTCCAATCGGCTTTGAATGGGGTCGGGAAGCTGCTGCTCGAGCATCACATGAAAAGCTGCGTCATTGACCGGATCCAGGAAGGCGACACCGAGGTGTTGAGCGAACTTCTCGCCACCATGAATAAACTGATGAAATAAGGAAAAAACAAAAAAGGGCAGCGGGCTGGCTGCTATTTTCTTGGCTCGATATATAGGGTACTAGGGTATCCTAAAAACTCATTGACACAAAATACCCCCCTGGAGTATATTATAACCAAGAGGGCGGCCGACAACGAACCGCCAAGAAACGGAATCGTCCCGGATGCAAACCTTTGCAAGCGGCCGGCGCTTCCGCAGCACGAGTGTACAGCTTCGGAAGGATTGCTGCAAAGGCGCCGAACCATAAGAAAAAAGAACGGAGAGATCTGACATGAAACAAGTTACGCTGCAAGTCGAAGGCATGAGCTGCCAGCACTGTGTCATTTCCATCGAGGGAGCATTGAAAGAGATCGGTGCGACAGGGAAAGTCGACCTCTCGGGCAATTCGGTGGATGTCGCGTACGACGAGAACCGCCTCACACTCGCGGAGATTAAGGAAGCGATCGAGGAACAGGGGTACGACGTTCTGTAACGAACGACCCGAATTAACTGGGGAGCACCCAACATGCCCCCACCCGGAAGCGGCCTCCCAAGAAGGAATTCGAGGCCGCTCCGACCACTAAGAAGGATGTGATAGTCATGGAAGCCACCGCCGCGAAGGCAAACAAACAAGTCAATCTGAACATCACAGGCATGACTTGCGCCGCCTGTGCGATCCGCATCGAAAAGGGCTTGAACAAACTGGAAGGGGTAACGGAGGCAAACGTCAACTTCGCCATGGAAAAAGCGAGCATTACGTACGATCCGGCAAAGGTTGACATCCGCCGCCTGGAAGAGGGCATCGAGAAGCTGGGGTACGGTACGGTGAAAGAAGTCGTCGATTTCCAACTGGAAGGGATGACCTGCGCCGCCTGCGCCAATCGTATCGAAAAGGGCTTGAACAAACTGCCCGGCGTTACGAATGCTACGGTCAACTTCGCCATGGAAACGGCTCGCGTCGAGTATTCGCCAAGTGACGTCTCGGTCTCCGATATGCAAAACAAGGTGCAGCAGCTCGGGTACAAAGCCATTTTGAAAACCGGGAACGAAGCTGCCCAAGATCACCGCGCAAAGGAAGTGCAGCATCAAAAACGGAAACTGCTGATTTCGGCGATTCTTTCGCTGCCGCTTCTGTGGAGCATGGTCGGCCATTTTTCGTTCACGTCCTGGATCTACATGCCGGAAATCCTGATGAATCCCTGGCTGCAGCTTCTTTTGGCCACTCCGGTTCAGTTTTACGTCGGCAGGCAGTTTTACGTCGGCGCCTATAAAGCGCTTCGCAATGGCAGCGCCAACATGGATGTCCTGGTATCGCTGGGGACGTCGGCCGCGTATTTTTACAGCCTGTATCTGACGATTGCCTGGTATGTCGGAGGCGGCGGAGCGCACCATGGTCCGTCCCTGTACTACGAAACGAGCGCAGTCCTGATCACGCTCGTCATCATGGGCAAATTGTTTGAATCACTCGCCAAGGGACGGTCGTCCGAAGCGATCAAGTCGTTAATGGGATTGCAGGCCAAGACCGCGCTGGTCGTGCGGAACGGGCAAGAAATATCCGTTCCGGTGGAGGAAGTGATCGCCGGGGATATCGTCCTGGTCCGCCCTGGAGACAAAGTGCCCGTTGACGGGGAAGTCATGGAAGGCGTGTCGTCGGTGGACGAATCGATGCTGACCGGAGAAAGCATTCCCGTCGAAAAGAAACCCGGCGATGCCGTGATCGGCGCAACGATCAACAAAAACGGCATGCTGAAAATCAAGGCGACCAAAGTCGGGAAAGAAACGGCACTTGCCCAAATCATTAAAGTCGTAGAAGAAGCACAGGGTTCCAAAGCCCCCATCCAACGGGTGGCAGACGTGATTTCCGGCATCTTTGTTCCTATCGTGGTAGGCGTTGCAGCAGCCGCATTCCTGATCTGGTACTTTTTCGTGACACAGGGAGATTTTGCGGGCGCGCTGGAAAAGGCGATCGCTATCCTCGTCATTGCTTGCCCGTGTGCGCTGGGATTGGCTACACCGACGTCCATCATGGCGGGGTCGGGCCGCGCCGCCGAGCTTGGCATCTTGTTCAAAGGCGGAGAGCATTTGGAACAAACCCACAAAATCGACGCCATTATCCTGGACAAAACGGGAACGGTGACGAAAGGGAAACCGGAGTTGACGGATGTGCTTGCCGAAGGGGACGAAGCAGAATTTCTCAGACTCGTCGGGGCGGCCGAGAGAAATTCGGAGCATCCGCTTGCCGAAGCGATCGTGGCCGGAATACGCGAAAAAGGAATCGAACTGCCAGCAACGGAAGCATTTGAAGCGATCCCGGGGTATGGAATCAAGGCTGTGGTGGAAGGAAAAGAGCTGATGATCGGCACGCGCCGCCTGATGGAGACCTTCAATGTGGATGCCAAGCAAGCCTATGCTGCGATGTCCCGTTTGGAGGAAGAGGGAAAAACAGCGATGCTTGTCGCCGTCAATAAACAGTACCGGGGTATAGTAGCTGTGGCCGATACGATCAAGGAAACGTCCAAGGATGCGGTCGCCCGTCTGAAAGCAATGGGCATCCAAGTGATTATGATTACAGGCGACAATGAACGCACGGCAAAAGCCATCGCAGCCCAGGTCGGCATCGATCATGTGCTGGCAGAAGTTCTTCCGGAGGGCAAAGCGGAGGAAGTAAGGAAGCTGCAGGCCCAAGGGAAGAAAGTAGCGATGGTGGGAGACGGTATTAACGATGCGCCTGCACTTGCAACGGCGGACATCGGAATGGCCATCGGCACCGGTACGGACATCGCCATGGAAGCAGCAGATGTCACGCTCATGCGGGGCGACCTGTCGAGTATTCCCGATGCGATCTACATGAGCCGGAAGACCATGAGCAACATCAAACAAAATCTGTTCTGGGCGCTCGGATACAATACGCTGGGCATTCCCATCGCCGCGGTCGGTTTGCTGGCCCCTTGGGTGGCAGGAGCGGCAATGGCCCTGAGCTCGGTATCCGTCGTTCTCAATGCGCTGCGGCTCCAGCGCGTCAAGGTTCCACAAAAATGAAGGGAGAGGGAAAGCGATGAAAACGAAGAGGACGATCGTTTCCTCCTTGCTGATCTTGGGATTGCTGGCCGGCTGCGGCAATTCCGCCGAAAACGGCCAGGAGCCCGGCCACGGCCACGCAGCCGGGCATGAAGCCGATCACAACCAGGGGGAACAACACGCCGGGCACGGTACGGAACAGAAAGCGCCTGCGGCTAACCTGAAAGCGTCGGTTGCGTTCGCCTCCGGAAGCGCCAAAGCGAAGGAAAATACGGAGCTGCGGGTCCGCATCACCGATCAGAACGGAGCTCCGGTCAATCAGTTTGACATCAGTCATGAGAAGCTGCTCCATCTCATTATCGTCAACCGCGACTTGTCGTATTTCTCCCACATTCATCCTGAGTTCAAAGGAGACGGAACCTTTGTGATTCAAACCGCGTTTCCGGCCGGCGGCACATACAAGGTATTCGCAGACTTCAAACCAGCCGGTGGCTCCGGAACCACATGGAGCGAGTGGGTGGATGTGGGGGGAACCGAAGGAGAACATGTGCCCGTCACACCTGACTCCAGTCTGGTTAAACAAGTGGATGACAAGGAGATTGAGCTTTCCATGAGCGGGGTGAAGGCAAAGGAAGAGGTGTTGCTCACCTTCGAAATCCGTGACGCGAAAACGAAGGAAGGAATCAACGACCTGGAGCCGTATTTGGGCGCTGTCGGTCATGTGGTCATTCTTTCGGAAGATGCGGGACAATACCTCCACGTCCATCCGCTGGACGAAAAAGCGACCGGGCCAAAAGCTCAGTTTGCGACTTCGTTCCCGAAAAGCGGCATCTACAAAATCTGGGGGCAGTTTCAGCATAAAGGGAAAGTCTTTACCGTTCCCTTTGTCGTGAAAGTGAACTAATCTACAGGCGGGAGAGGGGAAAGAACATGTCTGAGACGAAAAAAATGGCGGTCAGTCCGGCAATTCAAGTCGGCGGCAGCCTGTTTACACCGCAGCAGCTTGCCGATATTGGAAACGCGGCAGGTCCCGAAGCGAAAATTGAAATGACGTCCTTCAAACAGCTGTATGTAGAGGTGCCGGTAGAAAAGCATGACGCTGTCAAGGAAGCGCTCGAGAGATCCGGACTGGAAGTGAACCCGGCCGGATTCGTGACCAAAAGCCTCATTGCCTGCAATTTTTGCAAAGGTGCCGAGGAGGCAGGCTTGGAGACGGCCCGCATGTTGAATCAAGCCATCGCCGGGCTGGCAACTCCCACGCCCGTAAAGGTGGGATACGCGGGCTGCGCGCTGGGAACAAGCGAGCCGCTGCTGAAAGATATCGGCGTCGTCAAAATGCGGGATACCTTCGACATTTACGTGGGAGGGGAACCCAAAGGCCTCAAGGCGGGTCTGGCCAAACTGCTCGTATCCGGTTTGTCGGGAGCGCGGCTGGTGCCGGTGATAACGAAACTGATCGACTACTACAGGGAGAACGCCAAGGGGAAAGAGAAATTCAGCAAGTTTGTCGATCGAATCACCATCGAACAGCTGAAGCAGCAGGTTAGCGAATGAGCGCCTGCTGCTCTTTTTGCCTCCCCGTCATCGCGGAGGAAATCAGGGAGAAGTCCGTGCGATCGATCTCAAAGTGCCCCGTGCGAAACAGGTATCCCCAATTTCGATTTCCCTTGGTGAAGCTTAGCTGGTGCAAGAGGGAATGGATGCGGACTTCGGTGCAGGCCGCGTAATCGATGTTGCGCCGATAAGGAACGAAGCCTTCACTCATGGGATACTCGTACACGTCGTCGTCTGCTACCTGGCCGATGGCGGTAAATGCCTGCAAGGGCTCGCCGCCGTGCATATCCGTCTTGGGGGAATAATAGATCAGCCAATCTCCGCGCCTCATCCGCTTTAGAGGGGCGGCTTTTCCGTGGCATAGCTGGGCAAAGCCGCCTGTCACTCCTCGCAGGACATGCGATTTCGATACGACGCCGATCCAATATCTCTGATTACTCGTTTCCATTTTCATCACCTGGTTAAGTTTTTTGGAGTCTGTCCCAGTCGTCAGAACGGGCGAGCCCATGGGAGACGGCGACAGCTGGTAAGGAAAGCAAGTTCATTATAGCGCCATGCTCCTGACAACATCCTGTCAGGAGGGTCTAAAACTTTTTGGCGTGGAGTGGACACACCTTTACACAACCAGACACAACCGTGCAGGTCCATGGCAGGACCCCATAGCGGTATATAATTGAACCAAGGCGAATGCCACCATACACAAGCCACCTGAGTCAATCGGGTGGCTTTTTGCGTGGATTCATATCGCCTGGAAAGGAGGGGGCAAAAGCCATGATGCGAACTGCTGCCAATGTTTGAGCCACCATTTTTCGCCGGACGACAGTGTTCCTCAAGGACGACTGCCATCCGTATCCGGTTGTCAGCGAAACAAAAAAACAAGCAAAGAGGTGAAACGAAAAATGAAAAGCAAACTCGCCTGCCTGCTCCTGCTGCTGCCGATCCTTTTCTCTTTCACAGGGATGCCAGACGTCCTTGCGAAAGCGGAAGAGGGCGCTTTCGACGGCATCTATCAAACGGACAGGCAGCTATTGAATCAGCAAAACACGATGAAGTTTTTCGAGAGTGTCGCCCGGAAAAAAGGGGACGAAAAGCTGGCGCAACAAATCGCCACGAAAGCAGCCGCCCTCGCCGAGAAGAACAAGGCCCTTCATGTCGCTCCGAAGGCTGCCGGCCGGATGGCCCAGCGAGCAGCCATCATGAAACATCTCCACGGACAGAAGGGCAAGCTCGAACAGCTGCAGGCCGACTACGAGCAGCAAATTGCTGCTTATTGGAAGCTGCTTTTGCCTTCTTTTTCCGCCGAAGCGGCTCCGTCCTCGCTCCTCCCGCGTATGGCCGCTTTCACGGCAACAGGCGCTGTCGTGGATCCATTCGAGCCCAATGACAGCGAAAGCCAAAGCTACCCCATTACCGTGGGAAATCTGTACGACTCCAAGCTTTCCTCCAGTACCGACCAGGACTTTTACCAGTTTCAATCCGGTACGCTCACGGGAAGCCTGACAGTTACCCTGACGAATCCTGCCGATAAAGACTACGACCTCATCGTCATGGAAGCGCCGAGCAATGTGGTAGGGTTCAGCATTTATGAAAAACTGGGAGGTACGGAAACCGTGACCTTTCAGGTGAAACCGAATACGACCTACTACATCGGGGTATTCAGCTTCAATCGCCATTTCAGCACGACGGACTACTATCACCTCAGTCTCAGCAAAGTGACAGCGGTGCTTTCGCTTGCATCGCCAATCGACATCAGCTTGCCAGTGGGCGAGGTGCCTGCGTATCGGTTTACCGCGCCGGTCAACGGCACATACCGCTTCTTCACGAGTCCGTATGGCGGTTTTGGGGCGCCGTTTGACACCATTCTGGTGATCTTTGCAGACGAACAAATGCGTCAGCTCGTCGGATTCAACGACGAAGCACAGGACGGCCTCCTCTTCTCGGAAATGAAAGTCCCGATGACCCAAGGTGAGACCTACTTCGTCTACGTTTCTGACGGACAGGAAACAGGGGTGCATGCCCGACTTACCGTGGCTTTGGACGCCAGCGCGAAAGCAGCATCCCCGGTGATTCACGAATCGGCTGCAAACGACGGCAGCATCGAGGAAACACAGGTCATTTCGCTCAGCAACGGCACGTTTGCGACCGATGTGGCAAACGGCGTGACGGTAAAAGGGCTGCCTGCTGGACTTACGCCCGTCATCACGCGCAACAGCGATACGCAGATTACGCTGAAATTCGCGGGCAAGGCCGTAAATCACGAGAGCAAACACCACGTGGAGGGCGTCACCGCCACGATCTCCAAGGACAAGGTGCCGGGGGCGGTGGCCGATCTGGTGACCAATCCGTTCGGCTTCGTGTTTACAGATACGGACGGGATCGTCGTATCCACCCCGCAGGATATGAATCTGGGGGCAGGGCAAAGCAAAATTCTGAAATTGACAGCGCCGTTCTCCGGCCCTTACGAAATCGCCACGACGTACTACGGGGGAGCGGCCGGCGAAGGGACGAGCAATACCGTACTCGGCCTGTATGAGGATTATGGCCAGACGCGCCAGCTAGCTTTCAATGATGACGGGGACCATCCGCCGTTTTCCCGATTGACACCTTCCTTGAAAAGCGGACAGGACTACTACATCGTCCTGTCGGGTGCAGGAGGGGGAAGCGTTCATGCCCGTCTGTCCGTACGCTACCTCGGCGTGGAGTATGTGTACAACGCCAAGGGACAGCTCATCTCGACCAGGCAGAACGGCAAGGTATTGACGGAATGGCAGTATGACGGAAACGGAAACGTCATTCGAAAAATTGTTCATGAATAAATGAAAGAGAGAAGGGATACGCGTGAGAAGAAACAGTTGGTGGAAAAAAGCGGTCCATGTCGTGCTCATCGCCTCTCTGCTGCTGCCCAGCGTGGTGCATGCCGAGGAAAAGACTGGTCCCGGACAGCCTGAAAAGCTCGACGGAACGGCCGATACGAAGCAATGGCTGGAGGCAGCCAAAAAGGCCATGGAAACGGCGGCTGCCCGCAAGGCAGAGGAACCGGATGCTGTGCCGGACATGACAAAAACGGAAGTTCTCGCTGCACAGTGGGATTCTCTGCCCGCAGAGGAGGTATGGGAGCTGTCCAGGTCGCTGGACCGGAGCGCACTACAAGTCGCCGCGTATTTTTATCCGGAGTGGGACCGATTCCTGTCGCACAATGAGCAAGTGGAGAAGAATGCGTGGGACGACCAGGGGGTGATGGAAAAGCTCAAGAAGCTGGGCGCGGAGCAAAGGGGGCGCTTGGAGGGGAAGCTGCCAGTGATTGCACAGTTTGTCCGGCAGTGGGAAACGGCAAGACTGGCGCAAAGCCAAAAGAGTGAAGCCGGAGCCTCTATGGATGTTCAAGCAAGTGCATCCGCTTTGCCGCCGGATGCAGACTACGATCCCAAAGGATTGACCTACCAGTATCGACGGACGGAGACGGACAACCCGGTGGACGAGCTGTATCGGGCGGCGAACGTCAAGGAAACCGACCTGCAGCTAGATGGAAAGCATGGCATGGGTCTTACACTGGAGCGAACCTATTCCTCGCTGGATGCGGCACAACAAATGGGTTACTACTCCTCTAGCTCAGGAAACAGAACGCGTTCCAACTTTGAATATGCGGAAGCCTACCACATGGGGTTCGGCTGGAAATTAAATTTGCCCAGCTTTGACGAAGTCGACAAACAAGGTTCCAAGTGTACCTACACAGCAGGGAAAACCTCTGCCACGTGCAATCTGGTTTTGGACGGAAAGCGGTATATTTTTACGCTGGAAGACGGGACAGTCCTGGAGTCCTCCAGCAAGCAAGGAGATTGGGTCAACTATCCTTACAGCGGGGCAAAGATGACGGGATACGGGCAGGGTGACTATGACCGCGGCGTCAAAGAGGTAGTAAAGCTCACCATCGATGGGTACACCTATACATTTTTGCATCAGCTCGGCGGCGACGACCAGTATGGAATCGATATCGTAAAGAAGACCAACGTTCATGGGGACAGCATTACGTATCGAATCTCACGGGATCCAGGAGTTCCTATTGAAATCTTGGATAGTGTAGGCCGCTACATCGTCCTCGAGAAAGACAGGAACAGCAATCTCGTCAGCTACGTCAAAGTATATGCGGATGAAACGAAAACCACATTGCTGAAATATTTGGAATACGACGTCAACAACAATTTGGGGCAGCTCAATCAGGTCATTGAGCATGATGTGTCCGGGGGTGGCGGGGATAAAGTCGTCGCCCAATACACGTATTACGATCCGACCTTGTACGGGAAGGCAGAATTCAACTTTCAGCGGTATTATTACTTTCCGGTGAACAAGGATACGCAAACCATCATCCTGGACGAGAACGGCAGAGAGTCTTCCGCTTACGTCTCAGCGGACAACAACGGGCGAGGTGTCCTCAAATATCTGCTTCTGCAACGCGTCAAGTACCCCATCGAAGGCCTCACGATGACATACACGTACAGCCCTTATCAGCCGGATGTCACGGACTTCTTGGGGCGCGGGGTCGTACGGCTCTACTCCGATGAGGAGAAATTGGCGTACATGAGCTATCATCCAGTGACCTCGGTGAATTTCCGCTTTAGCCAGACGGCTCACCCGGATACGCAGGTAGCCCGGACCTATTCCTTCACGAAGTATTACCCGCTGACGAACAAAGAGATCTGGAAAACATCCAAGGAAGCATCCACACGGTTGAAAGACCAGTCAGTACGGGACGGTGCCGTGGTGGTCAGCCAAACCGTTCAGGAAGGGCTGCCGAGCATCGAGCGCGCATTTGCCCTGAATGTGGACAACAGCTTTTTGCCGCGTTACGTAAAGACTTACATCGGCAGCGGAGCGGATACCGATACGATCTCTGGACAGCTCAAATTCACAGAGGACGGCAAGGAATACCGCTATTCTCCGGTCTCGTATACGAGCTACCTGTATAACAACAGAGAGAACAAGCCCAGCTACATCTTTTCGTTCCTGGGACGACCGGCATCTTTTACGGGCGATGAGGATGTGTACGCGTTTCTGCTTGCGCCAACCGACAGCCGCCTTGACAAGGTGAAGGCAAGACTGGCTCCCTACGCCCAAGTGACGGAATACGCATACAACAGCTACGGGGATGTCATCAAGGAGGTCGATCCGCAAGGCAATACCACCACGACGAAGTACCACCCGGCCACGAGCACCTTCCTGCGCTTGCCGGCCGAAGTGAAGAAGACGGCGGCAAACGACGCCAGCCACTACCATCAGGAGACGTACACGTACCTGAACAACCTGCTGGCGACGGAAAAGATCGTCGATTCTTACCCGGATGGGACCGGCGTGAAAGTGGATCAAGTAGACCGTACGTATACGTATACAAATAAGCTGGTTTCCTCTATCACCGAGTCTAGCACCGGGGCGGACAGTAAAACACTTACTCAAAACATCACAGCATACGATGAATTGGGACTGTACCCTGCGACGATCAACATGCGTGTAGAGGTAGCGCCGGGCGTTCAGTCTACTCTCTATCACTCCTTTGTTTACGATAAGCTGGGGAGGGTGGAGGCTCGGATTTATCCCGATCTGAGCTACGTGCAATACCAGTACGATGTGCTCGGCAGGCCCACCAGCGAGAAGTTTACCAACCAGGGAGAATCCCGGACGATTACCTACACATACGACGATACGTCCCGCAAAGCGACGGCGACCATGCCGGACGGCACCAAGACTTTTACTCACTTTACGCCGTTTGGCGAAGTCGAGTACAAGGGCCAGATCGGAACAGACGGCAGTGTCCGTCCGCTTTTGTACAACACGTACTCGCTGGACGGCAACCACCTTCTGACGAGCGAGCCATACGCCTTGAAGGAGCGGGCGACGACGTATGTATACAATGAAGACGGCACGGTCTGGCAGAAAAAGGACCCGATCGGAACGACGGTCTACCTCACCGCCAATACAATCCGGGACAATACGAAATTTTTGCCGGCTACCACCAAGCTCACGGTCGCTCCCAACGGGCTGCAAGCCACGGAGTACTACAATCGCAACGGGCAACTGGAAAAGCAGACGGAACGCAGCGGGGACGGAGCCCAGAGCAGGACGAGTGTGTTCGCCCATAACGACTTCGGCCAGGTGATCCGCAAGACAGAGCGGGACCAAAGCGGAAACGAACGCTCCTGGAGCTATCGCTACACCAACCAGGGCAATCTCGCCTATCTGCTGGACCCTGAACAAAACACGTATCAATACGCGTACGATTCACTGGGGAACCTCGCGACTGTGACGGAAAACCAGGTCCTGACTACCCAGCACCACTACAATGCACTTTCGTGGAAGATCAGCGAAAAAGATGTTCCGTCCGGCGCAGTGGAGTCGTATCGCTACGATTCCAACAGCAAACCTGTGGCGTTCATCGACAAGGCGGGGAACCGCCACGACTACACGTACACCCCGTTTTACGAGCTGACCAGCGTGCAGACGAAAAATCCGGCTGGCATGGTGACGAATAAGGAAACGAAGGAGTATTTCCCGAATACGTCGCTCTTGAAAAAAGAGACGAACAGCAACGGAGCCAATCTGGATCCGTCCAGCACCACTTACCGCGAGACGAGCTACACGTACGATCCGTTCCAGCGGCTGAGCAGCGTGACGGCGTTTGGCCGCACGTATCAGCTGGGCTACACGGATCGGGATGAGCGAATGGACCAGCTCACCTACCCGGACAAGTCCGTGGTCACGTACCGCTACGACACCGCAGAACGTCTGAAGGAAGTAAACAGCTCACTCTCCGGGGCCGTCCGCTACGATTATCGCGTGGACAACAGCGGGGACAGCTACCAGATCGACTATCCAAACGGCCGCCACGCGGAGCGAAAACAGGATTCTTTCGGCCAGGTGGAAAGCCTCACCGCGATGCAGGCTCAGGCACCGGTGTGGACCGAGTCGAATCAATATTCTTTCGGCAATGTCACCAAGATCCAGCGCAACGGCGTATCCTATCTCTACGAATATGACAAAATCGACCGGCTGAAAAAGGAAACCTTGCCGGATACCACGAATCAATATTCGTACGACGGGCGCGGCAACCGATCCGCGTTTGAAGGGAAAAAGCCGGCGGAGTCCGGCAACACCACTTATACATTTGACGGGCGCAACCGCCTGCGCGGAGTAACCGACGAAACGACCGGCGCCGCGACCACCTACACGTACTACGGAGACGGCCTGCGTGCCACCAAGGCGAAAAACGGCGCGGAGACGAGATATGTCTACCTGAACGGACACGTCATCGAGGAACTGGATGCTACCGGGAATGTCCTGGCCCGCAACATTTGGGGCAACGAGCTGCTGTTCCGGAAAGACTTCGCATCCGGGAAGGGCGGCTATTACGGATACAACAGCCATGGCGACGTCGTTTCGATCACCGACGGCAGCGGGAACGAACTGAATCGCTACGAGTACGACACGTGGGGGAACATCGTCTCCAGGACGGAAGGGATGTCCAATCCGTTTGCGTACAGCGGGGAGATGTATGACGACGAGTCGGGGATGTACTATCTGCGGGCGCGGTATTATGACCCGAAGGTAGGGCGGTTTGTTTCGGAGGATACGTATAAGGGGCAAGTGGAAAATCCGCTTAGTTTGAATCGGTATACGTATGTGCATAATAATCCGTTGAGGTTTGTTGATCCGAGTGGTCATAAACCCGCACCTTATGCGGATTTGAACGAAGAAATATTTGAAACGGACTTTCTTAAAGTAGCTAACGGTTTACGAAGTTTAGAAGGATTTTCGGAACAAACTAAGATTAAAATGAAGCAAAGAATATACCAGTCAGCTTTTAGGGATGGGTATGATTACTTTGTTGCAGGTTTATCATTAGGTGTGTTTGCTGTTGAGGCAGTTGTGGCTCTAGAGGTATCTGCTGCTTACTATGGCTACAGATTTACTTCGCGAGGTACTCCTATTTCAAATGGAGGAGTATTAGATAAAGCAAACTTTGCCCAAAAAACTTACGGAAATAACTTTAGTGCGAAAGGCTCACAAATATATTCCGATATGGCAGGTACCCAAGTTAAAACAGTAAATGATCTAGTTAACGCAATTAATAACGGCAAAATTAGTCCATCTCAAATTCCTATTGACTATATTGTCAGAGATGGAAACACTCTTATCTTAAATACAAGATCGGCACAAGCACTAACACAGGCGGGAATTCCTCGAAGTCAGTGGAATGTAATTAACAGAACAGGTGATAGCCTCTATGAAGAACTTTTAACGGGGCAATTAACAAGAAACAAGTTAACATCTGAGGGTATCCCAACCGTAAGACCTGGCTTAATTGATTAAAAGGAGATGAAATTTATGAATGCCGAGAAGCTTTGGACATTTCCAGTTCCTTCAACAAATATTGCAACAAAGGTATTAATGACTTATGAAGGGGCAAATGTGGTTCTAAAATTTGATTATTTTGATGAAGAAGATAACAATAGGACTTACAATGGGAGTGTTACATTTAACACTGTAGTAGCTTTTCGGCATTCAGATGAAAAGTTTACTAAGCCTGAGTATATACGCACTAGTTACGATACTCTTATTGAGGTGCGCGATTCTAATTGGATAAAAGAGTTGACGGATTTAAACCGTGAATATACTAAGCAGAGGAATTTACGACACTTTGCAATTTACCTAGATAGTTACGGTTTATATGAGTTTATTGCGGTTCGTTATGATTTCATCGAGAAGCAAGAAGGCACTTTGAAAAAGGATGAATGAAATGGACATTTTAAAACTTAGTAAAGAAGTCTCATACGCTCTTAGACATGCCCCTCACGAGTATGAGTTGGAATTAGATAAGGATGGATGGGTAGAAGTTCATCAGTTACTAGAAGCATTAAGGGAAACAGATCAATGGAGAAATATTCAAGAAGAGCATTTGTTTAGCATGATTAATACCTCTGAGAAAAAACGGCATGAAATTTTAGACGGAAGAATAAGGGCTTTGTATGGTCACTCAGTACCACAAAAGATTACAAAAGAGATTAAGCAACCACCTGATGTTCTGTACCACGGCACTGCAAGAAGGCTTGTAAGTTCTATAAAGGAACATGGGCTTTTGCCAAAAGGCAGGCAATATGTCCATTTATCAGTAGATGTTGAAACCGCACTACAAGTTGGGAAAAGAAGAGATGAGCAACCGACTTTGTTAAAAATTAATGCAAGAAAGGCTTGGGATCACGGTACAATCTTTTATATTGGAAATGAAAAGGTTTGGTTAGCTGATGCTATTAGCGAAAAGTATATAACTGTTTGCTGAGTCAAGATCACCCCAAACGAGTAATCAACAACTCGTCTGGGGTTTCTCTTTGCGTTCTGGAACCGTCCCCCGCCCGCTAGGCTAGGAAAACAAAGCGCAACACGCACCGCTAATGTTAAGCTCCTAAGAAAGCGAAGCTAGGCATTTCTGGGGATGAGGGCAGGGAAGATAAAGAACTCTGTCCGCCCCTGCCGCGAAATGGCGCGTCATGGTGCTGTAGAGTGCCGCTATGGAATGCTCGAATTGCATAAGGATTTGCGGAACTGCGGTTCTTGCTTACATTGCAGTGATGTGACAAAATCAAGATTGATTATTGTCTGCCCTCTGAATGGTGGGGGGTATGCATATATGTTAGCTTCTGGCGGTAGCCGCCTAATCTATTAGAGACTAAACTAATAGAGGAGGATATACACATGAACCATCCAGTCAAAGAGTGCATCTCTATGCTGGGAGTATCGCAGGTTTCATTTGCCGTGCTACATGACGTTTCATTTCAACGATTGAAGGCTTGTCTATATGGACACACTCCCGCCATCCCGTCGAGAATCGTAAACGCTCTAGTACAGCATGGCTACGATGAACAGGAAGTACAAAAGCAGTATCAACAATGGCGTAAGTGGAAAGCGGAGCAGGAACTCCTCGCCGCCGCCCGCAATGGGGGAGGTGTAGACAATGAATAGACTACCGTTGGATATTGTCGTCACGTTGATGAGGCGGGAGCAGGTTCTCAATCAATATGAAATTGATCAACTAGCCGCGCTGTTTAGTAAGCACGTTAGAGACGTGCTATCTATGGAAGATGTTGAATACGCACTTGCCTGCTATCTCTCTAAATCAAAACATAACGATGTCGTTTACAGGAACAGTGTATTGGAGAAAGTGGTACGCTTCATGAATCAGTACGGCTGGCATCTATCGGATGACTTCAGAGGTTACTATAAGAAATATGCGTTGTTTCGTTGACCTTCCCCCGCTGCATGGCGGGATTTTCTTTTTGTGGGCTTCTTTTTGCGTATAGAGGCAGTTTTTAAATCGGGGGGCGGGCGAGTTTGAGACTGTGGCAGCCTTATTCTTCATATGTCATTGATTATGCTCTATCTTGGTTATCTATGAAGACTGTTTTTCCTTGTCCCTGTTCTCTAAGAAATGACTTGATGTTTCTCTCTATGTATATTTTGGCAGTCTCGCATCTTTCTCACCCCCCGCCCCGCTCCGCAGGGCGGGATGTATGAAGGAAGGAAACTGCTTCTCCCCCTTATGGGGGGAGAACACAGGGATATATGAAGGTTAGGTTCCCTACCAGACATTCAAACGTGCCCATGTGTAGCTTTACCACGTGTCGGTGAAGGGAAGTCACCGCGCTCTGTCCAGGTTCTCTGTCTTTCGACACTACGACGGATAATATGGGAGACTTTAAGCATCACTTAAAGCATAGAAATCTCGTCCCACTTCTAACGTGTCTTGCATTGGGCATGATGAGTGCCGAGCCAGTTTTTAACGTGTTCTCCTGTAACCACGCTTATCGCAGGTATAGTTAGTCCCTATACTTCATCTATACGAGATAGGTGAGCGAAAGTTAATAGTATACTTGAAAATCTATATTCACTTTAGTGTATTAAAATCGCAAAATTTGGGATATGAAATCCTGTTTTTTGGGATATGAAATCCTGAAATTTGGGACATGAAATCCCAAAATTTGAGCACAAAGAATATAAAGATAATAACAATCAATCTGAACATAACCAAAGCTAGTATTCCCTCGCTGTGCTCGGGACTATCTTTAAGGAGTCTACCACTATTCTGTAGGCTCTTATTATTATGCCCTCCCAGCCCCCTCCAGCCTCGCACCTCATTTCCTAAAAAATTCCCTGTCGGTATCATGCCATCCCCTCGTCCGTAAGGGCGGAGATTGCTTTTCCTAGGTAGTGGGCGGGTAAGCATTCCTGTGTCTAACGCTACCCAAATCGATTTTATTTTTTAATTCCATTCCCCGAACCTCCCCCTTTACAATCCGCTCTGTATCAGGCTAGATATATCCAACACATCAACAAAATGCCCTTTGACAATCACATATCGGAAGGTGAGCTATTCGCTCATTTGCTTCCTGACATACATCCTCGTGGCGTGTAAGACAAGGACACGATCTTGACAACCATGTGCTTAGCAATGGGTAAGCGTTACGAAAACTGGAATTTCCGAAACGGGGTGAGCAGATGAAGGATTTGTCACAGACACAAAAACAACTGACAGATCAAGAAATCACGCTTTTGCGGAAGATGGAAACCTGTGAGGCGTATCTGTCTGTCATCTTTGCCTACACGGAGCAAGAGGGGCACAACTACCATCTCGTAGCCATCGAAGAGATCATGAAAGCCGTTTGTGCACTCCAATGCGAATGGCTGGCGGAATTAAATCATATCAGGCTGGAGAAAGCATTTATCACCAACCGACTACAGCATGAAGGAGGGAAAGAGCGATGAAAACACGGGTTGTCGGCTATGTCCGCGTTTCTACTCAGGGACAAGTCAAAGATGGATACTCCCTTGCTTATCAAGTGGAGGAGATTCAGCGTTACTGTGCCCACCACAACCTTGAACTGCTCGACATCTACAAGGATGAGGGCATTAGCGGGGCAAAGGTGGACGAGGATGATCTAGCCATTGAGCGGGATGGATTACAGGAGATGCTATCTGACCTCAAATGGCGAGACGTGAAATATATCGTTGTACTGAACACTTCCCGCCTATGGAGAGCAGATATGGTCAAGGTACTTATCCAGCGGGAGCTTAGACGGAATCAAGTGGACGTAAAAGCCATTGAGCAGCCGAGCTACAGCATTTATGCTCACGACCCCAACGACTTTTTGGTGAATGGCATGATGGAATTATTAGACCAGTATCAAAGGTTAGAGATTGCCCTTAAATTGAGCAGAGGAAGACGCAAGAAAGCCCAGCAGGGAGGGTATGCGGGTGGAAGGGTTGCTTATGGCTACAAAGCGACCAAAGGACAGAAAACGCTCTCTGTTGACCCTGTACAGGCTGAGACTGTCCGCAGAGTCTTTGATCTGAAAGAACAGCATCCTTCATGGTCACTGGCACAGATTGCAGCAGAACTCAATCAGGAAGGCTATACAACGGTGCAAGGCAAGCCATTTAGCAAAGTACAGGTAAAGCGCATGTTTATGGCAGGATAAAAGTGCAGAGAATTGCGGCGGAAAACTGCAGAGTTCCACCGCAATTCTGAGGCCATGAAAAAGGCACTTGCCAACATCCCCCTACAAAATCTACCCTTGGATTTGGCGAAAATCTGAGGGAGTGAGAGGAATGTTGAAAGTGCCACAACAACAGTATATCCGATTTTTGCGAGAAGTCGAAGGGTGTTCGATTCAGGAAATTGCGGAACGTGTCCAGGTGAATTGGCGAACCGCCAAGAAATATGCGGATCGCGACGATTGGAATGAACCGGTATGCAAGCGAAAAGGCCGCCATCCGGTGTTGGGACCGTACTTAGAGATTATTGACACATGGCTGGAGGATGATGAGCGTCTTCCACGCAAGCAACGCCATACAGCCGTCCGCATGTTTCAGCGGTTACGGGATGAGTACGGCTTCCCTGGCGGGCAGCGAACGGTATCCGAATATGTCTCCAAACGGAAGAAAGCCATGGCAGCCGAACGAGCCGAACATTTTGAGCGTTTGGAGCATCCAGGTGGAGAAGCTCAGGCTGACTTCGGGACGGTGTACGTGGTCAAGTCGGGAGAACTGGTGGAGCGGAAAGTATTGACCCTGTCGTTTCCGTACAGCAATGCCGCCTTTGTGTTCCCGGTTCCGAAAGAAAACACGGAATGCTTTCTGGAGGCCTTAGGGCGGCTATTTCAGCAAATGGGAGGGGTTCCTCGCAAGATTTGGTTTGACAACTTGTCCGCTGCTGTTGTGTCCATCCAGCAAGGCGGAAAACGAGAGTGTACGGAAGCGTTTCGGCGTTTCTGCGCCCATTACCGCTTTGAGCCCCTGTTTTGCAATCCATACAGCGGCCATGAGAAAGGCCATGTGGAAAACAAAGTGGGGTATGGACGCCGGAACTGGTGTGTTCCGCCACCGGTTATCGATACGCCGGAACAACTGGAGACGTATTTGGCGGAAGCTGCCCGTGCGGATATGCAGCGCCCTCACTATGTGAAAAAGCAAACCATTGCCGAGTTGTGGGAGCAAGAAAAATGCAAGCTGCTGACGCTGCCGACGACACCGCTGGAGATTTTCCGGCTGGAGACGTGCCACCTGAACAAATACGCTGAGCTGTCGTTTGACGCGGCTCTCTTCCCGTTGCCGCAGTGTCGGGCCATGCAGCCGGTTTTGGTGAAAGTCAAGTGGGATGTGCTGGAGGTGTTAACGGCAGACGGGACATATACCCCGATTGTGACATTGCCTCGTCCCTATACGGAGAAAGTCATTTCAGTAGATTGGAAGGCGGTATTGAAGAGATATGAAAAACGCCCGCGGGCGGTGATGTATTCTTCCTTTACCAACATGATGCCTCAGGCGCTCCAAACGTTTTTGACGGTGGAAGACATGAATGCACGAAAAGCACGAATTCGCCTGCTCCATCGATTGCTCGACACCTATACGTTGGAGGAAATCGGGCAAGTACTGGGAGAATTGTCGCATCAGCAAGAGCATCTGGCTGTTGCCTTGGAGCATGCCCTTTACGCGATAAAACACCCTGTTTTCCGCCCGGAACCGTTTTCAGAGTCGCATACACCCCCTGCCCTTCACGGGCAGATACCCATGCTGGATGAGTACGACCGGATCCTGGGGGTGAGGGTGGAATGAGAGAAGAGCTGGCAAAGGTGTGCAAAACTTTGCATTTGGCGCATGTGATGGAAACCTATGAACAGGTGCCGTTTGAAGATCGGGAGAGCTTCTTGCTGGGAGTCTTGCGGATGGAGATTCAACGGCGGGAGGAGACAAAGCTGAAGCGACTGATAAAGAAAGCCGCGTTTCCCCAACTGAAGACACTGGAAGATTACGCTTTTGAGGCAGTCACCTTACCGGAAACATGTACAAAGGAGGGATTGATCGACCTACGTTTTTTGGAGCGCAAGGAAAATGTGCTGATGCTGGGAAAAGTGGGCACGGGGAAGACCCATCTGGCAACAGCGCTTGGCGTAGAGGCGTGCCGAAGGGGATATGCCGTTCGATTCTTCCGTGTTCCCGATCTGGTTGCGCTCTTGCAGGAAAAACACGCGAATGGGGCACTGATGCGGTTTCAAAAAGAACTGGCAGACTGTGAGTTGTTGATTTTGGACGAGGTTGGGTTTGTTCCCTTTCACCAAACGGGGGCTGAGCTGTTGTTTCATGTTATCTCGGCCTGCTATGAGAGAAACAGTGTGATTGTGACGTCGAATTTGGAGTTTGGGCAGTGGAATACGGTGTTTGGAGATACGCGATTGACGGCAGCCCTTGTGGATCGCCTCGTCCACCACGCCCATATTCTGGCGTTTACCGGAGAAAGCTACCGACTGCGCCATGCTCTATCCAGCATGAAGTCTTCCTAAATTCTTTTGTATTGATGTTGGCAGTGTTCTGCATAAATTGGCCGCCAAACTCTGCATTTTTGAGTTGCAAAATACAGCGCATCCTAGACCGCGAGGGCTTTTACAGAGGAATGTATCGCTATGGTCAGATCGAAGCCAAGGGAGTACATCAGCCCATAATCTAGCTTTTCGTTACTTAACTGAGAGCAATTCATCTCGTATAGAGCAAGTAAAGACGGTAGTAAGAGATTGCTTGCGTATCTTTGCGGCTTGTCCGCTCGAACTGAGGGTGCAACCTTACTGATAAAAGCCGTCTCAATACCATGCGGTATGGAATGGTTGCTCATGGGTTAGATTTTTTGCTTACGTGTCTTTGTAGCTTGTCTACTTGATCGGAGGATGCAAACTCTAGCTCATCAGTAACCATTCGATACTGGAGAGGAGTCTGTATATGGAATATCAAGACAATATGATCTATGTGGGAGTTGACCTGCACAAAGAGCATCATACGGCAGTGATCATTGATGATCGGAATAGGAAGTTGGGCGAAATTCAATTCCTGAACAAGCCCGCCGCCTTTCCGCAACTTCTACAGGAAGTAAAGAAGTACACGAAAAGAGGCATGAAAGCTGTCTATGGATTAGAAGACATTGGCGGGAATGGCAGAGCGTTAGCGGTATTCTTGGCAGAAAGCAACTGCTGGGTAAAAGAAGTGAATCCCGTTCTTTCTACTGCAAGGCGGAAAAGCCATGTGACGGTATAGAAATCAGATAGCTGGGATGCTGAATGTGTAGCGCGGGTACTGCGAGACGAGTTAGAGAAGTTGCCAGATGCCAAGCCCATGGACTTGTATTGGGCACTGAGCCAGCTAGTCACTCAGCGGAGATCGTTGGTGAAAAACCAATCCGCAACCAATCAAAAGTTACATCAGCAATTGAGTTATCACTATCCAAGTTATAAGCAGTTCTTTTCACAGGTAGATGGAAAGACTGCTCTTTCGTTTTGGAAGAAGTACCCTTCCCCACGTCACTTGGCGGGTGTGACCGAAGAGGAATTAGCGCAATACTTGCGGAAATTGAGCAATTACAGCCTATCCAACGGGAAAGCTGCTCAAATTCTCGCGCTGATAAAAGAAGACGGCGACACAACAAGGGACTTTCAAGACAAGAGGGACTTTATTGTGCAATGCCTTGTCCGAAACATCCGTTTTAACCAGGTCGAGATGGCAAAGGTTGAGGGCGAAATCAAGGAATTGATGACAGGTCTAGGCTTTCAGCTTGAAACAATGACGGGGATAGACCTTGTAACAGCGGCAGAGTTAGTAGCGGAGATTGGCGACATTCACCGCTTCTCCACCCCCGAAAAACTGGCTCGTTTTGCAGGAATCGCCCCCGTCTTTGCTGGTTCGGGCGGGAAGGGGAGGAACTATAAGAGCAAGCAGGGAAATCGCGTCTTGCACGAGATAATCAAGGGCATAGCCATTCGCCAGATAGCGGTTACGAGAGGAAAGAAAGAGCCACGTAACCCATATTTCTACTCGTACTATGAGCAGAAGCTGGCGGCGGGGAAAACGAAACAACAGGCAATTGTGTGCATCATGCGTAAACTGGTGAATGTCATTCACTATCTCATGAGGACAAAGGCGGCGTACGTGATGCCTACCGTTTCAGAGAAGCAAGCAGGATGATAGAATGGTGGTAATTGGAAAGCAGTTACCGCCTTCTTTCTCGGCAAATAACGGTTTATTAACTAGGATACGTATAAGGGGCAAGTGGATAATCCGCTGAGTTTGAATCGGTATACGTATGTGCATAATAACCCTCTTAATAATGTTGACCCAACAGGGAATTGGTGCGAATCGAAAGATGGCAAATATGCTCATGCAGGTTCTTGTAATAACAAAAGTAATAACAGTAGTTTCGAAGCGGATTATAAGCATGACAATGATTTTATCAAAGAAAATGGGGTAATTACTGGGGTATATCAACATGTCGAAGGTGCTAGGGAAGATGTAGCACTAGAGGTTAATACATTCCTATTATTCGCTCCATTACCGAAATTCCTATGGGGTGGTAAAGCGGCGGCGGCAGGAAAAACGACGGTAACCGTTTGGGATTCAATAAAGGTTACCCAAGCCGCAGTTGCAGGCACAAACATTCCAAAATCTTTCGTCCTAAATGGGCTAAAGGCAGGCGGACATGAACTATGGGTACATCCAAATGCAACTAAGCATATGGTTGATTACATGTTGAAAAACCCAGAAGTAATAAATCTTAGCATGAAGAGCAAGCAGATGATTGAACAAGCAATGTTAACTAGCTTTAGGACTGCGGTTGAGAAAACAATACCAAATCTTAAATCTGGGAGGAAATTTATGAATATAGGACAATGGGAGATAGGAATCAATGTTACTGAGAAAGAGGCAGTGATTTATCATGCATTATTCAAGTGATTGGAGGATTGTATTTTGAAGTTACTTTGTTCGTCTACTACTGGTAGTTTTACATCTCTTTCACGCAGTATCGAATATATGGGAGATAAATTTGTACTTGTTACTATTACAGTAAATGTACCTGAACCTGAGAAGTCCTATTACTTAAGGGGAGGCTTTCAATGGAGGTTGTATGGTCAAGCTGAACCTTTGACTGTATCGTTGGACTTAAGGGACGATTTTGTTCTTAATGGTGGGGTTTTGAAAGAAATCAGATTTTTTATTAGTGAATCTGTTGTACAAGGGTCTGATCGGTTTCATTACCATCAAAAGCCAAAAGGACTCCCTTTAATAAGTTTTGATGAAAAAGAAGCGCAACATGGATACTATCATGAGGAAAAAGGAAATTTCAGCTTCCATCTAGTAGATAACTCCTTGTATTGTTTGTTTGATAATATGGAGAGTACATCGGTGGTAGAAGTAAATGAACAATTAAGTTGTATATTTGACAATCAAAACGCACTTTCAGGTCTAAAATTGCAAAATCTTAGTACCGAAGAGATAATCGTGTTCAAAGAAGCAAACTTACTATAATTTCACACCTTACCCCAAACGAGTAAACAAAAACTCGTCTGGGGTTTCTTTATTTCTCTAGTAACTGCCATGAAGGAGAGTAAGATAGACCCCAGCAATTTGATATGAAATGGGTGAACGAAAGAGCAGTAGCAATATCTTTGCCAGAAGTAGCAGCAACGAAAGAATAATGTACATATATTAAACATGCAGTCTAAAATTGCACCCCTTAAAGTAAGCATTGGAATAACCCGGTGGTTTGCCGATGAACTTCAAGAGGTGTATTTTTTATAAAGTATATCCAGATTATAGTCGATGTGCACTGAGTTTGTTTGAGGTTCGGAAAGAAATAGATTAAGGTATTTTAAAAGGTTCGGACTGAGACGTTAGAAAGGCTTTCAGTGGTACTGTAATAATCAGTAGAGCGGATTGAACAATCTCAGCAGGATATAGTTGTCGGGATGCTAAAGTTAGTCAAAAAGTTGAAGCAATCACTGATTATTCCAAAGAGTAGAGTCACTAGTTTTCTTCGGTTTATCTCGGAGGATACGTATAAAGGGCAAGTGGATAATCCGTTGAGTTTGAATAGGTACATCTATACGCACAATAATCCACTTAAGTTTATTGACCCAAGTGGTCATATGCCTGTATGGTCTCTTAATTTAATCTCAGCCACCTATAACTCAGGTGTCGTTGCAGATTGGGAAGCATCAATGATGGTTTTTGGTGGAAATACTGCCCTTGGAAACGGAAAACATACGTCTCTATATACTCCGTTCCATGAGATTGCACAAATTAACGTAGCGAAAAAATTATATGAAATGACTGGTCTACAGCCTGAGTTAGAGAAAAGTTTAGAAACGGGCGAAACAGAGTTTTTCGGGTTACTGAAGAAGAAATATGAAGCCGATATTGTCTTGGGAAATCAGGTATGGGAAGTTAAGCCTTTGAATGGACAAGACCCTAAACCGCAACTCGAATTATATAAAAAAATTGGAGGATTGATAGAAGGGAAGAAGTTAAATACAATCTCAGGTATAACTGTTTTCGACCAGATAAACAAAGGGGAAGCACGGTATTCTATGTATGTCCAAAACGATGATGGTACGAGAAAGGCATTGACTACTGTTGGTGCGGCAATCGTAATTGCTAAAGGGCTTGCTAAGATGACACCTTTGGGTAAGCGTTTATCGCCAGGATATTAAAGGGGGGGGTTACTTTGAGCAAATGGGATGATATTGAAAAAATCTATAATTCTCCAGAATTTGTTGTAAAAACAGGAACAGTAGTTAAAATCAGCGTAGAGTTGGATAACGAGTTAGATGAATATGATAGGGAAAATCTCCCTACTATTATCGACACGTGGACATTTCCGAAGAATGATAAGGATATCAGACCTTTTATGTTACAGAACTTTTCATTCGTTGAGAAATCTTTTGAGGCTGAGATTAAATACAAGAAAAAGGATAAAGAAATTGACGAATTGAAATTACTTTGTCAAGATTTACTTGATTTCTTTAACTATTACAACGTCCACATGACAAAATGGGAATGTGCTCTTTTAGCTGAATAGCGTTACCAACGGAAACCCAGACGAGTAATCAACTACTCATCTGGGTTTTCTTTTTGCCTATTAAGTCCAATTGGGCGGCGATAAATATAGACCCCACCCAGTGCCGAATAAAACGCTTTATCTCCCAAAAGACAACTTAACCCTCGTAATACCCATACAAAGTTTCTTTGAAATATGAAGGGGATGGCTGGGCTATTAAGATTCCTGTTACATTGAATGGCAAGCAGGATGTTATTTCTCTTAGAGTAATGAATCCAAGTAAACATAATGATAATTATTGGAGGCTATCAATAGGTTCAAAAGGAACAGTAGATATCAATGGGAATTTTTCAAATGAGATTAAGCCAACGCACATTAACATTACAGAAAACTCATTTGACGATATCTCACGGATTATTGAGAGATTTATTAATCCATAGAGTGAGGATGTGTTAACCCTTGTCAAAATTTGAAGATATGATAGGGATGCTGTGGGGTTGTAGAGTCTATGACTATAATGTTGACATGCTTCAGCACAGGATTTATTTAGATGTAGTTAGAAATTACGATGGAACAGAGGAAAAGTTTGAAGTAGTTTTCAAAAATGTTCTCTCATTCGTTTGGATTAACGATTGTGGAGAAACACGAAAAATTCTTTCAGAGTGGGAGTTTCTTGACCTAGTCTCGTTTGACACTGTCAGCGATACGGCTATACGTATTATTGGAGATGAATTTGCTTCCCAGTATTGTGCAACTCCAAATATATGCATTGAGATTTGGAACTCAATTCTGTTGATTGAAGCTGAGAAGGTAAGTATCGGAAATCAAGAGTTTGTTTTGAAGTAGTGCAACTTATTCCATACCCCAAGCGAGTAATCAACAACTCGTCTGGGGTATTTTTTTCTTGTGTCCGACCTCGAAAGAGGGGGGCAATAGAAATAACCCCACCCAGTGCCGAATGAACCGACTTATCTCCAAATAGGCAGCATAACCCTTGTAAAATTTTAAAAAAATCCGCCCATTTGTTCTGATAGCGTATTTTCCAGATAAATGTAAGGAGTAAAGGGCGATTTAGGGAGAACTGAAGTCTGTTCTCTTCTCTAGATTTACCCCTTACCCCCTATCTAGGCCCCCTCAATAGCTCCCCAAAACACCGCCGCAACAAAAATACCCCATTTCGTATCTCATCCGGCTCCAGATGGCCGTAGCCAAACAACAGCTTATTGGTGTGTTCTCCCTTGCGGATGCTATGGGCTTCCACGGGTGTGACGCGAATCCGGTTGCGTTTGCACGTCTCCACAAACGCTTCGTCAAACGACATCCCGAAAAACTCCACGGCAAGATGCAGTCCCGCCGCGTCTCCCCAGCAGCGCCATGTGTCCTGAAAGTTGTCCCGCAGGGCGTCGAGCAGAGCTTGGCGGCGCTCTTTGTACAGCTTTCTCATCTTCCCGATATGTCTGTCAAACTTTCTAGTATGCAAAAGCTCAGCCAAAGCCGCCTGTTCAAAAGGCGGGTTTTGGACGTCCGAGTGAGTGCGCAACTGGCGCCAGCGTTTGTGCAGCTTGGCGGGGAGGATGACATAGCCGATGCGAAGCGCCGGGAACAGCACTTTGCTGAATGTGCCGACGTAAACGACCCGCTCGGGATCCAGGGCATGCAGCGGGGCGACCGGGTCGCCGTAATAGCGGAATTCGCTGTCGTAATCGTCTTCGACTATGTAGCAGTTTGTCTCCCTGGCATAGCGGATCAAGGCAGCGCGGCGGCTGGCGGGCAAAATCCCGCCGAGCGGAAATTGGTGCGAGGGCGTCACGTAGACCGCGCAAGCCTGCTTTCCGTTCAGGCATTCCGTCCGCAGCCCGTGCTCATCTGCCGGAATAGGGGAAAGCGGGTACCCTCTGTGCAGAAACGTATGGTACATCCCGCGGTTGCAAGGGTCCTCGACCAAAATCTCCTTTCCTTCCTCATACAGCAAGTCGGCCGCCAAATGCAGGGCATGGGTGGCCCCGGACGTAATGAAGATGTTCTCCGGATCGACGGAAAGCCCCTTGCTGCGAAAAAGCCATGCGGCAATTTCCTCGCGAAGTTTCGGCAGTCCGGCAGGTCCAGTGTAGCCAAAGAGGTGCGGCGGCATTTCTTGCATGGCCTTTTGTACGGTTTGCTGCCACAGGTAGCGCGGGAATCTCCGCAAATCCGGCTGGCCGGTCTGGAAATCGGCTAACAGGGCAACGGAGGTTTTCTCGGGCTTTGGCAGCTCTTCGCTTGGTTTTCTCTCCAGGAATACGCCTTCCGCCACCCGCGTCGCCGCTCCCTGGCGGCTTTGGACAAAGCCTTCCGCGATCAGCATCTCGTAGGCTTCGTTCACCGTGTTGCGGGACACCTTCAGTTCGCCGGCCAGCTCGCGGGTGGAAGGCAGCGCTTCTCCGGCTTCCAGCCTGCCGCTCACAATCCGATCCCTCAGCTCTTGGTAAAGCTGACGTTTCAACGGAACCTCGCTTTGCCTGTGCAGTTCAATCCCCCACATTTGGCCCTCCCACTGGTCTGTATGAATTCAAGCTGAACTGGCACTTTCTCCATACCAGTTTTTTCAATACGATTGTAGCATGATTTTCGATCCTGCACATGGATCGTATGCGAAGGATGTGGATCGCTTGGAACGGATGAAAGGAATGCTGTACCTGGCTGGCGCGTTTTCTCTTGCGGGTTCCTCTGTTATTGCGGCACGGTTCGTTCACGACAAAATGGGGGTATTCACCATCTCAGCTGTCAGCTTGCTTTTCGCACTTGTGTGCTTGGTGCCGCTCGGGGGAAGAGAGCTCGTGCGGACGATCCGGCGCTGCACAGCCAGAGACTGGATTTTCCTGTGCGTGCAGGCGCTGTTTGGCGTCTTTCTGTTTCGTCTGTTTTTGCTTTTCGGCCTCTCCCGGACAAGCGCCGGAGAAGCGGGAATCTTGACGGGAGCAACGCCGGCCGTTACCGTTCTGCTCGCCTTGCTTCTATTGAAAGAGACGGTTAATCGCGCTGCGGCGCTTGGCATCCTCAGTACCGTCGGCGGGGTTCTGCTCATACAGGGATTGCTTACACCTGAATCAGGGAATGCTTTCTCCTTCTCTCATCTTTGGGGGAATGCACTGGTGCTCTGTGCCGCCATAAGCGAATCGCTGTTCAACATCTTTTCGCGCCGAGCCGCTGTCCAAACGGAAGGCTCATCTGCGGGACCGCTTGACCCGATTGCACAAACGGCGATTGTCTCCGCTCTGGCTCTGATACTCTGCGTGGTTCCGGCGCTTTTTGAGAATCCCTTATCCGCTCTGGCTGCCATCGGGTGGAGTGAATGGCTGGCACTGGTGTGGTACGGACCGTTTGTGACGGCTCTCGCTTTCATTTTTTGGTACGCCGGGATCAAAAGATGTGATGCATCCACTGCTGCCGCTTTGTCGGGCATGATGCCGTTTACAGCCTTGCTGCTGTCTGTCGCGGTATTGGGAGAGGTAGCTGGATGGCAGCAATGGACGGGAGGGCTGCTGGTCGTCCTCGGAATGGTTTTGATCGGGGGGAAACAACGCCTCGTTCGGAAGGTGAAACAGGCAGGGAGTTTTTGAGAAGGAAGGAACGGCACAAAGACGAAGGAATGCCCAGACAACCCTTTACACAACCTGACACTCCCATCCATTTTCCCTCTGAAATCGCCATCCGGTTTATACTTAAGCCAAGCGAAACAAAGAAACAGAGAAGAGACAAAAAGAAAAGAGCCGCCCGAGCAGACCGGGTGGCTCTTTCTGTTAGGCGGCAGCTTCCGGCGAGCAGGGACCCAAGGCAGAAAGCCCACAACCATTTGCGAGTTCAAGGCAAAAGTCCACTCGCTCCCTGCTCGGCGGATGCAAGTCAACCGCTGCTACACGCAACACCCAATCTCAAGACTGGCAAGGAGGTGGTTGCCTGTGAAGTCAAGACTTCCCGAACTGGAGAAAGGTAGGTGCAAAGCGGCATGGAGCCTGAAATCTCCGTCGTCGTCGACCTGGTAGAGGAAGCGTATCCGGGACTGGCGACATTGGCAAATATGCAGGAGTGGCTTGAGCATCGGTTCGAAGCGCCCGTCGCCATTGTGACGACGCAGGGCGCGGGTGAGGTGCAGAGCAGCCTGACATCCTACCAGGTCGAGGCGGATGCTGTCATCGTCCTGCAGTTTCCCCTTAGCGAGGGGATTTACCAGCCGCTGTCCGCTGAGCCGCTGCGGCAGCTGCTGCGCCAAAAGCAGTACAGCTACCGGGGGAAGACGGCGGACATCTGCATCGAGGTGGACAGCGCTACCTTTCGGATCTGGCGTGACAAGAAGGACCGGCTGGAAATGACGTTCCGGTTCACGTACCACGTGCCCGTTCCGCGGGAGAGCGGGGAAAAGCTGAACGCGTTTGACATTCAGGAGGCGCCGTGAAGAGCGGCGGCAGAAAGTCAGTGTATGTGCGCGTGATTGACGTCCTGACCAACACAAAAAGAGCACCGCGGACACTCGGACGATGACAGTCTGAGGACGAGGGGCTCTTTTTCGTTGAGGCAGGGGCGAAACAAAACCAAGAAAAAACAAAGGCGGGAGAAACGAATGACCATTCATCGGGAGAGACCGGGAGTCACGGTCGAATTGATTGCAAAAGCAAAAGAACGCGTAGAAGCGAAGAGCGGTGTCGTGCTGGTGCCGTATCAAGCGGAGTGGGGAGCGCCGGATACGCTGGTGCGGCTCTCGAGCTACGATGAGCGTCTGGCGGAAACCTTCGGGGAAGTGGACGCCATCGAGCTGGCGGCGGAGGGCGGCGCGACCGTCCTCGGTTATCGGGTGACCAACGGGGCGGCTGCAGCAGCCTCCTACGAGCAGCCGGACGCGTTCCGGGTCGAAGCGCTGTACCCGGGCCTGCGCGGCAACGATCTGAAAATCGCCGTCATTTCCTCGGCGTCCGAGCCGGGCAAAAAGGAGCTGCAGGTGCAAGGGCCGATTCGCACCGAGAAGTACTCGTTTGCCAATGCGGACGAGCTGGCAGCGAAGACGAACCAATCCATTTACGTGCGCGTGAAAAAACTCGGCGACGCGGCGATTTCCCTGATGCCGGAAATTGCGCTGGCCGGCGGCACGAGCGGGGCCCCTGCATGGAGCGCTTCCGACGCGACGAAGCTGTTTGCGGCTGTATCCGGTGCCGACTTCGACACGATGTACCTCCCGTTTGACGATGTGGCGGTACAAGCGGCGGCGAAGCAGTTCATGAATGACCGCCGGACGCAGAACAAAAAGCTGAGCACGCTGGTCATCGGGGGCAAAAGCGCCGACGATGACAACATGGACAAGCATGTGGAGCGCTCCGTCGCGCAAAACGCACGTTATGTGGTGAACTGCGCGATCGCGGGCGAGCACAACAACGGCAAGACGTACGGCAGTCTGGAATGGGCAGCGTGGGTGGCCGGGATGATCGCGGCGACGCCTGCGCACGAGTCGCTGACAGCCGTCGTGGTTCCATTGAAAAAAGCGCTGAAGGATTGGGGACACACCGAGATTTTGCGCGCACTCGGGACTGGCACCCTGATTGCGACGCGAGACGGCGGCGTGTACATCATCGAGAGCGCCGTCAACACGCTGGCCGTCGTGGGCACCGGCGAACGCGAGGACTACGGAAAAATCCGGGTCAGCATGACGCTCGATCAGATCGTCAACGACATCAGCCAGGTCGGCAAGAAGTACAAGGGTAAGCTGAGCAACAACGATTTGGGCGGCGCTGTCTTTGTTTCGGCGGTCCATGCCTACATGACGGTCCGCGAGCAGCAGGGCGCCATCGATTCGGGTTGGACGTTTGCGGATCTCAAAAACGGTGTAGGGGACCGCAGGGGCTTCCTTCTGTCCGCCAAGCCGCTGGATGCCATCGAATACTTTGACATTGACTGGGAGGTGCTGTAAATGGCGATTGCACGCGATATCAAACTGAAAAACTGCCAAATTTACGACGAAAACGGGGATCCGATCTACGGGACGCTGGAAGGGAAAATGACCCTCAAGGTGGAGTACGGCGACACGAATCGTCTGCAAAAAGGAAAAATCCAGACCGTCAACGACTGGCACGTGGAGGTCACGCTCAAGATCACGGCCACCAACGCGGCCCTCAAATACTACTGCGTGGAGCAGCTGACAAGCGGCAAGACGCCGATGCTGCCTTTCCTGATCGGGGAGACGCTGGACAAGGAAGGCGGCAACTCCGAGCGCGTGCGCATTTCC
The DNA here is from genome assembly GCF_031583145.1 of Brevibacillus brevis. NCBI lineage: Bacteria > Bacillati > Bacillota > Bacilli > Caryophanales > Paenibacillaceae > Brevibacillus > Brevibacillus brevis. The sequence continues at coordinate 5,435,629 of NZ_CP134050.1, read as the reverse complement.
AACATCGTGCTCAATCCGGAAGAGATCACCCTGTGGGAAGCCAAGGCGGACGGAACCGACCACGCGACGTACGACCTGAAAGGGATTTCCATCGACAAGCCGGATTATTTGGACGAACTGCCTGCGTACATCGAATAAGGGGGAAAAAGCGAAATGAACAAGCTGGAGAAATATTTGGCGAAGGCCCAGGAGCCAGCGCCGCGCAAAGAAATCGAGGTCGTCATCGACGGGGATGTGTGGAAGGTCCGCCAATTGAATCTGTCCGAGCTGCGCGACTGCGAGCGCATGGCGGACAAGGGGGACAAGACCGATTGGTTCCTGTACAACGACGCGCGTCTGGTGAAAGCGACCGAGCACGATTTTCCATGGAATCAGGAGGAGCTGAAAAAAGCCTACAAGGTCGGAAGCAAGTACGAGCTGGTGGAGAAGATTTTCCGCGACAACCCGGAAGGCTACACGCAGCTGCTTCAGGCCGTCCGCCAGGTCAACGCCGGCCAGTCTGAGGAGGAAGCCATCGAAGAAGCAAAAAACTGATCCGATCTGACGGGGAAGCCTGGCATCTTTGCCGGGCCTTTTTGAAAGGCCGCGGGCTGCCGTCGGATCTGTTGGAGTACGAAGTCGATCGGTACAAGCAAAAGCTGTTCCTGTTTGCGTGCCAGATCATCGAATCGGAGGAGGAAAACGCTAGAGGCTGAGCCTCTGGCTTTTCCGGTACCCGGCTTGTGCTTCGCTATTTATGTTTGGAAAGACAGGGGGTGAATGGGACGTGTTTTTTTCAGAAAAAGACCAGCTCCAGGCTGTACGCAAGGAAGTCCGTAAGCTGTCTGCGGAAGCGGGAAGATTCTCGGGCACGCTGGGGACAGCCGGAAGGTCGATGCAGAAAATGACCAGAGAGTTCGCCAGCGGGATGGAGCAGATGCAGCTGCAGGTCCGAAAGATGCGCGAGGAGATGAATCAGCTCGGACAAGAAATGCCATCGAGGATGGAGCGGTTTGGTACCTTTCTGGACAAACTCGGAGCCGTGAGTCAACAGGTAACGAGTATTAGCTCGCAGCTTTCGAAGTTAGCCCTGGGGACCACCTGGAGTGCAACTGTGGATGAGGGGAAGGCAGCCGCCAGAGAGCGCGCATTGTATGCTGCCAAGGGAAAGACCAATGAAGAAATGAGACGTTTCGACGAGCTCACCAGTCGCTTGGCCACCGTGAATCCGTACTTGAACAAATCGCAAGTGATGGCGCTTGTTTCCAAAAGTGAACAGGTGAATCCCAAGCACGCGGAAGCCTACGCGGAGCAGGCGACCAAACTGAGCCTCACGACGAAGTACGGGCCAGAGGAGCACCTGAAAATGATGGCGGCCCTGCGGCAAAGCACCGGGATTGATGATGCGGCGCGGCTGGCTAATTCGATTCAGTACATGAGCAACCACGCAGGAGACTTGAACGGCAAGTTCGTGGATGCCGTCGTCGAGTTCAGTGCCCAAAACGGCAAGCTGTTGGACACGCCCGAAAAAATGGCGACGATGGTCAGCGAGATCGGCAAACTGGGTATCTGGAACGATGACAAGGCGTTTAGTGCGCTGCGGGAGAGCACGCTCAAGTTCGCCGACCAAGGGGAGCTCACAAAGCTGCTCCAGACGCAGTACGAATCGCAGGGCAAGGGAGCAAAATCCGCTTCCCTGGCAAAAGAAGAGGCGGCGAAAATTACGGGAGCGCTGGCATCTGGCGACCAGGACGAGCAGCGAATCGCGCTCGGGAAACTGATGATGTCCATCGCTACGATGCAGGACAAAGCCGCTCAGCAAAAGGTGCTGCAAAGCCTGGGAGGCAATGCTGGGAAAGACCTGGGGTCCCAGTTCCCGCACCTCTTGGAGACGGCGGGGAAAATCGCGACCGGGGAAACGCGGACTCAGGTGGGGAACGAGGTCGACAAGTCCTACGAGGCGGCTACTCGGGAAAATGCGTATTATGATCAGATGGTGGAGCAAGCGAAAGCCAAGCAGGAAGTGATGGAGGCATCGGCTTTCTTTGCCAAGGATACATCCGGTTTTTATGAGGGTATTTCACAGGCCATGGCATCATTAATCCGCACATTTAATGAGGCGAATGTCTCAGTGAAATCTTTCATTGATGATCTTATCATTGCTGGCACCATCGTGATAGGCATGGCGAAAGCAGCACAGATGGTTCCGCTTGGCAGAGACCTATGGGATGCCTCGCGAAAATTGTTCCAAGGAAAGAGGCAAGGCCCAGCAGGGGGCACCGTTCCCGATCACGATTCGGGTGGTGCAAAATCCGATGGCGGTAAATCAGGAGGTCCTCATCAAACCGCTGCTGACCTTTCCGAGTCGAACGCCAAAGATTCCAGATCGGCTACCGCGAAAGAAATGGCCAAGGATCAGGGAGCCGGAAAGAGCGCAGCTGCTCATACCGAAAGCAAAGGTTCTGGGCACACAGTCGATGGATTTGCATCCCGCCAATTTAGCGGATTTTCTCCTGGAGGCAGCAGCCATTCCGGCATTCCCGGGGGTGCCGGTCTCAAAGGAGCGAAAACGCTGCTGCGGAAGGTTCCGTTGCTGGGTACGGTATTGGGCGCGGCTGAATGGCTGCAGTCCGACAACAAGCTGGAGAAAGCGGGGCAGCTCGGCGCCGAGGCGCTGGGCAGCTGGGGCGGAGCGGCGGCAGGAGCTGCGGCCGGTGCGGCCATCGGCTCCGTGGTCCCGATCATCGGTACGGCTGCGGGCGGTGTCATCGGCGGTCTGATCGGCGGATTCGGCGGCTCGATGCTCGGCAGTGCAGCTTTTGACGGAATCAAGTCATGGTGGCAGGGGGGCTCGGAAGCACCGGTTACGGGGGTGCGAAAGCCGCTTGAGGCGGAGGAGCGTCAGGCGATTCGCCAAACGATGCCGAGCGGTCCTCCTGTACCGGGCAGCTCGCCTGCGTCCGCTGTACGAGCACAGCCGTCCTCCGTCTCCATCACCATTCCGCAAATCACGATTCCCCTGCACGCGGAAGGGGTCTTGCAGGACATCCCGACCATGCTGAAGATGCTCGGAGATCCGTCCGTCGCGCAAAAGATCAAGAGCATCATCGAGAAATCGCTCCTGGACGCATTGGAAACGAGAGGAGGTGTGCCGGTATGATCCGGATGCAAGGCAAATACAGGCTGACGTTCCCCGTTACCCCTGGGGAAATCCAGTTTCGCGGGTACGGGAACGATACGGAAAGTACGACATCCATCACGCTGCTGACCGGGAACCGGATTTCCGGAAGGCGCCCCAAATCGATCGCCTTCGATTTCTTTTTGCCGGGAGACATTTTCGCGCCGTACATCGAGGTCCAGGGCTACCAAGGGCCTCGCTCCTGGCTGGCCGGGCTGGATCGATTGACCGGCTCCGAGGTGCTGCTGACGATCGAGGAGCTGGATCTCGCCTGGAACGTCCTCGTCGGGCCGTGCGACGGCAAGTTCAGCGGCAAGCACGCCGACTTTCACGGTACCATCGAGCTGCCGCTGTTTGTCCGCGACGAGTTCGTCAGCTGGAGCAACCAGACGCAGCTGTTGAGTCCGGGGACGGTCATCGCCAAGCAGCAGTCTGCGCGTCCCAACACGACCGGCAAGAAGGCCAGGAAGCCTTCCCCGCCGCAGGGGACGAGCGCTTCTCCCGGCGGAGACAAGCAGCAGAAGGAAAAGCGTGACTTGATCCGCGAAAAGCTGGAGCACGCCCACGGGATGAGGTGATGGAATGCGAGTCATTTACGGCAAAGAGCATATCCGCTACGATCTGACACCGGCCGTGCTGGAGCTCTCTTGGTCATCGTCCCGGGGCCAGCTCGCCCAGACGTGCGACGTTCGCATCGAGGAACCCCCGCCGCTGCAATCGGCGGGTTTTTTCATGCTCTTTTCGGGAGTCGAGCTGTTGGAAGCGCAGCAGTTTTTTCACGGACCGCTCGTTCAGATGAGCCGGGACGACAAAACCGGCGACGTGACAGGCACCGCCTATGAGCTCGGGTGGTATTTGCAAAAGAACGAGGTCTCCCGCCTCAAGCTCAACGGCGATGTCGGGACCGAGCTGGGGCGCATCATCAGCGCTTCGGGGATTCGTTTCAGCTGTCCGCCGTTCGGATTTTCCTCCAAGGAAAGGCTTCCGGCCCAGTCCTACGCTTCGCTCTTTACTTCCCTGACCGAGCAGGCCTATGAGAAAACGGGGGTGCGCTACTTTGTTCAGTACCAGCGCGACAAATTGACGGTTGTGCGCGAAGGCGGGAACAGCGTCATCCCGATGTTCAAGGCGAGCATGCTGGAGAGCAGCTCCACGGGGGAAAGCATCGAGGAAGTGTATACGGTCGTGACGGTAGAGCGGTACAAGGATGATCAGGTAGCGAGCAGCGTGTCGAAGGCAAACGACAGCCTGATCAAAACCATCGGGCGCATGCAAAAGGTCATCGATGCCGGCGAAGAGACAAATCTTTCTTCGCTGGCAGCCAAGCAGCTGTCCGAGCTGTCGCGCATACCGCGGACGCGCTCGATTACGGTGCGTCACGACGACGGACAGGCCGCACGCCTGCGGGCCGGCTGGATGATCAAAATCTTGGAGAAAGACAACCGGACGATCAGCGACTGGATCGTCACGAGCTGCCAGGCGCGCTGGAAGGGCGGCTGGTACACGATGGATTTGCAACTGGAGAGGAGGACGTAAGCATGTATTCCGTCATTGCGAGATTACGGAGGGAAGCCCAGTCCGGGCTGACCGATACCCAAGGGGAGCTTGGCAGGCTGCTGTCGCTGTCCCCGTTGTCCGTCAAGCTGGACGAAGACCCTGCGCCGCTGGAGCGCGAGGAGCTCGGGGTCTTGCGGAGCGCCAATTTGCGACTGGAAGACGTCGGGAAAAAGGTAGCGGTGCTTCGCTGCAGCAACGACCAGTATCTTCTGTTGGGGGTGGTGGAATGATGTTTCCGGAAATGAGCGGGAGCGAAGAGCAGCTGTCAGGGCAAACGGAAGGCCCGATCCCCTGGACGTACAAGTTTGACTGGGAGACGCGGCAGCTCGTGCAAGGACCGGACGGCCGATATGTCCGCACGGCGTCGTATCCGGAGTTTCTCGAGGAGACGGCGAAGAAAATCCTGCACACGCGCCGCTTTCGCTACCCGATTTATTCGGAGCGGTACGGGGTCGACTTTTTGACCAACCTCGGCAGGCTGCGCTCCGGCATTCCCCTGGCGGTCGTCAAGGCCCAGGCGCAAGAAGCGTTGGAAGCGCACAGCGAAATCGAACGCGCCGAGGTGGTCGACATCAAGTTTGCGGGCAACAAAATCGTGTTTCAGGTAGAAATCGAAGGAGCGAGAGGCTCTACGAGATTGGAGGTGAGCGCATGGCAACGATAGACAAACCGGACATGCCCATTTTGCGAGAGACGCCGGATCAAATCTATCAGCGGATGGCAAACAGGATGGCGGCTCTCGCGCAGCAGCGCGGGGAGAACCCGCCTGCGACGGAGGAAGGCGAGATCTTTTACGACTTCGAGTACCCGATCGCCGCGGAGATCAGCGAACAGCAGCAGCTGCTGGAATACGGCTTTCTTCAGCGCTTTCTCCCGTGGGCAGACGGCGAGTTCCTGGACGCGAACGGCGTTTTCTTTGGCCTTCCCCGGAACGAAGGGGAGACGGATGACGCCTACCGGCAGCGGTTGATCGATCGCGCGCGAACAGAAGAAGGCGACGGTCGCCGTCAGGATTACGAGAGGTGGGCTCGGAACGTCGACGGAGTAGGCGGGGCGATCGCCATCGAGAAGGCGAGACACGATCTCTCCATCGACGTGTACATTACGGATATGAACGGGCAGCCCGCTTCGGCAGAACTGGCCGCTACTGTGCGTACCAAGCTGGAGGACAAACGCAAGGCCTTACACGACCTGAAGGTATTCCCGGCCAACATGTTCGCCGTGAACGTCGCCGTACGCCTCGTTTTGCGGGCGGATGCGGTGCTGGACAATGTGCAGGAGCAGATCGCGGCGCAAATCCAGACATACTTGAAAGGGCGTTCTCAGATCGTGTACCAGCAGATCGGGACGCTCTTTTTCGTGGACGGCGTAGAGGATTTCGCGGATTTCACCCTAAACGGCGAAGAAGCAAACCTGACCGTGCCGGCCGATGCGGTTTCCTCCCTGAGTCTGGTGGTGACTGTATGATTCCAGAGCGTTACCGAAAGATGCTTCCGCCTCAGTGGTATGAGAACAAAGTGGCGGACTATCATTTCGAGGGCACGACGGCTGCCATCGATGCGCACGCAGAAAAGCGCGCAGACCTGGAGCAGCAGCTCTTCCCTCTCTCGGCAACCTGGGGGCTGGACGTCTGGGATTGGATCTACTTCGGTAAAAAGCAGCTTTTCAGCATCGAGGAACGTCGAAAGAACATCCAGCAGAAGCACTGGGCGTACCTCGGGTTTACCCCCAGCGTACTGCGGGCGATCGGAATCAGTTCTTCTCGACTGAAAAACGTGCAGATGGTCGAGGACTTCGGTTCGAAAACGATTCAGTACATGTTCCCGGTCGAAGACACCTTTGACACGAAAAACGCGGTGCAGGCTGTGGAGCGGATCCGGCCAGTTCACTGCAACGGCGTCTCGTTCGAGCCGACCACACGGGAGACGATCGTGCTGCGGGACGTAATGGTCATCGGCATAAAGGAGTACCACACTGTCAGGGAGTTCCGGGTCGGCATGACCCCAATCAAACGATATGAGGAGCTGGTCAGATGATCGATAAAGCATATCTAGAGATCATCCGAGACGACCTGATCGCACGAGCCAAAAAAGGTAATATCCTGATCAATAATTCGGTGGCCGTGCCGGTTACAGCGGTCGCGATTTCTACGAATCTCGTAGTCGGCGTTGAGAACGCCATTGCGCTGCAGGTGACCGCGCCGCATGTAAACAGCGTCCCGGTGATCACAAGCGTGAAGCTGCTGACAGATACGGGCGCTGTCGTTGCTGAAAAGACGGTTTTTATTGAGACCAATGGTGCACAGTTCATAAATCTGACCTTTGCCATTGAAGTGAAAGGGGGGGAATAGATGAGCTACCAGGCAAAAACGGACTGGAAGATGGACGACCCGGTTACCGAAGTAGACATCAACCGGTGGGAGAAAGGTATCGCGGACGCCCATGCTCAGATCTCCGTCCTTACTGCGGACGTATCGAACCTGAAAACGCGGGTGAACACGCTGGAGGCCACATTGCCCGACGGGTTTACGAAGAATAATTTCAATGATGACCTGTCCACTCTGGATTCGATCAAAGTCATCCGGGGTTACTACAACGAGGCACAGAGTCGGCTGGAGGTGTAAGTCAACATGAGAAAATCTGTGACCGGCCTGATCATCGAGGCCGGATGGCTGGATCAGGCGAATGCAAGGCTGGTGATCAAGTGATGGCTGGGCTAAAGAGGAAACCTGCCGATAACGGCCATTTACGGAAGGGAGGAGCGAGATAATGGCGCCAGTAATAGGTACGGACGGACAAGGAAGGACAACATACACTTTTTCATATACAGGCTCTGTGCAAAACTGGGTTGTTCCTACCGGGGTAGGAAAAGTCAAGATTGAAGCATGGGGAGCTCAAGGAGGGGGTCCGGCTGGCGGCAAGGGAGGTTACGCTACAGGTGAGCTGACTTTTACTCCAGGACAAACAATAAGTGTTTACGTCGGTGGTAAAGGTAAAAGGCAATCGGGGCTGACATCAGGTTGGAACGGTGGGGGGGAAGCCAATAGTAGCGGCGGCGGTGCATCAGACATTCGAATTGGAGGAACAGCACTTTCAAATCGAATTATTGTCGCTGGCGGCGGTGGGGGGCAAGGTGGTTACGAAAGTAGTACGGGAGGGTCTGGTGGAGGTTTATCGGGATCTAACGGGCTAGGCAATGGTACTATCGGTGGAGGCGCTGGAGGGACGCAAGCTGCTGGTGGTGCAGGAGGGACTGGTGGAAGTTATTCTGGAGGAAGTGGAAGTTTAGGTCAAGGCGGAAGTAATACCAGTAATACCACTTTATACTACGGCGGTGGTGGCGGAGGGTACTACGGCGGTGGAGCAGGTGCATCATCACTTTCTTATAACGGAGGAGCAGGGGGCGGAGGATCTTCATTTATCGGAACTCTCAATAGCGGAGCAACGACTCCTGGAGTTAGAGAGGGAGACGGCCTAGTTGTAATCACGTCCCTAAACACCCCACCAACTCTTACACTCTCAACTCCTGCCGATAATCAGACATTGACGGTAGGCGACAACATCTCAATTCCGTTCACCGCAACAGATGTCGAAGGCGATTCGATGACGTTCGAAGCGGAAATATACAGCCCTGTTGACGCTAAGTGGATTTCTTTGGGTACGAATTTCACTCGCTCACCAATTGTTGCGCCTGTTCCTTCGATGCCGGACACAACGAGCGCGAAATACCGAGTCAGAGCAAAAGACGCATACGGAACGGGCGAATGGGCGGAGTCGTCACCCGTCATTACGATCCGGCAAAAAGACGGCCAAATTCTCGCGCCTGTAAACGTGGTATCGTCCGCGTATCTCGTTTCTCGCATGGCTCCTCCTGTTCGGTTGAGCAATGGGTGGTTTGTGGGGGCGGTTCGTGATACCGCATCGAATCCCGATAGATTTGTTTTTTACAGATCAATAGACAATGGAAGAGCGTGGACAGAATTTGCCAACATTCAAGCGGCATCTGCTGATGTAGGTGTACTCTCCATCGTTTCAAAAGGCAACTACGTATACTGGGCTTCGACTTATGGGGGTGTTACGGTTTATGCAGGAGCATTCGACGCAACCACGACCACAGGAAATGTGTTCGGAACAAACCGAGTTATTGCCGACAATGGTCAAAACAACCTAGGAACAGTCTCAGTTTCTATCACTCCAGACGGCACAAAACTTTGGTGGACAGCCAACACGAAAAACAGCACCTACCCGAACGGCTTCAACCTCCGCGTTGGCTCTATCCCGATTTTGCCGGACGGAACATTAGGAAATCCGAGTGCAGCGGAACAAGTCACTACTTTTAGTAATTCCACCTTCCCAAATTTTGCAGTCAGCCCTTCCATTGACTTTCTCAATGGGATTCCGGTTATAGCTATTTCTCAAGACAGACCTTTCCTTAATACAGGGCTGGAGACTGGAACAAACAAAGCAATCACTATCTTGAAAAGAGATAACACACTAACAACAGGAAATAGCTATCTTAATGCAAATTGGAGTTGGCAGTCTATTTACAAAGGCGGTTCTTACGACCAATCCTCACCTATGGTAATCCGCACGCCAAACGGCAAGCTGCACGTTGTATGGCATGGGACGGATTCAAGTGATACGGTAAATCCGTACATCCGTTACTCAAACGCAACGACCGGCGCAGACTGGCTCGCCACTCCGAAAAAGCTGGTCAAAGGTCAGAACGCAAGCATCACCAGTGACAAAAACGGAAAGCTGACGATCCACTACGAGGACGGCGGCAATATCAAGCGGATCGAGTCCACGGACGAATTCGCTTCATGGTCGGGTCCTTATACTGTCGCAGCAGGCACAGTCCCGGCATCCATGTACGATCCGACATTCCAGACAGAATTCACGATCCCCCCGACGTTCTTCCAGGATACCGGCGCGGTCAAATATTACGGGGCAATCAACGTCAACAAGAAGCCAGTCGTCACCGTCACGTCTCCGAATGACGGCCTGATCCTGACCGAGGGCGTGACATTCGACCTCCAAGGGTCGGCCACGGAAGAGGATGTCGGTGACGTTGTTTCGGTCTTCTACAAAGTGAACAGTGGTGCAGCACAGGCGGCAGCCTCCGGCGTTTCAAAAGGGAGCTCGACGCCTATTTCTTTTGACCAGACTCTCACGTACCGGAATAAGCGGATCTGGCTCGGCAGCACGGACATCACCGGCAGGGACTTATTGGAGAATACCGACCATACCCTCACTATCTGGGCGGAGGACAACAAGAGCGGAAAGAGCCCAGAGGTCACTCGCAAGTTCCGTGTCGTCTGGAACCGGCCACCGACCATCAGCGGCCAGGATGGCGATCTTGGCACATTTATGCAGCCGCCGACCGTGGATTACTCAGCGGTCGATCCCGAGGGTAACACGTTCACTTTCACGGAGTACCTGAACGGGAAGCAGATCCGATCGTTCGATGGAACGGCCGGTGAAAACTACGTGGTGCAGATCGATCATGACGCCTGGATCCGGCTGGACCTGAATGTGCAGCATGAGATCAGGATCCGAGCAACGGATAGCGCGGGCTCGTATTCAGAACGCGTTTACACCTTCACCCGAACAGAGACGCACATCGAGTTTGTATTGAACTTCGACAACCCGGACGTGCAAGCCCACTTCGTCCTGGATGGCATGCCACAGCGGGTGCTGGTGACGCTGGAGCGGTATATCCCGGAAGGCGCGACGATCGAGAGCGTGAAGGTATGCAACAATGCCCTGGACGCCTCCCCTACCTGGGAGGACGCGACAAACGCGGTGAAAACGAACCGCGGCTACTTGTTCACGAACACGACGAAGACAGCAACAAACTGGGCCATTAACATCTGGGTGGTCATCGCGAAGGGCTCCGCAACGGAGCGTGTGAAGTTGAACGGATTCGGGGGTGCATTCGATTGATGAAATTTCAGGACCGTACGCCGATCTCAGTGATTCGGGAGGAACAGCAAGAGTCCCCGGAGCAGAAAATCGCACGGCTGGAAAGGGAGCTGGCTGCGGAGAAGGAAGACAAGCTGAACATCATGGAAGCCACAGCCCAGGTCTATGAAGAGCTGCTCGCCCTCAAAGAACAGATCGGAGGAACCGCATAATGGCAACGATTTACTACAATCTGGTGATAGCCGGGCGCCGGACCATTGATCAGGTACCGGCCAATCTCCGGGAGGAAGTGCAGGCAAGGCTCGATATTCAAAACACGATGCTTTAATCTGGGAGTTTGGCTCGCGATCTAAAAAGAGTTGATGTCATGCAGCGACTATGTAGCACAAATTGTAGCAGTTCATCACGCCTTTGTTGGTGTACGGCTGGTTGGCAACCAGCGGTAAAAAGCGATGCGGAGGTACGCTGACTGGGGACAAGTAAGACATCTCTGTGAGTGTAAACGCCTTTTCTCGCAACATTTAGAAGTCCGGTGAAAAAGTCCGCGTAAGCAGGCCTTTATCACGGGTTTGTCGAATTTATATCGTAACACGATGATCGAAAGAGTGATTGAACATGAAAGCCTATAAGTCATCGGCTATCCAGCCTCAGATGTTCCAATTTGTGGATATGGATGAACTCGTACCGAAAAAGCACATCTTGCGCCAACTGAACGAAGCGCTTGATTTTTCCATCGTCCATGATTGGGTGGCGCCGCTGTATACGGAACGTACCGGACGCCCGGCGGCTGACCCGGAGCGGATGGTTCGACTCATGCTGCTTTCGTATTTGTTCAACCATTCCGAACGGGAATTGTATCAACTGTTGCCCATGCATGGGGGCTACTTGTGGTTTTGCGGACTGGATTTCGAATCCGTCTTGCGCCCGGATCCATCCAGGCCGTCCCTGCCGGATCGGACGACCTTGGTGAAGACCCGGAAATTGTGGCGAAAACACGGTATTTTCGACACGCTCATGAAACATGTCGTCGATCAGTGCATCGCCGCCGGACTGGTCCAACCCGATGTAGATGCGGGAGTCGACGGTTCCCAAGTACGCGCCAACGCTTCTATCCACAGCTTGAAAGAAATCACTCTGGCACCTGTGGAGTCGATTGAAGACTACCTGGCTCGCATGGCCCGGCAAGACGAGCAACCCGAAGGTGACGCCGCTGATTCCGATGATGACAGACGGCCGCCCGCACCGCCCACGCGAACAGAACGGCGTCTGGAAGACGAAGCGACACATGAAGATTTTCATGGCAAAAGGTTCTCGAACAAGACCTACCGCAGCGTGACGGACCCGGATGCTCGCTTGTACAAAAAGAGCAACGGTCAGGAAGCGCATTTGCGGTATTTGGTGCATCATGTGACGGATGTCAAATCCGGCGTCATTCTGTCTACGCAAGCGAGCATCGCGTCCGGAACGGCTGAACGCGAGACGAGCTTGCAACAGCTGGCCGCGATCCGTTTTGCCCATCCGCAAATCCGGATTCGCACGCTTTCTGCCGATAAAGCCTACGGTACGACAGATTATCTGCAAGCGCTGTTCGAGCAAGGGATTATTCCTCTGGTTTCGCTTCGCAACCTGGCACTGGAAGATGTACCGACTTGGAAACGCCAAACGAACGATCCGAAGAAACAACGCAAGCGTCTGGCCAAAATCCGAGAAATCCAAATCCGCAACAAAGCCAAACAAATTCAGCTCAAGGGTTCTTACCGTCATCTGCAAAAGTTACGGACGCGGTGCGAGCATGTGTTTGCCGAAAGCAAAGTCGCGCATGGCCTGGGTCGCGCGCGGAGCCGCGGCCTGGATTGCATGCAGGAGCAGGCACTGCTCACGGCAATCGTTCAAAATCTGAAAAAACTATGCCGGTTTAAGAAGAAACGACCCCAAACCGGTATTTCGGCATGTCCAAAACCGAAATCCGTGATGATGGAGGCGGTGTCGGACCTGCTCATTTCGGCGTTGGTTGGGTTGTTTTCCTCTTTTTTCATGCCGAAGAGACGGATACAACTGACTTAAATCACCGGACTTCTAGAAAGGCGTCCAATCTAAATGACACCAAGACTGACAACCAGCCTCGTTCCTAACGAGGCTTTTCATATTTACCCCAAGGGGGTGAGAAGGGAGATGAGCACATGAAATTTTGGCAAAGCGTAGAGCACGCGGTGACACCGGCGCACGGGTGGGCCGCGACCACGGGGGCGGTCGTCGCTCCCGTTTTTCATTACTTCTACGGAACCGGGCGCGCCGACATTCTGGTTGTCCTGTTGGTTTGCACGGCGCTGGATTGGGTCACGGGGATTCAGGCGGCCAAGAAGCAGGACAAGACCTACTCGTCCGAATACGGACTGAGCCGTCTGCCGCGCACGATGTTTTTCCTGGCCCTTCCCGCGCTTGCCAACCTGCTTGACCGCGTGATGGCGACGCCGGGGTTTCTTTTTTACGGAGTGACATTCGGGCTCATTTATCACACCTGGAACAGTTTGACGGCGAATGCGCATCGGGCGGGCTGGCCGGTGCCGAAAGCGATCGTCAATCTGGTCGAGACCGAGATCAAGGCCAAGACCGAACGGGCCATGAAGCAGAAAGAAGGGAAATGACTTTGCAGATTACGGAAATGCTCCTGACCAATCCAAACGCCAGACCGGGGACACGGATCACTCCCCGGGGACTGGTGATCCATTGGACGGCCAATGAAGGCAAGGGCGCCAATGCCATCGCCAACCGCAACTACTTCAACCGCCCGACCACGGTGGCCAGCGCGCACTACATCGTCTGCGACAAGCAGATCGTGCGCTGCCTGCCGGAAAATGAAATGGGGTACCACGTCGGAGCCCAGTCGTACAAGCCCGCTGCCCTGGAGCGGCTCAGTTCCTACCCGAACAACTGCACGATCGGCATCGAGATGTGCGTCAATGCAGACGGGGATTTCCGGGCGATGTACCGCAACACACTGGAGCTTGCGGCAGATATTCTCCATCGGTACGGGTGGGGGGTGGACAAGCTTTGGCGGCACTATGACATCACGGGAAAAAACTGCCCGGCCTTCTTCGCATCGGATGACTACGCGCAAAAGTACGTGGGACAAAACGCGGCGGAAGCGTGGGAACAGTTCAAAAAGGGTGTCCACAGCTTACTAACAGGTTATGCACAAAAATCACAGGTGGATGTGGATAACTGTGATATTCAGGTGACGCTGCCCGTAAAAGGCCGTCTGCGGGCGGGCGTTTCGTACCTGCCAGTCCGCGCAGTAGCGGAAGCGGCGGGGGGAAAAGTGGAGTGGGACGCCGGACCCAAGAAAGTGACGGTGAACGGAAAGGCGCTGCCTGTGACGATTGAAAACGGGACGGCATACAGCGCGACGAGAGAGCTGGCAGCCTTGCTGGATATGCAGGTGGAGTGGGAGCAGGAGAGCAGAACCGTCCGGCTGGTGAAAACAACGCCAAGTTCCGGATAAAAAATTTTGATTGAATAATATCCACAGCTTATTAAGGGAATACCCACAGAAACAACAGTCTTATGCACAGATTTCTCAACAATCTGTGGATAACTGGAGGGTCTATTCCCGGTTTGATTGGAAGGAAATTGTTCTATCAAGGAAAGCGAGATCAGCTATGTCGGGGAAGGGCTGTGCCGGTTAGAGGAGCAAGCAATGCCGCCAAGCAGCGCTGCAACGTGCGGCGGGAAGAGACGTGCGGAAATGATGAAGCCATTGCGAATGATATATGAGTTCGTCTGGCCCAGTTGGGCTGGTGTCACGAATATGGGGCTGTGAATACATTGGGTGGTAGCATTGCCGATTAGAGAGGAGAGCGTACGTCCCATGTATTATCCAGTCTATCCGAATTATGCGTATCGCACCAAATGCGAAGAAACGCCGGTGTCCTTCCCGCCCCAGCATCAGGATCGCCAGCCGGGCCTCGAATACCTTATGGTGCCGCAGCCGATCTCGGAAAATCCCTCGTACACAGGCGCGAACAAACTGCGGGGAAAAGTGGCGATTGTCACGGGAGGGGACAGCGGGATCGGCAGGGCGACGGCGATCGCGTTTGCCAAGGAAGGGGCGGATGTGGTCATCGTCTACTTGTATGAGCATGTGGATGCGGAAGCGACCCGGAGCCGGGTGGAGCAGTTGGGCCAAAGATGTCTGGCGCTTGCCTGCGATCTCCAGGATCCGCGCGCGTCGACGTATGTTGTGGAACAAACCCTCGCTCACTTTGGGAAAATCGACGTGCTCGTCAACAATTGCGGCGTCCAGTATCCACAGGACAGCATTTTGGACATTTCCAACGAGCAGCTCGAGCATACGTTTCGCACGAACATCTTCTCCTTCTTTTACATGACAAAGGCGGTGCTGCCGTGCTTTCGGCCGGGATGCACCATCATCAACACGGCTTCGGTCACGGCGTACCAAGGCGAAAAGACGCTAATTGATTACTCTTCGACCAAGGGCGCGATCGTCTCGTTTACCCGTTCGCTTTCTCTCAATCTGGTCGGGCAGGGAATCAGGGTGAATGCGGTGGCTCCTGGTCCGATCTGGACGCCGTTGATCGTATCCAGTTTCTCGGCGGAGCGGGTGTCGGAATTCGGGACGGAAACCCCGATGAAGAGGGCAGGGCAGCCGTTTGAACTGGCGCCTACATACGTCTATTTGGCGTCCGACGATTCCGGGTATGTGACCGGACAGGTGCTTCATGTAAACGGCGGTACGATGGTCGAGTCCTGAAAAATGACGACCGGGCCGCCTGCCTGGCCGTCATTCTTCGGAAACGAAGCAGTGAATATCCGCGCCGAGCACTCCGCGGCTGCCATCTTTGCCTGCGACGCGGATGGAGATGGTCACGCAAGGCTTCTTGGTAATCGCGGAGAGGTAGGGAGCGGAAATGTAGAAGCCATCCTGCAAGGCGCCGGTAAACCAGGGGCGCCTTTTGGCATTTACAATGCCTGCGGGAGGAAGCGAGTGCAGGAAATCGCCATCGGCGTTGTTGAGCCAGACCGCCTCCAGGGCGGCCGTTTTCTCGATCCATGTTTGAAACAATTCCTGCAGCTCTTCGGGCGTCGACTGCAAGAGGCCGTCCTGCGCGGCCCACGCTTCCATCGTCCCTTTCCATTGGGCAAACGTATCGATGGTGAACTGGGGATTGTCTACGATCTCCACGTGTTCGCTGCGCTGCTTGACCACGACGGAAAATTCGTCCGAAATATCCGTGAGATGCTTGCTCGCCTCGAGCAAATGTTTGACGATGCTGTTTTGGCCGGCGGAGATGGTTTGCACATCCGCTGCCAGCCGGGTGCTTTCTTTCGATTTGTTCAGGAGCTGGGTCAGCTGTCCGGCCATCTTTTGCACCGTCTCTACCTGTCCGAGGCAGGCCTCCTCGTTGGCGGAAATGATGCGCTCCAGCACGTCAAATCGTCCCTGCACCTGGCTCAGAAAGCGATGGCTATCCTCCAGCTTTTCCTTGTTTGACGCAATCAGCTGCTGGTTTTTGTCCAACACGGCGAGCACTTCCAGCGAGGCTTGCCGGATGTTGTGAAGGAGCAGGTCGATGTCGAGCAGGCTGCGCTTGCCGCTGTCTGCGAGCTCCTTGATGCTCCCGGCCGCGACGGCAAACGTCTGTCCGTTCGCCCCCGCATGCGACGCTTCGCTGGATGCGTCCATGGCCAGCATGCTGGTCTGCTCGACCATGTTTTTCAGCATGTTCCGAATCTCGGCGATGTGCTGCATCTGTTCGAGCAGATAATAGATCGCTTGAGAGGTGCGCTGCGTGCTGCCCGTCAGGCTGGCGAATGTCTCGCTGGTGTCGGTCAATGCCTGAGTCGCATGGCGCAAGTCCTCCTCCAAAGACGCATTGGTCTCGCGCATGATCTTGGCCTGGGCCGACGAATCCTCAGCCCGATGCCGCACGGACTGCAGGAAGTGATTCAGAGCCTCGACCCCGTCCACAGCTTCCGTCTGGTGGCGCAAGATCGTTTCGCTCATCGTCAGGACGTTGCCCGAGGCCTGCTCGATTCGCCCCGATTCGTTGAAAATCCGCTCGACAATCGACTCCAGCCGGTCCGTGGCGACCACGATATCATCCGTCATGAGCTGGCCATTCGTCGATTCATGGGCAGCCGGATTTCTGTACGCATTGACAATCTTCAGTAATAACCCCACGCGACTGATTCCTCCTCCATCTCATAACGTTATGTTTATGTTATTTAATCTTACATGAATAGCGGATATATTTACAACATTTGATTTTTTGAATAGAAAAAACGTGAACTTGTTGGTTATGTGTTAGTTTATATGACACAAACATCTCTTTCCCTCACCTCATGAGGCACCTGATCGAAAATGGCCCCGTACCGTTCGCTCCATTTGTACGTGCCAACCGGCCTGAACCACTGTGGCAGACAGAAGAAATACCTCATACATAAAGGTCAGCTCCCGGAAATAGAATGGTGGTAGAGTTTTGGAAACGTACTCCAGACTGTGGAGTGGACTACATACTGGAAATGGAGGGTTGTGGCGATGACGCTTTCCGATTTAACGGATCTTGCCCCTCTCATGAAGCTGGAACGGAGTGAAGTCATTCATTTGCTGTTAACATCGATTGCCATGGAAGAAATGAGCTTGTCTCAGCTCATGAATGCGGAGGGGGAAAAAATACAGCGGTTCCTGGAAAGAGAAGATGTCAGCCTCGAGGAATTCCTCCGTGTCAACCAGAGTGTCGAACGGATGCTCCGCAGCATTGTCAGCAAACAAATCCTTCTTCAGTTTCGATTGGATCATGTTTTGGAGCTGGAAAGCAACAGCGCAGGCAGGGAACCCGCTCCGTACAAAGAAATGGACAAAGTCGTCGAGAATGAGGACGTGGCTGAGTCCACAGAAGAAAATGACAACTGACAGGTCCGGGCTATATGGGGATGCAAGGGATTGGATCTGGCAGCGAGGGCGAAAAGCACCTCATGACGGATACAAGCGTTTGGCTGAGTCCGGACTTGCTGCGGAAAACGCTCTGACAGCGTTGACGTATTCTCTGTCACGCCAGATGCGTTTCGCACTGCTGTCGCCGGATAAGCAGCTGCTTGAAGAAAGGCTGACACAAATTCAAGCAGGGATCGAGATTGTAAATCAAGTAATGGATGCCATCCTTTTTAAACACTGGATCTCTCTTGTTCGAATACGGAGACTGCTGCCGTTTATACAGTCGAGAGTCAAGGATTGGGAATCGTTTGACATGGCCCGGCTGCTGTACGAAGCATGCCAACAGGCGCTGGCGGCAGCGGTCTCCCTGGGGGAGGGAGTCCTTTCTCTGGTTTCGCAAGCTGTCTCGTCCGAGCCGCTTAAGGAGGGAGTCGAGCAGCTGGGGGATAGCATGTTTCAGCAGCTCGATGAACTTTTCCGCATCCTGGAACAAAAGCGTAAGTTGTTGAGTATCCTGATGGCCGATACCGGATGGCAGCCGGACAAAGCGCATCAGGAGGAGCAAGAAGCCTTGCTCGCTGCGGTCAAAAAACTGGAGGGTTCACATGGTTATTTGAGCCCTGCTGCCAGGGGCTGGGTGAAGAGGGCCAGGGAAAGGATGGAAGGGATCGATAGGCAAGGGATTAGTCCGCGACTGGAAATACGGATCATTCCGCCTGCGCGCTCTCTGGCGAAGCCATGGCTAAACGACGGGGTATGGGGGCCGCGCAGCTTACGGCAGAATCGAATCAGCCGATCCAATGGAGTCGATGAATAAAGGGCAGAAAAATGAGTCGAAATATTTAAACAATAACTCCCCTGCGGTATAGTATAATATTTGCAAAAATAACATACGTGTACATGCGTAAGTGGGGACAGGTGCGGATGGATGAGCTGACAGCATTTTTGGATAAGCACGAGGAAAAAATGGTCCAGGCGTTTCGAGAGCAGATTGTCGTTTCCGATCACGATCAGTTCAAGGACGTGATCCCTTTAAATGGACAAGCTCTGTACCGGATGGTGATCGGGTACTTTCGGGCACAGGTGACGCACGAAGACATCAGACAGCTGGCCTATAAAGTCGCGAGCGAACGCAATCAGGCCGACAGCAACATCGGCGATTTCGTCTACAATGTCTGCCTGGGCCGCCGCCTGATTCTGGACTTGCTGCAAACCGGGTCCTTTGAACCGTCTACTCTCGTTCCGGCGATCATCAAGATCAATGAATGCTTCGACGTTTTTCTGGTTCACGCCGTATCCAAATATACGGATCTGAAAAACAACGATCTGGCCGAAAAGGAACTGTTTATCGAGCGGTCCCACAAGGATCGGTTGACCATTTTGGGCCAGATGGCATCGAGTTTCGTACACGAGTTTCGGAATCCGCTGACCTCCATTATCGGCTTTTCCAAGCTGCTGACGGAGGATTATCCCAACCTCCCGTATGTCGATATTATCATGAATGAACTGCATCAATTGAACTTCCGAGTCTCGCAATTTTTGCTGGTCTCCAAAAAGGGGGCCATTCAAAGAAACATAGAAGTTTTTAACCTTCAGCAGCTGTTTGAAGAAATCCTTTCCTTCCTCTATCCGAACATCGTCGACGTCAATGCTGACATCCAGTGCAGCATCAATCCCGCCAGCGAAGTCACCGGTTACCGGGATGAAATCAAGCAGGTGCTCATCAACATTCTTTCCAACGCCCTGGATGCCCTGCAGCGCAAAGCGGGCCACAAACAGATCACGATTGATGTAGTTCAGGCGGAGGATACGACCCAGATCTCCATTTCGAACAACGGAGGGCGCATCCCCGAGGATCTGCTGCCTGTCATCTTTGAGCCCTTTTTCACAACCAAGGAGCTGGGGACAGGCATTGGGCTGTACGTCTGCAAAGAAATCATCGAAAGGCATGCAGGTACGCTTACGTGCGAATCTTCGGACGAGAACACTACGTTTACCATGGAGTTCAGCCCGGGACTGGGGCGTACTCACGAAAATAAGGGGCTTTCTCCCATACCGTGAAAACGGTGGGGGAAAGCCCCTTTTTGCTTCCCGTCAACCTATTGCAGACGTTCCTTGCGAACGCGCCCCATATTGCTCCATGCCTTCTCGAGCCATCTGACCAGACGGACGAGCAGAACGGAGAAGAGGGCACTGCATGCAAAGATGGCTGCCAGGTAAATCAGCGAGTACCAGGTGTTTTGGAAAATCCATGACACTTCTCCGAACCACCCGTAGAGCACATCCTTGAACAGGATGAGAAACGCGGAGTGGAACAGGAAGATGAAGTAGGTCAGGCCTTTGCGGAACTTGATGTTCACATGGTCGACCAGCTCCAGGAAAAACACCATGAGCACCAGGAAGGACAGCAGCGTGGCGAAGACAAATGTCAGATGAACCGCCACGTAAAGCTTGCTCGAAACGACAAAAAAGATCGCAGCCGCAGTGGAGACGCCTGTCACAAGCATCAGGATGGAGCGGTTGTTGCGCAAAAAGGAGAGAATCCACTCCCGATACCAGTAAATCAGGTGCCCCATGTACAGGGTGAAAATCCAGGTCGGCAGCACATGCCGGGTCGTCAATCCCAGCCAGCCTTGGTGAATGTAATGGATGTACACGTACTGCACCGCCAGCAATATCCAGATCACAAAAAGAATATTGCGCTTGGTGATGACATTCCGAAGCAGATAAGCCACCACGTAGTACTGGCAAATCATGAACACGAAGTACAGATGGTCACCCGTTTTGCCGAGCACGATGTTGGCAAAGTCCCGCAGCGTGTGGGGCATCACGTTGTTCAGCAGGTAATGGTAGAGAACCCCTGAAACCAGATACGGGATGACGATGTAGATGAGCTTGCCGGTAAAAAACTCGCGGAAGCTCGGTTGCTTTTTATCAAACGAATAGGCGGTCAGGTAACCGGTCGCGATCGTCAGCAGCACCGTACCGTATCGGCTGATCTGGTTTAAGGCGACAATCCAGAAAGGATCGTTGAAATACATCGCAGAAGCGGTGAAGTGACCGACTACGACGAGAAAGCTGGAAAACAGTTGGATGTAGAAAAGAGACTTCAACATTTTCGTGTCAGTATACATAGCATTCTCCATTTATGTTTTGTCGACTTGCGATCGTACGCAAACAATAAACTGCGAATGGCCGATTGTCCCTGCGGAATGGTCTCCATCATATGAAATGTTTCTTAGAATTATATTTGATTGGGGGATTCACTTGGCATGTAAACATTAGACGGATTGCCTGTACATGGAAGTTGCAAAAAAGGGCAAAAGAAAAAAGCCACACCCTCGTGTGACTTTGCTTCGCTAACCGTTTTGCCGTTTGAGCCGTTCCATTTCTTCGCTGACCACGAACGCCAAATCGTCGTTTCCATAGAGGGACAGGACGCCGAGCAGGGTCTCGTCAGGGATGTCTTCGGATTCCTCTTTGGGGACGGTATTTTCCACCATCTGGATCAGCAAGGGGTTGGTGCCTTGGTCCGGATAGGCACGGCGATAGAGCTCGTGCGGGTCCAGTCCATGGTTGACACACCATTGGGCGAATACGAGAATCATCATGCCCTCGTCGCGCTGGTATGCCTGAATCACTTGGTCTTCCATCTCTTTTCGCATCATGGGCAAAACTCCTCTCCCTATCGGACGGTCATGTGTTTATTGTAGGGAAGAGAAGGAGCGCTCGCAAGAAAAAAAGAGTAGTTATGCTTTTAGGAATGGCGTTTGCTGTGGTTGGTCAAAACCGGCAGGACTTTCGTTTCTTTCACCATCGGGGAGTGACAAAAGGGGCAGTTCGGGCTATTGTCAAAGGAAAAGTTATCTCTCATCCAGCACGTACAGCTGTCGCTTGTGCACATCCATACATCTGTTTCCTCTTCTTCGACCGGAACCACTGCTTTTTTAGAGAAATACACATGAACTCCTCCTTTGCGGGGCATGGTGCGGACCTTAACCTCTATTAATGTGTGATGGAACGGCCATGAATATACCAAGATTTTCTGATCGTCCTATGCGGGAATCGATAACGAAAAATCATGGCGCGTTGGGGAATAACACGGAGTTTTCAGTGAATTTCAGCCGAATGCGCAGGGAAAACAAAAAAACAGGCAGCGGTTGCTTGGCCGCTGCCTGTTGCTTATGATGGGAGGAGGATGCGGACCGCACCTTGGACTAGCGGCGGGAGAATCCTTCTTCTTTCAGGTAGTTTTCAGCCTCGACGTACGATTCGAAGGAAGCTTCGAGGTTCAGCCCGTGATAGACGTTCCACAGCGAATCCTCCTGCTCGAGCAGCAAGGTCACGTTTTTCTTGTCCACCCACGTTTCCTTTTGCGGCTCGGCCGAGACTTTCTCCTGGGGAGCGGTCTCGCGTTTGTGGGAAAGCATGTCGATGGATGCCGCGATGATGGTGCGCAGCTCTTCCGCCGAAAATTCGCGGATGTTGACGAATCCTTTGTCGTCCTTGCGATATCCTTTTAGATACGCGCCGTAAACGAAACCGTTGCCATTGGGGTGAAGGTGGTACACGACCGTCTTCTTTTCGTGCACGCTGCCTTCGAAATGGAAGTTCACCCGCCCCAGGGAGACGTCGTTGCGCGTCAACTCCGGGAAAGATTCGATAATGGCCAGTTTTTCTTCAAACGTAAGCATGAATTCCTCCGATGAGATGGATTTGTTTGTCGATTATATCACAGGTGAGACAAGGAAAGAAAAACAACGCGCAGAGCAGAAAGGGGATCTACGGACATGAACGGGAAAAACCGCAAAGACATCGCGCCCGGGCTGACGGTCGATATTGTATTGAAGCAGGATCAGCGTACGGGCAAGCGGACGCGCGGCATCGTGAAGGACATTTTGACCAATTCTGCCACACACCCGCACGGAATCAAGGTGCGGCTGACGGATGGGCAAGTGGGCCGCGTGCAGGAAATTATCGGAAAGGGCGAATAGCCGCCAACGAAAAAACGGGCACGGCCATGCTGGATGGCCCGCCCGTTTTTTCATTTATTCGTGCGTCCGATAGAAGTCGTGGATCGGAGCAAACACGTCCTCCGCGGATGTGCGAACCACGACGAACGGCTCGAGATTGCTGAGGCCGTGCAGGCAGCGGTTGTGATGCGCGATGATGCTCTCGGCCGGCATCACGCTGCTGTCGTTCGTAGAATGGCCGTCCCCGACAAGCGTGACATCATAACCGAGGGTCGTCGCTCTCCGGCAGGCGCTGTCGATGCAGTATTCCGTTTTGCAGCCGGCGATGACGAGGTGATCGATGCCAATCTCCTGCAGTCGTTCGTGCAGGTCCGTACCGTGAAACGCATCCGTCGCTTTCTTCCGGAAGACCGGCTCGTGAGGAGCGGGAGCGATAGAAGGATGAATGGCAAAGGCCGGGTCTCCTTCGGGAGCGACATCCAGATCCTGCACGTACAAAACCGGAATGTTTCTGCTGCGGGCCTGGGTAACCAAAGAATGAATGGTTTGCAGTAATGCTTCTTTTTGATAAACCGGATCATGGGACATTCCCTCGATGATTCCTGTCTGAGCGTCGATCACGAGCAAGGCTGTCTTGCGATTCATGTACGTCCTCCTTGGCGGGGGAGGCTAGCTGGTCAGCTCCCCCTTTTTTTCCATGTTCACAACCGTCCATCTATGAGAATTCCGAAGTTTTTTTGTGTTCATCTACGCCAACCCCTTTCTCCATGCAAGGTGCAGGGATGCTTCGTTAAACAGCAGCCTGTAGTCGTAGTGTACCATGATTGCCTGGTACTTTTATACAAAAAAAGAGGGCCTCGTTCCCGCTGCATCCGGCGGGGAAGTGAGGCCCTTCTTCTATGCGGTTTACGACTCCAGCTTTTTCTTTGGCACAAATTGAAAAATCTCGTGCGATTCAAAAGTGTCGATCAGGCGGGACAGCCAATGGTAGTACTCCAATCCATTTTCGATCCGCTCGATACTGAGATCGACCCGTTCTCTATCTTGTTCCGTGATATCTTCCGTTTCTCGGAGGGCGCGGAGCTCCAGCAGCGACTTCTTCAAGCTCACGACGTTTTGCTCGCAGGCATGCCGCCACTTGACAGAAAAGAGATCAATGAAGTTCTGGTACCAGTCCAGATTGACCTCGTAGTGATCTTTTCGCGTCCCCTTTTTCCATATCTTCTCTACCATATTTAAGTCCATCAACGTGCGAACGCCGGTACTCATGCTGGTCTTGCTCATCCCCAGCGCTTCTCCCATTTCATCGAGCGTCATTGACTTGTCCTGAAACAGCAACGTGCCGTACAACAGCCCAGTGGACATGGTAATGCCGTATAAATCCATGTTGCGGGCAAGGGTCTCGATCACGCGTTCCTGAGCTTTTTCCAGGATTCGTTCCTGTGTGGTATCCATTTTGAAAAAAGCAGCTCCTCTAGTCTTTCATATTACCTGACTAAGATTGTACGTTTCCGGCCGGGAAAAGTAAATGAAGATATCGTACAGTATATACGAGGTATTCTGCGAATACGGTAAGAAAAGTACGTAAAGTTTTTTCTGAACGCTCGAAACGCCCGATTATCGAGTCTCAGCCAATTTGAGGGAAAAATCCAGCACCGATACAATGAGAAGGGTAATCATCGTCCGGAATCGGGTAGAAAGTTGGAGGTGACCATATGCCCAAAATCAAAGTAGAAAACTTGACGAAAATCTTCGGACGCCAGCCGCATCGCGCGCTGCCTTTCGTCAAACAGGGGAAGACCAAGTCGGAAATCTTAAAGGAAACCGGTCTGACTCTGGGTGTGAACCAGGCGAGCTTTGAGGTACACGCCGGCGAGATCTTTGTCATCATGGGGCTGTCGGGGAGCGGGAAATCCACGCTGGTCCGGCTCTTGAACCGATTGATCGAGCCGACGGAGGGCAGAATCCTCATTGACGGTACGGATATCGTCAGCATGAATGCGGAACAGCTGCAGCAGGTCAGACGGAAGAAGCTGGGGATGGTGTTTCAGAAATTCGCCCTGTTCCCGCACAGAACCGTCCTGGAGAATGCAGCGTATGGCTTGGAAATTCAAAATATACCGAAAAGCGAGCGCGAGCAGAAGGCGAAGGAATCGCTGGCGCTCGTCGGTCTCGCTGGCTGGGAGCAAAGCTATCCCGATCAGCTCAGCGGCGGAATGCAGCAGCGTGTCGGCCTGGCCCGCGCGCTGGCCAACGATCCCGATGTGCTGCTGATGGACGAAGCGTTCAGCGCGCTCGATCCGCTCATCCGCAAAGACATGCAGGATGAGCTGCTGGAATTGCAGAGCTCCATGCAGCGAACCATCATTTTTATTACGCATGATCTGGACGAAGCGCTGAAGATCGGCGATCGGATCGCCTTGATGAAGGACGGGGCGATCGTGCAGATCGGCACCCCGGAAGAAATCATGACCAATCCGGCCAACGAGTACGTAGAGAGATTCGTAGAGGACGTAGACCGCTCGAAGGTCTTGTCGGCGGAGCACGTCATGAAGCGGGCGGAGACGATCACACTGGACAAAGGGCCGCGTGTCGCCCTGCAAATGATGCGGGATCGCGGCGTCTCCAGCCTGTACGTCGTCGACAAGAAAAAGACGCTGCTCGGCGTACTGACCGCCGATGCCGTCAATGACGCCAAACTGGCGGGCAAAGCTTTGGAAGATGTACTGCGCACAGAAGTACCGAAAGTCGGCCCGCAGACGCTCTTGAACGAGCTGTTCGACCTCGTGGCGTTTTCCGACATTCCGGTTGCCGTCACAGGCGAGCATGACCGCTTGCTGGGCGTGATCGTCAAAGGCGCCGTGCTGGGCGGACTTGCAGGCAAGGTCAAGCCGGATAGCACCGTGCCGGCTGATGAGGAAGGGCAGGTGAACGCGCAATGAGTCAACTGTTTCCGAAGCTGCCTTTGGATGAGTGGATTGAAGCCATTGTAGACGGACTGGATAAACATTTGGGGATTGTCTTTGACGTGATTTCCGCGGTCATCGGCGGGATTGTCGACTTGTTTCATGCGATCCTGACCGGATTGCCGTTTTGGGTGGTCATCATACTGATCGCGCTGCTGGCGTTTCGCGCTGGCAAGTGGACGATGGCCTTGTTTACCTTCATCGGTTTGCTCCTGATCCAAAATCTCGGTTATTGGGAGCATTCCATGGAGACTCTTTCGCTGGTGCTCGCGGCGGCCTTGATTTCCGTAGTCGTCGGGATTCCGGTCGGGATCTGGTGCGCCAAGAACGACTCGGTCCAAAAGGTCGTCACGCCGCTGCTTGATTTCATGCAGACGATGCCGGCGTTCGTCTATTTGATTCCCGCCATCTTTTTCTTTGGACTGGGGAAGGTGCCAGGGGTCATCGCATCCGTCATTTTCGCGATGCCACCGACCATCCGCCTGACCAACTTGGGGATTCGCCAGGTCCCTGCCGATTTGACCGAGGCTTCCGATGCTTTCGGATCCACCTACTGGCAAAAGCTGACGAAGGTACAGCTCCCGATCGCCAAAACTACGATGATGGCAGGGGTCAACCAGAGTATCATGCTGGCCTTGTCCATGGTAGTGATCGCGTCCATGATCGGGGCCAAGGGCCTGGGGGCGGACGTCTATCGCGCCGTCACGCAAATCAATATCGGCCAAGGCTTCGAGGCAGGTCTCGCGATCGTCATCATGGCGATTCTGCTGGACCGCATCACGCAAGGGGTAGGAAAGAGAAAAAAAGCGTAGGAGGGGTTTTCATGAAAAAACGAACCATGTTCAAAGGACTCGCAGTCGCATTGGGACTCAGCATGCTGATGGCAGGGTGCTCGAGCAGCGGGCCGCAGGACAATCAGCCGTCCAACGGCAATACCGAGGTAGCCGGTGGCAATGTAGGTGAGCAGGTAGACCACAAAATCATCGGAATCGACCCTGGTGCCGGATTGATGAAGGCCGCCGAGAACGCAATGAAGGAATACGGCCTGGACGACTGGGAGCTGGTGGAAGGCTCCAGCGCGGCGATGACGGCAGCTTTGACGCAAGCCTATAAAGAAAAGAAGCCGATCATCGTCACAGGCTGGACGCCGCACTGGATGTTCTCGAAGTTTGAAATGAAGTACCTGGACGATCCGAAAGGCGTATTCGGCAAGGATGAACAGATCCACACGATCGTCCGCAAAGGCTTGAAAGAGGACCAGCCGAGCGCGTACGCTTTTCTCGACAAGTTCGAGTGGAAGGCGTCTGACATGGAAAAAGTCATGCTGGACATCGCCGACGGCAAAAAGCCTGAGGAGGCTGCTGCCGACTGGGTGAAAAACAACGAGGATACCGTAAACAAATGGGTAGAAGGCATTCAGCCCGCTCCAGGCAAAAAGCTGACGCTGGCTTATGTCGCCTGGGATTCGGAAATTGCCAGCACGAATGTAGTCAAAACCGTCCTGGAGCAAAAGCTGCAGTATCAGGTAGAGCTGAGCCAGGTGGAGGCAGGTCCGATGTGGATCGGCGTCTCCAACGGGGATGTGGACGGTATGGTAGCGGCATGGCTGCCTACGACCCATGCGGATTACTATAAAAAACTCGGCTCCACCGTCGAGGATCTCGGACCAAACCTGGACGGCACCAAGCTGGGTCTGGCAGTTCCGACCTATATGAACATCAACTCGATTGAAGACCTCAAGAAGTAAACGGCTTTATTGCATGACTCCCACCTCTAATTCAACAGCCCTGGCTTGATCATCCATCAGGCCAGGGCTTTTTTTGCTTCCGGTGCAGGATGTCACAAAATCGCGCCTTGCGTCGTTATATGGGAAACACCAAAAAGGAGCGATGGCTATGAAACCCGTCACGTGTGTGGTGGTCGGAGGAGGGCATGCTGGCATACACGCTGTCCATGAACTGAAGAAGATAGTGGGCGGCCGGGAGCTTCGGCTGATTCTCATCGATCAAAACCCGCACCATCTGCGGAAAGTGCTGCTGTTCAAACCGGCCGTAAGCGACACGGATGTCGCCGTCCCGCTGGAAAAGCTGTTCCCGGAAGGCGTCGAGCTCGTACAGGGAATGGTGACAACCGTAAAAGCAAGCGAACGAACGCTGCTGTACATCGACAAAGAAAGCATGGAGCAAGAGCTGAGCTACGACGTCCTGGTGCTTGCTGTCGGGAGCAAAGTGCGGCAGGCTCTTCCGGAGCAGGGAGGCATCTCGTTGACCAACGTGCGGGATGCGGAGACGGTTCGTGCTCTTTGGAAGGAAAACCTGCGCAGGGCGGTAGAGGAGCCAAATCGGGAGGAACGGCAACGCCTGCTGACTCTGGCCGTAGCCGGTGCCGGCATCAGCGGGATCGAAATGTCGGCCGAATTTGCCTATGCGATGCGAGCGGAGGCGGCACAGCTAGGGATTCGTCCGGACGATGTCAGCGTGTATCTGGTAAACGCCCAAGACCGGCTGTTCCCGGAAGGACCGATCAAGATGGCGAGACGGCTGGAGCAGCTGCTGGGCGAGGGGGGTGTCACCGTGCTGCACAAGCAAAAGGTGCTTCACGAGAAGGCTGGGATTGTTACGCTTTCCAATGGGCAGACCTTGCCTGTCGGACTGTGCATATGGGCGCTCGGCCTAACCCCCCATCCTCTCTTGCGCCGGATGGGCCTGCCTCTCACCTCGCAAGGACAGGTAGAGGTCGACGCGTCGTACAGGGTGGTCGGAACGAGCGGCGTATACAGTATCGGGGATTGCGCGCGAATCGTGGACCCGGCGACTGGCCGAGCGGATAGAATGACCTGCAAGGAAGCGACGGGACAGGCGACTCGCCTCGCCCAGATCGTGCTGGCTGACTTGCAAGGGGCGCCTGCTCCTCTGCATCAGAGCTACATGGATTTCTTCTGCATCGGCCTGGGCCCCAATCGCGGCATCGTCTGGACAAGAAAATGGGGGTTGGACATCATTCTGACAGGCAAGCTGGGGTGGAAGCTCCGCGAATTCACCTGGAATGTTGCCAGTATGGTAAAATGAAGGCAAATTTTACCGATTCTGCAAAAAGAGGAAGTGAGCCTGGAGTGGAGGCTTTATACCAAACGTATAAAGGACTGCTTTTCGGTCTGGCTTATCAAATGACTGGCTCGGCAGCCGACGCGGAGGATGTCGTCCAGGACGTGTTCCTAAAGGTGCATGATGTCTCCTGGGATCAGGTCGGGGAGCCAAAAGCGTATTTGTGCAAAATGACGACCAACCGCTGCCTCGATCTGCTGAAATCGGCTCGCAAAAAACGGGAGCTCTACACCGGGCCTTGGCTCCCTGAGCCTGTCGCTGCCACTTATATCGACAGCTACGAATCCGTGCTCCAGAAAGACTTGCTGTCTTACGCGATGCTCGTGCTGCTGGAGAAGCTGTCGCCGGGGGAACGAGCTGTCTTTGTCCTCCGGGAAGCATTCGGTTTTGAGTATCACGAGATTGCGGAGCTGGTCGGAAAAAGCGAGGCCAATTGCCGCAAGATCATCAGCCGGGCCAAGGGAAAAATGGGGCTCGAACCGGACGACCCGATCGCCACATCGGAAAAGGAGCTCAGTCCCGAATGGCTCGGCAAGTTTCTGTCCGCACTGGAAGAATGCAAGGTCGATACCCTGCTGTCTCTGCTCGATAAGGACGCCGTACTGCTCACCGATGGCGGGGGCAAAGTGTCGGCTGCCCTTCATCCGATCCTATCCGCCGAACGCATCGCTCAATTCCTGGTTGGCTTGCAGCGCAAGTTTTACGCGCACAGGAATCTGCAGCCGGAGCTGGTCTCCATGAACGGGCAGACCGGACTCGTTTTCCGGGAGGGCGGCAAGCCGGAAACCGTGGTGCTATTTGCGTTCCATAACGGAGTGGCTGACCGCCTGTACTTCGTCCGCAACCCGGAAAAGCTGCAGTTTTTGTGAAAATCGTATGGTAAGCGAAAAAAAACCGTTCCTCTTACAGGGGAACGGGTTTTTTGTATTCGTCTCGAAGATTGGAGATTGGTTCTCCATTGTCATTCCACATCTTCTGGCAGGGCGAAGCACGAAGCGAAGACGGGAATGTGCTTCTCTCGACGATGGCTCATTCCATCCCCCGATTATCTGGCGTCTCACCCGACTAAGGAGGCAAGGTGTACGTCATCGCCTCTCCTGAATAGGAGGCAAGTTGTACCCCGGCCCCTGCGATCCCTGCTCCGGAGCGAATATGCGCAGGACGAGATTGAAATCCCCTGAAGGGGTCGGCAGCCAGTTCACTTGCTTATCCTTCGGAGGCTCCTGCTGAATGGCGATGTCCAGTGAGCCGTCCGGGTTCAGCTGCAGGGTCCCGTTATTGCTTCGCACCGAAGAGCGGTTCGCCTTCGTCTGC
Source organism: Brevibacillus brevis (assembly GCF_031583145.1). NCBI lineage: Bacteria > Bacillati > Bacillota > Bacilli > Caryophanales > Paenibacillaceae > Brevibacillus > Brevibacillus brevis. Next base: position 5,405,679 of record NZ_CP134050.1, on the reverse strand, counting down.
GCCAAATAGGACGCAGGGGTGTAGACGTTGATGGACCAGAACGCCGTCGTCCGGGGAATCTGGTCCCGGTCAAAGTGCAGAAGATACTTCTTGGCGCCGGACAAGGGCTTGTTCGCAGAGTCCGTGAGTGCGCGGAAGTAAGCCTCTTCCGCTGGGACATTGGCGGCAAGCCCGGAGTACGCGATGAATGCGCGCGCCAGAAAGTCGTCTCCATACGAGCCGATCGGAGAGAAAGAGCCCCAGCCGTTTTTCACCGTCGTATAGGGGAAAAATCCGTTTTGCACGATCCGGGGGCCATCCTGCAGGGCCCGCTGAAGGCCGACGCGGGTGGCCGGATCGAGTCGTGCGGGGTCGAATCCGGTTTGTACGTCGATCCCTGCCAGCGCAAACTGATGGAGCAGCACATTGTCGCATGCCGGCGGCGGGTTTTGACGGATCATGTCCGTCATGATGCGGTAAAAGGACAGCGACTGGAGGGCGTCGGCAGGTACGGCAGGAGCAGTACGCTTCGAACGCTCCAGCCTGGACGGGAGGAGCGGATGGATCCGGATCTGCTTTTCAAAAGCGAGGGCCGCGGGGAGGTCCTGCTTATCCTTTACTTCTACTCGTCCCACCAGCCACACGGTGTTGGTCGGGGCGTCTATTCTTTTGAGGTGCTTCGGGAGCGGGCCGCTCCAGCCCGGACCGACGATGATGCTTTGCCGAGCCTGCTGCTGCGTACTGCGGTTGGACTCATTGTGAAATGTATTGGTGTAGGCATCCAGCATTTGCACCGTATAGTAGCGGTTTTGCGGGTCGTTTGGCACCTCGAGCAGGACGGGCGATTGCGACAAGTCCAGCCATGCGTTCAGGTAGAGCGTATCGGAGTTGGGCGTGACGATCTCGCGAAAAGCCGGAGAGGCCAGCGACTCCGAATAGGCAAACTCGTCGAGCGGGGCAAGACGTCGTGTCATGTCTCCCCTCGTCTTCGCTACGACGACGAGCGGATAGCCGTACAGGTATGCCTGTATTCCCAACGAATAGGCCAGCTTCTCCCGTGATTCGGCGAGCTGCCTGATCTGCATAGCCGGCGGATTCCGGTCCGAAGCCGCTGACGAAGGGTGTACGGGAAACAGGGAAAGGGTTGCGAGGGACAGGACACAGCTGGTCAGCATGGCACAGCGGATGAATCGTTTCATATAATTCCTCCCTCAATCCGGAAAAAATGGGGTGCACCCGTATTGTTCACGGAGAAGAGGCTTTTATTCCACCGGAAAGGACGCAGCGTCCATTATCCTTTACAATACTTACCTAGGTTATTGGTCATGGTTTAAACCATGCTGAAAGAGAAATATCCGGTTAAATATTACCATTTTTTCTCATTTTTCTACTTTTCATTTTGAACGAGGAAACTATTGCATGTAAGATAAGGTGGTTCTAGGAAAAAAAGGATAGAGGGGTACAGAAATGAAAAAAAGAGCATGGCTATCAATTCTCATGGGGATGACGATCTCTTTCGGAACGCTTCTTCCAGCTGGGGCAGAGGACAAGCTCAACTGGGTGGACAGCGGGACGAAAGTGGAAATGGAGAATAAATTTCTGTTCACGGTTCCACAAGAAATGGTCTACCTGAATAAAGAGGATACGATCAAGATGGAGCGGCAAGTGGGCGAGATTCCCACACAAAAGGAAATCGGGAGCGTCATGCCAAAGGACGAGGCGGAAGAATGGCTCCTGTACATGGAATACGACGAGAGCGGGCACATCAGCGACGATGAGCAAAATGACATCGATGCGGACGAGCTGCTCCAGAGCTACAAAGACGGGACGGAAGAAGCCAACGAGCAGAGGAAGCCAGAGGACCGATTCCACGTGGTCGGCTGGAACGTAAAGCCGGTGTATGACGCGACTACCCATGAGCTCGAGTACTCGATGCTCCTGGAAACGGCGCAGAAAGAGAAGTTTTTGAACTACAAGCTTCAGGTGTTGACGCGAACCGGGTATGTATCGTTTATTTTGGTGACGGACCAGGAGCATTTGGAAAAGGACAAGCAAACGCTGCGCACGAACATCCTGAAAAACTTTACGGTAAAGGAAGGGCATCGCTACACCGACTTTGACGCGAAGACAGACAAGGTGGCCGAATACGGACTGACCGGACTGATCCTCGGCGGATTGGGTCTGGCCGCAGCCAAGAAGCTCGGGCTGTTGGCCTTGATTCTGGCCTTTGCCAAAAAGGGCTGGGTACTGATTATCGTCTTGATTGGGGCCATCGCGAAGTTCGGGAAAAAGCTTTTCGGCAAAAAGCAGCCAGCAATAAATCAAGAAGCGGACGAAGAAAAACCGTCGGCTTGAGTGAGGATAGCCATCTTTCGGTAGACGATACCGCGGGATGGCTGTTTTTTGCGGAAATAGCCGGACAAGCGCCTTTGGGTCGAAGGCCGCCGCGGACGGGGTTGGCATTCTCCTCTCTTTTTCTCTTACAATAGAAAGAAAAAGCCAGCATGTCTTGGAACATGGAGAGAATAAGATGTAGAAGGACAAGGAGAGGGAGGTAGCCGTGGAACAACATCTGGATATCTTTCTGATGAAATACGGGTACGTAGGAATCTTTGTTGCGCTGGCGCTTGGCGTGGTGGGGGTCCCGATACCCGACGAAGTGTTGATGACGTATGCTGGGTATGCGGTTTCGCGCGGGGTTCTGTACATGCCGTACACGCTGATCAGTGCCTTTTTGGGCGCTTCGGCTGGCATTTCCATCAGCTATTGGATCGGATTGAAGTGGGGGCTGCCGCTGCTCCTGAAAGTGGGCCCGTACCTGCACATCTCGCCGAAAAAGATCGAGTCCACCCAGAGGATGTTTACCAAGTACGGCCCGTATTTGCTGCTGGTCGGTTACTTTTTGCCCGGGGTACGCCATATTTCGGCCTATTTGGCCGGAATCGCTTCGATGGAATTCCGCCGATTTGCCGGCTTTGCATACGCAGGAGCGCTGATCTGGAGCATCACCTTTTTGTTTTTGGGCAGAACGCTGGAAAAAGAATGGTTCAAGGTCGTCGTGTATATTCGCCACTACGGGTTGACCTCGCTGATGATTGCGGTCTCGGTTGCTCTGGCCGCATATCTCATCATCCGATGGCGGCAAAACTTCAAATCCGGCTGAACGGAAAAATAACCCTTTACAAACCGACTGCCGGTTTGTAAAATGACAATCAGAGCGAATGGCCTTTTCTTGGTAAATGGCCACGCAGAAAAAGGGGATCAAAGGAGCTGGCAGAAGCTCCGTATTTTTTGAACGAAAACAAACCGCCAGTCGGTCTGTAAAAGATGAAAGGCAGGGACGCACGAATGGAAAAAAGGAAACTGGATCGGAAAGCCATCCTTCTTGCGGCAGGGGCGTTGGTCGCAGCTGTCGTCGGGTACTACGGGTACCAAGGCTATTTTTATGTCAAGACAGAGGATGCGATCGTCACGGGAGACATTTACAAGATCGCCCCGAAAGTGGCAGGAAAGCTCAAGAGCGTGGAAATCGACGAGGGCAGCGAGGTAGAGAGCGGGCAGATCGTTGCAGAGCAGGAGCAGGTCAACGTCGCGAGCAACGTCCAGGTGGAAAACGTCACGATCCGTTCGCCGATCAGCGGAGTCATTTTGCAGCGGGCAGCCAAGGAGGGAGAAGTGGTCGGCGCCGGAAATCCGATCGCGCTGGTGGTCGATAAGCGGCAGTTGTACGTGCAGGCCAATGTCGAGGAGACGGAAGCCGGCTACATCCAGATCGGGCAGCCCGTCGACATCGCCCTCGACATGTATCCCGGCCGCACGTTTGCCGGCAAGGTCGCAAAAATCGGCGAGGCGACCCAATCGACCTTTTCCTTGCTGCCGCCAGCCAACGCAGGGGGCAACTTCACCAAGGTCACCCAGCGCATTCCCATCAAGATTGCGTTTACGGAAGGGCCGTACGATTTCCAGCCCGGCCTGAATGCCGAGGTCACCATACACGTGAGATAAGGATGTGGGGGGAATGAAGCCGCAGGAAAACTTTTGGCCCGGCGTGTTTGCCATCGTACTGGGGACGTTCATGGCCGTGCTGGACACCAGCATCGTCAACGTCGCGATCCCGGAGATGATGAATGTGTTTGGAGCCTCTACGGAAGAAATACAGTGGGTCGTGACCAGCTACACCCTGACGATGGCGGCCGTCATACCGCTCGCGGGCTTTGCCGGGGTGCGGTTCGGGATCAAGAAAAGCTACCTCGCCAGCCTGTTTCTGTTTACGGTAGGCTCGCTCCTTTGCGGCCTGGCCTGGAGCAACGGCAGCATGATCGCAGCGCGGATCATCCAGGCGGCAGGGGGCGGGCTGATGATGACGATCGGTCAGTCGATGATTCAGCTCGTGGTGCCGCGCGAAAAGATGGGGTCCGCGATGGGCGTGTTCGGCATCTCCGTATTCGTCGCTCCCGCTGTCGGGCCGACGCTGAGCGGCTACTTCGTGCAGCACCTGGATTGGCGGTTCATTTTTACGGTCAACATTCCGTTCGGGATCGTGGCGATGCTGTTGGTCTGGCGCTTTTTGCGGGAAGGGGAAGTGAAAAAGGACCACCCGTTTGACCTGGCCGGCTTCGTCTGGTCGGCAACGGCTCTCGTCAGCCTTTTGCTGGCGGTAACCAAAGGGGAGGAGAAAGGCTGGGATTCCTTTTTCATCGTCTCTTTGCTCCTTGCCGCGCTGGTCAGCGGAACCATGTTCGTCTTCCGGGAGCTGACGACAGGCCATCCGCTGGTCGACATCCGGCTGCTCGCCAAACGGGATTTTACGTTGGGCCTTCTGGTGAACAGCATGATCATGGTCGGCAATTTCGGTGTGATCTATTTGCTGCCGATCTACTCGGAAAACATGCTGGGCAAAACGGCGATGGATACCGGTCTACTGATGCTGCCGCAGGCGATTGCTTCGGGCATCGTCACGCCGATCTGCAGTGTGATCGCCGCGCGGGTCGGACTGAAGCCGCTGATCGTGGTCGGACTCATTTTTTGCACGGTGCCGGGCTTCTTTTTATCGCAAGTCGATCTGGATACGAACGTCTCGACCTTGCGATGGCTGCTTGCCATTCGCGGCGCAGGTCTGGGAATGTGCCTGATGACCTCGATGCAAATACCGCTGCTGGCTGTCGGCGATCCCGCGCGAGTCCCGGCGGCATCTGTCATTACCAATATTGCGAGGCAGGTGGCGACTTCCATCGGGATCGCCGGACTGATCAGCCTGTTTACCCGGCGCGGCGTGGAGCATGCGGTTCACGCCGGCGAGCAGGTAACCGCGACGCATCCTCCGGTCACGGCTGCCTTGGAGCAGTGGCAGCAAATGTACGTCGCAAAAGGGCTGTCCGTACAGGAGGCGGCGGCGTCCGCCCTGCAGCTCATGGGACAGCTGGTCAAAAAATACGCTGCGATTCAGGCTTTGCAGGACAGTTTGCTCGCAGCAGCGCTCGTCCTGCTGGCGGCGCTCGCCGTCATGCTGCTCGTGAAAGAAAACAAAGCCGCGCTTGGAGCTTCGGCAGATCCGAAAACACAGCCGGCGATGCTGGAATAATCGATAAAGAAAGGTGGAACGGAAATGAAAGGGCAGAAATGGTTTGGCGTGCTTTGGGGAGCGGCCGCGCTCATCATACTTGCGGGCTGCGGGTCGGTACAGCCGGTGGCTTTGACCGCCGCAGCGAGCCCGGGGCAACAGCATGCGGCGGAGGACACGGCTCAACCCCGTACGTTTACCGGAAAGCTGGAGGGGATCGAGGAAGTGACGATCTATGCCAAGACTGCGGGCAGAGTCGCAGCTGTGTACGGCGATACCGGAGATGCGATTGCAGCAGGAGCCCCGCTGTTTGACATGGAGTCGGAAGAGCTGGCGGCGAGCCTGCGGATGGCCAAGGCCGATCTGGCTTTGGCCAAAGCGAAGTGGGAGGAAGCGAAAAAAGGAGCACGCACGGAGGATTTGCTTTACGCTCAGGCAGGATGGCAGCAGGCCGCTCAAAAGTACGCAGACGTGAAGAACGGCAAGCGTCCCGAAGAAATGGCCCAGCTCGAAGCGGCGCTGGAGTCTGCCAAGACGAACTGGGAGATGGCAGCCGCGAAAAAGGAACGCACGCAATCGCTGTACAGCCAAGGTGCCATCTCCAAGCAGGCGTGGGAGGATTCCGAAACCGCCTATTCGCAGGCGGAGGCTCAATACCGAAAAAGCCAGGAGGAGCTGGCGATGGCGAAGCAAGGGGCGACACAGCCGACGCTGCGGGCAATGGCTGCGGGCGTGGAGCAAATGAAGGCGATGTACGACAAGGCCAAGAATGGCGCGACGCCCGAGCAGCTCGCCCAGTTGGCCGCCAATGTCGAGCGGGCGCAGGCATCCGTAGACAATGCCGAATACCAGCTGAAAAACGCGGCGGTCAAAAGCCCGATCAAAGGGTATGTGAGCGCAAGGAATATCCATGCCGGTGAGATGATCACCCCGAGCGTGGCCGCGATGACGGTCGTCAATACGGAAAAAGTGTACGTCGTAATCGGCGTGGCGGAAAAAGACCTGGAGCGGTTTGCGCAGGGAAAAGAGGTGGACGTGACCGTAGAAGCGACTCGCAAGCACATGACAGGCAAGGTAGAGAGGATCAGTCCCAAAGCCTCTGCGGGGACAGACATGTTCACGGTCAAAGTCGTCCTGGAAAACAAGAACGGTGAGCTGCGCTCGGGAATGACCGCTGTCGTCACCCTGTAATGCGCGCAAAGCAGAACCTCCCCGCGGCCAAACAGGGAGGTTCTGCCTTTGTTTCCTTACTGCCTGCGAATCGCGAGGCTATCCTTTACCATCCGGACGAACTCCAGTTGCTCTTCGCTCGCTGCGGAGGCTTCCGCCAGCTTCAGCACATCCCGCAAGGAACCGTCCTCGGCCCAGGCGCTTTCCCGCAGGATTTCCGCAAACTCGGCGACAGAAGCGAGAAACTGCAAATCAGGGGACAGCTTTGCGTGAACCGTCACGGGCCGGCTCGTTTCCTCTACCTGATTGTTGGAGGCGTTATGGTAGCGGATGCGCACGTCTCCCAGCTTCAAGGCTGCCTCGTTCTTCACCTTCACCTCGTAGAGAGCCGTCACCGTGTGGCCTGCGCCGACTTCCCCGGCGTCGGTCTTGTCATTTCGGAAATCCTCGTCGCGCACGTCCCGGTTTTCATAGCCGAGCAGCCGGTAGCGATCCACCGCTTTCGGATCAAATTCCACCTGGATTTTCACATCGCGGGCGATCGTTTGCAAGGTGCCCGTCAATGCTTCCGTAAAGACCCGCCGCGCTTCGGAAAACGTGTCGATGTACGAGTATTGTCCCTGGCCTTTGTCCGCGAGCTGTTCCATCAGCACGTCGTTGTAGTTGCCCATGCCGAATCCGAACGTGCTGAGGTAGATGTCCTTTCGGGCGTAGTCCTCGATGGAGCGTAAAATGCCCTCCGTGTCCGTCTCGCCGACGTTTGCTACGCCGTCGGAACAGAGGATGACGCGGTTGATGGCGCCACGTTCAAACGAGCGGTTCGCCATCTCGTAACCGAGCCGCAAGCCTTCCTCCGCATTGGTGGAGCCCTCGGGCCGGAGCGCGTCGATGGACGACAAGATGGCCCTCCTGTTTTCGGCGGAGGTAGGATCGAGGACGACGCGTCCCTCCGATCCGTAGACGACAATCCCGACCGTGTCTCTCGGCTGGAGCTGATCGACCAGGACTCGCAAGCTCTTCTTGACCAGCTCCAGTCGATTTTCCTGGTCCATGGAGCCGGAGACATCGATCACAAAGACGAGATGGGCGGCCTTCCTGTTTTCCGGGACGATTTCTTTTCCTTTGATCCCGATCCGCACCAGCTGGTAGCCAGGGCCGAAAGGAGAAGGGCCGCCGTCTACGTGAATCCCAAAGGTGCCGGTAGCGGGGGGAGGATAGGCAGCGGGAAAGTAATTGATGAATTCCTCCACGCGGACGGCATCCGCAGGGGGAAGCTCCCCATCCTGGATGTAGCTGCGGGTCACCGTGTAAGAGCCGGTGTCGACGTCGGCCGCGAAAGTGGAGAGGTTGTCTTCGGAGGTGGAAATAAACGGATTCGTACCGTAATGCTGAAAGGTCATGGCGCCTGCGCCGGGCGGCTCAGCCTCCGGACGCCTTTTCAGAGCGAAGGCGTCGGCCTTGTTGCCTGAAGGTGCACCAGCATAGCTCGCCTCAGCTTCCGGACGGGCCGCCAGCTGGTTTTGTCCTCCGGCTTGCTCGCTCGAGGCAGGCCGGTGACTCTGCCCGCCGGAGCTGCACCCGACCAACGACGCTGTCAAAATGAAGATCGCACCTGCTTTGATTCTGTTTCTCATCTCTAAAAACCCCCTTTGCCCATTCCGACGTGGAAAAAAAAGGAATGTTACAAAACGGAGTAAAAATATTTCCGCTATTCTGCAAGAAATCTGGTGCAGCTTGTCCAACGCCTGTATGATGGAAGTAAGATCAGGGGGGATACGCATGCCAGCATACCGTTATCATTGCCAGACACGAATCGAGATGGGGAAAGGGAAGTCGAAGGAGCTGCCGGAGCTCTTGCGTTTTCTGCACGTGGGAAAGTCGGTCCTGCTGGTGAGCGATCCAGGGGTCATTCGTGCGGGACTGGTGGCCCCTATTCGCGCCGCGCTGGAGGAAGCGGGCTTTCGCGTGACGCTCTTTGACGCGCTTAGTCAAAACCCGCGCGATACAGAGTGCTTGGAAGGGGCCTCACTGTATCGCGAGGCAAAGGCCGACGCGGTAGTGGCAATCGGCGGCGGGAGCGCGATGGATACGGGGAAAACGATCGCCCTGTGCGGAGCAAATGGCGGGACGCCCACCGATTATGCGGACGGCCGGCTGCCATACGAAAATATTGCTCCGATCATCTGCATTCCGACTACAGCCGGGACCGGTTCGGAGGTGACGAGATCGGCCGTAATTACGGAGTCGTCGACGCATCGCAAAATGACGCTGAAGCACGAGACCTTGCGCCCGACGCTGGCGCTGCTTGATCCGGCGCTGACGTACAGCGTGCCGCCCGCTGTCACGGCTGCCACGGGGGTGGATGCCTTGGTGCACGCCATCGAGGGCTACACCTGCAAGGTGACCAATCCGATCTCCCAAGCTCTCGGGGCGCAAGCGATGCGCACGATCGTCGACGCTTTGCCTGCCGCTTACGCCAACGGGCAGGATGAAGAAGCACGTCACGCGATGCTCGAAGGGAGCCTGCTGGCGGGGCTGTGCTTCGGGTCTGCCGATGTCGCGGCCGTGCATTGTCTGGCCGAAGCGCTGGGGGGCCTGTACGATACTCCGCATGGCGTAGCCAACTCGGTATTTCTGCCCTATGTATTGAAGTTCAACGCTGCGGAGAACAAGCCGATGCACGCCCGGTTGGGCAGATACATGGGTTTTGCCGCCGATGCGGATTCGGACGATCAGGCCATCAGCAAGCTGATCGAAGGCATCCGTGCCCTCACCGAGAGCCTGCATATTCCCAAGCTCAAAGATTTGCCTGGGGTACGCAGGGAAGACTTTCCCCGGATCGTGGAGCTGGCGATGAAAAACGGCTCGACACCGAGCAACGTCCGCACAATCACCGCCGAGGATTACCGGTCCATTTTGGAGGAAGCGTTCGAGTCGTAGGGGGAGAGCCAGCGCAAAGCCAACCGGCCGGATCGCCGCGACAGCTCCGGTACCGGCTGGCTTTTCCATTGCCGCGAGGCCGAGTGTGTCATCTCGCTTCGTGGATGGCAGCGATCTTTTCGAAGGTTCGCGTAAACGTTTCCAATTCGGTGGACTCCAAAGAACCGATGAATTGCTGAAGCACTTTGCCGTAATTTTCGACATCTTTCTTCAGCACTTCTTTGCCGAGCAGCGTGATGGACACCAGGACGTTGCGCCGGTCGTTGTGGCCGTACTCCCGCGATACGAAGCCGTCATCGACGAGACGATTGATCATCGTGGAAATGGTGCTGGGGCGCACTCCGAGCTTTTTGGCAAGATGCGTGATCTTGCACGGCTCTTCATTGGAGATCAGCGACAGCAGATAGCATTGCGGCCTCGTCAGATCCATCCCGAATTGTTTTTGCATCTCTATGGATATATCTCGTTGCATTTTGTTCATGGCAGCACGGATACGAAAAGCGTGTTGAAGTAAGTCGTTCATAGCTTCTATCACCCTCTTCCATTATAACAAATGACTAATATCATGGTGCCTAGGAAAACGTGAAGAAATGTGAAAAAAGCATTCCGACACAGAAACGTGTGCAGAATGCTTTTTCCTGTCTTTCGCCCGCAAATTCCTTGGCTTCCCAAGCTTTTTAATGACCGGAAGGAACCGAAAGGCCGATGCGGTCGACCAGCGACTGGCTTTCTTTGTTCAGCCCTTCGATGGAGACGTGCTTCCCGAGCTGCCGATACTTGGACACGACCTTGGAAATCGCAGCCACTGCCGAATGATCCCAGACGTGGGAACGGCTCAGGTCGATGACGATCTGTTCCGGATCCTCCGTGAAGTGGAATTGCTCGATAAAGTACGTCATGGTTCCGAAGAACAGCGGACCGGAGATGGCGTACACCTTGGCTCCCGACAACGTGAGCGATTCGGTTGACTTCAAGCGGGCCATTTTCCATCCGAAGATCACGGCGCTCAGGATGACGCCCGCGATGACCCCTTTCGCCAAGTCATGGGTAGCGACTACAATCGCTACCGTCACGATCATGACGAGGGAGTCGCTCAGGGGAACCTTGCGCAGGTCCTTGATCGACTGCCAATTGAAGGTGCCGATGGAAACCATGATCATCACGCCCACCAATGCGGCCATCGGAATCCGCTGGACGACGTCCCCGAGCACCATGATTAAGAACAGAAGGAAGACGCCGGCTACGAGGGTAGACAAGCGGCCGCGGCCGCCGGATTTGACGTTGATGACGGATTGGCCGATCATGGCGCAACCAGCCATTCCTCCGAAGAAGCCGTTGACGAGGTTGGCGATGCCTTGGCCTTTGACCTCGCGATTCTTGTCGGAGCGCGTATCCGTCATTTCATCGATGATCGACGCTGTCATCAGCGATTCGAGAATTCCCACCAGGGCCAGAGGGAACGAGTACGGGAGAATAATCATCAGCGTTTCCCAGGTAAAAGGAACCGCTGGCACATGAAACATCGGCAGGCTGCGCGTGATCTGCCCCATGTCGCCTACCGTGCGCAAATCAAGGCCGCCGAAAATGGCGATGGCGGTCATCGCGACGATGGCGACCAGTGCGGCCGGGACCGCTTTCGTAAAGCGCGGAAGAATGTAAATGATCGCGAGCGTACCGAGCACCATCGCGTACATCACCCAGGATGCTCCTGCAAAGTGCGGCAGCTGCGCCATGAAGATGAGAATCGCCAAGGCGTTGACAAAGCCGATCACGACCGAATGGGGAACGAAGGTCATGAACCGGCCAATCTTGCAAACGCCGAGAAGAAACTGGATGACACCTGTAAGCAAAGTCGCTGCCAGCAGGTACTCCAGGCCGTGTTCCTTCACGAGGTTGACCATCAGCAAAGCCATGGCTCCTGTCGCTGCCGAAATCATTCCGGGTCTTCCGCCAGCGAAGGCAATCGTCACAGCAATGCAGAAGGAAGCGTACAGTCCGACCATGGGATCGACACCGGCAATAATCGAGAAGGCGATCGCTTCGGGAATCAGAGCCAGGGCCACAGTCATTCCGGCCAATACGTCACCGCGTGCATGGGAGAACCAATCCGTTTTCAATTGTTGAATGTTCAAAGGGTTACCTCTCTTTTTCGTAGAATGATGACTTTCCCCTTTCAGAAAAGTCGGGGCCGTTAGATACAGTGTTCTATTATACAAAATGGATCCTGGTTTAACCAGAATAAATATCTGTGACCGGCGGGCTGGAAAAAAACAATTCGTTTACATCGCGAACATCCATTCGTAAAATGATAGCAAGAAGGTGACGCCGATGAATATGAAAAAAAGCATGGCCGAGCTGCTGGATCGCTTTCGTCAGGACGAGCGGTTTTCCGCCAATATCGCGCACTGGCGAACGATTCCTGCCCGCGAGGCCAAAACGGTTCCTTTTCCGAATGAATTGGATAAACGCATCCGGGAAGCCCTCGAGAAGCGGGGCATTCCTTCCCTATATACCCACCAGGAGACCTCGTTTCGCCATGTGCGGGGCGGGAAGAACATCGTCGCGGTGACCCCGACGGCTTCGGGGAAAAGCATGTGCTACCACCTGCCGATCATCCAGACCCTGTCGGAAGACCCGCAGGCCCGCGCTCTCTACCTGTTCCCGACCAAAGCGCTGGCACAGGATCAAAAGAGCGAGCTGCACGAGCTCATTACGGAAATGGGCCTTTCCATCAAATCCGAGACGTACGACGGAGACACGCCGGCCAACATCAGGCAGATGGTGCGCAAGGCGGGGAACATCGTCATTACCAACCCGGACATGCTGCACTCCGCGATTTTGCCTCACCACACCAAGTGGGTCTCCTTTTTCGAGCATCTGAAGTACGTCGTCATTGACGAGCTGCATACATACCGCGGCGTGTTCGGCAGCCACGTGGCCAACGTCATCCGCCGCCTCAAGCGCATCTGCGCCTTTTACGGCAGCCATCCCCAGTTCATTTGCACGTCGGCTACCATCGCCAATCCAAGAGAGCTGGCGGAGCAGCTGACGGAAGAGCCGATGGAGCTGGTGGACAACAACGGCGCTCCTGCCGGCATCAAGCACTTCCTGTTCTACAATCCGCCCGTGGTCAACCGCCAGCTGAATATCCGGCGCAGCGCCACGCTGGAAGCGCGCGACATCACGGAGCAGTTTCTCGTGAACGGCATCCAGACGATCCTGTTCGCCCGCAGCCGGGTCCGCGTGGAAATCTTGCTCACATACCTGCAAGAGCTCATTAAGAAGAAGCTCGGCCCCAAGACGATCCAGGGGTATCGCGGCGGCTATCTGCCCAGCCAGCGAAGAGAGATCGAGCGGGGACTTCGCAACGGCGACATTATGGGGGTCGTCAGCACAAATGCGCTGGAGCTGGGCGTGGACATCGGGCAGCTGCAGGCTTGTGTCATCACCGGCTACCCAGGCTCTGTCGCCAGCACCTGGCAGCAGGCGGGCCGGGCGGGTAGGCGGCAGGGGGAGTCGGTCGTCGTTATGGTCGGCAGCTCCACGCCGCTGGATCAGTACGTCATTTCCCACCCGGAGTACTTTTTTGACCGCAGCCCGGAGACGGCGCGGATCAACCCGGACAATCTGATCATCCTCGTCGATCATCTGAAGTGTGCCGCCTACGAGCTGCCGTTTCGGGAGGGAGATCTGTTCGGACGGGCGGAAATCGTGGAGATTCTGGAGTTTTTGACGGAGGAGCAGGTCCTGCACCATTCCAAAGGAAAATGGTTCTGGATGAACGACTCGTTCCCGGCGCACAACATCAGCCTGCGGTCCGCCTCGCAGGAAAACGTGGTCATCATCGACATCAGTGAGCGAGGCAACGAGCGGGTCATCGGGGAAATGGACCGATTCAGCTCGATGACGCTGCTGCATGAGGAAGCGATCTACCTGCACCAAGGGACGCAGTACCAGGTAGAGAAGCTCGACTACGAGGAAAAGAAGGCGTATGTCCGGGAAGTTGCGGTCGACTACTACACGGATGCCAATCTGGCAGTCCAGTTGAAGGTGCTGGAGCAGGATCAGTACCGGAGCGAAGGGCTGTGCGCTTTTGCCTACGGGGAAGTGTCCGTGCACGCGATGGCGACGATCTTCAAGAAAATCAAGTTCGAGACGCATGAAAACATCGGGTCCGGCCCGATTCACTTGCCGGAGGAAGAGCTGCACACCAATGCCGCCTGGATCGGATTCGCGGATAGCTTGCTGGAGGAAATCGGCACGGAGGATGTGGAGCGGGGGCTGGTCGGTCTGGCGCATGTGCTTCAGCACGTAGCACCCCTGTTCGTCATGTGCGATCCGATGGACTTGCACGTCATCCCGCAGCGCAAGGCTGTGCATTCCCAGCAGCCGACGATCTTTTTGTACGATCGTTACCCGGGAGGGATCGGGCTTTCCGAGCAAGTGTACAAAGAGATGGAGACCATTCTCGCGCAGGCCGAGCGCCTGATCGTCTCGTGCCCGTGCGAGTCCGGCTGCCCGTCTTGCGTGGGAGCGACCGATGACGGCAGCAAGGAGCTGGCGATGACACTCCTGCGCGTGGCCCAAGGAGGAAGCGCGTATGTCTCTTAAGTCCAAGCTGCAGCGGATGAAGGGGCACCTCGCCCTGGAGCCGGACAAGGACAAGAACCCTGCGCTTGAGCTCCCCACGACCGCTGATCAGGCGGAGAAACCCGGCAGTCAACGCGTCGATCCCGACATTCCTTTCAGCGACAAGTGGCAAAGCATGCAGGCGAGGCCGTTCGTCTGGGAGGATGAGCACGTCATGATCCGTGAAGTCCGATTTCCCCTCGGACAACGGCACGGAGCCTACACCTTTTCCCAGCTGCACGAGACGATCGCGGCGTGGGAGGCGTTTGGCAGGGAGCATCCGCTGTCTGCGGCGGGGAGGCGGGCGGAAGACCTGCTGTTTTTCGATACGGAGACGACCGGACTGTCCGGCGGGGCGGGCAATACCGTCTTTCTGCTTGGGTACAGCCGCGTCGAAGGGGAAGAAGTGGTCGTCCGGCAGCATTTTTTGCCGGCTCCCCATGCGGAAGTGACGCTGTATCATTCCTTTTTGGAACAGGCCAAGCAGTCGTCCCATCTGGTTACCTTCAACGGCAAGTCGTTCGACTGGCCGCAGGTGCGCACCCGGCATACGCTGATCCGCGATCAGGTGCAAGCGCTCCCGGCCTTTGGCCATCTGGATTTGCTGCACGGGGCGAGGAGATTGTGGAAGGCCGAGCTGGAATCGTGCCGTCTGGCGATCATCGAGCAGGAAAAGCTGGATGTCAGGCGGGAGGACGATTTGCCGGGGTATTTGGCCCCGATCCGCTATTTCGACTTCCTTCACTCCCAGGATCCGGACGTGATCGAAGGGGTGTTGCGGCACAACGAAATCGACGTGCTGTCGCTGATCACCTTGTACATCCACATTTCCCGGATGCTGCTGGAGTACGAGCGGGAAGAGGTATCTCACGAGGAACGATTTGAAATCGCCCGTTGGTATGACGCGCTCGGAGATGGCCAGATGGCGATGCAGGCATACATGTCGGTTGCGCGCAGCGACCACCCGTGGAGCGTGCGGGCGAAGCTGGCGGTCGGGCACTTGTACAAAAAGCGGAAGGAATGGGCAAGAGCTCTGCAGGTGTGGGAGTCTTGCATGGGGGCGTCCGGGCATGTCCCGGAGGAAGTCTACATCGAGGCGGCAAAGCTGTGCGAGCATCAGTTCAAGGACTGGGAAAAGGCGCTGCACTACACCCGTCTCGCCTATGAGCAGTGGAAGCGGCGGGGGAGCCTTTTGCGCCAGCGTTCCAAGGCGGAGGGGCTCGCGTACCAGAAGCGCTTGGCGCGTCTGGAGGCAAAGGAAGAAGGACGCGGAATGCTGTAAAAAAGGAGCTGGATCGGATCAGCTCCTTTTTTGTACGGATAGGAATTGATTTCATTCCGACCTACATGCGCTCGATGGGACGGATATAGGTCCCGATGCTACGTCACAGTGGTCTTTGTCCCCGCCTCTTGCCGGGAACCGAGGTATTTCGCCCGATATTCTTCCGCCAGCATCGACATGAGGATCGAGTCGTGGTAGGCGTGGTTGTAGTAGAGGGCTTGGCGCTGCACGCCTTCGCGCTGAAAGCCGAGCTTTTCATACGTGTGGATGGCCCGCTCGTTGTACGCGAAGACGTTGAGTTCGATCCGGTGGAGATTGAGAATGCCGAAGCCGTAGTCCAGCATGAGACGGATAGCTTCGCTGCCGTAGCCTTTTCCCTGGTTTTCCTGCTGGTCGATGGCGATGCGGAGAAAGGCGTTGCGGTTGAACGTATCGATCGTGCCGATCTGGATGTCCCCGATCACCCGGTCGTCGTCCCGTCTGGCGATGAGCAGCAGCACGCTGGAGGAATCCTGCGATTTTCCCTCGATGTACTGCTGGATTTGCTCGCGAGAATAGTGCTTTTGCGTGCCCGTGAGGCGGCGGCCTTCGCGATTGTACAACGAACGGAAATACCAGTCCGTATCATCCAATCCGATGGGCCGCAAATAGACGCGCTCCCCTTCCAGGAAGCGAACAGGTTTTGGCGCCGGTTCGAAAAGTGTCATCGGAATTTCCTCCCTTTTTTTTCATCATCATAACGAAACCGTGTATAGTTGGATAGGAAGAGTTTGGATCTAATCGAAAAAGGCCATCGCGTAGAGAATGGCAGAAAACAGGGAGTGGAGGATTCGTAATGAGCTGGATTTACTTGCTGCTGGCCATCGTGTTTGAGGTGGCCGGCACCACATCGATGAAACTGTCTGAAGGGCTGAGCAAGCCGATTCCCACGATCTCGATGTTTGTACTATACATTTTGTGCTTTTCTTCGCTGAGTCTCGCGCTGAAGGAGATGGAGGTCGGAACGGCTTATGCCATTTGGTCGGGATTGGGGACGGCCATCGTGGCCGTGATCGGCGTTCTCGTCTTCCACGACGTATTTACCGTGAAGAAGGTCATCGCGATCGGCCTCATCATCGGGGGATGCGTCTTGCTGAATCTGGGAGGCGGCGTCCACGGATGAGCGAGGTGCGGAGCGAAAGGGGCGACGGGGTACGTCAGGATCGGGCATAGGTGGCTACCTGATTTTCCTATTGGGAATGTTACTCGTCTATGCGGACACATGCTCCCCTGCATATACACATATAGTCATCCAAAATTACCAGGAAAGAGGGCGACAGCATGTATTATCCAAGTTCGTATTGGTCGTCATCCCAGTCTTCGACGTACAATCAATCCGTGTCCTTCCCATCCTCCAATTCCTCAATGCAATGGCCGGGATACGGTCAACGTCCGGGATACGGTCAACGTCCTCCGGAGTCTAGCCAATGGAGGCGTTTCCGATCTTTTGGAAGACGGTGTCCGGATCATTGCAGGTTCTGTCCGCCGGGATGCTGCCGTCGCTTCAGGTAAGGGGCGGCTGGAGCTCCTAGCAGTCATGCGCTGAACGAGAGAGCGTCTTCTTGCTGGCGTCTTTTTTGGACCGATTGCCATATCCTTCGGAAGAATGAGTCTGTGTGAGCTTCCGGGGTGGCAATCGGTGTTTTTTTGTGAAAAAGAGCGGAAATCGGACGAAAAAGGAAAATTTCGGTGGAAAAATATGTCGTGGCGACATATATTATAACTATCGTATCGACACATAAGCTGCGGAAGGGAGGCGCTGGATTGTACGAATTGTTTGTATTGGGGGAGCTGATGACGGGAGACAAGCACGGCTACCAGCTGCAAGACATCCTGGCGAACTCGGTCGGGCTCGTCCGGAAAATCAGCTCGGGCACTTTGTATCCGCTCCTATCCCGCATGACGGAGGCCGGGTGGATCCACCTGCGGATTGAAGAAGAAACGGCAGGAGGACGGACACGAAAAATTTACGGGATTACCGAGGCGGGACGTAGGCGATTTCATGAGCTCATGGAAAAGCCGCTGGGGACGGAAGCGGTTGCTGAAACAGAGCTGTTGTTCCGTTTCAAAATGGTGTACTTTTCGTACGTCGACAAGGACGTGCGCCTGGCCTGTCTGGAACAGTACCTGCAAATGCTCGAGAAGAGCTATCAGCACGTAACGAGCTTCGAGAGGTATCTCCTCACGGTGAAGCCGGAGCCGGAAAAGCAGCGCGTCCAACTGCTGCGGGTGTTCGACCATCGCAAGCGGCTGGGCGAGGCGGATATGCAGTGGGTCAAGGAAGAGATTCAGCGGGTCCGCATGCTGGAGGAGTAAAGCGGCAACGGACGCGTCCAAAAAAGAAGGGCATGCAAGGAGGGGAGACGCTTGGAGCGTCTGTGGACCAAGACATTTATTCAAATGATGGCCGGTATGCTGATCTTGTTTACCGGATTTTATTTGCTTTTGCCCACGTTTCCGCTGTTTATCAAGGAGTTGGGCGGCAGCGATGCCCACGTGGGATTGGCGGCCGGGGTATTTACGTTGACGGCTGTCGTCTTTCGCCCGTTTGTCGGGGGACTTCTCGATCGGTACGGCAGACGGCCGTTTATGCTTTGGGGAATGGTTTTCTTTGCGGTGTCGATGTACCTGTACGACTGGGTAGGGAGCATCGCGGTTATGCTGGCGCTTCGCGTACTGCATGGGGCCAGCTGGGCCTTTTCCACGACAGCGGTGAGCACATCGGTCACCGACATCATTCCGACTACGCGCAGAGGAGAAGGGATGGGCTGGTTCGGCATGGCGATGACGCTCGCGATGGCGATCGGCCCGATGCTGGGGGTATGGGTGCTGCAAAACAGCTCGTTCCACGGTTTGTTTTTGCTGGCGACGGCTCTGTCCGTAGCAGCTCTGATCCTCGTCTTCGCGACAAAAACGCCGTTCACGCCAAAAGCCGGGGCGAAGAAAATGGGCATCTTCGAGAAGGCGCTTTGGCCGGTGACCGTGTCGCTGTTCTTTCTGGCGGTGGCCTACGGCGGGATCACGACCTTTGTGCCGCTGTTCGCAGCATCCATCCAGATCAACTCGGGCACCTTTTTCCTCGTCTACGCCCTGGCTCTGACGTTGGCGAGGCCGTTTGCCGGCAAGCTGTCTGACCGGCTCGGGGAAGCGAATGTGATCGTCCCCTCGCTCGTCCTCACGGTGGCGTCGCTGCTCGTCCTGAGCTTTGCGAACGGACTGTTCGGTGTGATCGTCGCGGCTCTTCTGTACGGACTAGGCTTTGGCTCGGCCCAGCCGGCACTCCAGGCGGCCAACCTGCGTCTGGCTCCGCCGGAAAAGAGAGGAGTTGCGACCGCGTCGTTTATGACCGCCTTCGACCTCGGCATCGGGGCAGGCTCGATCGCCCTCGGCTGGGTTTCCCAGTATACGGGATATGGCGTGCTGTTTACGGTATGCGCAGTGTCCGTGGCGATTTCGGCCCTCTTGTTTTTGGCATTTGCCAAGCGGAAGCTGGCGCAGAGGGTGGAACGGACGGAGGCGGGATGAGGGGCGACCTCAATACGGGTCATAGCAATAGCGACCTGCGGATGTGCAGCACAAAAAGGAAATTCTTTGCTGCGGGGGCGAATATCATAGGGAAAATGACATCGATGCGAAAGACCTGGCGTTGAATCCGGAAAAAGGAGCAGGGCTATGAATTTTACCTTGAACGAAGCAATGGAAGTTCTCGAGCGCACCCCGCAGACCTTGTCGCAGTTTTTAGCAGGATTGTCGGAGGGCTGGCTGCAATCCGACGAAGGCGAGGGTACGTGGACCCCCACCCAAGTGGTGGAGCATCTCATTGAGGCTGAGAAGTACAACTGGATCCCCAGGCTGGAGACGATTGTTCGGGATGGCGAAAACAAGCCGTTTCCTCTGTTTGACCGCTATTCCCACCTGAAGGCCGAAAACGCAAGATCGTTGGAAGCGAAGCTCGAGGAGTTCAAAGCCATTCGCACGCAAAACATAGCCAGACTCATCGAGCTGGTTGCGAAGGAATCGCACCTGGAACGGACGGGCTCCCATCCGGAATTCGGCTCCGTAAAGGCGAGGGAGCTGGTGTCTACATGGGTGGTTCACGATTTGACGCACATCGCGCAGATCGTTCGGGTCATGGCCGAAAGGTACAGGGATGATGTCGGTCCGTGGCAGGCGTATTTGGGGATTTTGAAAAGACAGCGCTGAAAAGCAAAACAAAGCCTTAGCCGGCGGCATCGCCAAGGCCAAGGCTTTTGTTCTTTTGACTTTCCGACGGTCGAGGGAATTACGCCTGGCGTACTTCTCTCGCTCCTTCCCTTTGGGGGCTGGCAGGCCGGTACGAACGGGAGACGATGGCCGCTGCGATCAAGACACCGAGTGCTCCGATCCAGGTGACGGAAGCCAGCGACACGCTGTTTACGACAATCCCCCCGAGCCCTGCCCCGGCAGCCATGGACAGCTGCATGACGGAGCTGTTCAGACTGAGCATGATACCGGATGATTCCGGCGCCAGAGTGACCAGATGGTACTGCTGAGTCGGACCGGTAGACCAGGCGGCGAACGACCACAGGATTAACAAAGAAAAGACAAGGACGGTGGAGTGAGCGGCCAAGGTCAGCAAAAACAGTGTGGCGATATGCAGGGCCATTCCGGACGTCAGCGTGCGATACACGCCCCAGCGATCCGCACTGTAGCCGCCCAGCTTGGAACCGATCAAGCTCGCGATACCAAATGCCAGCAAGGCCGAATTTAACATGCCCTCGCTCATGCCTGCGACAGACAGCAGGTACGGGGTGATATAGGTGTAAGCGAGTGAATAACCGCCCAGCCACATGAAGGTGACGAGAAGAGAGAAGGCAATGCGGGGTTGCCTGAGCAGCGACAGCTGTTGACGCAGCGGAATAGGGGCATCTCCCTTCGTTTTTGGAATGGAAAGGAAAAGAATCAGCATGGCCAGCAAGCCGAGTGCACCGATCCCGCCAAAGACGGCTTTCCAGTCATAGGCAGCGGCGATCATTCGTCCCAAAGGAACGCCGACGATCAGCGATGCGGTAAAGCCCATCACGACAGTCGCAATCGCGCTGGCCTGCTTCCCTTGCGGAGCGATTTTGGCCGCAATGGTCAGTGCGGTGACGACAACGACTCCCGCGCCGAGCGCCATCAATACGCGAGCCCCGAGGAACAGCCCGTATCCGGGTAGGGCGAAGGCGAGGCCGTTTGCGAGGACAAACAGCCCAAGCGCTGACAAAAGCAGCTTGCGGCGTTCCCAGCGAACCGTCAACGCGATCAACAGGGGAGTGCCGAGACCGTACACGAGGGAGAAGACGGTGATCAGCTGCCCGGCTGCGACCACGGAAATAGCGAGACTGTCTGCAATCTTGTCCAGGATTCCCGAGATGATGTACTCGGACGTCCCTACCAGAAAGCTGACCAGAGCGAGAATATAGACCTTCCAGACTTGCGACATGGCGACAACCTCTTTCTTGATTTAATTTTATGTTTCTAAAAACATAGAAATAAGAAGGTTACTGGTACGCGTAAAAGGATGCGGATGACAAGAAGGAATTTTATATTTCTAGTTATATCGAAATATAAGCGAAAAATTTAATCAAGCAGATAGGGGGCAAATTTTTTGATCGTTTCCTCATTCAGGCTGTAATAAATATAAGTCCCCTTTTTTTGGGAAACGAGGAGGCCGCTATCCGCCAGCTGCTTTAAATGATGCGAGAGCGTCGACAAGGCGACCGATTCCAGCCGTCTCTCGAGGTCAGCCGGACACAGATTGCTTTCCTTCGTCAGGATCCGAATAATTTTGTATCGCGTCTGCTCGCCCAAAGCTCTGTGCACCTTCACGGCTTGATTCATTTCCAGGTTTCCGTCATTCATCGCAAGCATCCTTTTTGGCGTAGTCATCCCTTATTTCTACAATCATCGAAATAACAATAGCATGCCGCGAAGCAAAAGTAAATACCCGGGGCGATACAGATGAGTCGCAAGCCACAGACAAGGATTTTCCAAATTTCATGTAGCCTTTTCCCGATCGAACCGTCTATATATGTATGAAATTGACAAATTTTTGGGGAGAAGAGCGGATCATGGGGGTAGGAAGCGAATGAAACCAGTAATGTTCAAAATGTGGCTGATGGCCGTCTGTGCCCTCCTGCTGCTGTTCACGGGAGGACCTCTCGGAGAGGTCGGCAGCGCCCGCGCGGAAGCAGGCGTGCAACTGGGCGTCACGGCGGGAATCGGCGGCGAGTACAAAGATTCGGGGATGGTGCCGGTACAGGTGACCATGACGAACAGCGGAGCGGATGTGGAAGGGGATCTGATCGTGGCGACAGGAGACATGGGCAACAATACGTTCTCCGTCGCCTACTATCAACCCGTCTCCATCGCGAAAGGGGCGGCCAAGCAAATCACGATTACCGTGCCTGGCTCCGAAGTTCGCTCGGATTCCTATGTGGCATTGATGAAAGCTGACCAGATTGTCGCCAAGGCACCCGTCGGCGGCAGGCGATACAGCCGGGACACCCTGATGGTCGGGGTGCTGGCGGAAGACCGGGATACGGCCAATTTTTTGGGAGTGCTGCCCAAAGGGGCTTTCAGAAACGAGGTCAGAGTCTTGCCGATGAAGCCGGAGCAGGTGCCGACGGCGGGCGTGCAATTGCGTATGATCGATCTGCTCGTCCTGAACAATTTTGCGTTGGATACGTTGAACGCGCAGCAAATCCAGGCGATTCGGGAATGGACCGTTTCCGGCGGGATGCTGATTCTGGCGGGGGGCGCCCAGTACGGCAAAACTGCGGGAGAACTGGCTGATCTGTCGCCAGTGGAAGTAGGCGGCGTCACGACCGTGAAATCTTTGCCTAGCCTGATTCTCGACAAAAGCAAGCCGGTGGAGCTGACCGCACCCTTTACCATCAGCAGCGGCACGCTCAAGGCGGGGAAAGCGCTGTACACGGAAGGGAAGCAGCCGTTGTTCGCATCGCGCACGGTCGAAGAGGGAAAGGTGCTGTACGTGGCCTACGATCTGGCGGCTGAGCCGCTGGCGAGCTGGTCCGGAAACGGCAAGCTTTGGGCGGACGTCCTGCCCCGCGCTTTCGGATCCTCGCTTGACGATTCCCGGGAGCAGTTCTTGGACAGTGTGTGGGCGTTGAGCGATGCGGCGGAGCGTATGCCTTCGCTGAAAATTCCGAACGTCGGATGGTTTGCCTTGTTCTTCGGGATTTACGCCCTGATCGCAGGGCCTGTGCTGTTTTACATCCTGCGTCACAAGCGCAAGCAAAGCTACATGTGGGCCATCGTTCCCGTCTTGTCCGTCGTGACCGGGATCGGGATTTTTTCCTTCGGAGCCATGCAGCGAGGGAGCGGTGTGATGGTCCATCAGACAGGCTATCTCGAGCTGACGAAAGAAGGCGGCGCCAAAGCCAAGGCAGTGACGGCGATGTTTGTGCCGACAGGGGGCGATTACCAGCTGACCATCTACGGGGAAGGCTTGTCCCAGCCGATCGTCGACGGGAGCCGGTGGGGAGAAGTCCCGCTGATATGGGCGTCCCTGCAGCCAGACCACACCGACGTCAAATTCCGCGACGTGGAGTTCTGGTCGATGCGCAAGGTGGCGACTGAGCGGCCCGTACCCGATGCAGGCAAGTTTGTCTCCGATCTGTCCTACGCCGATGGAGCACTGACCGGAACGGTGACCAACCAGACGAAGTACACGCTCCGCGACGTGAAGGTCGTCTCTGACACCCAGGTGCAGGAGGTCGGGGAAATGGCGCCGGGCAGCACCGTGCAGGTCAAGCTGAGCTTCCAGCCAAGCGCGCAGACGCAGATGAGGAGAGGGCAAATCCAGCGGCTGACCAGCCAGCTCGTGCCGCAGCATCTGCAAGGAGTCCGAAACGAAGATGCGCGCGAGCAAACCATGGTGGAAACTCTTCGTTTCAGAGGCAGTGCTTCCTACCAGATGCAACAGGTGATGATTGCGGGTTGGACGAACGAGCCGATCGTGGACGCGACCGTAAAAGGAGAGTCCGTTCACATGGACAGCCTCTCGCTGGTCACATCCGAGCTCGAGGTCAAGCCGTCCAAGGATGGGCATGTGTACTATCCGGCGGGTACATTCGACGTGACGATGTCAGGAAGCAGCGTGCCGGTCGACGACAACGGCGACGGCTATTTCCTGGCTGCGGGAGACATCACGTTTGACGCCCGGATCGAGCGGGAAGGCAAGAAGCTGCAAATCTCCCGCCTGTATCTGTACACCTGGTCCGATGACAATACTCCGTTCGACAAGCAGGTGTACAACTGGAAGACGAAGGCCTTCGACCCGTACGATCAGGTATTTGCGAACAATATCATGGACGGGACGAAGGCTGCGGCTTACCTCTCTGAGGATGGTGTTCTGCGGGTAAAATTCTCGCACGCATTCCCAGACGAACGCCATATCGGCATTCCGAGCGCCAGCGTGGAAGGGAAGGTGACCCATCTGTGATCCAGATCCAAAACTTGAAGAAGCGATACGGAAAAATGGAGGCGCTGAAAGGACTGACCCTCGAAATTGACAAAGGGACGGTATTCGGCTTTGTCGGGCCGAACGGAGCCGGCAAGTCGACGACCATGTCGATCCTGGCGACCTTGCTTGCGCCGACGAGCGGAAAGGCGTACGTGGGCGGCTACGAAGTGACCAAGCACCCGAAGGAAGTGCGCAAGCTGATCGGATACATGCCCGACTTTTTCGGCGTGTACGACAATTTGACCGCAGAAGAATACCTCGATTTCTACGGAGCCAACTACGATATTCCGGCAGCGGAGCGCAAGCAGATCATCCCGCAGCTGCTCGAGCTGGTGAATCTGAGCCACAAGCGGGACGCCTACGTCGACTCGCTCTCGCGCGGGATGAAGCAGCGTCTGGGGCTGGCGCGCTCGCTGGTGCACAATCCGGAGGTGCTCATTTTGGACGAACCGGCATCCGGCCTGGATCCGCGCGCACGCATCGAGCTGCGGGAAATTTTGAAAGAGCTGCGCGACATGGGCAAGACGATCATCATCAGCTCGCACATCCTTCCAGAGCTGGCGGAGATGTGCGACGTGATCGGGGTGATCGAGGAAGGCAATCTGATGGCCTTTGGCCGGGTCGATGAAATTTACGCGAAAATGCAGGAAAAACGCGTCTTGCGCATCCGATTGCTGGATCAGGTGGAGGAAGCGATGACGCGATTGCGGGAAATGCCCGCTGTCTCCGGTGTCACCCGGGAAGGCAACTGGGTGGTGGCCGGTTTTGCCGGCGACGACGAGCAGCAGGTCAAACTGCTCAGCGAGCTGACAGCGGCAGGCTTTCCGGTAGCGGCATTCAATGAGGCGCAGGGCAACCTGGAGGAAATCTTCCTGGAAATTACGAAGGGGGTGGGGTCATGAACGCATGGAGAGCATGGCGCAATCCGGTGTTGTTCAACGAATGGAAGATGCGGATGCGGACGCAGCGTTCGCCTTGGATCATCCTGCTCTACCTGCTCGTGCTGGGCGGGATCACGCTGCTCTACATCTTTTTGGAGACAAACGGCGGCAGCTACTACAATCCCAATCAGACGCGCGAACTGTTCATGATGCTGTCCATCCTGCAGCTGGGGATGATCTGCTTTGTCGTCCCCGGTCTCACGGCAGGAGTCATTTCCGGCGAGCGGGAGCGGCAGACGCTAAGCGTCCTGCTCACCACCAACGTCAGTGCGACCCGCCTCATCGTGGGCAAATGGCTGGCGTCCCTCAGCTTTATGACGTTTCTCGTATTCGCCACCATCCCGCTGTACGCGATTGTCTTTTTGTACGGCGGAATCTCTCCATCGCAGCTGCTGCGGGTATTCGGCTTTTACGTCATCACCATGTTCGGCATCGGCAGCATCGGCGTCCTGCTGTCCACCCTCATCAAACGGACGGGGATCGCGACGGTCGTCAGCTATGCGATCGTCTTCGGCTATTCGATCGGTTCCAGCGTGCTGGCCGAAATCATACGCGAGTTGATCCGCTACCAGCGGCGGATGAACAATTACCCGTCTGGACCCATGCCGGTCTGGCCGGACCTTTTGCACAGCATCAATCCGCTGTTCGCCTTGATGAACATCTTCGGCGAAGGTCCGGTGCGGGATATGAGCAAGACGCACCCGGCATCGAGCCTGTTGGCAGTGGATCCGTTTTGGTATTACTGCCTCTTCTTTGCGGTAGTGACAGTCGTTTGCCTGCTCCTGTCGATTTACCTGATTCAGCCTGTGCGGCCGCGCTTGCGAAAAGCCGCTCCCGAGGAGAACTAAGCCATGTTCGCTCCGAAAGCAAGGGCGCAGGATGAACTGCAAGCGTTGCTCAGGCCGATTCGCAAAAAGCTGGAGAGGCGCACGTGGGCAAGGCAGTTGACCGCATACGGCTTGTGCGGGCTGGGGGGAAGCGTGGCGCTTCTCCTCGTTGCTCGCCTTTGGCCGATTCCGTATTATTCATGGCTGGTGATAGCGCTGCCCAGCGTCGCTCTTCTCTGCGGCTGGGCGACCGGGTACAGGAAAAAGCCGTCCGTGCTGGACTCCGCCCGGACCGCCGACGCAAACGGCCTCGCACAGCGGGTAGTCACCGCGTGGGAAAACAGGGAAAACTCTTCAAGGATCGCGGCTATGCAGCGGGAAGACGCGCTGCAGCACTTGCGGCGCACCCTGCCGCAAACGGTGGAAAGCGTGCGGGTGTGGGGCGGGCTGCAAAAGCGGCTGTACGCGGGCGGAGCCTTGCTCGCGGCGGGCGTCTTGCTGTTTTGCCTGCCCAACCCGCAGGATCTTCGTCTGGCGCAAATGGCACAGGAGAAGAAGTCTCTTGCCCAAGCGGAGGAAAAGCTGGACGAAGCGAAGGAAGAGCTTCAGAACAACAAAGAGATGAGCAAGACCGAAAAACAGCAGCTGGCGCAACTGCTCGAGCAAACCAAAAAAGAGCTGGCTGCCGCCAAAGATCCCGCTGAGCGCCAAAATGCGCTTCGGGCGGCACAGAAGCAGCTGGACAAATGGAAGGAAATCGAGCGAAAGCGGCAAGCGGCTCTCCAGCAATTGCAAAACAATCTGGGCAGCCAGGAAGGGACGAGGGCGCTTGCGGATGCCATGAAGTCCGGGAACATGCAGGAGCTGGAAAAAGCGCTGAAGCAAGCGGCGGAGCAGATGGAAAAGATGTCCCCGAGCCAACGCGACGCGCTCGCGAAAGAACTGGCAAAATCGGCCGAACAGTTGGGCAAGGAGGCTGCTGCGGCCAAATCGCTGGAGCCGATCGCGACCCAATTGGCCCAGGCGGCGCAGCAGTTGTCGCAGGGACAAGTACCGCAGGCGATGGCTGCGATGGAAAGTGGACTGATGTCGGCGATGGGAGGTACGCAACAAGCGGGACCAGCTACGCTGGCTCTCTCCAATGCCGCCACCTCCTTGCAGCAGGCCCAAATGATGCTCGCCAGCTCGGGAGGCGCAGGTGCAGGAGGTGCAGGAGGTGCAGGAGGTGCTGGCGCTCCAGCCGGGACAGCGAGCCCGGGTCAAGCAGTGCCGGCATCGGGAGTACCAGCAGGGACGTCAGCGGGCGACAGCGCCGCGAATGCGGGTCAGGGTGCCGCCGGACAGCCGGGTAATGGAGGGGCGGGCCAAGGAAACGGCTCGGGACAAGGCAGTGGCTCGAGCCAGGGCAACGGCAATGGCTCGGGTTCCGGAAGCGGCTCCGGGTCGGGGAGAGGAGCAGGCAGTGGAAGGGGCGGCGGCGCCGACCTGGGAACGGGATCGCATGAGCTCGTCACCGTGCCGTCCGCCCGAATCGGCGGCAATAGCGGTCCAACCGATACGGCAGGCGGCCCGCTCGGAGCCGGTCCTTCCCAATCGCGCCAGAGCCAAAGCACGCAGGTATCCGCAGGCGGCGCGCTGCCTTACGAGGAAGTGTACGGCCAGTACGAGCAGTTCGCCCGCGAAAGCATGGAAAAAGGGAACATACCCGGCGACTACCAGGAAGTCGTCAAACAGTATTTCAGCAATATCGAGCCGTGAGGACAACCGCTCACAGAAAAGGAGGGCCAGGCGATGGCGCAACAAACGCTGGAGGACTGCCTGCAACGGGTAGAACTCGTCAGGCAAGAAATCGGGAAAGTGCTGGTAGGACAAAAAGACGTGGTGGAGCAGCTGCTCTGGGCGGTGTTTGCAGGGGGGCACGCACTGCTGGAAGGGGTGCCCGGCCTGGGGAAGACACTGCTGGTGCGTACGCTGTCGCAGGCGTTTGAGCTGTCGTTCCAGCGCATCCAGTTTACGCCGGATTTGATGCCGACCGACATCACAGGTACGAATATTTTGCGCGTGGACGAGAAGGGACAGCAAGCTTTTTCGTTTCAGCCCGGCCCGATCTTCGCCCACGTGGTCCTGGCAGACGAGATCAACCGGGCGACGCCGAAGACGCAAAGCGCCTTGCTGGAGGCGATGCAGGAGCGGACAGTATCGGCAGGAGGCGCGACCCGCAAGCTGCCAGAGCCGTTCTTCGTGCTGGCGACGCAAAACCCGCTGGAGCAGGAAGGCACCTATCCGTTGCCGGAGGCCCAGATGGACCGGTTCTTGTTGAAGATCGACGTCCCGTATCCGACGGCAGAAGAATTGAAACTCATCGTGCGTCAGACTACGTCGGGCCAAGCCGCGGATGTGGGCAAGGCAGCGTCAGCCGAGCAGATCGCCGACATTCAGCAGGCCGCCCGCGAAGTGCTGGTGGCGGAGCCCGTGCTGGACTATGCCGTGGGGCTGCTGCTGGCGACCCATCCGCATGAGGACTCCGTGGAATCGGTGAAGCAGTATGTGCGAAACGGAGCCGGTCCACGCGGTGTGCAGGCGATGGTCGCTTTGGCGAAGGTGCGCGCCCTGCTGGCCGGCCGGTTCAACCTGGCCTTCGAGGACGTCGCGGCAGTAGCGATGCCCGCCCTGCGCCATCGGATCCTGCTCAATTTCGAGGGAGAAGCGAACGGCATCCGCACCGACCAAATCGTCCGCGACATTCTGGATAAAATGGAGAGTCACCGAGCATGAGCGGGCATCTGTTGGATCCTGCCTGGCTGGCCAAGCTGGAGCGGCTGCAGATGGCAAGCAAGCGGACAGCGAGCGGAAATCAGGCGGGACTTAGGCGCGCCAAGCAGCTCGGAAGCTCCATGGAGTTTGCGGAGTATCGCGCCTACGTGCCCGGAGACGATTTGCGCCAGCTGGACTGGAATGCGTACGCACGCTCGGGCAAGCTGTTTTTGAAAAAGTACCTGGACGAGACGCAGCTGACCGTTAATGTGTACATCGACTGCAGCCGTTCGATGAGCCACGGCCAGACCGGCAAATGGGAGCGCAGCGTCCAGTTGGCGGCTGCGCTGGGCTATCTTTCCCTCTGCCATCTGGATCACGTATCGATCTACGCCTTCGATCGGCAAATGGTGGCAGCCGTGCGAGGGTTGCAAGGGAAAAGCCAGGCTCCGCGCCTGCTCGACTTTTTGGCCAAGCTGGAGCCGGGAGGGACCGGCGATTTGAACGAGGCGTTGCGGTCACCAGGCGCTGTCAGCGGCAAGGGGGGCATTTCCATCGTGCTGTCCGACTTTTTGTTCGAGTCCGGCTATGAGAGCGGCCTCGCTTATTTGCAGGCCGCCAAGCAGGACGTCATCCTGGTGCAGGTGCTCTCCGGCGAAGAGCAGGACCCTGCCTATCGGGGAGAGCTGCGTCTGATCGACGCGGAGACCGGCCAGGCGAAAGAAGTGTCTTTGACCGGAACGCTATTGGAGCAGTACCGCAAGAGTCTGCAGCAGTACCGGCAGGAGCTGTCCGCCTTTGCCTTTGGACGGGGCATGCCGGTACTGTCCGTCGAGGCGGAGCAGGCCGTGGAATCGATCGTCTTTCAAGTATTTCGCAGAGCCGGCATCATTCGCTAGAGAGGGGAGGAACCACCATGCAGTGGATGACAGTAGGAAACATATGGATCGCGCTGATCATCCCCGCGATCATCGTTCTCTACCTGCTCAAGCGGAAAGTCGAAGATCGCGTCGTGCCGAGCACGCTGCTCTGGCAGCGGACGCTGCAAAACTGGGAAGCGGTGCGGCCTTGGGAAAAGCTGCGACGCAATCTGCTTCTGCTTCTGCAGCTTCTGGCTGCCCTTTTGCTGGTGCTGGCGCTGCTCGGGCCGGCTATTTCCACTGATGGCATGACGACGGATCACACTGTGCTGGTCATTCAAAATTCGGCGAGCATGCAGACGAGCGAAGGCGGGCAGACCAGGCTGGAGAAGGCCGTGGCCGAAGCGTCGAGCCTGATGGAAAGGCTGGGCGCAGGGCAAACCGTTACGCTGATGGTCGCAGGAAGAGAGCCAAACGTACTGGTATCCAAAAGCTCCGATCGTCAGCAGCTGGGAGAAGCCATTCGGCAGCTGCCCCCGGCGAGCGGCAGCGTCGATACCGGGGCCGCCTTGTCGCTTGCGGGTGCAATCGCGGCAAACGAGCCCGGCAGCAGCATCGTTTGGCTGGGGGACGGTGCGCAAGGGGGGACGGGCGAGCTTTCCGCGGCTGCCTATCCCGGACGCTTCCGCTTCATGCAGATGGGACAAACGCGAGAAAATACGGCAATTGGCGCCTTCGTGACGCAACAAGGAGCGAAGGGGACAAATGGGCTCGTGCGGATCGACAACCACGGCAGCCAAACGGCGAAAGGAAAGGTGACCGTTTATGACGGAGAGGGCAAGCTGCTCGATACGGATACCTTCTCGGTAGAAGCGGGCGCCTCCCGAACGATCACGTGGGACGATCTGCCTGGCTCCCCCGTCTATCGGGCGGTCATCGAGCCGCAGCAGGATGGGCTTGCGACGGACAACGAGGCGTGGAGCGTGCCTTCTTCGACGGGAGTCGGCAAAGTCGCGCTCGTCTCGCCAGGCGGCAATCGCTTTCTCCATCAAGCTCTGCAGACGGTCGGCAGTCTGGATGTGGAGACCATGCAGGAAATGCCAGTGAAGAATGGCGCTGCGAGGGATGTCTGGGTGTTTGACGGAGTCGTGCCCGACCGTCTGCCGGAGGGCAATATCCTGCTCATAGCACCGGAAAGAGGCGCGGATTGGCTTCCGTACAAGGGTGAGGTCGAGCTGGACGAACAGCCCAAGTCGGGGAGCACGGACGAACCGCTGCTCCGCTACGTGGACTGGCGTGACGTACACGTCGCCAAGACCGCCGTGCTCGGCGAGATGCCGGGCATGAAGCCGCTGGTGATGGCGGGTGGAGCCGAGCTTGTGCGTGCAGGCACCCTCGAAGGAAAGCGTGTCGTGATCATCGGTTTTGACCTGCACGACTCCGACCTGCCGCTGCGCCCGGCTTTTCCGATATTCATGCAAAATGCCGTCAACTGGCTCACCCCTTCCCGTACAGCGTCGATCGGCCCTGCCGCACCGGGGGAATTGCTGACCGTACCTTTGACTCCGGGCGCAACGAAGCGGGTGTTGGTCGATCCTTCCGGCGGGCACAAGCCGATTCAGGCGGCAGGGACGAGCTGGACGCTGCAGGCGCCGGATCGAACAGGATTGTACCGGATCGACGAAGAGATCGATGCGAAATGGCACAGCCGGTATTTTCCGGTACAGATGAACGAGTCCCAATCCGATATCACACCTAAAACGATCCGGGTGGCGACCGGCGAAATGCAGCCGACGGATGAGAGCGAAGGCCAGTCGGCCGCAGCGGCGGGGAGCCGGGAGCTGATGCCATGGCTTGCGGCGCTGGCATTGCTGGCCGTGTTTGTGGAATGGAGGGTGTATCAGCGTGGGTATTGATTTTTCGTCGCCATGGTTGCTCTTGCTCCTCCTCCCGGCCTGCTACGTGCTGATTCGCTGGTGGCGCGGCGAGAGGCATATGCCTGCGAGCAGAAAAGCGGTCATCCTGGCCCTGCGAACGCTTGTATTTCTGCTGCTGATCCTGACGCTGGCGGGCACCCAGCTGCTTACACCCGTGCAGGGCAAAACTGTCGTGTTTGTCGTCGACCGATCGGCCTCCATGAAGGACGATCCGCGGCTCGCCGCGTTTTTGCGGGAGGCGGTCAGCCGCAAACAGCCGCAGGATCAGTACGCCGTCGTCGCGGTCGGGGAAAAAGCGGCGGTAGACCAGCCCTTGACCACGCGCGATGAGGTGCAGCCGCTCGGAGTAGAGGTGAATCGCAATGCGACCAATTTGGCGGAAGGAATACGCCTGGCCGCCGCGATGATCCCGAGCCAGGCACGGGGAAAAGTCGTCGTGCTGACGGATGGCGTGGCGACCGGCGGAGATGCGGAGCGGGAGACCAGACTCGCCGTGGATCGGGGTATCGCTGTGGAGGCTGTTTCCATGCAGCAGCCGCAGGGAGACGAGGTACTGCTGGCTGCGGTGCAGGTGCCGGAGCGTCTGTACGCCGGAGAAGAATTCGCCATCAGCGTGGACGTGGAAAGCACGCAATCGACCGGGGCGACGCTTCGGCTGTACGAGGGCAACCGGGAAGCGGGCAGCCAAAAGGTCGCGATCGAAAAGGGGAAAAACCGTTTCGTCTTTTCCCAAAAGGCCATACAGCAAGGCTTTCACCGTTTCCGAGTCGAGATCGAGCCGGAGCGCGATACGGTGCGGGCAAACAATCAGGCGACCGCCTACACGGGGGTAGCGGGCGCGCCCGTGGTGCTCGTTGTCGAAGGGCATCCGGGAGCGGCGAGCAACCTGACGCAAGCCCTGAAAGCGGGCAACATGGCTGTGGAAGTGAAGGACGCCCGGCTGCTGCCGAAGGAGCTGGACGGCTATAAACCGTACGCCTCTCTTGTGCTGGCAGACGTGCCCGCGACGCAGATCGGGGATGAAGACATGGAGCGCATCCGTACGGCCGTCCGCGATCTGGGAATGGGGCTGATCATGACAGGAGGCGGGGACAGCTTTGGCATGGGCGGTTGGTTTCAGACGCCGATCGAAGAGGCATTGCCCGTCCAGATGGATCTCAAGGGAAAGGAAAACCTGCCGTCACTCGGCCTGGAGCTGGTGATCGACAAGTCCGGCAGCATGACCGGAGATGCGCGTGGCGTGGACAAGATGGAGCTGGCCAAGGAAGCAGCAATCCGCGCCACGACCATGATGAACGGGCAGGATCAGATCGGGGTCATCGCTTTCGACGGTTCCCCATGGGAAGTAGTCGCTCCGAGAAGCGTCACGCAGCTCGATGAAATGCAGCGCCAAATCGGCAGCATTTACGCGGACGGCGGCACGGACATCTATCCCGCCCTGCAGCTGGCGTACGAACGTATCAAGACGATGAAGACGCAGCGCAAGCACGTCATCCTGCTGACGGATGGGCAGTCTGGTCAGGACGACGACTACGCGGGACTGCTGCAGCAGATGGCGGGGGAAAACATCACCGTATCGACCGTTGCGGTGGGAGATGGTGCCGATACGCAGCTGCTCCAGATGATCAGCGAAATGGGCAAAGGCCGGTATTACTTTGCAGGCGACGCCGAATCCATCCCGAAGATTTTCAGCAAGGAAACGGCTTTGGCCAGCCGCACCTTCATCGTGGAAAAGCCGCAAGAGCCGATCCGTACAGGATCCGGCGGCTGGGCTTCGCTGAAGCAGGCAGTACCGCCGCTTCTCGCCTATATCGCGACCACGCCGAAACAGACAGCCGAGACCCCTCTTGTGAGCGTGGACGAAGATCCGGTGCTCGCCCGTTGGCAGTACGGCCTGGGGCGGACGGTTGCGTGGACGAGCGATCTGGAAGGCAAGTGGGCGCCAGATTGGGTGAGCTGGGGAGGAAGCAGCCGGTTCTGGAACGAGCTGGTAGCCTGGACGCTGCCCCAAGTAAGCCAGGGGAACTGGAAGACGGAGACGCAGTTGGCTCACGGTACGGGACGGGTCACAGTGACGCTTCCGGACAACGCCCCTATGCCGCAGGAGCTGGAAGCGGTCGTGATCAGCCAGCAGATGCAGCGCGAGGCCATCCGGTTGAAGCCGACTGCTCCCGGCGTGCTGGCAGGCGATTTCGCGGCAGCCGATCCGGGTTCCTACTTGATTCAAATCGTGGAAAAGGCAGGCGGACAGATCGTAGCCAATCAAACGGCCGGATTGACAGTAGCGTATTCGCCGGAATTCGGATTGCCGCGGGACGGCGAACAGGAGCTGCGCAATTGGCTGATTGCCGGAGGAGGTTCCCTGATCGAGCAGCCGGGGGAAGCATTCGCGGGCAGCATGGCTGGCAAGTGGGAGACACAGCCGATCGGCGAGTGGCTGCTGATGCTGGCGGCGCTCCTCTGGCCGCTCGATGTGGCGTCTCGCAGGCTGCAGCTGCCTGATCATTGGTGGGCAAAGCTGACGGCTTTGTGGCGCAAACGGCCTCTGGCCCAGTCTGATGCACGCGGCCAAGCTGTGTTGACGCGTCTGGGAGAGAGAAGGGCAGCGGGCGCGCAGCAGAATCCCAAGTCGGCTGCAGGAGTCATGCGGCCTACCGAACAGGCATCGGGAAGCCCTGCGCATACCACCCCTGCAGCTCCAAAGGTTGCCAGGCAGCAAGAACGGGGAGCCAAAGAGGATGCTCCTGCGGACGAGACGTTGAACCGCCTTTTGGCAGCGAAAAAACGGAGAACGAAGTGACAGCTTTGCAAGCAAGAAAAGCAGCCGGCGCGCAGAGCGTCTGGCTGCTTTCTGTTCAATGGCTCTCCGGCCGTCGCTTCCTACTCGGGCTGGTTGCGAGTCTGTCTTCCCATTAGAAATGGTGTGGTCACTCCTTCGTAGACGAGGTGCATCGTCATCCCGACCCTGGCATGGGTGAGGTTGTGGCAATGGTCCATCCACAGGCCTGGATTGTCTGCGCGGAAAGCCACTTCATAGGTCTCTCCCGGGGCGACATTGAGGGTATCGGTCCACCAGGGACTTCCTGTCGTGGCCGTTCCGTTTCGGCTGAGCACCAGCATGTGATGCCCGTGCAGGTGCATCGGGTGATCCATATAGCTGCGGTTGACGAACGTCATTTTGACGAGGTCCCCTTCTTGTACCATCAGCATCGGGGTGTCGGGAAAGACCTTGCCGTTGATCGCCCACAGCCCATCCAGCCGCCCGTCGTAAAATCCGAGCTGGACGTCGAAAACGAACCGGAAATCCCGGTCGAATCGGGCCGCTCGATCGAAAGGCAGCGGCACGGGACTGCCGTAGCCGGCCGGATCAAATACGGGAAGATCCGGATGGGGAGGGGGTGCTTCTCCCGTTCCGTCCGGACTGAGCAGGAGCCCGCGGCCTCCGTCCGATCTTGACTGGGAAAGAAAGACGGGCCGCTGCGGCATGGTAAAGGTGATGTCGTATCGACCGCCAGCCGCGATCAGCAGCGTCTGGTTTGCGATCAGATTTGGATCGTGCACATCGTTTCCGTCTATTGCGGCGACCTGATAAGGGGAGCCCAGGAGCTGGAAGTAGGCCGGGCTGCTGTCGGCGTTGATAAGACGCAGGCGGACAGGCGTGCCGGGTGCGGCCTGCTCCTTTGTGACTCCCTGCTTGCCGCTTAGCGTGAAGCCGCCCCCTCCGTTCAGCTTGTGGTGTACGAGGGTAAGATCAAGAGACGGCTGCTTTGGCGATTTTGCTTCATTTGCCGATTCGATGACGAGCGGGCCAAACAGCCCCTTTTTTACCTGTACGGATGACTGCTGGTGCGAATGATACCAATACGTTCCCGTTTGTTTGGCCACGAACCGGTACACGTGCTTCTCTCCGGGCAGCACGGCGTCCTGGGTAGCGCCGGCCACTCCGTCTTCTGCATTCGGGACGTTCAGGCCGTGCCAGTGAATCGTGACACCTTCGGGGATGTCCTTGTTCTCCAGCACGACCTCGATCAGCTCGCCCTCCCGCATCCGCAATTCAGGGCCGGGATATTGGCCGTTGTACGTCCAGGCTTCCACGCTTTTGCCGGAAGGGAGCGAGAGCTGCGTTTTTTGTGCCGTCAGTGTAAACCGCCGATCGGGAATTTCCGATCGGGGTCCCGTCAATTCCGTCACGCTGACTGATTGACCGCGGGATACACCGGAGGCATGCTGCTCTTGCGCATTTGCTGCATGGGCATGCCTGTTCTCCTGTCCGCCTGCGCTAGGCTCCGCCATGTTCATCCTGTCAGGCAAGCGGCTTGCTTCCAGCGCCTGGTTGAACCAAGTGGCGATGCCGCCCCATACGAGGAGGAGAAGGATGGCGAAGCGCAGGAAGCGGATCAGCGGATGGGCTTTGTGCAGCGGTCCGGGACGGCCGAACCGTTGCTGGCGCCATGACTGCCCGATCCAGAGGGCGGAGGTGCCGGCGATCAGCGTTCCCCATGCGCCGATGAGCGCCCCGGTATCCAGCGTGACAGCAGGGGAAACGAACTGCAGCGCAGCGGCGAGGAAGGCCCCCAGGGACAAGGCGTGAATAGGGACGATTGTTTCCGGCGCGGCTGCCGCCATTCGCCAAGCCGCCTGTTCCTCGTCGGATGCGTCTGTTCGGACGGGGAAGGGAAGCACGCGAACCCCCAACCTCCAAAGGCGCGGCAAAGACACCAGCGCAACTGCGATCGCGGGAGCCAGGATAAGCGGCAGAAAGCCGAGCAGCTTGTCGTTTATGTAAAGCCAGCCGAAGGAGTCGAACATGAGCCACGTCTGCAGCCATTGCGCCACCGCGGCCAAAAGCGTCAGGCAGCCCAGAGAAAAGGTCCAGCGGGCGCTGCTTGCCATAGCGGGGCCGGGCGGACGCGCGGCGAGGCGTCCGGCGCGAAAGGCAAAAACAAGCGCGAGGACGAAGACAACGATGTACAATCCTTGATCGACCCCTGCCAGCAAAGTAAAATCGGGCATGATCATTTCCCCCCGAAAATAAGTTCGCTTTCTATGATAAAGAGGAACGTCTCAGACCCACACGTACCGGGGCCGGATTTTATCTCCGTCTCAGGTCGGACGTAAGCAGGGAAGACAAACGCAAGGAGGCAAACGGAATGAACCGAACAGAGTGGATCGAATATTTGTGCAAAGAGGCCGAGCAGCCCTTCGAGGGGTGGGACTTTTCTTATTTGACCGGGACTGGAAGGATGCAGGATTCTCCCTTGTCTTGGAACTACGCGAGCGTCGTCCAGCAAAGGATGAAGGGGAAAGCGTCGATGCTCGACATGGGCACGGGAGGCGGCGAGCTGCTTTCGATGCTTCGGCCACTCCCGGCGCAGACGGTCGCCACCGAAGGCTATCCGCCCAACGTCCAGATCGCCCGCAATCGTCTGGAACCGTTGGGGGTTGCCGTCGCCGAAGCGGACGGGGAAGAGGATCTGCCTTTTCCCGACCAGTCGTTCGAGCTGGTGGTGAACAGACATGAAGCCTATATTCCCGCGGAAGTGTATCGCGTGCTCACAGACGGAGGCGTGTTTGTCACCCAGCAGGTAGGAGGGCAGGACAACCTCGAGTTGAACCGCTTGCTGGACATACCGTCCTCGGGCGAGTATTCGCACTGGAACCTCGCCTACGCCGTAGAGGAGCTTCGGGAGGCCGGCTTTGCCATTCTGCAGCAAAAGGAAGAGATGGGCTTCACGCGCTATTACGACATCGGGGCAATCGTCTACTACGTAAACGCGATCATCTGGCAATTTCCCGGCTTTTCCGTGGAGAGCCATGCAGACCGGCTGCTGTCCCTGCATAATCGAATAGAAGCGGAGGGGTATATCGATATTCCGACGCATCGCTTCTTCCTTACAGCGCAGCGCCCCGAATGATTTTCTGAGACAGCCTTTTTTCGCTACCGGTAAGGGAAGAAGGGTACGAGTACAAGCAATGGCCACCCCCCGTTCATATAAAAGGTAGTACAGGAGACGGAGGAGGTGGACCCATGACGCCGGGACAAAATGAATCGAGCAAGGACCTGGATCAACAACTGCAACGCATCTATCAGCGCTTGGACAAATTCGAGGAACGCATCGACAAACTAGAAGGAAAAATGACGGTAGCCACGAGATGGCTGGAGAGAATCGAGCATCGCTTGGAGCGAATGGAAGAGGTACGGGCAGAACTGGTGCAAGCATTGACGAAATTGCAGACGGAAATCGCGTTGAAGTCAGGAATCACAGATAAAGAGAAAGACATCATCATGCAGCTGCTGAACAACGAGAAGACGAACCAAGAAAAAATGGCAGAGATGATCGAAGGAGACAAAGGAAGAAAGCAAGAGCGTTTTTTGCAAATATGGGCGGTTTTGGGACCTGTAATCGCCTCCGTACTCACCTCTTTTTTGACTCGTTTTCTCATGTGAGGGACGGAGGCGGACGGAAAATAGGAGGAAATGTGGAAATCCTGTGTAACGGTGTTCCATTTTTCTACCGCAACTTTTGCCTATACTGGGGGGCAAGTTAAAGAAAGAGAGGATTTCCATGTGAAGAAGTTTGACGTTTCCATTCTTTCGGCCTCCATCCTGCTGGTGGGACTAGCTGTGCTAGGGGTCTACCAGGCAAGCGAGCAGGAGCGCGACCCTGCGTTGGTCAAGGCAGGCGATACCTCGATCACGCAGTACCAATTGTACGATGAAATGAAAAGTCTGTACGGGAAACAGATGCTAAACGAACTTGTGGCGCAATCTTTAATCAAGCAGGAAGCCAAACTGCAAAATATAACGGTCAGCAAAGAAGATGTAGACAAGGAAATCAACGGGATGAAGCAGCAGATCGGTTCGGAGGAAGCTTTTAAAAACTACCTGGACAGTATGGGAATGAACGAAGAAAAGCTCCGGAACCAGCTGCAGCTCCTCATGACCCGCGACAAGCTGCTGGACAAGGCGTTCCCGGTGACTGAGGAGCAAATCCAGCAGTACTACAACGCGAACAAAGACCAGATGGGTTCGCCTGCCCCCGAATTGGACAAAGTGCGGGATCAGATCAAAAACGTTCTGGTGGAAAGCAACCGCAGCGAAAATTACGGGAAGTGGATGGAGTCGCTGGAGAAGAATCACAAGGTCGAATGGTACGATCCGTCGTTTGCCGAGAGCGCTGCCGAAAGTGCTGCCGACAGTGCACAGACGCAAACCGAGGCCCCAATCAAATAAGAAAGTGCTTGGACAAAACCCGCGTCGGTATCGATGCGGGTTTTTTGCGCTTTGCTTTCGTCTTCCAGGGTGCGCCCTTTCGCGGCATGAAAAAATGCCCGGTAGGAATCGCTGGAATCGGGAATACTGTGGAAAGCTGAAAAAGGAGGCGGATGGGCGTGGACGGTTTACTGGTGAAGCTGCTCGTAAGTCCCGTAGTGGTAGTGCTGGCAGACGCGCTGTTCCCTGAAGTGAATTACTCGTCCCTCTATTATTCGATCGGAGTGGGCTTTGTCCTGGCTTTGGCAGGATACTGGCTGGAGCATATGATTTTGCGGCCAGGTACCCTGTGGATGAGCACGGCGGCGGATTTCATCGCGGGGTTTTTGATTGTGTACGCCAGCGCCTTTCTGGTGCCGGGCTCCCAAATCTCGGCGGTGGGAGCGGGGTTCGTGGCGATCTTGTTCGGCGTGGCCGAATACGTGCAGCACGGCTGGCTGATCCGGACCGGCCGGGTTCGGGGAGCGGAATAAAGGAGAACAGAGCCTGCTCGATCCTCGGGAAAGAGCGGGTTTTTTTGTACAGATCGGAATTTATCCAGTACAAGGGCAACCGCGGCTCCTCCAAAAGGCATGGCGTAGCCAGGTTTACTAGCCCAGCTTTTGACAGACAGGACAAACAAGCGATATTCTACAGGAAGACGATAGAAAAAAGCACAGACTGTTTTCGAATCAGGTGGGGGAGATTCATGAGGGCAATCATACTGGGAGTCGTGGCTTCACTCTTTTTCGCATTTACATTCGTGCTCAACCGGGCGATGGAGCTGTCGGGCGGAAGCTGGCTGTACAGTGCATCCTTGCGCTATTTGTTTATGATTCCGTTCCTGCTTTTGATCGTCGGCATTCGCGGTCGGCTGCGGCCGCTGTGGGAGGAAATGAAAGCTCGGCCGTGGCAGTGGCTGGTATGGAGCTTTGTGGGTTTCGTCCTGTTTTACGCGCCCCTCTGCTTCGCGGCGATGTACAGCCCGGGCTGGCTGATCGCGGGGACATGGCAGGTGACGATCATTGCCGGGTCACTTCTGGTTCCGCTGTTCGGTCAGAAAATTCCGTACAAGGGCCTGCTCATGTCCTTGCTGATCCTGGTCGGAGTAGCTCTCATGCAGCTCCACGAGGCAAGAGCGCTGGGGGGACGGGAAGTATGGCTCGGGATCGTCCCGATTGTCGTCGCTGCCTTTGCCTATCCGCTCGGGAACCGCAAGATGATGGCGATCACAGGGGGGCGGATCGACGCCTATGAGCGCGTGCTGGGCATGACGCTGGCCAGCCTCCCCTTCTGGCTGCTGCTCGGGGGATGGGGTCTCGCGACGGAAGGTCCGCCCAGCGGCAGTCAAATGCTGCAATCGCTGCTCGTTGCGCTGACATCGGGGATCGTGGCGACCGTCCTGTTTTTCCAGGCGACGGACATGGCCAAAGGAAACGCGCAGCGGCTGGCGGTGGTCGAGGCGACGCAGGCCGGCGAGGTCGTCTTTGCGGTCCTGCTCGAGATCCTGATCCTGAGTGCGCCGCTGCCTGGAATCTGGTCCGCTGTCGGGATGGTGCTGGTCATTGTCGGGATGGTCCTGCACAGCGTATTGTCGGCTGCTCCCTCCAGCAAAAAGCGGACGAGCGCGTCTTCCTAGGGGGCAGCCTGTGCCTCCGTCCGTGAGAAGGGCCTCACTTGAGCCTGCTGGCGATCATGGCTTCGATCCACGACCACGGGAGGATGCTTTTCGCAGCGATCGCGAGGCGTACTCCCCGGCCGACGGGATAGCGCAGGCGAGGCTTGGGGATCGTGGCTGCGTGCACGATGGCGGACACGACTTCATCCGGCTCGGGGGCGCTCTCCATGATTTGCGCGACGGAGGCCATCAGCCGTTCATTTTGCGCCGCATAGGGAGAGTCGGGTGAGAATGTGGTCTTGCGCAGCCCCTTTTCCCATATGGATGTACGGTACGAGCCCGGCTCGATCAGGATGACGTCCACACCAAACGGCCGCATCTCCAGCCGCAGAGATTCGCTGAAGCCTTCGACCGCGTGCTTGGAAGCGGCGTAAGGGGCCAGGCCGGGAAAGCCGATGCGGCCGCTGATGCTGCTGATGTTGATGATCCGGCCGCAGCCCTGTTTTCGCATGTGGGGCAAGACGGCCCGGGTGACGTTGATCAGTCCGAACACATTGACTTCAAATTGCTCGCGCCAGTCTTCTTCCGGGATTTCCTCGGCGAAGCCTCCGCAGGCCCAGCCCGCGTTGTTCACCAAGAGATCGATTCTTCCATAGCGGTCGATGATAGCAGAGACGCTTTCCTCAATCTGCTTCGAAGATGTGACATCCAAGGGGATTACTTCCATATGTTCGCTCTCTATATTCAATTTTGCAATTTTGTCAAGTGGCTCTCGTTTGGACGTGTCGCGCATGGATGCAATTACCTGAAAACCAGCCTTGACTAATGCTGCGGAAACGTGTTTTCCGAAGCCGCTAGAGGAGCCTGTTACGAGGCAAACCAGTCGTTTTTGCATGTTTTTCTCCTTTTTCCTACCAAAACAGGGTTGATCTGTCTCGAAAGTTCACAAATTTGTTCATAAATTTGTTAACAAAATGATAACAAATAGCCTTTAGATTAAGGAAAATTTATGTATACTTAAATGGTTACCACGCGCGGATAGAAGTGTGTTCTCCTACTGCTACTCTATTTGTTTGTTTTTGGAATGGCTGCTAATACTTTTCGCGATTGGGTATCATATCTGGTGAAAAGTAGAAGTGGGCTATCCTTTGCAAAGAAAAGAGTACATAAAACCTTCTAGTTGCAAGCGTGGCTAGAACGTTACCAACACGAAGAAAGAGGGGTTCATGGGTATGAAGGGTTGGCAACAGTTTTGGCGTCAGCTATCTCTGTTTGGTCTGCTGGCGCTGGCATTAACCGGTTGTGGCAAAGATGAGCTCTCCACGCTCAAGCCATCCGGTCCGGTTGCAGCGATGCAGTATGACTTGATGAAGCTGTCCTCCGCTATCATGATCGGCGTTTTTATTGTCGTTATGCTGATCTTTACGTACGTCCTCATTCGATACCGTAAGCGTCCGGGACAGCAGGGAATTCCGAAACAGGTGGAAGGCAATCATGCACTTGAAATTCTTTGGACAGTAATTCCATTCCTGCTTCTGATCGTAATGGCGGTTCCGACGGTGACGACCGGATTCGAGCTCCACAAGTCGTATTCCAAAGAGGAAGCGCTTCAAGTGAAGGTGACGGCTCACCAGTTCTGGTGGGAATTCGAATATCCGGATCTTGGCGTATCCACTGCACAGGACCTGGTGATTCCTGTCGGCAAAAAAGTTCAATTTACGGTGACGTCTGCTGACGTTATGCACGCATTCTGGATTCCGGCATTGGGTGGCAAGATCGACACGAACCCTGGCCAGGAAAACAAAATTTGGCTCCAAGCCGACAAGACTGGCACTTTCTACGGAAAATGCGCGGAGCTCTGTGGAGCGTCCCACGCCTTGATGGACTTCAAGGTGGAAGTCATGGATCAGGCAGCGTTTGACAGCTGGACCAACGGCATGAAGGGCATCCAGTCCGCAGAGCCGGCGGTTGCGACCAGCGCAAGTGCGGCACAAGGTCAAGAAATCTTCAACAAGAGCTGTCTGGGATGCCATGCTGTAGCTGGCAAAGGCGGAAAAATGGGTCCAAACCTGACCAACTTCGCAGATCGCGAACGCGTAGCAGGTATCCTCGCCCACACGCCTGAAAACGTCGCAGAGTGGCTGAAAGATCCGCAAAAGGTGAAGCCGGGCAACAACATGCCGAACCTGAACCTGGATGATACGCAAGTGAAAGCGCTTGTAGATTACTTGCAAACACTCAGCGTGAAGTAAGATCCGCCATTGAATACTACTCGTCATAGGCAGTGACGCTTAAAAGGAGGTAAACCTGTGTCTGCACATGCTTCTCACGCACCAAAGCGCTCAGGGCTGTGGGATTGGCTCACAACAGTGGACCATAAGAAAATCGCGATCCTGTACTTGATTGCCGGTGGGATTTTCTTCCTGGCTGGCGGTTTTGAGGCCCTGTTGATTCGTCTGCAATTGATGTATCCGGAGTCTTCCGTCGTGGGTGCCAAGACGTTTAACGAACTGATCACCATGCACGGCACCACAATGATCTTCCTGGCAGCGATGCCGATTATCTTTGCTCTGATGAACGCGGTTGTTCCTCTGCAAATCGGGGCTCGCGACGTGGCGTTCCCGTTTGTGAACTCGCTCGGCTTCTGGCTCTTCTTCTTCGGGGGAGTCCTGCTGAACACCAGCTGGTTCCTGGGTGGAGCTCCCGATGCCGGTTGGACCTCGTATACGACTTTGGCATTGAACCAATTCAGCGGCCACGGTGTAGACTTCTACGTACTTGGTCTGCAGATCGCCGGTCTCGGTACGCTGATCGGTGGTATCAACTTCCTGGTTACGATCATCAACATGCGCGCTCCAGGCATGACATTCATGCGCATGCCGATGTTTACCTGGGCGTCCTTCGTGACTTCCGGTTTGATTCTCTTCGCATTCCCGGCGATTACCGTCGGCCTGGTTCTGTTGATGTTCGACCGTCTGTTCGGCGGTAACTTCTTCAACCCGGATGCGGGTGGTAACGTTGTCATCTGGGAGCACATCTTCTGGATCTTCGGTCACCCCGAGGTATACATCCTGATTCTCCCGGCATTCGGTGTGATTTCTGAAGTCATCTCTACATTTGCGAGAAAGCGCCTGTTCGGTTACAGCTCCATGGTATTCGCGACTGCGCTGATCGGCTTCCTCGGCTTCATGGTGTGGGCGCACCACATGTTCACTACAGGGCTAGGCGCCATCGCCAACACGCTGTTCGGTCTGGCTACCATGCTCATCGCGGTGCCGACCGGTATCAAAATCTTCAACTGGCTGCTCACCATGTGGGGCGGGCAAATCCGCTTCACGACAGCCAACCTGTGGGCGGTTGGATTCATCCCGACCTTTACCATCGGCGGGATGACAGGGGTCATGCTCGCGATTCCGCCGGCTGACTACCAATACCATGACAGCTACTTCGTAGTTGCCCACTTCCACTACGTTATCGTAGGGGGTCTCGTGTTCGGACTCTTCTCGGGGCTGTACTACTGGTGGCCAAAAATGTTCGGGAAGCTGCTCAACGAAACGCTGGGGAAATGGAACTTCTGGACGTTCTTCATCGGTTTCCACCTGACGTTCTTCCCGCAGCACTTCCTGGGTCTGATGGGGATGCCTCGCCGCGTATTCACGTACCTGAAGGATCAAAACCTCGACCTGGGCAACTTCATCAGTACGATTGGCGCATTCGGTATGACGATCGGTACGATCCTGTTCGTCGTCAACATCTTCGTCACGGCAGCCAGCTCCAAGCGCGCTCCTGCTGACCCGTGGGACGGACGTTCTCTGGAATGGGCGATTCCATCGCCGCCGCCAGAGTACAACTTTGCACAGACTCCGCTGGTACGCGGTCTGGATGCGTTCTGGATCGAGAA
The DNA here is from genome assembly GCF_031583145.1 of Brevibacillus brevis. Classification (NCBI taxonomy): domain Bacteria; kingdom Bacillati; phylum Bacillota; class Bacilli; order Caryophanales; family Paenibacillaceae; genus Brevibacillus; species Brevibacillus brevis. The sequence continues at coordinate 5,361,481 of NZ_CP134050.1, read as the reverse complement.
AGTGGCTGGCAACAAAGGCATGACGCCTGCGGAACCGCTCGGCGACATCCACATGCCATCGCCTTCGTTCCTGCCGTTTCTGATGTCCGTCGGTCTGTTCATCGCAGGCTACGGCTTCATGTACCACAACTACGTGGTAGTCGTGATCGGTCTGCTGGTAACATTCGCTTGCATGTTTACCCGTTCCGTAAAAGACGATCCGGGTTATCATATTCATGAGGACGAAATTGAGGAGAAAGGGGTTAAGGCTTAATGGCTACACATCATGCAAATGCAGTATTGCCTGACGAACCGGAAAAAGCCACCCTTGAGGGCAAGAACAAGCTTCTTGGCTTCTGGCTCTTCCTCGGTGGGGAGACTGTTCTCTTCGGTTCCTTGTTTGCTACATTCATTGCGCTCCGCGACCAAACAAACGGCGGTCCAACTTCGCAGCAGCTGTTCGACATGCCGCTGGTCGCGGCAGCGACTCTGCTTCTGTTGACCAGTTCCATGACTGCCGTAATGGCTACCTTGGCTCTGCACAAGAAAAACCTGAAGCAAATCCAGGTGTGGCTGACCATCACCGTACTGCTCGGCCTGGGCTTCCTCGGTCTGGAAATTTACGAGTTCATGCACTATGTGCACGAAGGACACAAGATCTCGACAAGCGCGTTCGGTTCTTCCTTCTACACGCTGGTCGGATTCCACGGGGGTCACGTAGCGTTCGGGATTCTCTGGATCGTCCTTCTGCAATTGTCCGCAACGAAAAAAGGCCTGACTGTGGTTACCGCTCCGAAGTTCTACTTGGCTTCCCTGTACTGGCACTTTATTGACGTCGTATGGGTATTCATCTTTACCGTGGTGTATCTCATGGGTATGATCGGTGGAAAGGTGGGATAAACATGGGGGCACATACAGAAGAAGTGCGCAAGCCTAAAGTGAAGCACGACAGTCCGAAACGACACCTCGTTGCTTTCATCGGTTCTCTGGTATTGACGGCGCTCGCGTTTATCGCAGTGGCCTTCGAAGTGATCCCGGCAGGCTTTACGGTGCCATTCATCGTGGTGCTGGCATTTGTTCAAGCCTTCTTCCAGCTCTTTGTCTGGATGCACATGGACCAAAAAGGTCACGAATTTGCGCGGATCAGCATTTTTGCAGGGTTGTTTGTCATCCTGCTCGCGGTCATCGTGTTTGTGTTCTGGGTCTGGATCTAATACGAAAAGAGGGTGGACATCGCGTCCGCCCTCTTTTTTTGCTATTTTTTTGCATAGGGACTTCCAGTAGCGGAGGTTCTTTTTTTGTGAAGAAAAGCATCCGATAGTGGATGATAGGTGATATCACGGTTATTCCGGCGCCAGGAAGCACCGCGCAAAAAAGCTTGCGTCAATTCTGAAGAATTTATATAATAAAAACTGTAACGTGCGTTAAAATAACGTTATACAATTAACTCGTCACATGTTATTGCTATTTCCATAAGAAAGCAGGGATATCATGGTGAAATTGGTGGCTATCTATCGCAAACCGGAGGATGCCGAGGCATTTGACAAGCACTACGAGGAAGTCCATACGCCGCTGGTGAAGAAAATGCCGGGCTTGATCAAGCTGGAAGTCAACAAAATATACGGTACGCCGATGGGCGAGAGCGATCTGCACCTGATTGCGGAAATGCACTTCGAATCCAAAGAGGCACTATTGGAAGCGCTGTCATCCCCTGAGGGACGCGCAGCCGGAAAAGACCTGCGCGGATTTGCCGGGCCACTAGTATCTATGCACTTTGCCGAAGTGGTATAACCGTGGGAGCAAAATCGATGATCGACGAGCGCGCGGTCCATCAAAAGCATTACGACGAGATCTGTGAAAAGCTGGCACAGGACCAGTTCGCGCAATTTTTGGGGATGAAGCTGCTACAATTGGGAGAAGGGACGGCCACAGCGGAATTGACGGTAGCCGACCACATGCTGAATGCGCACGGGACGGCACACGGGGCCGTGATCTTTTCACTGGCGGATTTCGTATTTGCGGCAGCGTGCAATTCATATGGCAAGACGTCTGTGGCCTTGTCGATGAACATCGGTTTTTTAGCGGCCGGCTTCAAAGGAAACCGTCTTGTGGCGACTGCGACGGAGGAAAAGAAAAACAATCGCACGGCCTGGTACCGAATTCGCGTGGAAAGCGAGAACGGTCTGGTAGCTACACTGGATGCGCTGGCTTACCGCAAAAACGAATACTTCGTACCGGTCGAGGATGAGGAAGCATAGCCGCCGAACGAGGAAAGAACACGACGGAAAGGATGCCCGATAGCAGGTAGCTAAAGGCTCCTTTCCCTCTTTATTACGATAAGCGAGATGACGAAGAAGGAGACGCAGCGATGACGGAAGAAAGCCGCAACCGGTTCAACCAGTATTTGGGGATAGAAGTAGTTCATCAGGATGAGCAGGGGTGCAAGGTCGCTCTGAAAATTCGCCCCGAGCTGTACAACAGCATTGACGGGGTCGTGCACGGGGGAGTCACTTCCACACTGGCTGACGTCGCGATGGGGCACGGCGCTGCGCCGCATGTGGACGGCGTACAGCAATGCGTCACGGTGGAGAGCAAGATCCAGTATTTGTACCCTGCAAGAGGAGAGCTCCTCGAAGCGCAGTCCTATGTGCTCAAAAGAGGCAAGACGCTGATCATCATGGAGGCGCGCGTCACCTGCGACGGCAAGCTCGTGGCAGTAGCCACAGGGACGTATGCCCGAACCAAGCAGGGGTAATTTCCGAATGGGAGAAGGAGGGCAAGCATGAAGCAGGATACGGTGCGCTTTGAGAGGGCCGGACACGCAGGGGTGATCACCCTGAACCGTCCCGACGAGCTGAACGCGTTGAACTATGATACACTGGACCGTTTGGACGAGATCATCGAGGAGATTCGGGCCAGCTCCAAGGACATCCGCGTAGTGATGGTCAAAGCAGAAGGACGGGCTTTTTGCGCCGGCGCCGACTTGAAGGAGCGCCGGACGTTGACGGAGCAGCAGGTGCGCCGAAACGTACGCAAAATCCGGGACGTATTCACCGCCCTGGAGCGGCTCCCGCAGCCGTCGATTGCACTCATCAACGGCTTTGCGTTCGGAGGAGGCTTCGAGCTGGCGCTGGCTTGCGATTTTCGCTACGCGGCGGCGGAGGCAAAAATGGGCTTGACCGAAGTGAGCCTGGGGATCATTCCCGGTGCGGGCGGCACGCAGCGATTGTCGCGGTTGATCGGCCCTTCCAAGGCCAAGGAGCTGATCTTGACTGCACGCCGCATTTCGGCCGCTGAAGCGTACGAGCTCGGAATTGTGAACGGTGTGGCCGGGGATGTCGGGCAGTTGAACGAGCTGGCGGCAGGGCTGGCGAAGGAGATCCTCGCCAATGCGCCTCTGGCAGTTTACCAGGCGAAGGCGGCCATTGATCGAGGATGTAGCGTCGATTTGCAAACCGGACTGGATCTGGAGACGATGTGCTACGAGGTCATCATCCCGACCAAAGACAGGCTGGAGGCACTGGAAGCTTTTCGCGAGAAGAGAAAGCCGGTATTTACAGGCGAGTGACAGCTGGGCATAAACGAACAACGAGAACGAATAGGAATGAGGGAGCAGAATGATCTTTAACGTGGAAATGGAAACGCTGTCAAGGGATAAAATGACAGAATTGCAGCTGAAGCGTCTGCAAGAAACCGTGAAGCGTGTGTATGAGCGGGTCCCCTTTCATAAAAAGGCGTTTGATGAAGCTGGCGTGAAGCCGGAAGACATTCAATCGATCGAGGACCTGCAAAAGCTTCCGTTCATGAAGAAGACGGACCTGCGTGAAAACTATCCGTTCAAGCTGTTCGCCGTCGACATGAAAGAAGTCGCGCGCATCCACGGTTCGTCTGGCACCAAAGGAAAGCCGACCGTAGTGGGCTACACGAAAAACGATCTGGACAACTGGGCGGAAATCGTGGCGCGGGCCATTTGCTGCGCAGGCGGGGAGCCGGGCGACATCTTCCACAACGCCTACGGCTACGGTCTGTTTACCGGCGGTTTGGGGCTGCACAACGGCATCGAGCGGATGGGCGCAGTCGCGGTTCCCGTATCAGGCGGCAATACACCTCGTCAAATCACGCTGATCGAAGACTTCCAGCCACGCGGACTGTCCGGCACTCCTTCTTATGTTCTCAACATCGTCGAGGAAATGAAAAAGCAAGGGATCAATCCCCGCGAAACCAGTCTCAAATACGGCATTTTCGGGGCAGAGCCATGGTCGGAAGAGATGCGCGCCCAGCTGGAGGAGGCACTCGACATCAAGGCCGTCGACATTTACGGGCTGAGCGAGGTCATGGGGCCAGGGGTATCCATCGAGTGCCACGAGGCCCAGGATGGCCTGCATATCGCAGAAGACCATTTCATCGCGGAGATTATCGATCCGCAGACAGGCGAGGTGCTGCCGTATGGACAAGAAGGCGAGCTGGTCTTTACCTCCCTGACGAAGGAAGCCTTCCCGGTCATTCGATACCGAACCGGGGACATCGCCTCCCTCCATCCGGAGCCATGCAAATGCGGCCGCACGACGATGCGCATGTCCCGCATCAAAGGCCGCGTAGACGACATGCTGATCATCCGCGGGGTCAATGTGTTCCCTACGGAAATCGAAGCGGTTCTCCTTACCTTCAAAGAGCTGGCGCCGCACTATCAGGTGGTCATCGAACGCGACGGAGCCTTGGACCGCTTTGAAGTCCACTGTGAGCTGGCGCCGGAATACATGAGTGAGATTGGTTCCGCCGATAACCCAGCTCTGGGGTCTCTCGTCAAGCAAATCGGCCACATGATCAAATGCTCCCTTGGCGTTTCTGTCGTAGTGCGCATACTGTCGCCGAATTCCCTCGTCCGGAGCGAGAGCAAGGCGATCCGGGTCGTGGACAACCGCAACAAGACGCAAGCGGCGATCTAAACGGGCACGAGCCCAAAGAAAGCAGGTGGAAGCAGTGACGTATGAGTGCATTTCCGTGGCTCGCGAGGACAGGGTCGGCATTGTCACTCTCAATCGACCGAAAATTCTCAATGCGTTGAATTTGCAGCTGGTCAGCGAGCTCGTCCATGAGCTGGAGCGGCTGGACAACGATCCAGACATCGGGGCTATTTTGCTCACGGGAGGCGACAAGGCGTTTGCGGCGGGAGCCGACATCAACGAAATGGCGGAAGCGTCGGCGATCGAAATCATGAAGCGCGACCAGTTTGCCGTCTGGGATCGCATCTCCCGCATTTCCAAGCCGATCGTCGGCGCGGTCAGCGGATTCGCTCTCGGAGGCGGCTGCGAGCTCATGATGAACTGCGACATCGTGATTGCCTCGGAGACGGCGGTGATCGGACAGCCGGAAATCAAGCTGGGCGTGATGCCGGGCGCTGGCGGTACCCAGCGTCTCGTGCGGGCAGTGGGACTGCGGAAGGCGATGGAAATGCTGCTCACAGGCGAGCCGATTTCCGCGCAGGAAGCCTTGCGCTGCGGACTGGTCAACCGTGTCGTGCCGGTCGAGGCGTACTTCCGCGAGGCGCTTAAGCTGGCGAAGCAAATCGCCGCGCAGCCGCCGCTCGCTGTACAAGTCATCAAAAAGGCGGCGCTCAAAGCGGAGGACCTGCCCCTGCAGGATGGCATGGACTACGAACGAAACGGCTTTTACTTGCTGCTCGCAAGCGAAGATCGCAGGGAAGGCATGCAAGCCTTTTTGGAAAAGCGCAAACCCCGGTTCACGGGAAACTAGGAGGCGGCCATGTACGAGACCATTTGCTATGAAGTGTCGGAAGGTGTAGCAGTCGTGACATTGAACCGTCCGGACAAGTTCAACGCCTTTACGGAGAAAATGAACAAGGAAATCACGGATGCCTTGAAGCAGGCGCAAAAGGATCCAAAGGTGCGCTGTCTCTTGCTGACGGGGGCGGGCCGCGCGTTCAACGCGGGCCAGGACCTTGGCGATGTGGCAGGCGGGGACGTGGATTACGGCGCCTTTTTGCGGGAGCGGTACAACCCGATGATTCTCCAGTTTCAAAAAACGGAAAAGCCGATCATCGCGGCGGTAAACGGCGTAGCGGCGGGAGCGGGGATGAGCGTGGCGCTCGCTTGCGACATCCGCCTCGCTTCCGAAAGGGCGTCGTTTGTGAGTTCGTTTGTCAACATCGGGCTGGTGCCTGACTCCGGGGGCTGCTACTTCTTGCCGCGCATCATCGGAATGGGCAAAGCGCTGGAGCTGGCCATGACGGGTGAAAAGGTATCGGCCGCTGAAGCGCTGCGGATCGGACTGGTAAATCAGGTGTATCCGGCGGAGAGCTTTCAGGAGGACGCGCTGGCGTATGCGCGCAAGCTCGCAGCCCTGCCCACTCGCGCTATCGGCTTGATCAAGCGGACGATGTACAAAGGGCTCGAGATGAACCTGGAAGAGACGCTCGCCTACGAAGCTTTCGCACAGGAGGCGGCTGGCAGCACGGAGGATCACCGGGAAGGGGTAGCCGCCTTCATGGAAAAGCGCGCTCCCCGTTTTACGGGACGATAGGGCACAGGGGGGAGAAAAGTGGGAGAAACAAAAACGGTAGGTGTCATCGGGGCCGGGACGATGGGAGCGGGGATCGCTCTCGTCTGTGCCCGCCGTGGATACCGTGTCGAACTGCTGGATGCGAATCAGGCCGTATTGGATAAAGCGCTCGGGTACTTGCGGAGCGTGCTGTCCAAGGACGTGGAAAAAGGCAAGATCAGCGGCGAGCAAAAAGAGCAGACGCTGGAGCGTGTACAGTTCGTCTCCGACATGCAGCAGCTGGAGGCTTGCGACATCGTCATCGAAGCAGTGCCGGAGCGGCTGGATCTGAAAAAGACCATATTCGGCGAGCTTTCCCGAATCTGCAAAAGCGAAGCGTTGCTTTTAACCAATACCTCCTCCATTTCCATCACGGAAATAGCCGGAGGGCTGCCGCACCCCGAGCGCATTCTCGGGTTTCATTTTTTCAACCCTGCGCCAGTCATGCCCCTGGTGGAAGTGATCCGCGGGAAGAAGTCCAGCGAAGAAAATGTGCAGGCGGCGTATCGCTTTGCGGAGGAGCTGGGGAAGGTGCCGGTGCTCGTGACCGATACCCCTGGTTTCATCGTCAATCGCATCGCCCGACCTTACTATAATGAAGCATTGCGTATACTCGGTGACAACGTTGCGGGTGTCGAGCAAATCGATCGGATCATGAAGAAAGCCGGCGGTTTCAAAATGGGGCCGTTTGAGCTGCAGGACATGATCGGAATCGACATCAACTTCGCCACGACGCAATCGGTCTACACCGATTTCTTCCACGAAGGACGATTCAAGCCCAGCCGGATCCAGCAGCGGATGGTACAGGCAGGCAGCTTGGGCAGAAAGACGGGGGATGGCTTCTATGACTACAGCAAATAAGACGGTATTGCTCACCGGGGACAGCCCGCTGCATGCGGAGCTGCATACCCTCCTTGCCGCAAGCGGCTATCGAGTCGTCTCGCTCGAGGAAGGCGAGGCAGAGCCGGAGGCGGTCTATCTCGCACTGGAAGTGAACAATCTCGATTTGGAGGAGAAAAGGAAGCAGCTCGGCGATCTGGACCGCATTTTGCCATCTTCCGTGCCGATTGTGGCTACGTCTTTGGCGGTCACGGCGACGGAGGCGGCTTCCTGGACACGGTATCCGGAGCGTGTATGCGGCTTCGGCACGCTGGTGCCGCTCACAGAGCGAGAGCTGTTTGAGGTGGCTCCTGCGCTGCAGACAGAACAAGCAGCTCTGGAGGCGACCGTAGCGTTGTTTCAGTCCCTTGGCAAAGAAACGGAAGTGGTCGAGGATGAAGTCGGACTCGTGTTTCCGCGCATTCTTTCCTTGATCATCAACGAGGCGGCGTTCGCGCTGATGGAAAGGGCGGCTACTCCGGAGGACATCGATACCGCCATGAAAAAAGGCACGAACTATCCGTACGGTCCTCTGGAATGGGCGGACCGGATCGGCCTGGACGAGATTTACGCCATTTCCCGCGGCTTGCAGCGCGACCTGGCGGAAGAGCGCTACCGCACAGCGCCGCTCTTGCGAAAGCTGGTGCTGGCCAAGCGGTTCGGGGTGCGCAGCGGCCAGGGATTTTACATGTACCAAGGAAAGGAGTGATACAGGAGGATGGCGACACGGGAGGAAGTCTACGTAGCGGCTGCGGTCCGCACGCCGATCGGCAAGCTGGGCGGCAGTCTCAAGGATACGCCGATCGACGACTTGACCGCGATCGTATTGAACGGCGCGCTCCATCAAGCCGGACAGACGGGGGAAGCCGTGGATGGCGTGATTATGGGCAATGTCATTTCGGCGGGGCCGTTCATCAACATCGCCCGGGTAGGGCTGCTCAAGGCTGGTTTGCCGGAAAGCGTGCCGGGACTGACCGTTAACCGGGTGTGCGCTTCCGGGCTGGAGGCGGTCAACCTGGCGGCGCAATCGATCCAGGCCGGACACAGCAGCGTGATGCTGGCAGGCGGAGTCGAAAATCTCACGCGGGCTCCATACATCATGGAGAAGTTCGAACAGCCCTACCAAAGAGGAAATCAGACCCTGATGGAATCGTTCGGCGGGCCGCGCTCGGCGCCGGTATCCCTCTACGGGGAGCTGACGATGGGCGATACGGCGGAAAACGTGGCGGAGCGGTTCGGGATCAGCCGCGAGGACCAGGACTTGTTCGCGATGGAGAGCCAGCGCCGTGCGGTAGCCGCAATCGACGCGGGGCTGTTTCGCGAGGAGATCGTCCCTGTGACCTTGCGGGGGAAAAAAGGCGAGGAAACAGTTTTTGACAAGGACGAATTCCCGCGCCGCGACACCAGCCTGGAGTCGCTCGCCAAGCTGCGACCGGCGTTTCGCAAAAACGGCACGGTCACAGCCGGCAATTCTTCCGGAATCAACGATGGGGCAGCCGCCTTGCTGCTGATGAGCAAGGAAAAGCTGCGTGAGTCCGGACTCGCTCCGCTTGGCCGGATCGTCCACTTCGCAGCGGCGGGCGTAGACCCGCGCATCATGGGGATCGGGCCAGTCGCTGCCATTCGCAAGCTGCTGGCGGAGGTGGGGATGACCGTCGATCAGATCGACCTGTTCGAGCTGAACGAAGCCTTTGCGTCTCAATCGCTCGCCTGCATGCGCGAGCTGGGCTTGCCTGCGGATCGTACCAATGTAAACGGCGGGGCGATCGCTCTGGGTCATCCGCTCGGATGCAGCGGCGCCAGGCTGGCCGGGACGATTTTGTACGAGCTGCGCCGGCGGAAGGCCCGGTATGGAGTCGTGTCCTTGTGCATCGGCGGCGGCCAGGGGCTGGCTACATTGGTGGAAGCGTTGTAGGCAGAGGGAAAAGAATACGTTGGACGGGATGGAGGAGCAAACGATGAACACCCCTGTAATCATAGATGCCTTGCGGACACCGATCGGCCGGATCGGGGGCGCGCTCAAAGACGTGCGGCCGGACGATCTGGGAGCTTTGGTCATTCGCAAGTTGATAGAGAGGAATCCCATTGATCCGGCGAGCATCGACGACGTGATCTTTGGCTGCGCCAACCAGGCGGGGGAAGACAACCGCAATGTGGCGCGGATGTCCCTGCTGTTGGCCGGATTGCCGGTGGAAGTCCCAGGCGTGACGGTCAACCGCCTGTGCGGATCCGGTCTGGAGGCTGTCAATCAGAGCGCCAATGCGATCAAAGCGGGAGCGGGGCAGGTCTACATCGCCGGCGGCACCGAGAGCATGACTCGCTCGCCCCTGGTGATGATGAAGCCTGGCACTGCCTTCCAGCGCGGCAATCAGCAGCTCGTGGATACGACATTGGGCTGGCGGCTGGTCAATGACAGGATGAAGGAAATGTACCCGCCGATCAGCCTGGGAGAGACGGCGGAAAAGGTGGCGCAGAAGTATGGCATCAGCCGCGAAGCCCAGGACGAATTCGCCCTGCGCAGCCAGCAAAACTACGCCCGCGCGCTGGAGAAGGGCTACTGGGAAGCGGAGACCGTGCCGGTGGAGCTGCAAGGAAGAAAGGGTGAGGTCACGCTGTTTGCGCGCGACGAGCACGCACGGCCGGAGACGACCATGGAGCAGCTGCAAAAGCTGAAGCCGGCTTTCCTGGCGGATGGAACGGTCACGGCAGGCAATTCCAGCGGACTCAATGACGGGGCCAGCGCTCTCTTGATCATGGAACAGGAAAGGGCTCTGGCTGCGGGACTCAAACCGCGCGCCCGGATCGTCGCTTCCGCGGTGGCGGGCGTTGATCCGTCTGTAATGGGGATTGGCCCGGTTCCCGCGACTCGCAAAGCGTTGAAGCAGGCAGGGCTGTCAGTGGAAGACATCGATTTGTTCGAGTTCAATGAAGCGTTCGCTGCTCAGGCCGTCGCCTGCGTCCGCGAGCTGGGCGTGAATCCGGAGCTGGTAAACGTGAATGGCGGTGCCATCGCGCTGGGTCATCCCCTCGGCTGCAGCGGAGCGCGCATTCTCACCACCCTGCTGTATGAAATGGAGCGCCGCGGGTCGCGTTTTGGTCTGGCTTCTATGTGCATCGGAGTCGGTCAAGGCATCGCTACGATCATCGAGCGCGTAGAGTGACGGACCAAAAGGAGGGGCTTGCTGTGAAAGAGGGACTCGTGCCAGGGGTGGAAGCGACCTTTACGGTAACCGTCACGGAAGAGATGGTACCCGTTTTTGACGGCGAAGTCATCCATCCGGTGATGTCTACCGTAAGCATGGTCTACTACATGGAAAAGGCGGGCCGCTACGTCCTCGCGCCTCATCTGGAGGAGCACGAGGAAGGCTCCGGCTTCGCCATCGATATCAAGCACGTCGGTCCGGCAGTCATCGGCCAGGAGGTCACCTTTCGGGCTGTCTGTGTGGAAGTGACGGAAAAGCGCGTGGTCTGCAAGGTCATGGCTGACACCGCCCGCAATCGGGTAGGGGTGGGCCTGTTTACGCAGGCCATTTTCAACAAGGATGAGATGAAGCGCCGCTTCCGGCAATTGCAGGCCGAAATCGACCGTCAAAGTGAAGACGGACGAGTGGGCGAATAGAAACCGCTGGAAGCGGACGACGCATTTCATGACGCTGTATCGTTATGACGTCACTGCGACGTCATACATTCTCAATCTCGGACGATTCACGGGCACGCAAAGAATATGGTACAATTTCACAGCGAACAGGTATGAATCGATCTGGGGGTAGAAATACGTGAAGCCACAATCCATGCTGTTTACAATTTACGGCGAATACGTCCGCCATTACGGGAGCGAGATCTGGATTGGCAGCCTGACCAAGCTCATGGGCGAGTTCGGCTTGTCGGAGCCAGCTGTGCGGGCCGCCATCTCCCGGATGCTGCGCCAGGGCTGGCTGGAGTCGCGGAAGGTAGGCAACCGCAGCTTTTATTCGCTGTCCGAGCGCGGCAGGAAGCGGATGGAGGAAGCTGCCGAGAGAATCTATAAGGTGGAAACGGGCCGTTGGGATGGAAAGTGGTGCATGGTCAGCTACAATATTCCCGAGGAACGCAGGGCCTTGCGGGACCAACTGCGCAAGGAGCTCGGCTGGATGGGCTTCGGCATGCTGACGACGAGTACCTGGATCAGCCCCAACAACTTGAACGAGCGGATCAGGGAGCTGACCGAGGTACAGGAAATCACGGAGTACGTGGAGATTTTTTCGGCCGAGCATACAGGCTGGAGCAATCCGAAGCAGCTGGTGCAGAAGTGCTGGAACATCGAGGAGATCAACGCCAAGTACAAGGAATTTATCGATGTGTACCGGGCCGAGTACGAGGAGCTGGCCGAGAGCATTCGGCAAGGAAAAGAAGTGCCCGACAGTCTTTGCTTTGTGAACAAGACCAAGCTGGTGCACCAGTACCGGAAGTTTTTGTTCATCGATCCGGATCTGCCGGAGGAATTGCTGCCCGAGCTATGGCTGGGCAAAGAGGCGGATCAGCTTTTCCAGGACTACTATCGGCTGTTGAATCCGGGGGCGGTGCGATTTTTCGAGACCGTGTACGAGGCGGCGCCCGTGTAAGCAGACAATGCCCGCTTACAGAGAGCGCACGAGCGTTCCGAAGCGTCAGCAAGCCCGGCTCCACAACTAATAATACGGACAGCGTCAAACAGCTGCTCTTTTCGCAGGCACATCATCTGCGGGAAGGACGGCTGTTTTTTTGTTGCTTTCTGCTAGGAAGGAAGAGGCTCGTCTCCGTGGTGCCCATGTCCAGGCGGCAGCGGGCCGACGTCCGGAGCCAGCTGTGGAAAGCGAAGGCTTTCGGACGGTTGGAATAAATCGGCCGGGGTGTATGCGTTTGCGCCTATTGCGATGAAGTATGACGTTATGATATTATTACGTTACAAAAACGTATTATAATTTATTCGAGATAGAGAATGTCCAAAAAGGAGGTCGCTTTCCGTGAATTCACAGATCGAACGTTCAGACTTGACGGAAAATGAAAAAATGGAAGCGTTTTTAGAGCGAATCGACCGCGGGGAAAAGATCGAAGCGGACGACTGGATGCCGGATGACTACCGCAATCAGTTGATCAAGCTGATTTCCATGCACGGCATCAGCGAGATCATGGGCGCTTTGCCCGAAAAAGAATGGGTGCCGAAAGCGCCGACGCTCCGCCGCAAGCTGGCGATCATGGCGAAGGTGCAGGACGAGATGGGACACGGGCAGCTGCTGCTTCGGGTCGCCGAGGATCTGATCGCTCCTCTGGGCAAGACGCGCGAGGACTTGATGCAGGATCTGTTCGCCGGCCGCCTGAAATTCCACAACGTGTTTCACATGGAAGCGCCGACGTGGGCGGATGCGGGCGTTATTGGCTGGCTGGTCGACGGCGCCGCCATCATTACCCAGTCGATGTCTCTCGATACATCGTACGCTCCCTATGCACGGGCTTTGCATCGCATCTGCGCGGAAGAAAAATTCCATGCGCAGCATGGGGAGAGCATCGTGCTCGAGCTGGCGGAAGGCACGAAGGAGCAGCGGCAGATGCTGCAAGAGGCAATCACCCGCTGGTGGCCATCGCTGCTGATGTTTTTCGGCCCGCCGGAGAATGGCAACATCACGAGCAACCAAGCGGCAAACATGCGCTACAAGATCCGCTCGCAAACGAACGAAGAGCTGCGGCAGGTCTTTTTGAAAAAATATCTCCCGCGGATTTTCCACCTCGGGTTTACGGTGCCGGACGATACGATCTATTTCGATGAAGCGGAAGACAAATGGGTGTACCAGCAGCCGGACTGGGAAGAGTTCAAGCTGATCGTCAAAGGCAAAGGGCCCAGGTCCGCCCAGCGCTTGCATCTGCGGGAAATGTCCTATGAAGAAACCAAATGGGTGCGCGACGCGATCATGTCGTACGGCCGCCAAGTAGGGTAGGTGAATGTCATGAGCAACCAATCTACTAGTGAAAACTTTTTCATCTACGAAGTATTCAGCCAGAAAAACGTAAGCGCTTCCTTTGTGCACCAGTTCAGCCTGCTGGCTCCGAATGCCGAAGTGGCCTTGTCGATGGCGCGTGAAAACTTTTTGCGCCGCGAGCCCTGCTTCAACCTGTGGGTAGTCAAACGCGACGACATCCACGGACTGCCTCCAGAGGAACGGCCCTTCCTGGAGCGGCTCGACAACAAGAGCTACCGCGAGACGAAAGGATACGGCGACCTGCAGGCGAGATGGCGTCGCCACAAGGAGCAGTATGAAGCGCAGCAAAACACCGGGAGCGGCAACTGAGAAGGAGGGATTCGATCATGGGCGATCATTTGCCAGTAGATACCGTCGAACAAGCGAAGCAAAACCGGGAATACGCAGCCGCCTTGGCTGATCTCCTCTTCCAGCTCGCCGATGACGATTTCATTTTGGCGTACCGGGGGTCGGAGTGGCTCGGGCTTGCGCCGCATATCGAAGAGGACGTGGCGTTCTCCTCGATGGCGCAGGACATGATGGGACACGCGGTGATGTACTACGAAATGCTGGAGGCACTCGGACTCGGAAGAGCGGACGATATCGCACAGCTGCGGGAGCCGTCCGCCATGCGCAACGCGATTCTGGTCGAGCGCAAAAACGGCTCCGGAGAGTACAGCGAGGATCCGCATTACGATTGGGCCTACGCAATCGTGCGCAGCTACGTGTACGGCCTGCACAAGCAGGTGAGGCTGGAGGCGCTGCAGCAGTCTTCTTTCGCGCCGCTCGCGCAGGTCAGCCGCAAGATGATGACGGAGCACCGCTACCACCTGATGCACTGGCAGGTGTGGCTGAAGCAGCTCGCAAACAGCACGCCGGAAGCCCGCCGCAGACTGGAAGCGGCGATCGGGAAAGTATGGCAGGATGCAGGCGAGCTCAGCGATCTCGGACCAAATGCAGATGCTATTGTGCGCAGCGGACTGATCGCAGGGGAAGAGCTGCTCCGCCAAAAGTGGCTGGATCTTGTGAAAGAGGTTTTCCAAACTGCTGGCTTGAGCTGGCCGGGCGAGCCGGGCAAGGCACCGGAGCGCGGCCGCGCAGGCGAGCATACCGCTGAGCTGGCCCAGGCGCTGGCGACCTTGTCCGAAGTGTACCGGATCGATCCGGCGGCAAGCTGGTAACGAAGGGATGATCTGCATGGCGCAAGAGATGACAGAGCGGCAAGACTCGCTGGAAGCGGCATGCTGGGAGCTGCTACAAGAGGTCAAGGATCCGGAAATTCCTGTGATCAGCATGGTCGAAATGGGCATGATCCACAAGGTCACCGTCAAGGCGGGCATCGCAAGGGTGGAAGTGCTGCCTACGTTCGTAGGCTGTCCGGCGCTGGAAATCATGAAGAAAAACATAGGGGAAAAGCTGACGGAAAAGGAGGGGATCGACGACGTAGAGGTCCTCTTCGTCTACGATCCCCCATGGACCTCCGACCGCATCCAGATCGATGCCCGGGGCAAGCTGCGCAGCTTTGGCATTGCGCCGCCGCCGCTCGGGATCAAGCCGGGGGATCCGTGGGAGGTCGCTTGTCCTTACTGCGATTCTCCGTATACCCAGATGGAAAACCTGTTTGGCCCGGCAGCCTGTCGCAGCATTTTGTATTGCCGGCACTGCAAAAATCCGTTTGAGGCTCTAAAACCTATCTAGTGAGAGAATGAGAGGAGCGAGTGTCATGGGAGAGTACAAGCACATGTATATCAATGGGGAATGGGTATCCGCCGAGAGCGGGGAAACGCTGCAGATCGTCAGCCCGGCGACTGGAGAGACTGTCGGGACTGTATCGTTCGGTGACGAGCGCGACGCCAAAAAAGCGATCGACGCCGCGCACGAGGCTTTTGCCGGCTGGTCCCGCCTGACCGCTCGCGAGCGTTCCAAATACTTGTACACGTTGTCCGAACTCGTGAAAAACAGCCGGGATGAGCTGGCGGGCATCATCTCCGCCGAAATGGGCAAGCCGATCGGCGAAGCCAAGGGCGAGGTGCTTGGCGCCGCCGACAATTTTGTCTGGTACGCGGAGGAAGCCAAGCGTGTCTACGGCGAAACTATCCCGTCTTCCGTGGCAAACAAGCGGATCATGGTGCTTCGCCAGCCCGTCGGTGTCGTCGGAGCGATCACGCCGTGGAACTTCCCGGTCAACATGGTCGCCCGCAAAATCGCTCCGGCGCTGGCTGCAGGCTGCACAGTGGTGCTGAAGCCGGCAGAGGGCACGCCGCTCTCCGCCATCCGTCTGTTTGAGCTGATCGAACAGGCCGGCTTCCCGAAAGGCGTCGTCAACCTCGTGATCGGCAAACCGGAAGCGATCGGGCAGGAGTTCATCGACAATCCAAAGCTGAGCAAGATCGGTTTTACCGGTTCGACCCGCGTCGGCAAGCTGCTCATGGAAGGGGCAGCAAAACAGGTCAAGCGCGTCAGCATGGAGCTCGGCGGACATGCGCCGTTCATCGTCTTCCCCGATGCCGACCTGGATGCGGCGGTAAAGGGGCTGTTTGAGAGCAAATTCCGAAACTCCGGACAAATGTGCATCTGCACCAACCGTCTGTACGTGCATGAGGATGTCGTCGATGCCTTTACAGAGAAGCTGGTAGAGAGACTGAAAAAGGCAAAAGTGGGAGACGGCCGCCTGAAGGAGACCGAGATCGGCCCGCTGGTAAACGAACGAGCATTAAACAAAGTGCTGGAGCACATCGAGGACGCGAAGGCGAAGGGCGGCCAGGTCGTACACGGCGGAGCCCGCTTGACGGAAGGCGACTACGCGAAAGGCTTCTACTGCGAGCCGACCGTGATCACGAATGTGACGGACGAGATGAAGATCGCGTATGAGGAGACGTTTGGCCCAGTAGTGCCGATCGTCCGCTTTACCGATGAGGCTGCGGTAGTGCAGCAGGCCAACAACACCCGCTACGGACTCGCCGCCTATGTCTACACCCGCGACAACCAGCGCTGCTTCCGCATGGCCGAGCAGCTGGAGTACGGCATCGTCGGCATCAACGACGGTTCGCCTACCCAGACACAGGCTCCGTTCGGCGGATTCAAAGAGAGCGGAATCGGGCGCGAAGGCGGCCGCTACGGAATGGATGAGTATCTGGAGACAAAATTCGTATCGTTCGGACTGTAACCCTAAAAAAGAGGCTATCCCAACCGTAGAACTGCTACGAAAGGGATGGCCTCTTTTTATTCGTGTTCCTTTGTCAGTCCTTCGGAGACGTAATCGATTATTTTTTCCATGACGAGCGGAAACAGAGTTTCACCGAACTTGTCTTTATGCAAACGCAGCAGCATGACCGCTTTCATGATACCGACGATGAGCTGCGGGTCGCCATTGGGCAAGACACCCCGTTTGATCAAGCGGTTGACAGCCTCCACGCCATGCTCGACATCCTGGCTCTGCCATTCTTCGTGAAGCGCCTTGGGAAGCTTGCGAATGACTCTTTCATACTCCCCGTCCTGAAAGAGGAAACGGAAAAAGGGGTTTTCCTCGACGAGCTCCAGAGATTTGTGAAAAAAAGCGCGGATCAGCTGCTTGGGGGGTAGGTCCTCGCGGAAGAGCTGCATCAGCACATTTGCCCGGACTTCTTCTTCCTGCTTTAAAATGACGTAAAAAAGCTCTTCTTTGGAGGAGAAGAACCGGTAGAACGACCCTTTCGCGATCCCGCAGGCATGTACGATGTCGTCTATGCTCGTTTTGGCCAGTCCGTATTGGATGAACAATTCTCTTCCTTTGTTCAGCAGACTTTTGCGAATTTGATCCTTTTCGGTTTCCGAGAATTTGGGCATGGAATCAACTCCTGTGTGGTCCTGTGACTAAACATTTACTTTTAGTCATAAAAAAGGTACAATTACATCCATCTTACCCAGCAATGGGTGGGAAGTAAATGTCGGCTGCTTGCCATGCAGCTTTTTCTTTTTAAATATATATGACTATATGAACGATAAAAGTCATAAAAGACGAAAGGGTGGACGAGAATGAAGATCGGTTTGGTGCGTCATTACAAAGTTAAGAAAGGGTTTCCTGAAAAAAGGTGGCTGACGTATGGGGAACTCGCTCAATGGTTTCGGGAATACGATGAGGCGGATATCGAAGAAGAGGCTACCGATTTGCAGGGAATTCAGTGGGGGAAATGCTATGCCAGCGACCTGCCTCGCGCCTCTCGTACTGCCAAAGCCATCTATGAAGGGCCGATTGCATATACGGATGAACTGCGTGAAATTCCCCTTCCGCACTTCAAGCTGCAAATGCGTCTACCGTTTCTGTGCTGGGCAATCATCGTCAGGCTGTCCGCCTATCTGTCCAGGGACACCCGTGAGAAAATAGCAGAAGGAGAAAAGCGGATCGGGGCGATTCTCGACAGAGTGATAGAAGAGGGGCACGACACTCTCATCGTCAGCCACGCCGCGCTCATGATGTACATGAGAAAGGAACTGCGCAGACGGGGATTTGTGGGTCCGTCGTATCGGACTCCTGCCAATGGGAAGCTGTATTTGTTTGAGCGGAAAAAGACGCATTGACAAAGAAGCGGCTGCTTTGTTTTTCCGTGCCATTTGTCAACACTTTGTTCATTTTTAACCGGGAAAGATCAGAGGAACAACGGTATAATGAAGAATGTATAAAGAGGGCACCCTTTCTAGTATGAAGGGAGGATATTCATGGATAGTCAGCAACACCTGCACGGCTTGTCATCAGGCGCGGGAGGCGCATCCT
The DNA here is from genome assembly GCF_031583145.1 of Brevibacillus brevis. NCBI lineage: Bacteria > Bacillati > Bacillota > Bacilli > Caryophanales > Paenibacillaceae > Brevibacillus > Brevibacillus brevis. The sequence continues at coordinate 5,343,343 of NZ_CP134050.1, read as the reverse complement.
TTTCCGATTTGTGGAGCCCGGATGTGATGCTACTCGTTTTGCTCATCGCGGTCGCCTACTTTTCGCTGACAGGACCGCTGCGCCACAGGTTTGCCCAGGCGGCGCCGGCAACCGTCAAACAAAAGAGCTTGTTTGTTTTCGCGTTGATTTTGTTTTACGCGGCACAAGGGAGCCCTATCAGCTATTACGGCCATCATTACCTGTTTAGTCTGCACATGCTGCAACAGTCGATCTTGTACTTTACCTTGCCGCCACTCGTGTTGTTGGCATTGCCGGAGTGGCTCTTGGAAAAGATGTTTCAACCCAGATGGCTGAAGGCCCTGCTCAGGGTTGCGACCCATCCGTTGATGGCTGCCCTGCTGTTTAATACACTGTTTTCCTTCTACCATGTTCCGTTTATTTTTGACGCAGCTGCGCTTCATCACGAGTGGATGACAGTCTATCACGTCGTGCTGCTTTTCGCCGCCTTCTCCATGTGGTGGCCGATCGTAAGCCCGCTGTCGGAAAGCAAACAGCAGCTGGCGGGTCTGAAAAAGCTCGCGTACATATTTGCGAACGGCGTCTTGATCACTCCGGCTTGTGCGCTGATCATCTTCGCCGAAAACCCGCTGTACGCGACGTACATGAACGTGCCGCAGCTGTTCCCGAGCCTGAATACCTTCAGCGACCAGCGACTGGGCGGGATCATCATGAAGCTCATCCAAGAGCTCGTCTACGGATCCGTTCTTGCCTATGTCTTCTACAACTGGTATAAACAGGAGAAGCAGGACGACTTGCCGATGGAGCAGCCGCAGGGAGCGATTTTGATGAACACGTCTGCGGCAAAAGAAGGCGGCGTGTAAAAAAGAGACAGAATTTGTGAATGAGGTGTAGGATATGCACATCTTGTTGCCTACGATCAGCACGTCGTTTATCGTCATCAGCGGCATCCTGGTCGCCTTTGGATGGTACGCGATTGCGAAGCGACAAATAGAAAAACATATGAAACTCATGAAATGGGCGGCCGTTTGCGCGACGATCTTTTTCCTGGTCTACGTCTCCCGGACGGCATTCGTGGGGAACACGCATTTCGGCGGGCCGGACAGTCTGAAACCGATCTATCAGACTTTCCTGATCTTCCATATCACACTCGCAACGATCGGCGGAATTATGGGTCTCATCACCCTCCGATACGGCTACAAGAAAGACTACGCCAAGCACAGAAAGATCGGTCCGTGGACGTCGATCATCTGGTTTATTTCGGCAATTACCGGGGCGACGGTATACGTTTTGCTCTACCTGATTTACCCCGGCGGAGAGACGGCTGGCGTCCTCGACGTCATCTTCGGCCGATAGGGAAGCGCTGGGGCGAGTTGACTTGCCTCGCGACTATTGGCTACAATGAAAGTTAGTTTGTCTACTGCAAATTCGGATGTTCAGATAGATTCAGACAGGAGGAACAAGATGTGGACCAGCAAGTAAGCATGCAGGAATCGCTCGAAGCCGATACTGCCTTGCAGGCACAACCGGTAGAACAGGCAACCTGGCGCGACTACGTACAACTGACGAAGCCTGGCATTACCATGTCCAACCTGATGACCACATTCGCTGCTTTATGGATGGCATCCTACGGTTTTCCGGATTGGAAACTCGCGATCTTTACGATGCTCGGAACTGCTTTGGTGATCATGTCAGGTGCGACATTGAACAACTTTTACGACCGTGATTTGGACAAAAAAATGAAGCGGACCCAAAACCGTGCGCTTGCGGCCGGGCGAATTTCGCCGCGCAATGCGATCCTTCTCGGAATCGGGCTGCTCCTGATCGGATTGGCCGTACTCGCGGTGTTTGCCAACCCGCTGGCTGCGGTATGGGGCTTGATCGGTCATATTTTCTACGTACTGATCTATACGCCGTTGAAGCGCGTGACGACTTTGAATACCGTCATCGGGGGCATTTCAGGCGCGGCTCCCCCCGTCATCGGATGGGTGGCAGTGACCAACAACATGGATCCGGCGGCTTGGCTGCTGTTCCTTATTTTGTTCCTGTGGCAGCCGCCTCACTTCCTGGCGCTGGCCATGCTGAAAACGGAAGAATACCGGGCGGGGAATTTGCCGATGCTACCTGTTGTCAAAGGGTTTGCGGAAACCAAGCGGCAAATGGTGCTGTGGGGCTCCGTTCTGTTCCCGGCGTCCCTGCTGCTCTTCATTCATGGCAGCGTAGGCTACGTCTACCTGATTGTCATGGGGATCATGGGGCTCGTCTACATGGTGCTGTTGTTCCAAGGCTTCCGTGCCAAGGACGAACTGGCGTGGGCGCGCAAGCTGTTCGGCTATTCCATACTGTACCTGACCGTCTTTTGCGCAGCCGTTGTCATCAGCACAATGGTGTACCATTATTGACACGAAACACTCACCAAATGTTCACGGAACATCCCTTGCTTAGCAGGGGATGTTTCATTATCGTAAGAGGGGACAACGCAAGAGGTCTTCACTGATAAGGCAGACCTCCATCCTCACAGGAAACAGGGTGTATTCACTATGGAAAAATGGCTGAAACCTCTCGCCGTGATCGCGACTCTGGTCATGTTTGTCGTCATGATCGCAGGGTCGCTTGTAACGAAAACGGATTCCGGATTAGGATGCGGAAATGACTGGCCGCTTTGCAATGGCAAATGGGTACCGGAGTACACGTTGGCTTCGATCATTGAATACACGCATCGCTTGATTACGGGAATTGCCGGCATCGTCGTCATTCTTTTCTCGGTGCTTTGCTGGCGCTTTTACCGGGGCAACAAAGAAGTGCGCAACCTGGCCCTCTTCGGCTTGTTTTTTATCGCGCTGGAATCGATCCTCGGGGCGTCTGCCGTGATTTGGCCGCAGTCGTCGGCTGTGCTGGCCTTGCACTTCGGTTTTTCCTTGCTGGCGTTTACCGGGGTGTTCTTGCTCACAGGGTTCGTGCTGCAGCGCGACAAAATGGAGAGCATGGTGCAGGGCCCCGTCACCGGAGGCTTTCGCAACTGGATCTGGTTCGTCGCCCTGTATACGTACGGAGTAGTTTACCTGGGGGCGTACGTTCGCCATACCGGTTCGAGCATGGCCTGCAGCGACTGGCCGCTGTGTGAGGGCAAGCTGATACCTGAGCTGTCTGGCCAAGTGGGGATCCAGTTCACCCACAGGCTCGGCGCGATGCTGCTGCTGATCCTGCTGCTCGTGAACTTGATCTACGCCGTGAAGCATTTCAAAGAGACACGCCGCGACCTGTTCGGAGCCAGCATCATCGCTTTTGTCCTCGTGGTGCTGCAAGTGTTCAGCGGAGGCTTTGTGGTACTGTTCAAGCTGCATCTGTACGCGACGCTCCTGCACTCGATGATTATTACCATCTTGTTCGGGGTCATCTGCTACATGTGCTTGCAGTCGCTGAAGTCACCGCGTCCGAACGTACCAAGAAAATAACTGCTGGCTGCCTTAAGCCAAAAAGCCGCTTGTCCCGTTACCCAGGGCAGGCGGCTTTGTTGTACAGACAGGAATGTAGAAAACGTCAAAAATCATATCGTAGCCAGGTTTTCTAATTCGCTGATCTGTCTGTGTATTCGCTGCGGATAATGCGGACATTTTCCTTGTGGGATTCCTGAGTGGAAGGGGAGAAAAAGGCGTGCTCCTTTTCCATTTCTGAGATCGCGGCTTCGTCGCCCGCCATGACGGCTTGGGTCAGTCTCTCCAGATGGTCCAAAGCCAGATGCGCGCGCCTCCTCATCTCCACCTGGCTGCCGGTAGCAAGACCGTGACCGGGAACAAGCAGCTGAACCTCGTGTCGCTCCACGATCTTCAGGGCTTTTTGCACAGTGTGCTTGTAGCTCTTGGCGCTGTCGTAGAGGAAAGGCAGCTCGAAGTCAGAGAGGTAGTCGCCGGCGACAAAAACACCGAGGGGCTCGATGACGGTAAACAAACCGTCTGCGGAATGACCGGGAGCCAGGTAAAAGTGCAAGGTCGAACCTCCGAGCGTGAGCTGCCAGGCATCTTCGGCAATGGAAATGTCCAGCTCGGGAAATTCGATCGGATAATCCCTGGTCAAATAGTAGGTCGCATCGAACTCGCGTATGAGATGGAGCTTGTGTTCTTTCTTGGGATGATTTCGAAGCCCGATGCTGCCGACGGTCTTCGCGTCGGGAAAGGCCCGGTACCCGATGATATGATCGAAGTCCCCGTGCGTGAACAGCAGGTAGAGCTCTTTGTTTCCTCTGATGGTTTCGACGTAGTTCTGGATTTCCCGGACTTCGTGGGGGAGCCAGTTCGGATCCACGATGACGATATGTTCGTCCAGCGAAATGACGGTGGACGTCGTTTGGAACAAAGCGCTTTGAAAGACGGTGACATACTCCGTGCGGTATTGAATCATGGCGGGACTCTCCTTTGCGTGTTCCTTTCGGGTTGCGTTTCAATCAGCGGGAGCTTTTCTCTTGGAAGGTACCGTTCTCCCAGGTGAGAATTTCGAGCTTCGTGACAGGAGCGGCGGGAAGTGGCTGGCCGCTGTCCGGATCCAGCTTCAGTAGCGTCTGCCAGTAGTAGAGGATGGGCGGGCTTTCCGAATCGACCAGCTGGTAGCTTCCGACTGTGCGGTACGCATTGCCACCCGTCTCGTACGCGGTCTCCTGCAGAGTGCCGCTCCACGCTTCGATGAGGTTGCCGTTGTCCAGGTACCACAAGTGAGCCTCGTACACGACAATCCCGGTGCCTCCGGTATGGTTGATCGTCTCAAACAATCGTTTGCCGGCGATTCTACCCACTTGATCGGGGTCTGAACGATTCCATCCCGATCCTTCCTCGTAGCTGGTGATGTCCCAGCGCTTCATTTGGAGCTGCGGCACGTTCCACCTTTTCTCGGCGATCAGTGCATACTGATGGTCCGAACGACGGTCGAGAACGTAAAAGGTGCCGATGTGAACCGAACTGTTTTCCTTGGCGACAATCTCGAGATCATCGTCCTCGTCAAGATTGACGTATTGATAGGAAAAAGAATCGGTCGATGCTTTTTGCTGGGCGGAGGCGTTGATCCACGAGATGATTTGCTGTTTGTCTGCTTCAGGGGGGGAGGAAGCCTGGATGGGCGTGCTTGCTTGGGCGAGCCCGGGCATGACAAACCATGCTGCGATCGTAAATAAAAGGTGCCAGCGCATAATGGGCAACAGTCTCCTTTCATGCCGGATTAGTAGAAAGACGAAGGCAGCCAGCAAAAAGTTACCGTGAAGTGGAGTAAATTGTAGGCCGCGTTCTCCGCTGTCTTTTGCTACAATAAAAAGCAAACACATGATCGTGAGGAAAGGGTGAAAGACTTGCGCATTTTACATACGGCCGATTGGCACTTCGGGCGGCAGCTGGAAGGCCGGGATCGGCGGGCAGAGCAAGCGGCGTTTGTGGACGAGCTGTGCAGGATCGCGGACGAGCGGCACGTCGATCTGGTACTCATCGCGGGCGACGTGTACGACTCCGTCAATCCGCCTGCATGGGCGGAGGAGCTGTTTTACGAGGCGTTGGAGCGTCTGTCCTCCGAGGGGAGGCGCGGCGTGGTCGTCATTGCGGGCAACCACGATCAGCCCGAGCGGGTCAGGGCGGCAGCGCCACTGGCGATGAAGCACGGGATCGTTTTGCTGGGTCTGCCGAAAGAAGCGCCGCTTACGCCGGAGGAGACAGCGGAAGGACGCGTGCGGATTGTCAACGGGGGTCCGTCTTGGCTGGAGCTCTCCGTGCCGGGGTGCGATCACCATGCGGTCGTGCTGGCGTTGCCGTATCCGTCGGAATCCCGGCTGAAAGAGCTGTTGTCCGAGAGCTTTACCCAGGAACAGATGCAGCTCGCTTTTTCCGAGCGGATCGCAGCGCTGCTGTCGGAGCTGTCCGGCCATTTTCGCGACGATACCGTCAATCTGATCACCAGCCATCTGTTTGTGATGGGCGGGCTCGAGACGGATTCGGAGCGCCCCATCCAGATCGGCGGAGCTATGACCGTCTCGCCGCTCGCTTTCCCTGAAAAGGCCGACTATGTGGCGCTCGGCCACTTGCACCGCCTGCAAAAGCTCAGGGACAAGCCTCTGGTTCGTTACAGCGGATCACCCTTGTGCTACAGCTTTTCCGAGGCGGGGCAGAGCAAGGCGGTCGTGCTGGTCGATGTCGTGCCAGGGGGCGAGGTGCAGGAGGAGATTGTGTACCTGACGAGCGGACGTCCACTCACGAAGTGGAAGGCCACGGAAGGCATCGCACAGGTAGAGCGCTGGCTGGCGGAGGGCCGCGACGCCGGGGCCTGGATCGATCTGGAGCTGCACGTGTCGGATGTGATTGACCCGGCAGAGTTTCAGCGGCTTCGAAAAATGAGCGACGATTTTCTCAAGATTCAGCGCGTGGTAGTCCGAACCGATCAGGAGGAAGACGACCGGGCCCAGCGCGTGGAGCTGACCGAGCTGACGCCGGATCAGCTGTTCAGACGCTTCTATGAGCGAAAGCGGGGAGCGCAGCCGGATGAGCGGCTGGTCGCGATGTTCCAGCGTTTGCTGGCAGAGACGGGCGGAGAGGAGGAAGAGCAGTGAGACCGATACGATTGAAGCTGTCGGGAATGCACAGCTACCGGGAATTGCAGGAAGTCGATTTCGAAATCCTGTGCCAGGCCGGACTGTTCGGGATATTTGGTCCGACGGGAAGCGGGAAATCCACCATTTTGGACGCGATCACACTCGCGCTCTACGGGCAGGTGGTCCGCCTGGGCGGGGGGAACCACCCGAAGGAAGTGCTAAATCAGCTCGAACAGCGCGTCTTAGTTTCCTTTACCTTCGAGCTGGGCAAGGACGCGGATCGCAAGCGCTATACCGTAGAGCGGGAATTCGGCCTGGACAAAAAGGGGAACAAGCGCCAGCCGGAGGTGCGCCTGATCCAGTCAGGTGACTTGACCGGCGAACCGGATGTGGTGCTGGAATCCAAGGCGACGGCGGCTACTGCGGCGATCGAAGCGTTGATCGGACTGACCCTGCAGGATTTTACCCGCGCCGTCGTGCTGCCGCAGGGGCAGTTTTCCCGCTTTTTGACACTGAAAGGCAGCGAGCGCAATGAGATGCTGCAACGGATGTTCCGCCTGCATATCTATGGCGAAAAGCTGAGCGAGCGCGTTCGGAACGCGCTGGAGCAGGTGAAGGAACAGATGCACCGCTTGCAGCTGGAGGCGGCTACGCTGGGAGATGCCGGGTATGAAGCGCTGGAGTTCGCGAGGGAGACATGGGCGGAAGCAGCGAAAAAGGAGCAGGAATACGCGCGGCAAAAGCAGGAGCTGGCAGGCAAGCTGAAGGAGCTGGAGCAGGTGCATCAGTGGCAGCAGGAGCTGGGGCGCGTGCAAGAGCAGCTGCAGGAGTACGCTGCCCGGCAGCCTGAGATCGAGTCGTGGCAAGCGCGCATTCGCGGCTGGGAGTCCAGCATCCGGCTGTGGCCGCTCGTGCAGCAGTGGGAGCGGTTGGACCGGGAATGGCTGGCCACCGGTCAGGCCGTGGAGCGCAGCAAGGAGGAGCAGGAGCGCGCCCGTGCCATGCTGGAGTCCGCAGAACAGCATTTTCAGGATGCCCAGACGGCCTTGCTGTCCCGGGAGCCGGATTTGCTCGAGCAAAAAGGCCGGTTGGCTCAGGCGGAGGAATGGGAAGCCGAGCTGGCGGCGATCCGGGAAGAGTGGACACGGCTCGAGCGGGAAAAGAGCGAAGTGCTTGCGGCTCTGGCCCAGACAGAAGAGCAGCTTGTCCGGGACGAGCAGGCACTGCAAGCGTGGGAGCTGGAGTGGAAAAGGCTGGATGAGCAGATGAAGCAGGCAGTCGTCACTCCGGAATGGCGCGAGCAGGTGACGGCATCCAGAGAGGCCAGGCAGCACTGGGAGCGGGAACACGCCAAGCTGCAGGAGCTGCAAAAGGAGGTCGCTGCGGCCGAGCAGCAGCTTCAGGAGGTATCCCGGCAGGCGCAACAGCACCGCCAGAATTGGGAGGCAAGCGCCAAGCGGCTGGAGCAGGCAAAAGAATTGGCTTCTGCGGAAGCCCCCCAGATCCTCTCCGATGACGAGTGGGAGCGGGCCAGATCGGTTCTGAATGAGATGAAGCAAGTGGGCCGCCAGTGGCGGGAGCTGTTGCAGCAGTCTGCTGATTGGCAGAGCCGTTGGGAAAAGACTGCCGGAGAAAAGCGGCAGGCTGAGGCCCGCTGGAGCGCGCTGCTGGCTGACAGCGAAGAGAAGGACGCACAAGTCGCGAGGCAACAGGTTCTTTGTCAGGAACTGCGCGAGGCTTGGGAGCGTTGGCAGCAGGAAAACATGGCCCGCTACTTGCGCGAGAGGCTTGCGGACGGGGAAGAATGCCCCGTCTGCGGTTCCGTCCATCATCCGCGGGAAGGACAGCACAGCGGCAGCGAGGAGTCGCGATCGGAAGGCGAGTCGCTGCGGGAGAGAATCAAGACTGCGGAAGAATCGCTGCGCGAAGCCGAGCGGCTGGCCAGACTGGCGAAGGAAGCTCTGCTCACCGCCAAGGGAGAGCAGCTCGCTTTCGAAGATCGGCTGACTTCATTGCAGGGGGAGCGGGAGTCGCTGGAAGTCCGGCTGGAAACAATCAAAAAGGAGTGCAGCGGACACGGGGAAACATGGGCCGTGGAATCGTTCGAGGAGCTGCTCGCTGTGTACCAGCGCGAGGAAAAGGAGCTGGCGGCGAAGCAGGAGCAGCGGCAGCGTGCTCGGGAAGAGCGGGAGCGGCTGCTGCAGCAGCTCGAGTCATTGCGCGAGGAAGAAGCGGAGCAAAAGCGGCTGCTGGAGCGCAGCGACCTGATTCTCGAGCAGCTGGGAAAATCGATATCCGATGGGAAAAGCCGCATGCAGGCGGCAGAGGAAAAGGTCTTGCGGGCGTCTGAAGAGCTGGATGCCAAGCGCAAAGACTTGCGGATAGAAGAGATCGAGCGGCATTACGAGGAAATAGGCAGACGCGATCGTCAAATGGCCGGGCTGCAAAGCGTCCGTGCGGAAAAAGAGCAGCTTCGCGGCAAGCTGCAGGCCCAGTGCGAGGCAACAAGGGCGAGCCGGAGCGAATGGAAGGCCCGGGAAGCGTCCGTCGCCGAAAAGCTCGACGACCGAAAGCGCATGTGGGAGCAAAAGCACGCGCAATGGCTGGAGCGGACCGGTGGACAGCCTGCCCGCGAGCGGCTGAGACTGATCGAGGAGACGATCGCCGGGTTGCGCGAGGCGGTAAGCGCGGCGGAAGCAAAACGAAAAGAGACGGCTGCCGTGCGCGAGTCGGCCCAAAACAACCTGCTCAAGCATACGGAGGCGTACGCCGTTTTGACGCGCCAGCGGGCTGAAGCGCATGAGGCTTTGCAAAGCGCTTTGGCAGAGAGCGGAATGGCGACAGTCGAGGAAGTCCGGCAATGGTATGCAGAGCGCGAGCGGCTCCCCGAGGCCGTCCAGCTGGTCGAGTCATTCGAGCGGGCGCGCGACCAATTGCGCTATGAGGAAGGCCGGCTCGTACAAAGCTTGGCCGGACGTACGGTATCCGGCGAGGAGTTTTTGTCGGCCAAACAGGAGTGGGATGCGTGGGAGCAGACCTTCCAGGAGGTGCAAAAGCAGGTAGCTGTGGCCAAAGAGCAGGTAGACCGGATGGAGAGCAATCACGAAAAATGGCTGGAGCTGGAAAAAGAGCTGGAGGAACAGCAGGATGAGCAAAGCAGGCTGGAGGAGCTGAAAAAGCTGTTCGAAGCCAAGGCCTTTGTCCAGTTCATTGCTGAGGAAAAGCTGGCGACCATCGCGCGGGACGCGTCGTACCACTTGAAGCGGATGACCGCCGGGCGCTACGCTCTCGAAATCGGAGATGAAGGCGAGTTTGTCCTGCGCGACGAGGGAGCGGGGGGCATGCGTCGACCTGTGAGCACGCTGAGCGGCGGAGAGACGTTCCTGACCTCGCTCTCGCTGGCGCTTGCCTTGTCGATGGAGATCCAGATGCGCGGCGGGCGGCTGGAGTTCTTCTTCCTGGACGAAGGCTTCGGTACGCTGGACCCGGATTTGCTGGAAGTGGTCATGGATGCGCTGGAACGTCTGCGCATGGACGACTTTGCGATCGGCGTCATCAGCCACGTGCCGGAAATCCGTCTGCGGATGCCGCGCAGGCTGATTGTCACGCCTGCTGAGCCGATGGGAGCGGGCAGCAGGCTCCATCTGGAAATGGAATAGCGAGGAGAGAAAAACATGGCAGTCCAATTTGTTCTGGGGCGTGCGGGGAGCGGGAAAACGACAGCGATCCATCAGCAGATGCACCGGAAAATTTCAGAGCGGCGAAAAACGGATCCGTTCGGATCGCCGATGATCCTGCTGGTCCCGGAGCAGGCCAGCTTTCAGGAGGAGTACGCCCTGGCGACCTTGCCGGGGCTGGACGGGGTCATCGGGACCCAGGTTCTGAGCTTTGGCCGGCTGGCGCATCGCTTGCTGCAGGAGCTGGGAGATTTGACGCTGGTTCCCGTGGATGATCTGGGCAAGCATATGGTCTTGCGCATGCTTTTGGAGCGGCACAAGGAAGAGCTGCAGATGTTTGCGCGCTCGGCCTCGCAGCCAGGCTTTGCCTCGCAGCTCGGACGATTGATCAGCGAGTTCAAGTCGTACGGCGTGACGTTGGCCCATTCGGAGAACCTGGAATGGGGCAGCGCCAACCTCAATCAAAAAATGAACGACCTGCGGCTGATCCTGGATGCGTACGAGGCGTATTTGGCAGACGGGTACTGCGACGCCGACGACATGCTGAACCGGGTGGCGGTCATGGTCCCCGACTCCGCCTACATCAGGCGGGCGGAGGTGTTCATCGACGGCTTTACCGGCTTTACCAATCAGGAGCTGCGTCTGATCGAGCAGTTGATGATCCACGCCCGGAAGGTGACGATCGCACTCTCGCTCGACCCTGCCCAGCGGTATGATGCAGTCGACGAGCTGGGCTTGTTCCACCCGACCTTGCGTACATATCAGGCGCTGGAGCTGATGGCGCGGGAAGCGGGTGTCGCCATCGAACAGCCGGTTCTCCTGGTAGATACTGTGCGTTTTGCGGAAAGCCCGTGGCTGCAGCATCTGGAGCGGACCTATTTTCAATGGGGAGATCCGGGAGCGGCGCCTGAGCCGAGCCGGCCGATGGAGGTAGCCTTGCTGTCGGCGGCGAACCGGAGAGCCGAGGTAGAGGCGGTCGCGCTGCAAATCCTGCAGCTGGCTCGCGAGGAAGGCTACCGCTGGAAGGATATGGCCATTCTGCTGCGAGAAATCGGCACGTACGCGGATGAAATCAGCTCGGTTTTTACGGATTACGGAATTCCGCACTTTCTCGACCACAAGCGTACGGTTATGCATCATCCGTTGGTCGAGCTCGTCCGCTCGGCCCTCGAAGTCATCGTGACAAGGTGGCGGTACGATGCGGTATTTCGCTGCCTGAAGACCGATTTGCTGTCGCTGGATACGCTGGGCGACGACGAGTCTCGCCGGGACGTGGACTTCCTGGAGAATTACGTCCTGGCCCACGGCGTCTTCGGTTCCCAATGGGGGGACGAGTCAGCCTGGAGCTTCCGGGGAGCGGCCGGGGCGCAGGATGACGGCAGAGCCGACGAGCTTCGCCGCAAGTACGCCTCCCCACTGCTTGCCTTTGAAAAGGAAATGAAGCAGGCTGCTGGCAAGAATGTCAGGGAAATGACGGCAGCCTTGTACAATCTGCTGGCCTCGCTCGATGTCCCTGGCAAGCTCGAGCGCTGGCAGCGGCAAGCCGAGGAAAAGGGCGACCTGGATGCGGCGCAGGTGCACGGCCAAGTGTGGAGCGGGCTGATCGAGCTGATGGACCAGGTGGTGGAAGTCATGGGCGAAGAACAGCTGGACCTCGCCACCTACGCGCGCGTGCTCGACAGCGGCCTGGAGACAATCGAGCTCGGGCTTGTCCCGCCCGCTCTCGACCAGGTGCTGGTCGGGTCCATGGAGCGTTCGCGCCAGCCGGATGTCAAGGCGTTGTTTCTGCTCGGCGTAAATGAAGGCGTCATTCCGCTGCGGCCGAAGGAGGATGGCATCCTCGATGAAGCGGAGCGCGAACGGCTCGCCGAGCTGGGGATCGAGCTGGCTCCCGGCGCGAGACAGCGGCTGATGGCGGAGCCGTATCTGCTTTATCAGGCCATGACGAGACCTTCCGAGCGGCTGTTGCTGAGCTGCGCCCTGGCCGATCACGAAGGGGCAGCCCTTCTGCCGTCATCGGTATTTTCGCGGGTAAAGGAGGTTCTCCCCGCCGTCGAGCACCCGTTTTTCCACAATGAGCCGACGGGAGATCCAGAGACGGACTCCTTTTTGCTGGGCCATCCGCGACGGGTGTTCAGCCACTTGCTGACTCTCCTTCGCGCGATGAAGAAGACGGGAGAGCTGCCTGGCTTCTGGTGGGAAGTGTACGACTGGTACATCCGTCACTCCGGCGAGGAAGCGAGAGAGAAATGGCTGCTATCGGGCTTGCGTTACGCGAATTTGCCGTCCGAGCTGCGAACGGAGACAAGCCTCGGCTTATATGGCCAGCAGCTCAGGATGAGCGTGTCCAGGCTGGAACGCTTTCAGTCCTGTCCGTTTTCCCATTTCTCCTCCCACGGACTCAGGCTGTCCGAACGGACGTTGTACAAGCTCGAGCGATTTGACGTCGGTGAGCTTTTCCACGCCTCGCTGAAGAGAGCCGTGGAAAAAATGAACGAGGAAAACCTGGAGTGGAGCAGGCTCACGGAAGGCAGCAGCATGCAGCTGGCCAACGATGTAGTGGAAGAGCTCGTCCCGGCTACAAGAAGCAGCATCTTGACGCGGACTGCCCGCTACCGCTACCTGTCCGGAAAGCTGAAGCGGGCGGTGGGACGGGCGATCTACGTGCTTGGCGAGCACGCCAAGCGAAGCCGCTTCGCACCAGTCGGACTGGAGGTTTCCTTCGGGCCGAATGGCGATCTGCCGGGACTTTCGCTCCAGCTGGAAAACGGGGTGGACCTGCAGCTGATCGGCCGAATCGACCGGGTGGACCAATCCCTCGATGGCGACGTGCCGTACTTGCGCGTCATCGACTACAAGTCCAGTCCCAAGCAGCTGCAGCTCTCGGATGTATGGAACGGCCTCAACCTGCAGCTCCTGGTCTATCTCGACGTCGTGGTCGCGAATGCGGAACAATGGCTGGGGAAAAAAGCGGAGATGGGCGGCGTTTTCTATTATCAGGTGGCGGATCCGTTTGTTACCGCAAAACGGCTGCTTTCCTCCGAAGAGGCTGCCCGGGAGCGCGCCAAGCGGCTCCGTATGAAAGGGCTGATGCTGGCCGATCCGAGCTTGCGAGGATGATGGATGCCCAGGTCGAGCAAGGGGCGTCAGAGCTCGTCCCCTTTGAGATCAAGAAGGACGGCACGCTCTCTTCGCGTTCGTCGGTAGCGACTGCCGAGCAGTTTCAGGCGCTGACTTCGTTTGTGCGCGATACGGTGAAGGAGATCAGCACGAGAATGACAGACGGCGACATCCATATCGCACCGTATTCCAACGGGACGATGACGGCCTGCGATTACTGCTCGTACAAACCCGTATGCCAGTTTGACGGGGAAACGGGCGGCAATCAGCACCGCATACTCACGAAATGGAACAACAAGCAAATCTGGAGCATGCTGGAGCAAAAACAGCAGACAGGAGAGGAGGAAGCGTCCAATGACGACCGTACAGCTCGCACCGGCCAAGCCTGAGCAGTGGACAGACGAACAGTGGCAGGCGATCACGCGCAGGGGAAACAATCTGCTCGTGGCTGCGGCCGCCGGCTCCGGAAAAACATCTGTCCTGGTAGAGCGAATCATCCGCCGGATCATGGATGAGACGGAGCCGATCGGCGTGGATCAGCTTCTGGTGGTGACCTTTACGAATGCCGCAGCGGCGGAAATGCGGCACCGGATCGGCGATGCCTTGCGAAAAGCATTGAAGGAAGACCCGCATTCCGCCCATTTGCGCCGGCAGCTGGCGCTCCTGCAACGTGCCACCATTACGACCCTGCACTCGTTTTGCCTGGGTATTTTGCGGCAGTATTACTACTTGATCGATCTCGATCCGGATTTCCGCATCGCCGATCAGCTCGAGGGGGAGCTCCTGAGGCAGGATGTCCTCGAAGAGCAGCTCGAGGGCTGGTACCAGGACGACGCCGACTTCCGCGCATTGGCAGATGTCATGCTGGACGGACAGGACGACCAGATTTTGGCGACATTGCTTCTCAGGCTGTACGAGTTTTCGCGAAGCCATCCGGAACCGGCCCGCTGGCTGGAGGAAGCGGCGGACATGTTTGCCGCTGCCGGCAAAGACAGCCTGGATGAGCTGAAATGGGCGCAAAGCGTGCTCCGTTCGCTGGAGCTGGAGCTGGCGGGACTGGAAGGAAAAATGCGCCGTGCTGTCATCCTCGCTGCGTCGCCGGAAGGCCCTGCCGCCTATTTGCCGCTGCTGGAGGCAGAGGCGACTGCGCTGGGGCTGGCGAACCAGGCATGCCGGGTTGGCTGGGAAGCAGCGTGCCAAGCGGTGCATGGAGTGGTTTTCGCCAAACTGCCTCCCGTGAAAGGGACGGATCCGGATGTCAAGGAGCAGGTTCAGGAGCTGCGCAACAGTGTGAAAAAAGCGCTGTCCGAGCTCGCCGAGCAGTACTTTTCCATGTCTGCGGAGCAATACGTGGCGGATTTGCACGCGCTGGCGCCGCACATGCGCACACTCTCCCGTCTGGTGACCGAGTTTGCGGAGGCGTTCCAGCAGGAGAAGCGCTCCCGATCGATTGTCGACTTCGGCGATTTGGAGCACCTCGCCCTTCGCGTGCTGACGCAAAAGCGGGAGGACGGGACCATCGAACCGTCGGCGGTGTCCATGCAACTTCGTGAACAATTCGCCGAGGTGTTGGTGGACGAGTATCAGGACATTAATCTGGTGCAGGAGACACTGCTGCAGATGGTCTCGCGCGACGTCGATACGAATGGCGCAGCCAACCGTTTCATGGTTGGAGACGTCAAGCAGAGCATTTACCGCTTCCGTCTCGCGGAGCCCAAGCTGTTTCTGGAAAAGTATCTCACCTACCAAAAGGACGGAGAGGGCGGATTGGCGGCGGAAGGCAAAACGCCGCTTCAGGGTAACGATACGGATGGAGCACTCGAGAGCCTGGATCAAATCCTTTCCGCAGAAGGCGCAGGAGGTGAAGGCACTTCCAAACCGGCGGGACTGCGCATCGATCTTGCCGCCAACTTCCGCAGCAGGCGGGAAGTGGTGGATGCGGTCAACTTCCTGTTCCGTCAGATCATGTCCCCTGGTGTGGGCGAGATTGATTACGATCCGTCGGCCGAACTGATCAATCGGGCCTCTTATCCCGATGCCGAGGAAGGTCGCTTGCAGGCAGAGGTTCATCTGATCGATCGGAAAGGCAGCGATACTGAGGAAAGCTCCTCGGCTTCGGCTGAAGGCAGCGAAGATGCGGAAGGAGCAGGCATCCCGGGCCCCGCGGCTGAGGCTGTGGAAGAAGCGAGCGTGGCCCAGCTGGAGGCGAGACTGATCGCGCGCCGCATTCGCCGCTGGATGGAGCCGGGGGAAGGGGAGCGGCCTCTGCTGGTCTTCGACAAGAAGGCTGGAGGGATGCGTCCGTTAGCGTACCGCGACATCGTCATTTTGCTGCGTGCCACCTCGGGGTGGGGCGAGACGATGAAGGAGGAGCTGAGCGCTTTGGGGATTCCTGTCTACGCGGAGCAGACAGCCGGCTACTTCGCAGCGACGGAAGTGGAGACGATGCTCTCCTTGCTGCGTGTCATCGACAATCCGCTGCAGGACATCCCGCTGGCTGCGGTCCTCCGCTCTCCCATCGTCGGGCTGAGGGAAGAAGAGCTGGCGCAGATACGAATTCAATACACATCCGGTCCGTTTCACCAGGCCGTATTCCAGTACGCAGATGAACAGCCGATTGTGGCCAGCTGGGAGAAAAGGCTGCGCGCCTTTCTCTTTCGGCTGCGGGAATGGCGGACGCAGGCGCGGCGCAGGGCTTTGTCGGAGCTCCTGTCCATCCTGTACCGGGAGACTGGATATCTGGATTACGTGGCGGCTCTGGAAAACGGTCAGCAGCGCCAGGCCAATCTACGGGCCTTGTACGATCGCGCCCGTCAATACGAGGCAGGGTCGTACCGGGGGCTGTTCCGGTTTTTGCGCTTTGTCGACCGGCTTCAGGAAGCCGGCAATGATTTGGGCGAAGCCCGTACGATCGGAGAAAACGAAGATGTCGTCCGCATCATGACGATCCACAAGAGCAAAGGCCTCGAGTTTCCCGTCGTGTTTGTGGCGGGGATGGGCAAGCAATTCAATACGATGGATCTCAAGAGCCAGTTCTTGCTGCACAAAGATCTGGGCTTCGGTCCGATGGCGTTCGAGCCTGCCCTGCAGCTCCGCTATCCGAGCCTCGCAGCATTGGGCATCCGCCAGCAGCTGAGGCGGGATATGCTCGCAGAGGAGATGCGCGTCCTGTACGTGGCATTGACTCGTGCACGAGAGAAGCTGGTCCTGCTCGGCACTGCCAAGGATTTGGCCAAAAGCGTCGCCGATTGGGGCCGGCAAGGTGACGGAGAACGCTTGAGCGACGAAGACTTGATCGGAGCCAAAGGCTATCTCGATTGGGTCGGCAGAGCGCTGCTGCGCCATCCTCTGTCAGGACCGCTCAGAGCCTACCCCCAGGAGCAGGGAACGGGTGAGATGGTCCGGGTGCGGTCGGTCCCGGACGATTCCGAGTGGTCGTTCCATTTTTACAAGGCGGACGAGCTGCTGGAGCAGACAAATGCGGATGCCGATCAAGACGCCATTTGGGAGCGGCTGAGCAGGCGGGAGGAAATCCCCGAACGGCAGGCAGATCCTGCGCTGAAGGAAAGGATTGAGCGCAGTCTGGGGTGGCGCGATCCCCACCCGATTGCTCCGCGTGTCGCAGCGAAGTGGACGGTCAGCGAATTAAAGCGCCAGGTGAAGACGGGAAAGGGCGGTTCACCGGTCATTCTGCCTTCCATTACGGAAAAACCGAAGTTTTTGACGGAGAAAAGCTCAGCGCGGCTGAGCGGTGCAGAGAAGGGTACCATTACTCACTTGTTGATGCAGCACCTCGATCTCGGAAGGCCGCTGGACGAAGAGGACATCCGGGAGCAGCTGGCCGACCTGGCTGCCCGCCGCTTTTTGACAGAAGAGCAGGTGGGCGCCGTCAACGTCGGACAGATCGCCCGATTTTTCGCCGATCCGTTGGGGCAAAAAATGAAGCAGGCGAAGGTTGTGCATCGCGAGCTTCCCTTTACCATGACGATTCCTGCCTACGAAGTAGAGCCTGAGCTCGGACCGGATTCTCGGGAGCAGGTGATCGTTCAGGGGGTGATCGATTGCCTGCTGGAAGATGCAGACGGTCGTCTGGTCTTGATTGATTTCAAGACGGACTGGATCGCGCAAGAGGCTTCGCCATCTGTGATCGCGGAAATTACCAAACGGTACGAAGGGCAGATCAAGCTTTACGTCCGTGCGATTCGGCAAATTACCAAAACCGAGCGGGAGATCGACAGCTATTTGTACCTGCTCGCAGGAGGCTTTGCCGTAAACGTGTAGTAATGAAACAAAGCGACGCTGGTCATGCTCATGACTGGCGTTTTTGCTTTTCACCCACCTTTTTTCTTTCGGCTTTTTTCGCCTGATCGTTGTCCAGAGATAAATAATAAAGTTGTAGACTGCCTCATTGAACTTTCGAACCCGTTAGCGGAACAATTCGAAGTTCACCCCTTGCGCGGACGAACCCCTGACCTCACCGCTGCCAACGATGCATTCGGACACGTTTGTCTATTTCATTCCCTCAAAGATAATAGATTTAAGAGATACCCAAATTTATAAAAAGTCCTGCATTCTCCTTAACCCACTCTGCGAAAGTATACGGCTTGTGTCCTGTTACTTCCTCAACTGTCGGCAAAACCGTATAAGCAGATTTAGGCGGATTAAGGTGCCAACTAATTACGTAATCAATTGCATCCTCCTGAACACCCATTCTTCTCATCTGTTCACGTTCTTCTTCTTCAGAGCTCTCAATAAATTGAATTTCACGTCCGATAACCTCACTAATTATCCGGACTTTATCTTGAACCGACAAACTCTCAGGACCCGTTAGTGTATATATTTTACCTGCATGACCTTCCTCAGTTAGTGCAACCGCTGCGACCCGTCCAATATCCGCTTCATGAACAGAAGCAATTCGTGATCCTCCAAACAGATCTCGAACAACCCCTTCAGAGCGTATTGAGTTCGCCCATTTTCGTGCATTTGCCATAAATTCAAAGGCTTGAAGTTGAGTCCACTCCAGACCACTTGCCTCAACTGCCATCTCAAAAGGGCCTTTCTCGCCATTCCATAAAATGGTAACCCTGCGCACCCCAGCCTTCTCAGCAAGTTCAACGATTTCTGGACCCGTTTGTAACGGGGTATATTCAGCGCCTGTTGTAATTAAATGCATGCCGCTTATGCCAACCAACGCAGAAATTAGCGTACTTGGATCACTTAAATCTCCCGCGACAACCTCTACATCATTAGGAAGATTGGCTTGCAGCGGATTACGTGTCAATGCACGTACCTTTTGCCCCTTTTGAATAAGTTGGTCCACGACGTGTCGCCCTACGGTTCCCGTTGCCCCTGTAACTAATATAGTCACCCGTTTTCCTCCTCCCGTTTTTGTACCATCTGATTGATTTTTTCGGCCAAATTGAACTTCGCTTCGGTTAATGCAGCTATTTTTTGGTTGATCTCATGCATTTTCGACTGATACATAAGCAGTAATTCCTCACAATAGACGTCCTTATCTTTATGCTCCTGCTGCTCAGGATATTTGCAGAAGATGATGTCTCGAATTTGTTCCGTTGTCAGCCCTAAACCTAGATAAAGTTGAATTGCGTTTATGGAATCGATCACCTTTTCGTCATATTCCCTGTAATTATTTTCTTGACGAGATGCTTTGATCAATCCTTTCTCCTCATAATAGCGAATCGACCGGGCGCTAACGCCGGTTATTTTTCTTACCTTTCCTATCTTCAAAACGATCACCTCACAGATTTGGAGCACTACATTTATTATAAAGTTTCACATTAGTGTAAAGGTCAAGAAAGAAGGTTAAATAAAAAACAGCCACCTCAGGGGATGGCCCTTAGTCTAGACATAACAGACTGGATGGTGCTTCGCACGAAATATTTGCTGCGTTAAACTGCCCGTTAGCGTAACAAAGCTGCCGATCATCGCGGCAGCTTTGTCGTGGTGGGTTTGCGTTATCGAACCCGTTAGCTTAACGTATTCATTTCTTCTGTAAAGAAATCGTTAACTGACTTACTTGATAGACTATTATAAATTGCCCTCCGTTATACGGAACTACTTTTTTCAGTTTGGATGTCATTACCTCCTTGATGATTTCATGAAAACGAGGAGGGGGTTCGATATCAAATTGACGGAAGGTATCTATGGCAATCAGAACCGCGTTGTCGTTTTCTAAATCAGAAATGACAATTGAAGAAAGACCACCAAGGCGCACGTCTTCTTCATTCTTAAAACCATGAAAATCGTCACCAAACTCTGTAAGATCTTCAAAATGGATGATCAGTTCGAGTTTTGCATCATCTCCATTTTTTTCGGCAGGGATAATCTCTCGCTGAATAGCCCTAAACATGGAATTGACGTTTGGATGGAGTGGTTCAACATAATAACCTGGATAATTCATCAACACTTCGTGAAGAAACCCTTCCTTTGGATCAGGGAACTGATTATCAGGTAATGGTGGTAATTTCTTTGGATCACTTGGTTGTTGAGGACGAACCCGAAGTTCTTTTAAGCCGTTGGTTTTTAATTTCTCAATAAATGCTACCGCTTCTGCTCTAGTTAAGAAACTCTTGCCATGATAGGATAATATGCTCGTTTGCCCGTTGAGTTTTCCGCTTGCGTAGCCTTTGCTGAGAATATAATGAATTGCAAAATCCCCGCGATAGTTCACCCCATCTGCCCCTGCAATGATTTCTGCTACTTCAGTTCGAGTGATCGGCCGATCCCTATAGAGAAACTTAGATTCCCAACGATTTATATACTTTTGCTGTAATTTTGAAAAGGGATATTGATATTTTTCGATGGCTTCATAAATCGGGTCTGCCCAATGTTCTACTTTCTTATTGTTAGGAGTAATCGGAACTTGGTAGGCTCTGGACAACATGGTAAAAAAGGCGGCAACTGATACATGTTCATCTGGTGCAAAGCGGTTACCCGGATATCCTTTTATGATCCCTTGATCTACCGCTCGCTCAATAGTATCTTTTGCCCAATGATCATTTGGTACGTCTGAAAATGTTGCGGCAGTAGCTGACGATGAAAAGAGTGTTAATGTTAAGAATGTAATCAAAGTCATTAATTTTATCTTCACTTTTCCATAAACCTCCTTGATTCTCATAAGAATGGTTACTCAAAGTCATTCACATTTTTTGTGAAATATGGTTAAATCTTTTTCTTAGACGCTTGCGGTGGAGTATTTGTTTCTGTCTTTCCGAAAATTTGTATAGTGTAAGTAATTCAACATCTTAGTTTTTATACGATATGCCTTGAGCCCACCTGTTAGTCTGACTTCGACCACCACGGTGCATCACAGATTGTCGCACCCTTTATGGGTAGAACGTATGGGAGATTAGTACTTTTATGGTTGTTGCACCAGCCTGTCTATTTCAGTAATTTTGTCGGTTGTTTATTATATTAGCAGTAGGGCACAGCTTTTTTAACAAACCTTTTTGCAGGGCTTACTTTTTATCTCTACTCAGTTAGTTTCACTGTTAAAATTAACTTGCACCTTAGTTTAACAAAGGCTGCCGAATTATCACCGGCAGCCCATCTTTGTGTTTGATCAACTATCGAACCCGTTAGTTTAACGTTCTTTTTGTAATGGTTCTCCGAAAAACACATGAAAATGAAGATGTTTTGAATCTTGGTATTTCCCTAAGTTAGTTAGAACTCTACAAGCACCATGTTCAGATTGAACCTGCGTTGCCATTAGTCCCCTCCTTGAATCCCTTTTTTTAACATTCGATTAGGATTGTCAGTATCCTGCCCGATAGCTTAACTCAGCTGCCAGTCTACAACTTTATTATTCAGTTTAGAGCCGTGAATAACTTCGTTCTGAGGTATAGTCTAAAACTAATTTTTAAAGGGACTCCTTGTACCATTTGGAGTTCCGGTCGAAAACTTTATTATCACTGAACAACCGTGTGCCGCTTGGGCTGCGAACGTTTTGCATAGCTGTATAGCGGCAGTGGGCACGCTATGTATACATATTCCGGCATTGGATCAACTTTCAAAGTGTTTCCGCTGGAAGCGTTGCAAACTACGGCCATTTATGGAGGTACGGATCCTATGCCCTTGAGCCGACAATTATTGCGAAAAAAACTGCCGTCGCAGCTGCTGGAACAGTCCGAAAGCAAAACGGGCGGCCTGAAAAAGTCCCTCGGCGCGTTTGACTTGACCATGCTTGGGATAGGCGCGATTGTGGGAACGGGCATCTTCGTTTTGACCGGAGTGGCAGCGGCAGTGCACGCGGGACCGGCCCTCGTGTTGTCGTTCGTCCTGTCCGCACTCGCCTGTTTCTTTGCGGCTCTGTGCTACGCTGAATTCGCCTCTACCGTGCCCGTGTCGGGCAGTGCCTACACTTACAGCTACGCCGCATTCGGCGAGCTGGTCGCCTGGATGATTGGCTGGGATCTGATTTTGGAGTACGGGGTAGCGGCAGCGGCGGTCGCGAGCGGATGGTCCGGATATGCCCAAGGGCTGCTCAGCGGTTTCGGGATTTCTTTACCGCTGGCGCTCACCAGCGCCTTCGATGCAACCAAGGGAACCGTAATCGATTTGCCCGCCATATTGATCATCGTGGTCATCACGGCGCTGTTGATGAAGGGAACAAAGGAATCCGCACGCTTCAATACCGCTATGGTGATCGTCAAGCTGGCCGTCATCCTTCTTTTTCTGGTCGTGGGAATCGGTTACGTCAAGCCGGAAAACTGGAGCCCGTTCATGCCGTTCGGCTTTTCGGGCGTCGCGACAGGAGCCGCCACGGTGTTTTTTGCCTTCATCGGATTTGACGCTGTCTCGACTGCCGCCGAGGAAGTGCGCAACCCGCAGCGAAACATGCCGATCGGAATCATGACTTCACTCCTCATCTGCACCGTTCTCTACATCGCCGTTTCCTTTACGCTGACCGGGATCGTGCCCTACGAAATGCTGAATGTCAAAAATCCGGTAGCCTTTGCGCTGTCATACGTTCATCAGGATTGGGCAGCGGGATTCATTTCACTTGGAGCCATCATCGGGATTACGACCGTTCTGCTGGTGATGATGTACGGGCAGACCCGTTTATTTTTCGCCATGAGCAGGGACGGTCTGTTGCCTCCTGTTTTTTCGCATGTGCACAGGGAGACGCAGGTCCCCCGCAAAAGCACGCTGATCGTCGGGATTTTGGTCGCGATCTTTAGCGGTCTGCTTCCTTTGAGCAAGCTGGCGGAGCTGACGAACATCGGCACTTTGTTCGCGTTTATTCTGGTTTCCATTGGCGTGGTCGTGCTGCGCAATACCAACCCTCATCTGAACAGGGCGTTCCAGGTCCCCCTGGTTCCTCTGGTGCCGATTTTGGCCGTTTTGTTTTGCGGTTATCTGGTGTACAGCCTGCCCTTGGTGACCAAGCTCGGGTTCATCGGTTGGCTCGTGGTCGGGGCTATCGTCTATTTTCTGTACGGACGCCGACACAGCCACCTGGAAAAATCGTCGGAGAATCAGTAGCGGGTTGATTAGGCATGTCTATCCGTTCGCTCTGACAAAAACCCCCAATTCGTGGTAGAGTGAAGAGAACGAAAACGATGAGGAGAACAGGCCATGAAGCGTAAACGAGCAGACCGTCCGGGCTGGAGGCGGGTCAAACGACTGGGCTATCAGGAAAAATGGGTGGAAGCCCTGTCTTTTGTCGGCTATTGTGTTCGCTTGACCCTGGATGAGGTGATGGAGCCGGCTTATATGACGGTAGGAGAAAAGGTATTGTGCGTGGGTGACAGAGGTTACGTATACTTGCAGTATTTTCCGCAAGACCAAGCGTACGCCGTGACCAAAATGCTGGACGAGCTGGGGAACACGGTGCAGTGGTATATCGATATTTGCAAGGGCCACGGCAAGGATCAAGACGGCCATCTCTGGTATGATGACCTCTATCTGGACATTGTCGTTCTCCCGGATGACAGTGTGTATTTGCTGGATCAGGATGAACTGGACGAAGCGTTGGAGAGGGGAATCATCAGCGAGAAAGACCATCTCTTTGCCTGCGAAACGGCCGATCGACTGCTGAAGGAAATCATGGCTGGCAAGCGGGATGCTTTTGACTTTCCGAATTTCTTTGCTTAAAATGGTGAAGAGTTTTGGAAATGATCAGAAAAGGAGGCGGTCCGGTTATGAAAAAAGTGAGGCTTCATGGCCTGTCCCTTCCTGTTGACCGTAAAGAACGAGAGCGCTTTTGGCTTTCGTTCTTTTTTTTGCAGATAGGAATTTTATAAGCTTCCTATCCAGGATAAGGGCAGCACGGCTCCGCCAAAAAGCAGGCGTAGCCAGGTTTTTTAAACGCTCGGACGTCACAGGGGCCGGGGAAGATGGAGGACCACTTACGTTCGAAAAGAAATCGGAGGAGGGCACAGCATGCGTTATAAGCGAGTCCTGGTCAAATTGAGCGGTGGGGCAGTAGCGAAAGACAGCGGATTTGGGTTTGATCCGGCACAGCTCGAGCACATCGCCGGAGAAATTCTGGCGCTCGTGAGCATGGGCGTGGAAGTGGCGGTCGTGATCGGCGGAGGGAATATATTCCGTGGGAACATGGCGGAGATGTGGGGAATCGATCGTGTCGAGGCGGACAATATCGGGACGCTGGCAACTGTTATCAACAGCCTGATGTTGCGCGGAGTGCTGAAAGCGCGGGTGAACAGGGAGGTCCGCGTCATGACCGCGGTACCGATCAATGCCGTGGCCGAGCCGTACATCCGTCTGCGCGCGGTGCACCATCTGGAAAAGGGATACGTCGTCATCTTTGCGGGAGGGAACGGGCAGCCTTACGTCACGACAGACTATCCTGCCGTCCAGCGTGCCCTCGAGGTGGAAGCGGATGCCCTCCTGGTCGCCAAGCACGGCGTCGACGGGGTGTTCACGGCCGATCCGCGCAAAGAGCCATCTGCGAAGCAATACGCAGCGCTTTCCTTTGACGAGGTGGTGCGGCAGGACTTGCGGGTGATGGATCAGTCGGCCATGATCCTGGCGCGCGATCACGGCCTTCCGCTGCATGTGTTCAACTTCGACAGGCCGGGGGCGATGGCGGACATTTGCCGTGGGGAGCAGGTGGGGACGTTCATTGCGCGGGACGTTGGGGTGCTGTACAAGTGACCTTCCCTTTTTGCTCCTTTTTCCGGGGAGAGCTTTGGTTGGTCCCAAAGGCTTTTGTGAGCTCAGCTTCGTCGTTTTGAAAAGCCTCTTGATCCAACTGTGGCTTCGGGGGCGGAAAAAGGAGAAACCGCTGTGGCTCTTGGGGCACAGCGGGGGTGATGGACTGTCCAGCTCCATTCCAAAAGAGGAACGGCGTCCAAAAGCAGCGGTTTCGGGGGAGTTTCTCAGGGTTGGACGCTCGGGCGTGTTCCTCTTTTTCCATTGCGCTTGGGTAGCGCCCCAAAGGCCTTCGCTTTTTTCTCCTTTTTCCGTGGCGAGCTTTGGTTGGTCCCAAAGGCTTGTGTGGGCACTGCTTCGCTGTCTTTGAAAGGCCTCTTGATCCAACTGTGGTTTCGGGGGTGGAAAAAGGAGAAAACGCTGTGGCTCTTGGGGCACAGCGGGGAAGATGGACTGTCCAGCTCCATTCCAAAAGAGGAACGGCGTCCAAAAGCAGCGGTTTCGGGGGAGTTTCTCAGGGTTGGACGCTCGGGCGTGTTCCTCTTTTTCCATTGCGCTTGGGTAGCGCCCCAAAGGCCTTCGCTTTTTTCTCCTTTTTCCGGGGAGAGCTTTGGTTGGTCCCAAAGGCTTGTGTGGGCACTGCTTCGCTGTCTTTGAAAGGCCTCTTGATCCAACTGTGGCTTCGGGGGTGGAAAAAGGAGAAAACGCTGTGGCTCTTGGGGTCAGCGGTAGTCTAAGGCTTTTGATTCCTTAGACCGCCGCTGTTTTTTTTTTGCGCATCTCTACGAAATCGACTGCAGGATTTGTACGATCTCACGTTCCATGGCCAAATCGTCGGTGGAATCTTGATACTCCGGCTTGAGCAGCTGGTATTTCTTCAACTGGTAAAAGTCCAGAAGGGCCTGCTTCAACGTCAGGTCGTATTGAATGCAGAAGGAGGGTTCCATGATGCGCCGCAGTACAGCGTCGTCCTGAACGGCAAACAGTGTTCCGTTCATCGGATTGAATATTCCGTTCTCCATTCCGGCTGTGAAGAAAACCTCCAATTGTTTATGACGAGCATGCTGGGCGGCCATCAGCTTTTCCAACAGGTTTGGATAGGATTCCTTCAAGTCCAGCAAGAACAGATCGGAAACATAGGCCACGCATTTCAACGATTGTACGTATGTCATCCTGAAGCGTTCGGCGAACGGGATCGTCTCGTCGCGGACGGCGGAATCCGCTTCGGTCAAATAATCGATATAATGGTTAACGACCTCGCTGATTATGTCGTCGCGGGTCGCGAAATGCTTGTACAGCGTTACCTTACTAATGTCCATATACCTGGCGATATCGTCGATTTTGAGCTGGCTGAACCTTACTTTCCGAAGGACGGGCTTAATCCTTTCTATGTAGGTCTCGACGCTTACCGGTTTTCTCATCGCTGCGGGCCTCCTCTGCTTTCCTTCTCCTATTATAGCGAAAGCGGAACACAAAGCGAACACAGTTTACCACGCATAATAACTTTACTAAATTTATAAAAAACGTTCATTTTGTTTGTTTATTGTTATATACTCTTCCTGTACGGAATAACCAAGGGAGGGAATAACATGAAAACCATTTTGATCACAGGCGCTTCTTCCGGCATCGGAAGAGCGGCGGCGGTGCATTTTCAGAAACAAGGCTGGAACGTGGTTGCTACCATGCGCACACCTGAGTTGGAGACGGAGTTGAACCGCTTGGACAATGTGCTGGTGACGAAGCTTGACGTGGTGGAGCAAGCCACGATACAGTCTGCCATTCAAGAGGGGAAGGAACGTTTCGGGCGAATCGATGTTCTCTTGAACAACGCCGGCTACGCCGCGATCGGCGCTTTCGAGGCGGCAACCGAAAGTCAGATCGCGCGGCAATTCGATGTCAACGTAATGGGCGTATTCCGTACGACTCAAGCCATTCTTCCTCATTTCCGATCGAACAAGACCGGCACGATTATCAACATTTCATCCATCGGCGGCAGAGTGGCCTTTCCTCTTCTCACGCTGTATCATGCGAGCAAGTGGGCGATCGAAGGATTTTCTGAATCGCTGTTCTATGAACTTGCCGAGCATAACATCCAGGTGAAGGTAATTGAGCCGGGGAACGTCGCAACGAACTTTACCGGCCGGTCCTTGGATGTGATCGTGGACGGTTCATTGGAAGCCTACAAGGATTATTCCGAGCGGATCCTTCAGAAGCAAATGGAGAGCTTTCGGACGGCTGTCTCACGGCCTGAGGTGATCGCGGAGGCGATATTCGAAGCGGCGAACGATCCGTCAAACCGTCTTCGCTACGTGGTCGGAGAAGATGCACGTTTTCTGATGAAGGTGCGTTCGGAGATGTCAGATGAGCAGTTTATGGCGATGATTGAGGAGAATTTCCGTTAACGGTTTGCGTGCACCAAAGGCCTTCGCTTATTTCTCCTTTTTCCGTGGCGAGCTGTGGTTGGTCCAAAGGGGTTTTGTGAGCTCAGCTTCGTCGTTTTGAAAAGCCTTCATATTCCAACTGTGGCTTCGGGGGCGGAAAAAGGAGAAAACGCTGTGGCTCTTGGGGCGTAGCGGGGGAGATGGACTGTCCAGCTCCATTTCAAAAGGGAGGTCGGAGTCCAAGACGTCCTGCCTATGAAAAACTTTGTTCTACGCCTAACAGAAAACACCAAGGGTTCATCCTTCTTCCGCTTGATGGATCTCGTGAATCCCTGCGTTTGAGCAACAAATACACTTCTCTTTGCTCCGCAAAAAAGAATACCTTTTTTCCATGGGAGAGCATATAATGAACTCAAAAGCGAGTGATCACTCACTTTCGTTTAACCGACACCTTGCAGTCATCCGCTTCTATTCGGCCAGCTGAAAAAGCTGGTATTCTTGTCGCTAAAAATAAAGTGAGCACTCACTCAAAAATAATGAGGTGATGGTATGAAACGCATGATCGCTCCTATATTGGCCTGTGGAATCTTGGCGTTGCTGCCGGGATGCAGCGTTTTTTCTCAATCGGGTCCGGCGTTGTCGGGGACGATTGAAGCGGAGGAATGGCCGATTGTGGCGGAAGTGGGGGGACTGGTGAAAGAGGTAAAAGTGGATGAGGGGAGCCGGGTGAAAGCGGGGCAGGAGCTGGCGGTAATCGACGAGAGAAGCTACCAGCTGGGGGTGGCGGAAGCGAGAGCGGCTCTGGATCAGGCGACGGCTCGGCTGGAGGAGGCAAAGGCAGGGACGCGGGATGCGTCGATTCAAAAAGGGATCGCGTCTGTGCAGCAGGCGAGCGCGAATGTCCGTATGGCGGAGGCGCGGCAAAGACAAGCGGATGCGGGCATCAGCCGGGCGAAGGAACAGCTCGAGCAGGCCAAGTCCCAGCTCGAGGGGGCTCAGCAAACGCTGGCCTACCAGCAGAAACGGCTCGCGGAGACGACAGCTCTGTTTCAGCAGGGAGCCGTATCCAAAAAAGACCTGGAGACGCAGCAAGAGGCTGTCAGCCAGGCACAGACGCAGGTGAATCAGCTGGCAGCACAGGCGGCTGCCGCGCAGGCCGGGTACGTCTCTGCTCAGCAGGAGGTAGCGGCGGCTAGCGCGCAAACGGGAACGGCCCAAGCTCAGCAGGCAGGCGCAGCGGCAGATCTGGACCTGCTCAAGGAGGGCAGCACGGACTACACGATCCGAGCCCTGCTCGCCGCCCAGCAGCAGGCAGAGGCCAAGCTCGACCAGGCGATGCTGCAGATGGAGAAGACAAAGATCACTGCTCCGGCGGATGGCATCGTGCTGCGCTCCTCGATCGAGCAGGGCGAGGTCGCGAAGGCGGGAGCCAACCTTTTTGCGATGATGAAGGCGGATCAGCTCAAGCTCAAAGTGTACATCCCCGAGGCGGATCTGAATCTTGTTCATACGGGGCAACAGGTAGGGATCCAGGTAGACGCCTACCCGGATGAGAGGTTTGCAGGAACGATCCAGTTTATTTCCGACAAGGCGGAGTTCACTCCGAAAAACGTACAGACTCCGGATGAGCGGACCAAGCTCGTCTTTGCCGTCACCATCCGGATTGCCGATTCACAGGGCAAGATCAAGCCGGGAATGCCTGCGGATGTGCTGCTGTCCGAGTCGGCCAAGGGGGAAGGACAATGAAGCCCGCCATTTCGTGCAACGAATTGACCAAACGCTTCGGGGAGAGGGTGGCCGTCAACAGTTTGACGCTCTCCGTACCAAAAGGCTCCATCTACGGTTTTCTCGGACCGAACGGATCGGGCAAATCGACGACGATCCGGATGCTGTGCGGCCTTTTGGCGCCAACGTCGGGCAGCGGCACAGTGCTGGGTCTGGATGTCATGACGCAAAGCGAGGAGATCAAGCAGCGGATCGGGTACATGTCGCAAAAATTCAGCCTGTATGAAGACTTGACGGTCGAAGAAAACCTCGATTTCTACGCCGGCGTCTACCAGCTGAATGCGGCAGCCCGCAAAGAGAGAAAGGCGGAGCTGATCGAGATGGCCGGGCTGACGGGCAGGGAAAGACAGATCGCGGGCTCGCTGTCCGGCGGCTGGAAGCAACGGCTGGCCCTTTCCTGCGCCCTGCTGCACAAGCCGGAGCTGTTGATTCTCGACGAGCCGACAGCCGGGGTGGATCCGGTGTCGAGGCGCATTTTTTGGGACGTCATCCACGAGCTGGCCAGGCAAGGCATCACCGTGCTCGTCACGACACACTACATGGACGAGGCGCAGACGTGCGATTGGATCGGCTTTATCTTCTTCGGAAACCTGCTGGCGCAGGGAACCCCGGAGGAGCTGATCGAGGGCATGGGCGCAGGCAACCTGGAGGACGTATTCATCGAGCTGGTCAGGCAGGAAGAGGCGCGGCTTGCCAGGCGAACAGCAGGGGAGGCGGGCCGATGAAGAGGTTCGTTTGGGGACGCTACTGGTCGGTGGTCAAAAAGGAAGTCATTCAGATCAAGCGGGATCGGCCGAGTCTGGCCATCGCGCTGGTCATGCCGCTGATGATGCTGTTTTTGTTCGGCTATGCCGTGAATACGGATGTGAACGACATCAAGATGGTGGTGTGGGATCAAAGCGCCACGGCAGACAGTCGTGAGCTGGTTCAGCAGTTTGTGAATACGCACGTGTTTGCGGTGACGGAGCACGCGAGCGGCTACAAGGCGATCGAGTCGATGCTGGATAACGGCCAGGCCAGTGTCGCGCTGGTCATTCCGCCAGACTATGCGCGCAAGCTCGACCGGAATGAACCGACCGACGTGCAGCTGCTCATCGACGGCTCGGATCCGAACATCGCCCGCACAGCGACCTCCAATGCCCAGCTGATCGTGCAGAACCACGCCATGTCCATGCAAGGGCAGCGGCTGCAAAAGCAAGGCATGGGAGAGCTGGAGTCGCCCCTGTCGCTGGACACCCGCGTCCTGTTCAACCCGAACATGGAAAGCATCGTGTTCAACATCCCCGGCCTCATCGGGCTGATCATGCAAAACGTAACGATGATCCTGACAGCCTTTTCGCTCGTACGCGAGAAAGAGAGGGGGACGATGGAGCAGCTCATCGTGACGCCGATCCGCCCCCTTGAGCTGATGCTCGGCAAAATCACGCCGTACGTGGGAATTGGCCTTTTTTCCTTCTGTCTGGTGCTCGTGGTCGGGACGTACTGGTTCGGAGTCCCGGTAAAAGGCAGCATCTCTCTGCTGATCGGCCTGTCCATCCTGTTTTTAATCACGACGCTGGTCCTCGGGATCTTCATTTCGACGATCGCAAAGACGCAGCTCCAGGCCATGCAGATCGCCTTCGCGTTCATCCTGCCGAGCGTTCTCCTGTCGGGCTTCATGTTCCCGCGCGAATCGATGCCTCTCGTGATACAATGGTTGGGTGGGCTCGTCCCGTTGACTTACTTTCTTGAAATTTTGCGGGGCATCTTTTTGAAGGCGGTAGACTTGACCGCCCTGTGGAAGGATGCGATGGGAATGGGGATCTTTTGCCTCTTCATCCTGACCGTCGCCATGCTGCGATTCCGCAAAAAGATCGAATAGAGGAGCGTATGGAAAAAGATGAACAAGCCATCATTTGAAGAGGGCCTGTTGCAATACGTAGAGGATCTGAAGGACGAGAGCGAGATGACGGAAAAGCAGCGCAGCATTTTGCGGGCGTCCATCAAGCTGTTCGCCGAAAAAGGCTTCCATGCCAGCTCGACCGCCGAAATCGCGAAGGAAGCCGGGGTGGCGGAAGGAACGATCTTTCGCCATTACAAATCCAAAAAGGACATCCTGCTCGCGGTCGTAGCGCCGGTGCTGGTCAAGTTCGCCGGACCGTTCATCTTGAAAGACGTACGGGAAATCTTTCGCGAGCAGGCCAAGAAGCCGTTCGCCCAAATTGCGACGGAGCTGTACCGCAATCGCCTCGACATGATCGTCACCAACGAAAAAACGATCCGCATCCTGCTGCAGGAGGCGTTTTTCCACGATGAGATCCGGGAAGCGCTGATCGCGACGGTGTTCGCCGATATCAAGGCCATGATGCAAAAGCTGATCGAGGATAAAATCATCGCCAAAGAACTGCGGCCGCTGCCGCCGGAAGTGGTGTTTCGGGCCGTCTTGTCTTCCATGGTCGGGCTGGTGCTGTTCCGGCAAGTGCTGGACTCGGACGATTACGGCAAACGCAGTGACGAAGAGCAGGTCGACTATACGGTCGACATCCTGATGAACGGCATCGCTCTTAAAGGATAATATTTCACTGATCATAAAAATTTTATCGAGTATATGAACGGTGAAAGGCCGATTATGGCTATGGAAATGCTACGGAGAGTGGTATAATTGCTAGCAACTTTTTGCTGTCAAACATGGAGGAGAGAGTAAATCATGTATCGTTTATCAGAGAGAGAATGGCAGGCGTACACGGAGAAAAACAAGGACCGCGCACGCATGCTGATCTCTTGTCCAGACCGGCCCGGAATCGTGGCGGCCATTTCCCATTTCCTGTACCAGCAGGGAGCCAACATCGCCCAGTCCGACCAATACACGACCGATCCGGAGGCTGGCCGCTTCTTCATGCGGATTGAATTTGACCTCCCGAATCTGGAAGAGCGCTGCGAGGTCATCAAAGCGGCGTTTCGACCGATAGCGGAAAACTTCGACATGGATTTTTCCCTGGTGCAGGCGAGCAAGCGCAAAAAGGTCGCCATCTTCGTCTCCAAGGAGGACCACTGCTTGCTGGAGCTGTTGTGGCGCTGGAAGTCGGGCGAGCTGTACGCCGACATTTCGGTCGTCATCTCCAATCATCCCGATATGCAGGAGACGGTGGAATCGTTCGGGATTCCGTACCACTGCATCCCGGTGACCAAGGAAAACAAAGCGCAGGCGGAGGAGGAGCAGCTCGCTGCGGCAGCGGGTGCAGACGTGATCGTGCTGGCTCGCTATATGCAGATTCTTTCCCCGCGCTTTTTGGACGACTACGCCATGCGGATCATCAATATCCATCACTCGTTCCTGCCGGCGTTCGTCGGGGCCAAGCCGTACGAGCAGGCGTACCGCCGGGGTGTGAAGCTGATCGGAGCGACGGCCCACTACGTGACGGAAGAGCTCGACGCAGGACCGATCATCGAGCAGGACGTGCAGCGTGTGACGCACCAGGAAGACGTGGATACGCTGAAACAGCTGGGACGCCAGGTAGAGCGCACGGTGCTGGCCCGCGCCGTCAGATGGCATCTGGAAGACCGCGTGCTGGTGTACGGCAACAAGACCATCGTGTTTCCGTAAAGGTAAAGAAAAGCAAGCGAAAGCCCCTCCGGAATTGGGAGGCCACTGAAAAAGTCATAATTACAAAGAAGGTACAGTTGCCCAATTTTTTGGTGTCTGTACCTTTTTCTTTGTATACATACTTAATGGTTGAAGCCCCATGTTCCGGCCACAGATCTCATTTGCGTTTAGTCCCTGCACCGCGCTATATGACCTCGTTGTCCCGAAAGATAACATGTTGCGCCAGATCAACGAACATGTGAGTTTCTCTTTTATCTACGACGAATGAAAAGCGAACTGCTGTCTGAACAACGGCCTGCCATTGACCCTGTTCGGATGTTTACATATCTATTGCTCAAAGCCATTTTTGAATTGTCGGATGTGGATATGGTCGAGCGGTCCAGGTATGAGATGTCGTTCAAGGATTTCCTTCATATGGCACCGGAAGAGCCGGTCATCGATCCGAGTTCCTTGACCAAGTTTCGCAAGCTTCGGTTAAAAGACATAAACCTGCTGGACATGCTCATCGGAAAAACGGGTTCAACTGGCGGTCGAGAAAGATATTCTCAAGAGCGCCGCCATCATGGTGGACGACACGCATGTAAAGGCTCGCTATAATCAGAAATCCCCAAGAGAAATCTTGCAAGACCGAGCCCGAAAACTGCGAAAAGCGATTTACTCCGTGGACAAATCGCTCAAAGCGAAGCTTCCCGCCAAAAATACAGTGGATACTCTCGAAGCGGTTTTTACAAAAATCTCAGATCACCGGCAAAACCGAAGTTCTTCTGTGACCTCCGGAAATGGAGAGGGCTTTTTTGTACAAGTAAGGATGAAGGATGTCCGAGCTAGAAAAGCGGACCGATGTGCCGGCTGCCCGTCAGTTGCAGGGGTCACGGGAAGATCGCCGGGCAGTGCGGCGGAAAGAGGATCGGCGTACAGGAAACAGAGGCAGTGGGAGAGGGCACGGGAATATTGGCTGGACGAGGAGAACAGAATTTTCCCAGCACTTCCAGTATCAATTCTGCTTCTACCCGAAGCTCCTTGCAAACGAGAATCTCCAAATCAACCATACCGCCGAGCATGACGTCCGCGCGAGGAGAGCACTCGACGGCGGTGATCCGGCAGACGATATTGCTTTCGTCCAACGGCTCCGGCAAACAGAGGGCCACTTCATCGTCGAACTGGATGTCAGCCGGGAAGTCACACAGCAACGTACCGTCGGCGAAGACACTCACCAGCAGGGTGGCACCGAACTGAAAACGGACAATTCCGACACGGACGGCAGCTCCGGCGACGAGGAGCGTTTCTCGGCGAATGCCCGCGACCCTGCATGAAAAGGAAGGGAGGCGCGAAAGCCGGGGGTCGGGGAGGAATGCAGAAGGTACGGCCGTTTCCCCGCATTGCAAAGTAATATCCTGGCCTGCACTGATGGCCGCGTCGACAAGCCTGCGGCAATCGTCGGGGAGAGGAATTTTGCTTTGCTCCCTGCTTGCAGCGATGACCCAGTCGTAGACCTTTTGGACCCGAACGCACTCTGGCTGCAGATTGTTCGGGATTGGCGGAGGGATGGTCGGGATGACGGCAGTTGCCACGGTTACGGAAAAGGTACAGGAAGCAGAACGGCCGGCCACATCGGTCGCGGTACAGGTCACGATTGTCGTCCCCAAGGGAAAGTTTCCCGTTTCGGTGGTGATTGCCACGGGCAAGGCAGGGAAGGTCTGGGTCATGCCAAGAGGGGCGCACGAAATGGAAATGATGCCGCAGCCAGGGCTCGTTGCGAGAACGCTGTAGGTAACAGTCGCCGAATCGCTTCCGGGGGCAGCTGTTGCATTGATGCCGGTTGGACAGATGATCGTAGGGGGGCCAAAAGCAAAGTCATACGTGATGACAACCTCACCGTTGCCTGTTCCGACGCCGGGCAGGTTGATTGGATTGCTGCCCCCGTTAAACGACCCGCCGCCCCCTCCGCCGCCGCCCAAATTGCCGGAAATGGTACCGGACCCGCCGCCTCCTCCGCTAAAGCCCCCGCCCCCGCCAGCTCCAACGGAACTGCCGCCGCCCCCGCCAAAGCCTCCGGGTTCCCCGATCGGGCTTCCCGCACCTCCGGAACCTCCCAAGTCAATGGCAGTACCCCCGGTTCCCCCAGACGAGCCGCCATTTCCGATGATACCGGCCCCGCCGCCACCTCCCAAGCCGCTCCCGGCCCCGCCTCCCGTTCCTGCCGCGCCGCCGGCCCCACCGCCAGGATTACCGGCTGCATTCCCGCCATTTGGGCTTGTTGCCGATGCATCTACTCCGGGATTTACCGTGGTTCCGCCGCCGCCTCCCGCAGCGATCAGCAGGTTGGCGAGCGAAGCAGGAGCGGTCGTTCGCCAAACAAACGAGCCGCCCCCGCCGCCGGCGCCTGTCAACGGACTGTCGCCGCCAGCCCCGCCGACGAGAATCGTGAGGATCTCACCCGAGGTGACGGGAAAATTTCCTTGAATGGAGGCACCTCTCCCGAAGTTTCCCTGGGCCCCCGAATCGCCTCCTCTCGCTCCGACAGCCCTGATGGTCAGCGAAGTCACACAAGGCGGAACGGCAAACGTCTGGAGACCTCCTGTAAAAACGAAAGTTAGCGTGGGCATTTCCATCGCTCCTTGGCGAGAAAGTTGAAAAGGCGAAATGCACGGCTTCCAATCTATATGTATGTCTATTCGTCGAAGGTGGATTAGGCGGATGCGCGATACATTACCCCAACACCATCTCCAAAAAGCGGGCAACTACGGGGCGCAGCCCCAGGCCATCTTCGCGCAGGCACAAATAGACGGGGCGCTTGATCTCGATGCCCGGGACTGTCACGCGCCCGACCTCTCCCCGGTCTACCAGCTCGCTGACAGCCAGCTCGGGCGCGAGCATCGTCCCGTAACCGGCGCGTACCGATTGGATCGATTCCACCAGGCCGTGGTACTGCAAGCCTACCTGCGGAGGTTGGACGCGGTGCTCCCGGCAGAGCGAGAACAGCTTTTCCCGGGTAGAGCTGCCGGGTTCGCGCAGCAAAAACGGCTCCTGCACGAGCCGCTCAAGGGGGACTTCCTTTCCCGCAAAAGGGTGCTGGGGCGGGACGATGAACCAGAAGGGCACATCGATCAGGTGGAAACGGCGGATAGGGCTCTCATCCCAGACTTCATTGGTGATGACGGCGAGGTCTGCTTCGCAATGCAGCAGTCGTTCGATGGACTGCCGGGAGTTTCCTGTACGAATTTCGACCTCGACATGGGGGTGCGTCTTCTTGTACGAAGCGAGCCATCTGGGGACGAGGTAGTGCGATGGAAGAAAGGTGGAGGCCAGCCGCAGCCGTCCTTTCGTTCCTTCTCTCATCTCGGCGAGCTGGTGCTCGATCTCTTTTTCCCAGTCGTAGATTCGGCGGGCCTGCCCGGAAAGGAAACGCCCCTCGTCCGTCAAAGCAATGCCGCGGCCGTCTGGCAGGATTAATGCGATGCCGAGCTCCTGTTCAAGTTTGCGGATTTGGGCGCTGACAGCAGGCTGGCTGATGGACAAGGCGTCAGCGGCGGCGGTCACACTTCCGCGGGACGCGACCTCCACGAATATGCGAAGCGCATGCAGGTTCATAATCATCCTCCATTCATCACGTTTGGTTATGAATCAGACAGAAAGATGTATTGGAAAAGTGGGAACAGCCTCTGTACTGTATAGCATAGAATCAAGTTCGTTTAAAGGAGCCAATCATGAAGGAGAGTAACGGAAAGAAACAGGTCATCGCCGTCGCACTGGTGACCGCCTTTTGTTTGCTGGGCGATTCGATGCTGTACATCGTCCTGCCGGTCTACTGGCAGGAGGCGGGCCTCGATTCTTTGTGGGAAGTAGGGATTTTGCTGTCGATCAACCGGCTGGTCCGGGTACCGCTCGGGCCGTTGGTGGGGAGATGGTACGAGCGAGCAGGGGGGCGGATCGGGCTGGTCATCGCGGTGGCTCTCGCCTTTATCACGACCGTGTCGTACGGTTTCCAAGGATTCTGGCTGTTGCTCATCATGCGCAGCGTGTGGGGGATCGCCTGGACGTTTCTGAGGCTGGGAGCGTATTCCCTGATCGTCTCGGTCTCCGAGGAGCACAACCGGGGCCAGCTGATGGGCCTGTACAATGGATTGTACCGCCTGGGCAGCTTGGGCGGGATGATTGCAGGCGCGCTGCTGGCGTCGAGGTACGGCTTGACAGTCACCTCCACTGTGCTGGGCTTCTTTTCCTTGCCAGCGCTGGCTCTCGTATTTTTGTACATTCGCCCATCCTTTCAGAAGAGCCATGTTTATACCGATTTGCCTAGAAGGGACGTGCGCATGTGGAAGCAGGGGAGCGTCTGGGCGACGATGGCGTCAGCGCTCGTGGTGGCGATGGTGTATCAAGGAATGTTTGCTTCCACCCTGAGCAGGCTCCTCGAAGTCCGGCAGCCGGTTGTCCTGGTTGGAGGAATCGCCATCGGGGCTGCTGTCATGGCGAGCTTGGTACAGGGGGCAAGGTGGGGCTGGGAGCCATGGGCAGCCCCGTGGTTCGGAAGGCTGTCCGACCGTTATGGGCGAAACAGCCTCTTCGCTTGGTCGCTCCTGGCCGCTGCCGTTCTCTTTGCCGTCCTGCACGTGCCTATGTCCTATTGGCTGTGGCTCTTCGTGTTGCTGGGGATACAGCTCACCGCGACCGTGCTGACGACGGTGATGGATACGCTGGCGGCCGACGAAGCATCCGGTCAGGCAAACAGCACGGCGCTGATGACGCTGTATTCCGTCGTGACCGATGTGGGCGCGGCACTGGGGCCTCTGCTTGCCTTCTGGATCGACGGGCGGCTGGGACTAGGGGCGGTGTACGGCGGGATTGCGCTGGCCCTGCTGCTACTTTCGATCATGTGGGGAGGTCGACTGCAGTGGCATAAGAAGCGAAGTGTTCTTTGATCTTGTCCACGACGTGAGCGATCGCTTCATCCTTGTCCGGACCGTGCAGGATCATGTGATTGGAATTCTCGTACCAGCTGATTTGCGCACTGGCCGCTTCATTTACGCTGGACGCCAAAAGCTCGGCGCTGACGGCGTGGACGGTATCGTCCCGGCGGGCCTGCAGCAGCAGGTAAGGGGTCGTGACCTTGGGCAAGAGCGGCTTTGTCTCGGAGAGCAGCCGCCGGAATTGCACCATGCTGGAAAGCGGGATTCGGCCGATGCCTCTGATGTATCGCCGGGAGTGCGTGTGGAAATCTTCCCGCAAGTAGTTCATCGCTTCTTTTACATCCCAGTATTTATACGGGGTGTTCATCGTGATCAGCAGTTCCACCGGGTAGGTCGTAGCCAGGTGAAACGCGAGGAGCCCGCCCATGGAAAAGCCGATGACCACGATGGAGTCGGCCCGCATGGATAGGCGCTTGTAGGCCTCGTGGGCAGAGCGGAGCCAGTCGTGACGGGTGCTTTTGGCCATCTCGCGGCGGGTGGTGCCGTGCCCTTCCAGCGTAGGGCACTCGACCTGGTACCCTTCTTCCCGCAATCTTTTCGCCAGCGGAAGGACGTCGTTGATGTCTCCGGCAAATCCGTGGATGAGGAGACAACCGACTGTTTTTTTCATCGTGTATCGCCTCACAAAAAGTGGAATTTGTTTGTATCCCTCATTATATACCGGAAGAGGAAGGGAAGCGAATCCGGGCAGACGCGAAAAAAAGACCTCACGCGAATTCGGTGAGGTCAAATCGGTGTGGTTATGATGGGATGAAGCTTGTTGCCTACAGCTGGATCGTTTTGAGGTTCGGAGAGATGATCAGCTTGGGCTGCGTGCAAGCCTGAATGTCTTCAGCGGTGTAGCCTTCCGCTACCTCGACAAGCACGAGGCCTTCCGGGGTGACATCCAGTACGGCGCGGTCCGTGATGATGCGGTTTACGACCTTTTTCCCGGTGAGCGGGAGGACGCATTCATTCAAAATTTTCGTTTCCCCATGCTTGTTGACGTGGTCCATGATGACGACGATCTTCTTCGCGCCGTGCACCAGATCCATCGCGCCGCCCATGCCCTTGACCATTTTGCCGGGGATCATCCAGTTGGCCAGGTCGCCCTCAGCAGACACTTCCATAGCGCCGAGAATCGCGAGGTCGATGTGTCCGCCGCGAATCATGGCGAAGGATTCCGCGCTGGAGAAGTAAGCGGCGCCCGGGATGGCGGTTACGGTTTCCTTGCCGGCATTGATCAGATCGGGATCGAGCTCCTCTTCGGTCGGGTACGGACCGATGCCGAGAAGACCGTTTTCGGATTGCAGCACGACCGTCTTGCCTTCCGGGATGTAGTTGGCGACCAGCGTCGGCATCCCGATTCCCAGATTCACATAAAAGCCGTCTTCGATTTCTTGTGCGGCACGAGTGGCGATTTGTTCACGCGTCAGCGACATATCTGTTTCCTCCTTGTGAATGGCATTCGTTTCCGTTGCGATTAGGAGCGGACCGTACGCCGCTCGATCCGTTTTTCAAACGATGGCGCCTGGATGATCCGCTGAACATAGACGCTCGGTGTATGGATATGGTCAGGATCCAGCTCGCCTGTCTCCACGATTTCTTCCACTTCGACGATTGTGACTTTTCCGGCGGCTGCCATCATCGGGTTGAAGTTTTGGGCGGTCTTGCGGAACACGAGGTTGCCCATCTTGTCGGCTTTCCACGCTTTGATAAGCGCGAAGTCACCCGTGATGCCTTCCTCCAGCAAGTACTCCTTGCCGCCAAATACGCGGGTCTCCCGTCCTTCTGCGATCGGCGTGCCTACGCCAGCCGGGGTGTAAAAGGCAGGAATTCCGGCTCCGCCTGCACGCACGCGCTCTGCGAGAGTACCTTGCGGCGTCAGCTCGACTTCGAGTTCGCCGGAGAGGAATTGGCGTTCAAATTCTTTATTTTCCCCTACGTAAGAAGAGATCATCTTTTTGATCTGTTTTTCGCGCAAGAGAAGGCCCAGTCCCCAGTCGTCCACACCGCAGTTGTTGGACACGACAGTCAGGTTGCGGACACCTTTGTCACGCAAGGCAATGATCAGGTTTTCGGGAATACCCACGAGTCCGAATCCGCCCACCAGCAGCGTAGCACCATCGTGAATATCGGCCACGATGTCTGTGTAAGAGGTAAAAATTTTAGCCATGTCAATCACTCCCACCGTGAAAAAATGACGTAAAACCTTTGTGAGAAAGCGCTAACAATCGGCAGCGCCACAAGGTTTGTAAACCGCTTTCTTCTATCATACAGGATTCGAGTTACAAACAAGTGACGAAAGTAATGGGTGCATTCATAAAAAAATATAAAAAATGACTGAAAAGTGGTACAACTGGCATGCTTTTCTGTAAAATATATTTTGCTAATTATTATTTTTATTCAAAAAAAGGCAAACATTGCGGGATACGCATGCGTTGCAGGAGTGACAGGGATGAAAAAATGGATCAGTCTCACGATTGTGGCGCTGTTGCTCACCGGCTGTGAAAAGCTGAACAGCGACATGGCCGAATTGAAGAAAAACGAGGAAGAGACCGTCATCAAGGTAAAAACGGTCAATGCCTATACGGTGGAGGAAAATCAGGACGCCTTGACGCTGGAAGTCTCCGGGGTAGTGGCCCCCAGACAGGAGGCAGGGCTGTCCTTTGGCGCCTCGGGCAGAATCGACCGGATACTCGTGGAGAAGGGGGCGAGCGTCAAGGCGGGCCAGACCTTGGCGACATTGGACGAAACCGTCTTGCAGCAAGGAGTCAACGCCGCTTTGGGACAAGTGGCGAGCGCGAACGTCCGGCGCAGCAAAGCCGCCCAGGGACCGGAAAGCCATGA
Organism: Brevibacillus brevis; assembly: GCF_031583145.1. Classification (NCBI taxonomy): domain Bacteria; kingdom Bacillati; phylum Bacillota; class Bacilli; order Caryophanales; family Paenibacillaceae; genus Brevibacillus; species Brevibacillus brevis. Next base: position 5,303,327 of record NZ_CP134050.1, on the reverse strand, counting down.
GGTGCAGACTCAAAAGCTGCAAGTGGAGAAAGCGAAGGAGACGGCAGCGAAAGCCGAGCGCGAGCATGCCCAGGCCAAGGCTCTCTACGCCGGCGGAGCCATCTCCAAGGACGAGCTGGACAGGCTCGCGCTGGCTGAGCGGCAAGCCAAGCTGGATCTGCAGGAAGAGGAAGTCGCCTTGGGCAAGCTGCTGAAAGGCGCGGACCGGCTGGATGTGGAAGAGGCCAACGCGGAACTGCAGCAAGCCAACGTCCAGCTGACCCGGGCCAAACAGGAAGCGTCCGATGCGGTGCTGAAGGCGCCGTTTTCGGGCGTGGTAGCAGCGATTGCCCAGGTCCAGTCCGAGCAGACGGGACCCGGCAGCGAAGTCATGCGCTTGGTGGACACCTCCCAGTGGCTGGTCAAGCTGCAAGTGGAAAGCGAGCAGATCGGCAGCTGGCAGCCAGGCGCCCTAGTTACCGTGAAAGCTCCGGACGGCAGCCGGGCCGAGGGCAAGGTCACCTTCGTCTCGCCCGTCATGGATCAAAGCCTGGGGGCGTATCCGGTAGAGGTAACGGTGTCCGGAGCCGATGTCAATTGGAAGGGCGGGATGACCGTGACCTGCCAATATGAGCTGGATGCGAAAAACGTGATGCTGGTGCCGGTGAGCAGCGTGGGCATATCCGAAGAGGAATACTACGTGATGAAAATCAATGAAAATTCCGTGGAAAAGACTCCGGTCAAAGTCGGGGGGATTCACGGAACGTTTTACGAGATCGTGGAAGGGCTGCAGTCGGGCGACCAGATCGTCGGCTCCGGCCTCTCCTATCTGGTGGACGGCGAGGCGGTGAAGGTGGCGGATGAATAACCGGACGTTTTTCTCTATCGTTCCCTCCCTTGCGCGGCTATTGGCGGTGGTTTGCTGCCTGATCGGGCTTGGGGCGGTATTGCGAATAGACGTGGTTACCTTTCCGGATCGGCCGGTGCCGATTTATACCATTCAGCTAGCAGCGCCCGGTCTGACCTCCGGCAAGATCGACGAGACTGTGACCCGTCCGGTGGAGGAGGCGGTACGGGCCGTCGGGGATGCGCGCACGATTTCCTCTGAATCCCGTGCAGGCTCTGCGACCGTCACTGTCGAGACGACGGAGAGCATCGGCTCGGATTACAAAGAGCGGTTGGAAAAGAAGCTGGACGAAGTGAGAGGGAAGCTGCCGATTCAGGAATGGAGCATCCGCCAAGACAATCTGGCCGACAACCGGATCGGCTATTACCTGCTGCATGGAGGCGATGTCCAGACTTTGTCCGATGTCGCGCACTACACCGTGTACGAAAAGCTGAGCAGCCTGCCGGGTGTCGCCGGCGTCGAAATCGATGATCGGTCGGTCAAAAAACAGGTCGACGTGATTTTCCGTCCGTCGATGCTGCTCGCATACGGACTGACGCCAGGCGACGTCCTCGCTCAGCTTCCGGGGGATGTTGTGGCCGAGCAGGTAGGTACCGTGGGACAAAACAAGGATCAGGCTTCCTTTTTCTGGTCGAGCATGACGGAAGGGCCGCAGGGATTGGGCAAGCAGCTGATCGCGACGGACCAGGGATACGTGCCGTTGAAGCTGCTGGCCGATATCCGGGATTTGCGCGGCAGCAAAGGGGACGAGGTGAGCGTCTATCGAGGGGAACCGGCTGTCGGGATCACGCTGCTTTCTGCCGACGTCGGCCAGATGCCCGAGATTCGAAAACAGGCCGATGCGGCGATTCGCGAACTGAACGAGGCAGCAGCCGGAAAGTACCGGATCGATCTGTTTGACGATCCCGCCCAGCCTCTTACAGGTGCAATCCGTCAGCTGTCCGTGCTGGCGGCAATGGCAGCCGCAGCTTGCGCGGTGTTCCTTTACCTGACGCATAGACGGATCGCTGTGTCCGCCTTGTCGCTGCTCGCCGTCGTGATGGCGACCGGCTTTTTGCTAGGCGGCATGTGGCTCACCGGCCTGCCGTTGACCTATGCTTCACTGGGGCCGGTCATTCTCTTTTCGTTGCTGTATACGGGGGCAGGCTCCTCCCTTTTCCATCGCGTGAGGCAATGGCCACAGGAAGATTCCTTTCTCGGAGTCCTGCGTGTGGCCTGGAGGCTGCTCAAGCCGATCCTTCTTGCGATTGTGGTGCTTGCGGCCTGCTGGAGCGCTCTCATGATGACGGATTTCCTCGAGGGCAAAGACCGGATCGTCCTGTACGACGCCTGGCCCGTGCTGCTATTGGGCACGGCTGGCCTGCTGCTCGTCTACGGTTTCCTTGCGCCAGTTCTGGCTGCGACGTGGCTGGGAAGCGGGGCGGAGCGGGACACGAATTCCCCGTCTGCAGCCGGAAAGGCCGCACGCTATGCGGCACAGCGCTGGGAACGTATGGCGAAGCAAGGGTACTTGCCGTACGGGGTAACGCTTGCAGCGTCCCTTCTCTTCATCGTACTGCTGCACTCTTTCGTACTCGTGGACGATTACGGAGAACTGGCGACCAACGACAAGGAGCTGGCGCTGGAGATGGTTCAAGGCAGCAGCGTGGACGATGCGATCCGGGCGGCGCAAATCGCCGAAGACCGTTTGCGCGAGCTCGATGAGGTGCTTGACGTCTATACGGTGGCTTCCAAGCAGCGTCTGTCCCTGCATTTGAAGCTAGCGGACAGATACGACCGGACGATGGAAACCCCTGACCTGGAAAAGGAGCTGGACAAGCGGCTGCGGGACATCCCGGGGACGGATCCGTTCGCGTTTGTGGTGAGCGAAGACGTCAAAACGCGCCTGGAGTTTACGGTGAAGGGACCCTCCCTCTTGACGACGCAAGCGATCGCCCAGGAAGTCCTGAGCGAATTGGAAAAGTTCACGTACCGCGACGAGGATGGCCGGGAAATCATCACGGACGAGCGGATCGGGGCGGGCACATCCAAGACCATCATCGACATCCGGCCTAAGCCGGAGATGCTTGCCCGCTACCGGATCACCGAATCGGAGATCAAGAGGCAGCTGGAGAGCTACCTGGGAGAACAATCGGCGGGGAGCGTATTCTGGAACGAGCAGAGCGTACCTGTGAAAGTGCGTTTTCCCGACAAGTGGATGGAGTATCCCGAGCAGGTGAAAAACATTCTGATCCAGACCCCGGTCGGCAAGGTGCGTCTCGGCGACCTCGTCCAATGGCAGCTCGGCAAGGAGCCCCCTGTCTATCAGCGGGAGGACGGCTTGTACGTGTTTACGGTCAGCAGCGCCGTGCGGGATGCCGGCCGGATCGATTCGCTCTCGTACGTGCTGCCGCTGCGCATGCAAAAGACGATGATCATTCCGGAAGGCTACACCATTTTGAACGCGGACGAGCTGAAAAAACTGAAGGAAGAGCAAGCCGACAAGGAAGACTGGGGCGCTCGCGTGCTGGTCGCCGGCGGTTTGATCGCTGCTGTTCTCCTGGCGAGTCTCCTTCTGCAGCGCAGGACGCGCGACGGCTTGTTCGCACTGGCGATCTTGCCGGTGCTTGCGGGAGGAGTCATGCTCGGACTGCTTGTTATGGATCGGCCAATGAACGGGATGGCTGCCTACGGAATCGGAGCATCCGCAGCTCTGCTGCTCCAGCAAGCCCTCGTCTCGCTCGACGAACTGCAGGCCGCCAGAGCGCAGGGAGCCTCAATATGGGAAGCGACCCGCCTCGGCACGGCCCGTACGCTGGCCAGCCTGCTGACTGTCTTTGGCTCTGTCCTGCTGGCCAGCCTCCCGCTCACCGTCGGCCTCGCGTCAGGCATCGACCCATTTGCCTCGTTTGCCTGCACGCTGCTCTCCGGCACGCTGCTCTCCGCCTTTGTTTCCCTCGTCCTCATCCCGGCCATGTTCCACGCCGCGGAGTGGAAGCAGACGGCCAAGGCCGAGCTCACCCTCCCGATCGTGCTCCAGCGCATCCGCGTCTGGTGGGAAAACGACAGGGTCCGCAAGCAGGAGGCCAGAGCCCGGAAGCAGTGGCTGAAGGAACAACGAAAACAACAACGCGCCGACCAAAAGGAGCAGGAAACCCGTCGGACAAAAGACCTGTCCAGCGAGGATTTCCTCCCCCTCACGGCACGAACGAAGGACGCCAACCAATGATGGTTGGCGTCTGTTTTTGCATGAACCCCTTTTACAACCTTCGGCTGGCTCATCGAATAGCAGAACAAGCTTCCGTCAAAACGCTTCCGTTTGCTTGGAAGCTCCGTTAGAGATACCTTCCTCAAAAACAAGCATGCAAAAAAAACCTCCCTGAACCAACCCGCTCCCACCGCAGCCCAGGAAAAAGGAGAAAAAAGCGAAGGTCTTTGGGAGGCCGACCGAAGCGAAATGGAAAAAGGGAAATACGCCTGAGCGTCCACCCTGAGACGCATCCCCGAACCCGCTGCTTTGGACGCCGTTTCCCTTTTGGAATGGAGCTGGGCAGAACTGCTTCCAAGCAGGCCGGACAAGAACCTGCCAGCGTTTTCTCCTTTTTCAGCCGAGCGACCGCCAAAGGTTTGCATAGTCAAGAAAGCCCGAGAGACAACGATGTTGAAATCAGCCCCAATCGACCGCAACAGCTTCCACCATGACATCACTGCATCCGCCAAAATCCTCTGACCAAAGCACAAACCCAAAATCTCATGTAAGATAGGGAGAGAGAACAAACGAATCGGAAGGAGGAATCAAGCCGTGCGCCGATTCCGCAAAACCATCGACTACATCCTGCTCGCCGCCATTCTGATCGGCCTCTTTCTATCATCATCCACCCCGTACTACAAGCAAGACATCCGAGGAACCCTATCGAAAGTGGTCGACGAAAACCAATGGGGCGAGCGCATGGCTGACTGGTCGATCTCTTACGGAGGAAAGGAAGTCAGTGTGGAAGAAAAAGGAACCGCCGGCTTTATCGAGTTTTTCTTGCGCAAGGCCACCCATTTTTCCGTCTTTGCGCTGCTCGCCCTCGTCCTTTACCGAGTGTTTCGCCATCATCAGCCCTTCGCTATCGCCTTGCCCTGGAGCCTCTTTTTCAGCCTGCTGGTCGCCGTCCTCGACGAATGGCACCAGACGTTCACGCCGGATCGCACGGGGATGGTGGGTGATGTGCTGCTAGATGCTTCAGGATCTGTGAGTATGCTGCTGGTGGTATCAATTGTTTACTTGTATTCCAGAAAATACGTGTCATAATAGAAATGGTGCCGAACTAGCCAAGAAGCCGCATTTCCTATGTGTTCCACCTAGAAAGAATAGGCTTTTCAGTATTTGAATTTCTCTGCTATACTAGGAGAATGAGGCTTCGGGTTGAGGTTCTCACCATTTTTCGGAAATAATAAAAGGAGTGCAAACTGGATGGCAGTACAAGTGGGAAGCATCATCGAGGGAAAAGTGACAGCGATTAAACCGTTTGGGATGTTCGTAGCAGTCAGCGAAACCGAGCAGGGGCTGGTCCACATTTCCCAAGTAGCAAACGGTTTTGTAAAGGATATCAATGATCACTTTACCGTTGGAGCACAAGTAAAGGTGAAAGTTCTCTCCATTGATGATGCAGGCAAAATCTCGCTTTCGGTTCGCGCCGCACTCCCAGCGCCTGAGCGTCCGGAACGTGAAGAGCGCCGTGGTGGTGGATATCGTGGAGGCGACCGCGGAGGAAATGCAAAACGGGATAACGCAGCTTCCTTCGAGGACAAACTGAAAAAATGGATGAAGCACAGCGAAGAGAACCTTGCGACCATCAACAAAAAGAACGCAAAACGCGGCTACTAAGCCTTGCGATAACGGAATATGACAAAAGGACGGGATCCTCATCCCGTCCTTTTTCTATGGACTTGCGTTCGTGGAAGAATCCGAGATGCGGCATCAGCCGATCAGGGGAGCGGACGCTCCCAGGCTGCCTTCCACCGGATGTCCTTCCCGCCGCCAGTACTCCATCCCGCCGAGCATTTCCTTGACAGAAAAGCCGAGGGCTGCGAGCTTGGCCGCCCCTTTGGTGGCGCCGTTGCATGCCGGGCCCCAGCAATAGACCACGAGCAGCCGATCCCGGTCCAATGCCGCTGTCGTCTCGGATGAGATCGTCGGATGGGGGAGGGAGATCGCTCCAGGCACGTGGCATTCACGGTACGCCTTTTCACTGCGGACATCGATCACTTGGAAGCCGGTGACGCCGTTTTGCAGGTCGTTCCAGACGTCGGAGACATCGGTTTCCACAGACAGTTTGGCGAGAAAATGGCGGGTGGCCATCTCCGGAGAGGCGGCGGGTGTTTGCAAGACGAGAGACATGGGAATTCCTCCTTGATGATCGGGATGGCTTTAGCGTAACATGAGAGTGAACATCACAGTTATCTATACAAAATGATGAGGTACATTACATATTTCTATGGGAGGGCATCATGGAGCTGGTCTACCTGCATACGTTTCGCGAAGTTGCCAGATGGGGCAGCTTTACACGGGCGGCGGAAGAGCTGGGATATGCACAGCCGACGGTGACGGCGCAGATGCAAAAGCTGGAGCAATCGTACGGGGCGCCGTTGTTCGAACGTTTCGGGAGAAAGCTGCGCTTGACGCAAGCCGGGGAAGCCCTGCTGCCGTATGCCCGCGAATTGATCCGCCTCTATGGGGAATCTAAAGATGTCGTGAAGCGGCAAATGAGCGGTCCTGTCCGCATCGGCACGATTGATACTTTGGCTGCGTATTTCCTGCCCCGGCATTTGCAATCGTTTCGCCAGCAGTTCTCCGAGGTCGATTTGCTCCTGCAGACGGGAAGCGAGGCCGCCATCTTGCAGCAAATCAAAGACGGGCTGCTGGATGTCGGATTTATTTTCGACCGGTTTTGCACAGAGGACGAGGTAATCGCACGAGTCGTCCGCAAAGAAGAGCTGGTCGTCGTGCTGCCGCCGGTTCATCGTCTGGCGTCCGCTTCGGTAATTCGGGCCATGGACTTGCAGGGCGAGTCGCTGATCGTGACGGAGGAGGGCTGCACATATCGTCGGATGCTGCTCGAAGCGCTTCGTGACGCAGGAACGGGGTATAGAATCGCTTGCCAGTTCAGCAATCCGGAAGCGATCAAGCAATGTGTCCGAAGCGGCTTGGGGGTCGCACTGCTGCCGCGCATGGCCGTTGAAAAGGAGGTAGTGGACGGGGATATTTCTGCCGTGCCGTTTGATACTGCCAGGGCGCCGTTTTTCATTCAGGTGGTCTATCATCAGAAGAAGTGGCTTTCGCAAGGTATGCAAGCCTGGATCGAAAGTATCGCAGGCGAAGGAGGTCAGATCGAATGAAGATGACTCCGGAAGCATCAGTCGTTCCAGGCGTCTCGCTGTTTACCGTCAGCTACGACAGCCAAGGCCTGCTCGTCAAAGCCCTTCTCGCCGTGCCGACATCGACTGGGGAGAGCCAGGAGAGACTTCCTGCGCTTCTCTATTGCCGCGGTGGGATTCGCGGCGTCGGAAAAGTGAGTCCGGAGAGGATCAGCCAGATGGCCGCATTCGGCTATGTCGTGCTGGCTCCCCATTATCGGGGAAACGAAGGCGGAGAAGGGCGGGATGAATTTGGCGGAGCAGATCGGAACGATGTGTTTTCCGCTTACGAGCTTCTGCGGCAAATGCCGCAGGTCGACCCGCAGCGCATCAGCGTGTACGGCTTTTCCCGCGGGGGCATCATGGCGCTTTTTGCTGCCATGGAGTGCGAGGGAGTGCTCGCGGCTGTGGTGTGGGGAGGCGTGAGTGATCTCTTCTTGACCTATGAAGAACGTGTAGATTTGCGGCGCATGCTCCGCCGCATCGTCGGGCATCCCCGGAAGCAAGAGGAGGCCTACCGGCAGCGGACGCCGCTGTACCGTCTCGGCGAGATATCGTGCCCCGTCCTGATTATTCACGGAACGGCGGACCAAAATGTCGGGGTGGAGCATGCCCGCAGGCTGGCTCATGCGCTGCGGGAAGCGGGGAAACCCTACGACATGTGGCTGGAGGAAGGGGCCAGCCATTTGTTTCAAGGAGCGGACATGGAGACGTACACGCGCCGGATGTTCGCCTGGCTCGATGAGAAAGGCCGGGAGCGTCTGCACAGCGCGTTGACCCGTTAGAAGCGATCAGGGCATGCTCGGCTGCAGGGGAAGGGAGATGATGATTTCCGTTCCCTCTCCCAGCTTGCTGTGTACTTGCAAGTCGCCTCCGTGGTTTTCCACCATTCTGCGGGAAATCGGCAGTCCCAAGCCGGTTCCCTCCTCTTTCAACGAAAAGAACGGATCAAAAATGCGGACGAGGTATTCAGGCGAAATGCCTTCGCCCGTGTCCCGGACGTGCAAGTGAACGGCACGTTCGTCCAGGCGGCTCTCCACTGTGAGAATGCCGCCTTCTTTCATGGCTTCGATGCTGTTTTTCATCAGGTTGAGCAAAATTTGCTTCAGCTGCTCCACATCTACGTGCAGACGAATTTCCTGGTCGCAGCGGTCGACGATCTCGATGCCGTGCAGGAGCGCCTCCGCTTTCATCAACGGAAGAATCGAGTAGAGGACGTCTGTCAGGCGGACCTCCCGATAGTTCGGCATGGATGGCTTGGACAGCATCAAAAGCTCCGTGACGATCTGATTGACCCGTTCGATTTCTTGCAAAATCAGCGGCAGATAGTGGCGTTCCCGTTCCTGTTCGGTCATCTGCTGCTGCAAAAGCTGGATGAATCCGTAGATGACCGCCAGCGGGTTGCGGATCTCGTGCGCAGCTCCGGCTGCGAGCTGCCCGACCAGCGCCAGTTTTTCCGACTGGTTGAGGTACTCCTGGACTTGCTCTTGCTCCGTGATGTCCAGGAAAGCGACCATCCATCCGGTCTCGCTGCTTTGATCATGGTTGTGCAGAGGGATGTAGGAGACCAATGCGGTAAACGGAGTTCCGTCCTGCTTGAGCAACGTCATCTTCCGGTTGACAAACCACGGAGCTTCGCCTTCTCCTTCCCATAAGATCGACGAGTCTTTGGTTGCGGGAAACCCGTTTTCCCCCAGCTTGACGAGATGCTTTGCGAGCTGATTCACGTGGACGCTGGCAGTGCTGTGCGGACAGGTAATGATGCCGACCGGCAACGAGTTGAGGATTTGCTCCCGGAGGTTGCGCTCCTCGATCAGCACCTGGCGCTGTTCCTGATCCTGGGCAAACAAGGTGGCGATGTTGCGGGACATTTTGTTGAATTCTCCAGCGAGCTCCGAAAACTCGTCGAGCTGCTGGTAGACGATTTGCTGGCCAAACGTCCCTTTGGATACTTCCCGCACTTGCTCCATCAACGACTGGATCGGGCGCAGCAGCAGGTTGCGGAAGTAAAAGGTGCAGAACAAGCCGAATAGAATGGATGCGATCGATACGGTGTAGGTCAGGATGAGGGACACTTTGATGCTTTCGTTGGTGTTTTGAAACTCTTTGTTGGTCTTGTACTCCAACTGATTCAGGGTGAATGACAGGTCCCTCTCCAGCTGGTCGATGAGCGGCTGGACCTCATGAGTAAGCACGTAGCTGACGGCCGGGACGTTGTCCGCCTTCAGGAGCGGGTTGATTTTATTCAGAAACAAAAAATCCAGCTTCGAGATGGTTTCCACAATGGAAAAAAAACCGGTGTTTTCTTCCGTTTGGCGGATGCCATCGAAGCGAGAAGTGTCGATGAGATTGGTGTAGTAATCATCGAGGTAGGACTGCTGGCGTGTGAGCGTGTACATCTTGAGCGCGTAGGTCTTCGTGTAGATCTGGTTTTTGACCTCCAGCAGCGCGCTGGTCTGGGGCAGTATATTCTGCGTGAGGTGCATTTCTTCGGAGGTGACTTTTGTCATTTGGTAGCTGAACAAGGTAGTCACGCAGCCGATCAAGAGCATCATCACGAGATAGCTGAGCATCATTTTTTTCTGGAAACCGAGACGGGAAAAGACAGACATACGGACTATCCTCCATGCGAGACAGGGGACTCGAGAACCAGCTTCAGCTCCCTGTCTATTTCTTCGCGAATCTTCTGTGGAACCATCGGACCAAAGGGACTGAACTTGTTGACGCCCTCGGCGAGGCCGTACATGACCTTTCCGCTGGGCAAGCTGCCCCGGGTATACTGCTCCATGATGATCCGGTAGCACTGCCGGACGTCCTGCATCATGGAAGCCAGGACGTAATCCGGCGCGATGTAACGCTGATCGGCGATGTATCCGATCGAATAGACTTTGGAACGCTGCGCTTCCGTAATGACGTCCAGATTGAAGCTGTCGCCGGTTGTGTAAATGACGTCCACGCCAGCGGCAATCATCTCCCGTGTGACGCGGACAGCCGTAGCGATGTCGTTGAAGTCCGGTACTTTCCCTACGACGACACGGGTGCGAGGCGAGACTTTTTTGACGCCATCGCGGAAGCCCTCGATCTGCGCGAGCTCGGGCGGTTTGTCCACGTAGACGTATCCGACCTTGCCGGACTTCGTCATTTTCGCGGCCAAAAAGCCTACCAGATAGCCAGTAGGCTTCATGTCGTAACGAATGGTCGTCTGGTTGGGGAAAGGCGCTTCCCCGTTGAACGAGACGAAGCGGGTGTTTGGATAAAATCGTGCCACTTGCGTAAACGGATCGGAAAAAATGACGCCGTGGCCCAGGATGAGATCGTAATCGTTGGAAGCGTATTTGGCTGCCGTCGCCGTGATCTGGTCAGGCTTGAGATTGTTGGCGACTTCTAGCGAAAATCCGTATCTTTTTTGCAACTCGTTCAAGCTCTCCAGCGCGCTGCTGTTCCAGCCTTGGTCGTACGTCGGTCCTTCCAGCAGCAGGGCGACCCGCAGCTTGTTTGCGGATTGTCCCCGTTCATTGATGGAGTGAAGATAACTCATGCTGATAAGAAATTGACTCGTAATGAGCAGAAGCAACCCAACGACCAAACCGGCGAAAAGGGCGGGGAATGGTTGCCATTTGGGCATGGACGATTCCTCCAGATAGGAAAGAAAAAATAGACACAAGAGAACTGATTTCGATAACGCTGTGAAAAATCCTGTTGGAAATAAAAGAAAACCCGCGCACAAATACGCGGGTTTGTCGCAGGAATTAAAATTTGGTGCCACGCTGCCAAGCATTTTGGTTGTCGGTTGTGTGGGCTGTTTGCGGCCCCACTGCCATGGAGGTATTGCCCATCGGGTACGGATTTTGGAACTGGTTCAACGATTGGATGGCTTCTGGGGAAATGTGTCCCTGATAGACGAGAGCGGCCGGAGATACCTGATTGTTGAAGGCCGTCGTCTTTTCATTGTAGGCTGACTGGTTGGCGTACATTTGCCCGTTGGAGAAGCTCTGGGCCTGGTTTTGGTGGAACGTGGCTTGCTGATGGTGGAACATGGCTTGCTGCTGATGAGCTTCCGCATGGTAGCGGTGCATCTGCGCGTGCTGTTGATGGGCAAAAGCCAGCTCGTGTTGTTGTCGATTTTGCATTCGGAATCTCCTCCAGAACATGGGTTTTCTTACAGCAAAGGGCATGAAAGTCCCTTCAAAGTATGTCCAAGGAAGAGAGGAATATACGGGGGAATGGTCGGCAGACACTGGGGCAGGCTATAAAAGGAGCAAGCATTCACAGCCAGCCAAGGAGGAGAATGGAACATGGACGATCGGATCGAAATCCCGCAAATTGAAGTTCCTGACGAAGTAAGGCAGGTGGACCTTCCCGAAATCGGAGAGACGACCCCGCATCCCAAGCCGGATAGCCCCCAGGCGGAGAGAGGTTCTGCGAGCTATGTCGAGGGCGACGCTGCACAGGAAAGCGAACGGCCGATCGGCTTTTTCACACCATAGCCTGAGCTTCGACATCTTTTTCAATGAGTTCGACAAAAGAAGTCATTATCTCTCGTGGACAAGCTCCGCTATTTCTGCAAAAGTAGAAGGTAGACGTGAGTATTGAAGCGAGGGGATTGGGACATCATGGCCCGAGTGCTGATTGTTGATGATGCTGCCTTCACGAGACGCATGCTGACTGACATGGTAGGAGGACAACACGAAATCTGCGGAGAGGCCAGCAACGGTTTGGAGGCAATTGAAAAATACAAAGAACTGAAGCCCGACATCGTCACGATGGACATCACTATGCCCGAAATGCACGGAATTGACGCGATGCAGAAAATACTCGACTACGACGGCAATGCCAAGGTGCTGATCTGTTCGGCCATCGGCCACCGCGCCAAAGTCCTGGAAGCCATGAAAAAAGGCGCCAGCGACTTCGTAGTCAAGCCGTTTCAAAAGGAACAGATCCTGGACGCCATCACGAGGCTTTTGTAACGAATAGAATGTCAAGGAAAAGACCGCCGAGTTCCCAAATGGACAGGCGGTTGTTTTTTTGTCTGGAGGAATCTATTTTTCAGATGCTCTGATGACCACGGATGACTTACATGCGGAGCTTACAAAAAAGCCCCCAGAACCCGCCCCAAACCCACCGCAGCCCAGGAAAAAGGAGAAAAAAGCGAAGGTCTTTGGGAGGCCGACCGAAGCGGAATGGAGAAAGCGAAACACGCCCGAGCGTCCACCTTGAGACCCACCCCCGAACCCGCTGCTTTGGACGCCGTTTCGCTTTCGGAATGCAGCTGGACAGGACAGCTTCCAAGCAGGCCGGACAAGAACCTGCCAGCGTTTTCTCCTTTTTCCGCCGAACGGCCGCCGAGGCTTTGGACGTAATTGGAGGCTCCCAAGAGGCACTGTAGAAAAAAGGCCCCCAGAATCCACCCCAAACCCACCGCAGCCCAGGAAAAAGGAGAAAAAAGCGAAGGTCTTTGGGAGGCCGACCGAAGCGGAATGGAGAAAGCGAAACACGCCCGAGCGTCCACCTTGAGACCCACCCCCGAACCCGCTGCTTTGGACGCCGTTTCGCTTTCGGAATGCAGCTGGACAGAACCAGCTTCCGAGCAGGCCGGACAAGAACCTGCCAGCGTTTTCTCCTTTTTCCGCCGAACGACCGCCGAGGCTTTGAATGTGAACGGAACCGCCGAAGCCTTATTCGAAAGCCCTACAGCTCAATCCTGACCCCGACTCCAGCCTCCAAGGCCCGCTCATAAACCGCCTTCGCCACAGCCGTATCCAGGTAGGCGATCCCCACGGACTTGTACAGCGTGATCTCGTCGGCATGCTCCCGTCCAGCTTTCGACCCCGTCACGATTTCCCCCAGCTCTCCGTGCAGGGCATCAAAGCTCCATTCCCCGCGGCTGACAGGGATCAAGAGATCGCCCGCTTCGTGCAGGGCGCCTTCTTCCGTATCGACTACCACCTTGCTGCTGCGGAGCAGCGTCGTCAGATCGACCTCCTGCATATGGGGGAGGAAGGCGCCGATCGCGTTGATATGCGTTCCTGGACGCAAACGGTTGCCGTCAAACAGCGGCGCGGTTGCCTTGGTGCTGCAGATCACGATATCGGCGCTTTCGACCGCCTCGTTCGGATCTTCTTCCACCCGGATCTCTCCGCTCCAGTGGGGGTATAGGCCGAGCAGCGTTTCTCTCAGCTCGTCCGCCTTGGCACGCGTCCGGTTGTACAGGATGATGTCCGTCAGATTGCGCACCTCCATCACCGCCTGGATCTGCCCGAGGGACTGCGCACCGCATCCCAGGACGGCGCAGCTCGCGGCATCTTCCTTCGCCAGGTACTTGGTGGCGACCCCGCTGCTCGCTCCCGTACGCATGACGGTGAGCAGGCTTGCATCCATCATGGCGACGTGCTGGCCGGTTTTTGCCTCAGTCAGCAGAATGACGCTTTGCAATGCCTTGATGCCATGGGCGTGGTTCTCGGGAAAAATGCTGATCACCTTTACCCCGACGTAGTCGTCGGACTCCAGATACGATGGCATGTACAAGCTGGTCGCCCCGTATTTGGGATGATCGATCGCCGTGCGCACAGGCGTCACGACGTGTCCCTCCACATGATCGCGGAATACTTTCTCTACATCCCGCAAGCAATCTTTCATCGTGTAGATCCGCTGGATGTCCTCCCGGGTCAAAACAAGCATGGTATCCTTCCTCTCCTGATCGGATATTTTTTGAAATCATGAATTGAAGTGTCACTTCAATTATCGGTGATAAAAAAATTCGCCTGAAGCGAGAATACAGTTTTGTGATAGACCCACTCATTATACCACGGGCTTGCCATGCGTTAAAAGTCACTAAAGGAAAAGCTGCCCAGGGCGCAAAGCCGATTTTTTCTAGGAGGCGAACAACAAGATTCACGCAGCCCCCTGAACGGCAGCCAGCTCGGACATCGCATCTGCTGCGATCTTCGGGGCATTGCCCTAGAAAGAGGAGTGCCACTTTCGGCAAACGCTGCGGTGCTGCATCCCGGAGGCCGATCCATAGGGCCGAATTCTTTGCACCTTTTGAGGGCAAGGAGTATGATAGAGATATCCTGCATACATCCGAGGTATTGCTGATGGAATCCAACTTAGGAAAACTGATCAAAGCGCTGCGAGTGGGCAAAAAAATGACACTCAAGCAAATATCTGAAAAAACAGAACTCTCCATAAGCTTCCTTTCCCAGGTAGAACGGGGAAAGTCATCGATAACGCTCGAGTCCTTGAAAAAAATTTCCGAGGCGCTGGATGTCAGCCCGAGCTACTTTTTCTCGGAGGAGCCGGCAGCGGCCAAGACGAGACTGCACAGGGGAAGCCGCGTCTCTCCGCGCAAGCAAGAGCCCCCCTTTGTCTTCGAAGACTTGTCTGGCGATCTCGCCAATCCGTTGATGGAGCCGATTCTGGTGACCCTGCTGCCGCATGACGAGAAAGGCACGCCTTTCGTCCACAAGGGGCAGGAATTCGTGTATGTGCTGGAAGGGGTCCTCACCCTGCTGCTGGGAGACGAAGAGATCGATTTATATCCCGGCGACAGCATCCACATGGAATCCTCTACCCCTCACAATTGGTTCAACCGGACGAGCGAGCAGGTCAGATTTCTCTGCGTCAATTGTTTGCCCAAGGCATGAGAGGCTGCCACGCCCCTCGACATCCTTTCTGTACAGGCTCCCCCGACCGATTGGGTCAAGGCGGAGCCCACTTTCGAAATCGTATCTGAGGTGGAACTGTGTCTCTTCAACCAAACTATTTTCAACAGTACCAGCATGCCGATATCGATGAATTGGCCGATGTGATCGGGGAGCTTTTGCAAAATCCCATCACCATCGAGGATGCCGACCACAAGCTGATCGCGTACAGCTCGCACGGAGAGAGCACCGATCAGGCGAGGTGGTCGACGATCATGGGACGGAGAGTGCCGGAGAAAGTATTGACCCGCCTGTGGAAGGACGGGGTGTTTCAGGCGCTGCTGACGCAGGACGACCCTGTCCATATCCCGGCGAAGGACGAAATCGGGCTGGGCAATCGGGTAGCCATCGCGATCCGCCGCAACAACGACGTCATGGGGTATATTTGGGCACAGGAAGTGAATCGTCCTATCTCGCAGGACGACGATGAGATCCTGCGCCAGGCTGCAAAGGCGGCGGTGTCCCGGCTCATGCAGCGCCAGGGCAAGCGGAAGGCGGAGGAGCAGCGGCGCAAGGAGTTTTTGTGGGAGCTTCTTCTGGGCAATCACAACAGTGAGACCGCCATCCGGCAAAAGGCCGAGAGCCTGCAGATGGCATTGCCGGCTTCCTACCTGATTTGCATCGTCGAAGCGGCTGGCGCGCGTCTCGATCAATATCTGTATCCGTTGCTCATGCGCGACAAGCTCTACTGGGTCGTGGACGGTCCCCAGATTATCCTCTTGATCGGGATGTCCGAAGCGAAGAAGGAGCAGGGAGATGTGCTGCTCCGCAAAGTGGAGCATTTTCTCGCCGACTCGCTGGAAAAGCTGGAGACGCACGTCAGCGAGGGGCAAGTCACGGCAGGCTACGGGCTCGGGTACAAGTCCTACACGGATATTGTGAAAAGCTACCGAGAAGCGCTGCACGCCGTCAAGGTAAAGAAGCTCTTTCCCCGCGAAACCTCCGGCATACACGGGTATCACGAGCTGGGGATCTACCGCTATTTGCTGCAAGTGAAGCAGTGGGAAGAGGAGCAGGGATACCATAGCGAGCGGATCGAAAAGCTGCGGCAGTACGACAAGGACAACCAGACCGCCATGCTGGAGACGCTGGAGACGTTTTTGGATGCGGCGGGGAAGGTCAACGTGACAGCGCAGCAGCTCCACGTCCACATCAACACGCTCAGCTACCGGCTGCGGAGGATCGAGGAAATCATCCGGGTCGACTTGGAAAATATGAATCAACGCGCAGCCCTCTACCTGGAGCTGAAAATGGAAAAACTGAACGGCGAACAATAGTTTGTTTGTGGATTTTCACAAATAGAGGGACGGCAAGATTAAAGGAATCCCCAAGGAAACGCATGCAAAAATCGCAGTACAATGGTACTACTCTCAATAAAATCGGCGTTTCCAAGGAGGACTACCTATCATGATCGTCGGAATTCCCAAAGAAATTAAAAATAACGAAAACCGCGTAGCAATCACTCCAGCAGGCGTGGCAGCGCTGGTGCAAAACGGCCACAGCGTCGTCGTGGAAAACAACGCAGGCCAGGGCAGCGGCTTTACCAACGAAGACTATTCCGCCCAAGGCGCGAAAATCGTGGAAACTGCAGCCGAAGCATGGGCTGTCGACATGGTCATGAAAGTAAAAGAACCGCTCCCTTCCGAGTACGGATACTTCCGCGAGGGACTGATCCTCTTCACGTATCTGCACCTGGCTCCAGAGCCCGAGCTCACTCGCGCTCTGATGGAGAAAAAAGTGGTGGCCATCGCGTATGAAACCATTCAGCTCGACAACGGCGCACTGCCGCTTCTCATGCCGATGTCCGAAGTAGCGGGCCGCATGTCCGTGCAAATCGGCGCGCAATTCCTGGAAAAACCATACGGCGGAAAAGGCGTCCTGCTCGGCGGCGTACCTGGCGTGCCAAAAGGTGAGGTCGTGGTAATCGGCGGCGGTATCGTAGGGACCAACGCAGCGAAAATGGCACTTGGACTGGGTGCAAACGTCACGATCCTCGACGTGAACGCAGACCGTCTGCGCCAGCTCGATGACCTGTTCCAAGGCCGCGTGCAAACGCTCATCTCCAACTCCTTCAACATCGCAAATGCCGTGAAAAAGGCTGATCTGGTGGTAGGCGCTGTACTGATCCCTGGGGCACGCGCACCGCGTCTGGTGACCGAGGCGATGGTAAAAGAAATGACGCCGGGCTCCGTCATCGTCGACGTGGCGATCGACCAGGGCGGTTCGATCGAAACCGTGGATCGCATCACGACTCACGACAACCCGACGTACGAAAAACACGGCGTCATCCACTACGCAGTAGCGAACATGCCGGGTGCGGTCGCTCGCACATCCACGCTGGCGCTGACCAACGTGACGGTACCGTATGCCGTCCAGCTGGCCAACAAAGGCTATGCGCAAGCGATCCGCGACAACAAGGCGCTGGCAAAAGGCGTAAACGTGATCGAAGGCAAAGTGACGTACAAAGCGGTTGCCGATGCGCATAATCTGCCTTACGCAGCTATCGAAGACGTCCTCCTGGTGAAAAACTAATCGCAACGACATAAACCAAGCGGCCTGACCCTTCCTGAACGAGGGGGCGGGCCGTTTTTTCGCGGAACCATCCAGCTTGGCGCGGCGCGGAGAGGACCAACGAAAGCGGCCGGTTACTTGGGAAGCAGATCCTCTGGGTAGCTGTACCAGTTTTGCTTCATCTTTCCGGAATCGCTCAAATAGACGTGAACGTCCACGCCATCCAGCGCCTCTGCCTTGATTTTGTTGGCATGGTTGCGGCTAAACTGCTTCCAGCCCTTGAGGTCATGCTTGTACAACACTTCCTCGAGGCTGTACAGATCGGCCCCCCGTTTGACCCCCGTCAAAAACGTTTCCTGTATTTGTTGCCGAACCTCTTTTTCGGCGATCCGCCTGATGTCTTTTGTCGAGATCTTGCTCATGACCTCCCGAATAAAACCTTTCAGATGGACGTGGAGGTGAAAGCGCGGGTTTTCGCCCCCCTGAACAGGGACGACCTCCACCCTTACATTCTGAATGCGCAATGTCGCTTTGGGGACGTTTTTCTCGCGAATGATCAATCCGCCAAACTCCGTATGCGGGTTGATCCAGCGTAGGCCAAGCAGCTCGGGATTGGTAAAAAATCCGTCCCACTTTCCCCGGCGGATGGCATGGATGCCGTCGATCGTGAGGCGGGAGACAAAGTCGTTGTTTTCTTTCCACGACTTCTTGTAGAGCGTGATATTCGGCAGGATGACAGTATTGCTCGGCTCCCAGTAGCGGGCAATGAATTTGTAGAACTGGATCGGCTCGATGAAAGAGCGCTGCTTGTACACATCCTGCGGCTGATGCAGGATGGAAATCAACGGCGAAAAGCCTGTCAGGGCGTGATTGCTGAGCACGTCCTCCAGCGGATCGCGCGTACCAAACACCCATTTTGTATAACGAAAAAGGCCGTAGCGATTCAAGATGTCGTACGCCGGCAAAATGTCTCTTTTCAAGATCCGCTCGTGAAAGATCAGGGAATTGACGAAGCCGTTGAACATCGGGATTTGGGAGTTTTTTTGCAGATTGTCGATCGCGTTTTGCAGGGTCTCGCCTCGGCCAATCGCGATAACGGCGGGCGACGACGTCTGGTCCGGCGATTCCTGCTTGGAAACGCTGGCGAGATCGGAGGACTGGGCGTACACGACGTACTGATCGTCGACGTAATCGACCCCGATCGCTGTTAGATAAAGAAGGTCCTGGATCGATTTCTGATCCCAGCAGCCGCTGAGCAGGGGCATTGAGCAGAACAGCAGGACGGCTGCCAGCAGTCGGCGCTTCACGAGGCATCCCTTCCTTTTTTGGCGGATTGCCGAAAGATGCTGACCAGAGTACGGAACAAGATCAGGAACAGCGTATAGAACAAGTTGGACGACTGGAAGAGCACGTACGGCCTGCCAAAGGAAGTCAGCGTGGACAAATAGTAGAGAATGAGAATATTGCTGATGACAAAGCCGTACGTCCCCAGCGTGGCCGAGAGCAGGAACACGACGAATCGGGACACGGTGACGGCTCCGCT
Source organism: Brevibacillus brevis (assembly GCF_031583145.1). Classification (NCBI taxonomy): domain Bacteria; kingdom Bacillati; phylum Bacillota; class Bacilli; order Caryophanales; family Paenibacillaceae; genus Brevibacillus; species Brevibacillus brevis. The sequence continues at coordinate 5,284,306 of NZ_CP134050.1, read as the reverse complement.
AAGGGATTGATTGATCAGCGTAAAGGAGGCGACGACCGTCAGCGAGGCGATAAACAGCATCGAAGGGGAAGTGAATCCGGCCCGGATCGAAGCGTCCCCGATGATGAGCGCGCCGACGAGAGCCAGCGTCTGTCCCACAGTTTTGGGCAGACGGGCGCCTGCTTCACGCAAAAATTCAAAGATGAACAAGACGCCCAGCAATTCCATGGGAGCGGAAAACGGCAACCCTTTTCGGCCCTGTGTGAGCGTCGCCAGCAGCTGGAACGGGAACTCCTCGATGTTGTAGGCAGATAAAGCGATCCAGAAGCCGGGCAAAAAGACGGAAATCCAGATCCCGCCGAGGCGGAGAATGCGTTCCATCCATACGAGGGTGACCGGATACTGGTCGTCTTCGGGAGACTTGATCAGCTCCAGCAGGGTGACGGGCGCGATGAGTGCCAGCGGAGAGCCGTCGACGAGGACGATCGCTTTCCCCTCCATCAGCATGATAATGGCTTTATCCGGCCGCCCGGTATAGTCCACAAGCGGAAACACGGAATACGTCTGGTCGCTGAGCTTTTGCTCCAGAATGGCGCTGTTGACGATTTTGTTTTGTGCGCAGTCAAGCAGCCTTTCCCGCATGGTTTCCACAATATCGGGGGCGGTTCCGTCGCGCATGTAAAGGAGGGCGACTTTGGTGCGGGAACGTGTCCCCAGCGTGAAAGTTTCGCTGGCAAGGGAGAGGGTGCGGAGCCGTTTGCGGATCAGGGCGACGTTGGCGGAGATGTCTTCGATGAACCCGTCGCGCGGCCCTTTGATCGACACTTCCGTATTCGCATCTTCGGTCGTGCGCTGCGGACGGTTGGACACCTCCCAGGAAAAAGGGGGGAGCTCCCCGATAAAGACGAGCAAGTCTCCGGCAAACAAACGGTCCACCCATACATGTTGGTCGTCCTCCAACCGAGAAAGCGGGAGTGCGCGAATGTCCCCGGCGGAGAGATGCTCATTGAGCTGAGGGATGACGAGGCGCTGCACTTCTTTCAGATCGACGAGCCCTTGGCAATAGACGAGAAGCACAGGCTGGTCTTCCTGCGTGACAAGGCGCATCGTCTCGACGTCTGCGCAGTGGGAAAACAGGCTGTGGATCTCATCCTCACGCGTCATGGTCTGCTCTCTCCTCTCTGTTAGGTTTTCTTAGAGCCAGACCTGCCACCATGAGTGTAAGGAGTATCGTCATCACCAAGTAAATCGGGTAATAAAGATCGCTCAAAAAGCGGACGAACGTCATGTCGCTGAAACGCAGGCCGGTAACGGCGATCATGCTGCCCCCAAGCACAAGCAAGACGAGCGTCCGGGCTTTGACCGTATGTACGTTCAATATTTCCGTCATCAGCATCAGACAAAGGGTGATCCGGGTGAACGAACCCGACAGCCATTGGAAGATGGCAAAGAACTCCATGTTCTCAATATCCTTGCCGATCGTCAGGAGGCGCCATTGCTCAAATGCGGGAAACCGCTGCCGGGATGATTCGATGGGACCGAATTCCGCGATGGCGCCAGTGAGGGGGCTGAGTGTGAGAATGATGATGATGACGAACATGATGAGAAAATGAATGAGCCGCAGCGGCTGCCTCACGTGATGCTGCAGCAGCAGAAGCAGCACGAGCTCGGCGAATCCTCCCCCCGCATAGATCATTCCATGCAGGATCGGCATCGGCCCGAACTGGTACACGGGCAACAAGAAGCTGTAATCCTTCTTGGGCATATTCCCGAAAGCGACGTAGAAGCCAAGCAAGGCTACGAGCGGCAGCAATACTCCCGCTGTCATGCCCAGAGGTCCGATGCCTCCATACGCGGCGATGGCGCACAGCAGCACAAGCACGAGCGCTGTGACCCACTCGGGTGTGCGAGGCAGGTAGTTTACGGTTGTCCACGTTTGGGTATCAATCAGATGAACGAGTGCCATTCCGTACAGAGACACCAGCAACGGGGTCAGGATGAGGTAGCCTCCGAATTTTCCGCTTGTCCGCAGGATCCATCGATTCAGCGGCTGTCGATGAAGACGAGTGTTGATGAAAGCTAGCAAGCAAACCCAACCGATAAAAGGTATGGACGCGAGCAGGACACTTAGCCAGGCATCGCGTTTGGCGCTGCTGAGCAGCAACGGAATGACCGTGACGTGGTTGGTGATGCCGACAGTCAGCATGATCGTCATGATCGCCTGACTAATCCCGATTTTGCCGTCCACTTTCATAGAGATTATTCGTCACCTCCGCGAAGGATGGTACTGCTAGGATTTACCTGCCCATCTGGAAATATGTATCACGGATAAAGGTTACCCACCCTTTGAAAATATGGTATTCTACTATGAGGTAAAACGGAGTAAGGAGTGCAGCCACGATGTATCAGCTTATTCGCAAGTATCTGTTTCAGCAAGATCCTGAAGAGATTCACGAGAAAACGATTCATGCCCTCAAGCTGGTGGAAGAATCCGCTCCGGGCAAAACATTGTTGAAAATGATGTACCAGCTGCGGGACAGCCGCCTGGAAACCAGTCTGTGGGGCCTCAAGTTCCCCAATCCGGTCGGGTTGGCAGCGGGTTTTGACAAAAATGCGGAAGTATACCATGCGCTCGGAGCGCTTGGGTTTGGATTTGTAGAAGTAGGAACGCTCACCCCGCAAGGGCAGCCGGGCAATCCGAAGCCGAGGCTGTTTCGCCTGCCTGAGCACCAGGCAGTGATCAACCGGATGGGCTTCAACAATCACGGGGCCTATCTTGCTTCCCAACATTTGGTGGATTTCGCCTATTCCGATGTTCCGATCGGGATCAATATCGGCAAGAACAAAGTGACGCCAAATGAGGAAGCGGCCAGCGATTACAGCAAATGCCTGGACATGCTGTACGCCTATGGCCATTATTTCGTGATCAATGTCAGCTCTCCGAACACCCCGAATCTGCGCGACTTGCAGGAGACCGAAAGCTTGCGGGTGCTTATTGCCGCCGTCAAAGAAAAGGCGGCTGAACTGGAAATGCGCGGCATCAAGAAAAAGCCGATCCTGTTGAAAGTGGCGCCGGACATGTCGGACGAGCAGATGCGGGACGTCGTCCTTGCCGCAGTCGAGGAAGGCATCTCCGGTATCATCGCGACCAACACGACGCTGTCTCGCGAAGCCGTCGCCAACCATCCGAAGGCGGAAGAAGCGGGGGGACTCAGCGGAAAGCCGCTGACGGAACGATCTACGGCATGGGTCAAAGAAATTTACCAGGAAGTCGGAGCCAAAGTGCCGATTGTCGGTGTCGGTGGCATTTACACCGGCGAAGACGCCTATCAGAAAATCCGGGCGGGGGCGAGTCTGGTGCAGGTGTACACCGGGATGATCTACCAGGGGCCGGGAATCGCCAAGCAAATCAACAAGAAGCTGCTCAAGCTGCTGGCAAGAGACGGGTTCACCCACATCAGCGAAGCGGTCGGGGTGGACGCAAAGTAACTCAGGAGCAGCCAGTGCCAAAACCGATGGTTCCGCCGTGGAGCCGTCGGTTTTTTCTATGGTTCTCTTTTTTCATTGCCTGGAGTATAATGTGGATGGACAATCAGAAATGTCCGAGAATTACATATTGTTGGCGTTAGGTGCCTTTATGTGAATAGACACATACAGGGTAACAGGGAATCGGGTGAAAGTCCCGAGCGGTCCCGCCACTGTAACCAGGGAGTTCTCTTTGAAAGATAGCCACTCATTGACATGGGGAAGGACAAAGAGCGCAAAGATCTGGAAGCCAGGAGACCTACCTAAGCTGCCGCACCCGGAACCTTCGCGGAAAGGAGAGGTGAATACAGAGGCAATAGGGCTGGTGGGTCAGTCTATTGTTTTGGTATGCAACAATCTCATCCACTTTGGGGATGAGATTTTTTGATTCAAAGGAGGAATCGGATTCATGAATCGTTCTCGATTGGTTTCCAGCTGTCTGTTGATAGCCGGCTTCGTCGTTTACTTTCTGTTCAATGAGCCGCAGACAGGACATGCCATGCACATCATGGAAGGCTACCTGCCGCTGTCCTGGGCACTGTTTTGGTGGGTGGTCTTCCTGCCGTTTTTTGTACTGGGGCTGCGCCAAATCAACCGGATCGTGAAAGAGCATCCCCAGATGAAGCTGCTGTTGGGCGTCTCCGGAGCCTTTGCTTTTGTGCTGTCCGCCCTGAAAATTCCGTCGGTCACGGGAAGCAGCTCGCATCCGACCGGGACAGGGCTTGGAGCGATCATGTTCGGACCGCTCACGATGTCGGTGCTCGGCAGCATGGTTCTGCTGTTTCAGGCGCTGCTTCTGGCTCACGGCGGTTTGACGACGCTGGGAGCGAATGCCGTGTCCATGGCCGTGGTCGGTCCGATGGTCGCTTACGGGGTCTATCGCCTGATTGCGAAAAGCGGCAAACAGCGGACCGCCGTGTTTGCGGCAGCGGCATTAGCTGACTTGTCCACGTACGTCGTCACTTCGCTTCAGCTCGCCTTGGCCTTTCCGGCGGCGACAGGGGGAGTGCTCGCCTCCTTCGTCAAGTTCGCAGGCATTTTTGCCATTACCCAGGTGCCGCTTGCGATCAGCGAAGGGCTGTTGACTGTGCTCGTGTGGAACTGGCTGCAGTCTTACAATGCCAATGAATTGGCGCAACTGCGCCTCTTCAAGCGGGAGGAATCGCTGTGAAAAAAGGAATGAACTGGCTTCTGATCTTGGGAGTCGTCGTATTGGCTGCGCTGCCGCTTCTGTTCATCAAGGATTCGGAGTTCGGGGGAGCGGACGGCGCGGCAGAAGAAGCGATCAAGGAAATCTCTCCGTCGTACGAGCCCTGGTTCCAACCGCTGATCGAGCCGCCGGGCGGAGAAACCGAAAGCCTTTTGTTCGCGGTGCAGGCGGCTTTAGGCGCGGGTGTCATCGGATATGCCGTGGGAGTTTATAAGGGCCGCATGGAAAAGTCGAAGAAATGAACTGGCAGCAGCTTGATTCCCTTTCGTATCAAAATCGGCTGCGGCATTTGCCCCCCGTCCAAAAACTCCTGTTTGCGGGCGTGCTGCTGCTGCTCGCATTGGCCGGGCATTCGGTCGTGCAGCTGCTGATTTTTCTCTGGATGGGAGTATGGGTGGTAGGGTACGCGCGAATACCGCTCCGCTCCCACCTGCTGTTTTTGCTCCTTCCGCTGTCTTTTTTCGTAGCGGGGTTGCCCGGTCTGCTCTTTGATCTGACAGGACACGATCCGGTAGCCCCCCGTCCATCCCAATGGCTGGTGTCCTGGCAAGTCGGCCCGTACGCCATTTACGTCGCAGCGGCCTCAGCCAGCCGAGCGCTGGAGCTGCTTGTCCGCATCATGGCCAGCCTGGCGTGCTTCTCGTTTCTGCTGTTTACCATCCCGTTTGCGGAAATGCTGCAAGCCTTCCGCAAGCTCGGGATTCCGGAGCTCGTCACGGATCTGTTGATGATCATGTACCGGTTTATTTTTGTCCTGCTGGATACTTCGTTTCAGCTGTGGGTCGCCCAGCGGTTCCGCGGCGGTCACCAAGGGTTCCGGGCGTTGCTGCGCGATGTCGGCATGGTGGCGGCCCAGCTGTTTGTCCGGGCCATGCAAAAATACCGGTCCTTGTCCATGGGCATGGCCGCCAGAGGATTCGCGGAAAACTTTCAAGTGCAAAGCCTTCGTACCTATGCGCGCTCTCCCCGGTACGAACGGGAAGCGGTAGCAGGATGCATCGCGCTGGTTGTCATAGAGTGCCTGACGGGAGGTTGGCTGTTTTGACATCGTGGTTACTGGAATTTTCAGAGCTGCAATTCACGTATCCGGGAAGCGGAAGGCCTGTCCTGAGAGGGGTCAGCTTCGGCATTCCGGAGGGGAAAAAATGCGCCTTGCTCGGACGCAACGGCTGCGGCAAATCGACGCTGTTTCTGCATGCAAACGGGATCCTGCAGCCACAGGCAGGACAAGTCTCATGGAGAGGGGTGCCGTTTGTCTACAAGCGTTCCTTCTTGCAGGAAATGACACAGAAGGTGGGGCTCGTTTTTCAGGACCCCGAGCATCAGCTGATCGCAAGCACCGTCGCAGAGGACATCTCGTACGGACTGGTCAACCGGAAGCTGCCGCCGGAGGTCATCCGCGAAAAAGTCGAGAAGGTGCTGGCTGCATTCGGCATGACCGAGCTGGCCGATGTGCCCATCCACCATCTGAGTCTCGGACAAAAGCGGCGACTCGCACTGGCCGGTGTGATGGTGTTGGAGCCGGAGCTGCTGCTGCTTGACGAGCCCACGGCCTACCTCGACCGTTATCAGACGAAAGTGTTGCTCCGCGAGCTCGACGCCATCCACCAGGAAGGGACGACTGTCTTGATGGCGACGCACGATATGGACATCGCCTTCGAATGGGCCGAGTGGATGTGCGTCATGGATGGGGGACGTCTCGTCTTTGCCGGAGAGCCGCGGGAGGCGCTGGAGCAGAAGGCAATGCTGGAGAGCCTTCATCTCGGCGTCCCCCTGGTAGCGGAGGTGTGGGAGGTGCTGCCGGATTCCTTGAAAAGGGAGCTGGGAGCCGGCATTCCCCGATCCGTCGATGAACTAAAGAACAGGCTGGCCGGGCGGTTCGAAGCGAAGCGCGAGACGGCTCCGGTGTAGAAGCATCCTTGCTCACGAACGGGCAAGGATGTTTTTTTTTCCCTTATAAGGAGATCCCCAGCTCCTTCAGCTTGCGGTAGAACGTCGTTCGGCCCATTCCCAGCCTGGTGGCCAGCATGGTCTTGTCCCCGCGAAACTGATCGATGAACCAGGTCATGATCACGCGCTCCGCCTCGACCACACTCTCCCGGTATCCTTCCTTGAGACCGATTTCGATCCGCTGATCGCCAGGGGCACATTCCGCAGCCCGATCCTCCATGCATTCCGCTATGATCTTCCGGCACGTGTCAGGTCCGAAAGTCTTCCCGGGCTCGCACAGGATAGAAAAGCGCTCCAGGATGTTGTACAGCTCCCGGATGTTGCCCGGGTAGGAGTACTTCTGCAGTTCCCCGCACACGCTCTCGATGAACGGCTCGATCTGCTGATAGAGCTCGAGGTTTTGATGCCGCAAGAATGGCTTGGTCAGAAGGGGGATGTCTTCCAGCCGGTTTCGCAGGGGAGGGACAGACAGTTTCAGAACATTCAGTCGATAATAGAGATCTGCCCGGAATCGGCTGCTACGTACCAGCGGGAGCAAATCTTCATTGGCCGCAGCGACGACCCGGATATTGATAGGGATGACTTTGCTTCCTCCGACGCGCACGACTTCTTTTTCTTGCAGCACACGCAGCAATCTCGCCTGGAAATGAAGCGAGATCGAATTGATTTCGTCCAGGAACACCGTGCCGTTGTGGGCGATTTCGAACAGCCCCTTCTTGCCGTTTTTGGACGCTCCGGTAAACGCCCCGTCCTCATAGCCGAACAGGTGGCTCTCCAGGAGCGTTTCCGGCAAAGCCGCGCAGTTGATGGCGACGAAGGGCTGCGATTTTCGGTTGCTGTGGTTGTGGATGCTTTGGGCCAGCAGTTCTTTCCCGGTGCCGGTTTCCCCGATGATCAGGATCGTGGAGTCGGTCTGCGAAAAGCGCTTGGCGCGTTCCATGGTCCGCTGCATGGCTTCATTTGCGCTGATGATGTCTTCGAAGCGGGCTTTGGCGACCAGCCCCTTCGCCTCGTTCTCCAGCCGGTACTTTTGCTCAATGTTTTGAATGTGCGTGATGTCTTGAAAGGTCAGTACAGTCCCGATCTTGGCGTCCTTTTGGTAGATGGCTGTCTTGTTTGTATTCAAACGGGTTTGCCTGCACGTGACGATCTTGTCCTGAAAGCTCTCTTCGTTCGTCAGCTCAGGGAGGCAGACGCTCGGCACGGTGTCGGACAGGTCTCGCCCGACGAGGTTTTCGTCCGGGAGCTGCAGCAGGTGCCTGGCAGCATCGTTGACAATGGTGATCTTGTCGCTCTCATTCGTGGCGATGATTCCGTCGCGGACCGAATTGATGATCGCTTTGAAGGCCTGATTGCGCTTTTCTTCTTCCCGTTTGAAATGAATGATCTCCAGCGCGCGCTCGATGGATTCGATGATGCTGTTCTCCGAGTAAATGAGGGTGCCGTGCATGCCGTATTGCTTGGCGTAGTTGACGGCCAGGCCTGTCCCGATGACGGCCCCGTCCTTCTTTGAAAATTCGCTTATTTTCAGCTGGAGCTCGGCAGGGGTGACGTAGTTGAAATACTCGAGCTGGATATTCAACAGCTCCTGCAGCGTGGAGAAGTCGTATCGCAAATCCGACAGCTCTGCCATGGCGATCGCGATGTGGCGGGAGTAGGGGACCGACTTTTTGACAGCGGCGAGAATGTCTGTGGGAGTGAGGTGCAGGTGGATGATGGGGATGTCCGTTTTGCCTGCAAGCAGTCCTTCGACAAAGCGGCCGGTCACGATGATGTCTGTGCCCGTTTTCTCGATCAGGGGCAGGATGGTGGGAATGAGGTCCTTGGACTCCAGCTGCTGGATTTCGACCAGCTGGAAGTGGACGTCCAATTGCGGGGCGATGGCGGTCGTGACCTGTTCGGCCAGGCCGATAAACTCTCCTTGCCCCACGATGGTAATGTTGGTAGTCATGCTGTTCCCCTCCTGGTGGGAGAAATGACGTTCGCCAGTCTATGCTGGTACCTATTTTAGTACGTTTGTTCCGAATTTGGAACGGATCGTGGCGCATCAGCGGACATGAATGCAGTTATTTGAATATTCGGATTAATGGCACAGGCATTGCAAGAATTACCTGGCAAACGAAAGGGGGAGAACATTTTGTTTACCGTCAAACCGAGAGTGCAAGGGGCAACGGAAGAGGTGCTCGCTCTGTATCAAACGGTCAGTCCTTCGACCATCGGCCACTTTACCGATTTTGGCTTTCTGAATGGCTTGCAGCCGCTGTTTCGGCCCATTCGCCTGGTGGGCAACGCCGTGACCGTGAGAATACCCCACATCGATGCGACTGCGATCCGCCACGCGTTGGAACTGGTGGAGCCTGGAGACGTCCTCGTCATCGACATGTCGGGTGACGAAAAGCGGGCGTGCTGGGGAGAGTTTTTGACCTATGCGGCCCTCACGAAAAAAGCAGCGGGTGCGATCATCGCCGGGTGCGTGACGGATGTGCGCCCAATCATGGAATTGGGCTTCCCTGTCTTTTCCCTCGGCGTCAGCGCGCTCACGACCCGCACACTGGGCCTGGAGGGGGAAGTGAATACGACGGTGAGCGTCTGCGGCGTGTCTATCCACCCGGGGGACCTGATCGTCGGGGATGACGACGGAGTGTTTGTCGTAAGTCCCGCCCTCGCCAAGGAGTACGGGGAGAGAGCGCTGGAAAAGCAGCAAAAGGAAGCGGAGATGAGGCGGGAGCGCGGGTACGACCAGCTGCTTGCATCTCGCGTGACGAAGGCTTGAAACCATCCAAGCGCAAAAGGGGGAATCGCGGATGAAATGGGAGAGGATAGGCAAACGGGGGTGGCTGTTGGCCGTGGTGCTGGCGCTTCTGGTAACGGCGTGCAGTTCGGAATCTTCCTCATCAAACGGGGAGGTGGAGGCCAAGGATTTGGTCGTCGGGCTGACAGGGGATCCAGTGAGCTTGGACCCGCACAATGCGACTGATACGATTTCCAGCCTGATCAACTATCAAATTCTCGACACGCTGGTCGCGTTCAACGACAAAATGGAGATCGTCCCGCGGCTCGCGGAAAGCTGGACGACGTCCGACGACGGGAAGACGTGGACGTTCAAGCTGCGGCAGGGCGTCACTTTCCAGGATGGCACTCCGTTTACGGCGGAAGCGGTGAAAACAAATTTCGAGAGGCTGGCAGACAAAAGCAAAAAGCTGAGCCGGCGCGTGCTGGTCGGCCAATTCATCGAGTCGATTGCGACCAATGGCGATTCGGAAGTCGTGTTTCATCTCAATACCCCGCAAGGGCCGTTCTTGAATAACTTGGCGGTCACGGCGAGCGGGATTCTGAGCCCGAAACAGATCAAAGAAGATGAGCAAGGCATCGCCAAGCATCCGATCGGAACCGGTCCATTCACATTCAAGGAATGGACGCCCGGGAACCAGCTCGTGCTGGAAGCGAACCCGCAGTATTGGGGCGGGAAGCCCGGGGTGAAATCCGTCACGTTCAAGCCGGTGCCGGAAAACGCGGCTCGGGTCATCATGCTGGAGACGGGCGAAGCGGATGTGATCGAAAAGGTGCCAGCCTCGGAAATCGAGCGATTGAAATCGAACGAGGAAGTGCAGATCGTCTCCAGACCGACGAACCGGGTATTGTACGTCGGGATCAATACGACTGTCGCTCCATTTGACCAAGTAAAGGTGCGCCAGGCGCTCAACTACGCTATCGACCGGGAGACGCTGGTGAACAAGCTGTACGAGGGCCGCGTGAAGATGGCGACGGCAGCGGTGGCGGCGCAGACGTTTGGATACAGCGACGTGGGAGCGTATCCGTACGAGCCGGAAAAAGCGAAGCAGCTGCTGAAGGAAGCGGGGGTCAAGGAGGGGACCAAGTTTCGGCTGATTCTCGCCGCCAACGTCATTCAGGACAGACCGGCTGCCGAGTTCGTCCAGAATGGCTTGCAAAAGCTGGGACTTGTCGTGGAACTGAAGATTCTGGAGCTGGGCTCGTATCTGGAAACGCTGAAGGATCCGAAGACGTACGACCTGTTCGTGAGGGGGGCTTCCGCGGCGACGGGCGATGCCGACTCCGTGCTGAGCGACGGTCTCTTGTCCACGAGCGCCACGAACTACTCCCACTATTCCAACCCGGAGGCAGACAAGCTGATCAAAGCCGGCGCGGCGCAGGTCAAGCCACAGGATCGCCAGAAGACCTACGCGGAAGCGCTCAACATCATCAAGGATGACGCGCCGTGGATTTCCCTGCACGAGGACGTGGGCTATGTCGGCGTCAGGAAAAACGTCGAGGGTGTAGAGGTGCAGCCGACCTATATCTGGGACTTGCGCAAAGTCGTGAAAAAGTAGAAGGGGTGATTGTATGTCTTTTCAAGTCGTGATGGCTCAGTTGGGCTCGACCGATGACAAGCAAGTGAATGTGCAGAAGGCGGAGGCGGCCATTCGGGATGCGAAGCAAACGTACGGGGCGGATCTGGTCGTGTTTCCCGAGGCCTATATGAGCTATTTCATCGTCGGTACGCCCACAGAAGTCAAGCTGAACGATGCGGAGAGCATGGCGGGCCCGTTCGTCAGCCGGATGTGCGGGCTGGCGAAAAAGTACGGCGTGTGGATTATTTTCGGCATGCGAGAGAGGACAGAGGATGCGCAGGATGACAGGGTATACAACTCGGTGGTCCTGGCGAATTCGGATGGCGAGATCGTGAGCACGTACCGGAAGACCCACCTGTATGACGCATTTGGAGCCCAGGAATCGCTCGCGATCAAACCGGGCGACTCCTTGTTCGAGCCAATCGACACACCATTCGGAAAGATCGGGCTGCTCGTCTGCTACGAATTGCGCTTTCCGGAAATCTCCCGCCATCAGGCCTTGCGCGGCGCGGACATCCTGATTGTGCCCTCCGGATGGGTGAAGGGGCCAGTCAAGGAACGGCACTGGGAAAGCCTGGTGACGGTGCGGGCGTTGGAAAACACGTCGTACGTGGTCGCCTGCAACCAGGTCAACGACCATTACATCGGGCAGAGCCTTGTCGTCGATCCGATGGGAGTCGTGCTGGCGCGCGGCGCGGAGACGGAAGCGCTCGTCCCTTGCCGCATCGATCTGGACCGCGTGCGGCAAGTGCGTGCCAAGTTGCCTTCTCACCTGCACAGGCAGCCGGAGCTTTATGTCTGACAGCCTGCGAAAAGCAAAACGGACTGACTGAATCGCGAAGGGAAGGGAGGCGGCGATTGAGTTGCTGAGCTATATCGTCAAACGTTTGCTGCAAATGATTCCGACCTTGATCGGTGTATCGATCCTCTGCTTTGTCATCATCCATTCCGTTCCGGGAGACCCGGCGAATCTCATCGCCGGCGCAGATGCCACGGCGGAAGAGATCCAGATCGTCAAGGAGCGGTTGGGCCTGGATCGGCCTTTGTACGAGCAGTACGGGAGCTATGCTTGGGGATTGCTTCAGGGGGACCTGGGCAAATCCCTTCGCTCCGACCGGCCGGTGGCGGAAGAAATCCTGACTCGGTTTCCGAGCACCATCCTTTTGACGATGCTTTCGGTCGTCATCATGGTTATCGTCGGCCTCTTCGCGGGAATCGTCTCCGCGACTCGGCCAAACAGCGTCCGCGACAACGCCACGATGATGTTCTCCTTGTTCGGGATCTCCATGCCGGTATTTTGGTCAGGCATCATGCTGATTCTGGTGTTTTCGTATTACTTGCAATGGCTGCCATCCGGGGGGAGCACGCAGCTCAAGCATTACATCCTGCCCGCCATCGCGCTGGGGGTGTCCTCCTCGGCGGTGCTGGCTCGCCTGACTCGCTCCAGCATTCTCGAAGTGATCCATCAGGACTTTATCCGTACGGCCCGCGCCAAAGGGGTGAAGGAAAAGCTGATCATCTACAAGCACACGTTGAAAAACGCCCTGATTCCCATCATTACGATCGTGGGATTGGAGTTCGGCCACTTGTTGGGGGGAGCGGTGCTGACCGAGACGGTATTCTCGATGAACGGCATCGGCCGCTACATTATTCAATCGATTCAGTTTCGGGATTATCCGGCCATCCAGGGAAGCATCCTGTTCGTCGCAGCGATTTTCGTCATCGTGAATCTCGTGGTGGATTTGTGCTACGGGGCGGTCGATCCCCGCATCCGCTACGACTAGAAAGGGGGAATAGAAGCCATGAGCGATACGGACATCACTTTGCAGGTAGGCGCTCCAGCTCCGGAAGCCGCCTACAAGCGGCGCTCGCCCTGGGCTCTGATGATCCGCCGGTTCAAGAAAAACAAACGCGCCCTGGTCGGCTTTTGGATGGTCGTCGCGTTTGTCGGTCTGGCGGCGTTTGCTCCATGGATCGCGCCGTATGATCCGATCGAGCAGAACATGAACGTGATCCTGCAGCCTCCGTCCGCCGCCCACTTCTTCGGGACGGATGAGTACGGGCGGGACATTTTTTCCCGCATCATGTACGGCTCGCAAATCTCGTTGATGATCGGCATTGTCGGCGTGATGATTTCCGTCGTGCTGGGAGTCGGCTTGGGCACGCTCTCCGGTTATTTCGGCGGAAGGACGGACATGTTCATCATGCGCATGATGGATATTTTCATGGCCTTTCCCAGCTTTCTTTTGGCGCTTGCGATCGTCAGCGTGCTGGGGCCGGGGATGATCAACGTCATGATCGCGATCGGGATCTTCTCCGTTCCGACCTTCGCACGCATTTCCCGCAGCGCCGTCATCGCGGTCAAGAACAAGGAGTACATCGAGGCGGCGAAATCGATGGGGGCCAGCCATTCCCGCATCATTATCAAGCACGTGATCCCGAACAGCGTCGCGCCCATCATCGTCCTCTCTACCATGCGCATCGCAACGGCGATTCTCACGGCATCCGGTCTCAGCTTTCTGGGGATGGGCGCTCAGCCGCCTACGCCGGAATGGGGGGCGATGCTGAGCACGGGGCGCGAATATTTGCGCACCGCCCCGCACGTGAGCACGATCCCGGGCCTCGCCATCATGTTTATGGTACTGGCGTTCAACATGCTGGGAGACGGCCTGCGGGATGCGCTGGACCCGAAGATGAAGCTGTGAGGAAGGGGGGAGCGGCATGGAGCGGTATTTGCTCGAGATCAAAGGACTGAAGACGTATTTTTTTACGGACGAAGGGGTCATCGCGGCGGTCGACGGCGTGGATATCCGGATTCGGGAAGGAGAAACGGTAGGGATCGTCGGGGAGTCCGGCTCCGGCAAAAGTGTGACCTCCTTATCGGCGATGCGGCTGACGCCCGGCAAGGTGGTGGATGGCTCGATCACGTTTGACGGAAAAGACATTCTGGCGCTGCCGGAGGAACGGATGCGGGAGATTCGGGGCAATCAGATGGCGATAATTTTTCAGGAGCCGATGACGTCCCTGAACCCTGTCTTCACGATTGGCGATCAAATCGGGGAAGTCGTCCGCATCCACATGAAGTACACCAAGGCACAGGCAAGAGAGCGAGCCGTGGAAATGCTGAGGCTGGTGGGCATTCCGCGAGCGGAGCAAATCGTGGATGAATATCCCCATCGCTTGTCGGGCGGGATGCGGCAGCGGGTGATGATCGCCATGGCGATGGCGTGCGATCCCAAGCTGTTGATCGCCGATGAGCCGACGACGGCACTGGACGTGACCATTCAGGCGCAAATTCTGGACTTGATGCGTGAGCTGAAAGAGAAGAAGGGAACGGCGATCCTCCTGATTACGCACGATCTGGGCGTGGTGGCGGAGATGTGCGACCGCGTGGTGGTGATGTACGACGGAAAAGTGGTGGAAGAGAGCGATGTCGTCACTCTTTTTACGAATCCGCAGCACCCGTATACCCAAGGCTTGATGAAGTCGATGCCGACGCTGGATTCGCAGGAGAAACGGCTGTATTCGATCAAAGGCAGCGTACCTGCCCAGGGAACCGTGCGCGAGGGGTGCAGCTTTGCTCCCCGCTGCGACAAGGCGATGGATTTGTGCCGCATCCAGCCCCCGCCCTTGGAGCGAATCGAGAGGGGACACCTCAGCCGCTGCTGGCTCCACACGTCCGACGAGGGGAGGAGCGCGCATGAATCGTCCGCTCATTGAAGTGACCAGCTTGAAGAAGTATTTCCCGATCAAGAGGGGGATGTTCAGCCGAACCGCAGGGTATGTCAAAGCGGTGGACGGTCTGGACTTCTCCATTTACAAAGGAGAGACGCTTGGGCTCGTGGGCGAGAGTGGCTGCGGCAAGTCCACGACGGGTAGAGTCATTTTGCGCTTGCTGGAGCCGACCGCAGGGGAAGTGAAGTACGAGGGAAGGAATTTGGTCGGGATGAGCGCAAGCGAGCTGCGGAAAATCCGCAAAGACATGCAGATGGTCTTCCAGGATCCGTACGCTTCCCTTGATCCTCGCCTGACGGTGGGAGATATCATCGCCGAGCCGCTGGAAATCCACCGTATCGCCCAAGGGAAGGAAAAAGAGCGGCGAATTGATGAGCTGTTGAATGTCGTGGGCCTGAGCAGCTATCACGCCAAGCGATACGGCCACGAATTCAGCGGCGGCCAGCGCCAGCGGATCGGCATCGCCCGGGCGCTGGCACTGAACCCCAAGCTGATCGTCGCCGACGAGCCGGTATCTGCACTGGACGTGTCCATCCAGTCTCAGGTGATCAATTTGTTGCAGGACTTGCAGGAGCAATTCGATTTGACCTATTTGTTCATCGCGCACGATCTCAGTGTCGTGAAGCACATCAGCAACCGGATCGGCGTCATGTACCTGGGGCGGATCGTAGAGCTGGCGGATAAGCACGAGCTGTTCGAAGCCCCGAAGCATCCGTACACCAAAGCTTTGTTGTCAGCGGTGCCCACTCCCAATCCCCTGCTCAAAAAAGAGCGGATTGTCCTGCGCGGCGATGTGCCCAGTCCGTCCAATCCCCCTGCCGGCTGCACGTTTCATCCGCGCTGCACGGACTGTATGGACATCTGCAAGACGGTCAAGCCCGAATTCAAGCTGCGGGACGGCCGCTACATCGCCTGCCACTTGTACGAGTAGACGCGAACCGAGCTTCGCAAGGAGGAGAGTTGAATGATCGATACGAACCGTATGCAGGAGATGAGCTGGACGACATTTGCGGAGCGCAAAAAACAGACGGACCTGGTCCTGATTCCATCAGGAGCCTGCGAGGTGTATGGCCCGCACTTGCCAATGGGCTCGGACATGCTCGTCGCGACGAAGCTGGCGGAGCGGGTCGCCGAGCGGGTGAACGCCATCATCGGGCCGACAGTGGAGGTCGGGGATTCATCGGCGCTTGACAATTTTCCGGGGACGATCACGATTCGTCCGGACAGCTTTGCGAACTACCTGAAAGACGTCGTGGACAGCCTCGTGAAATGGGGGTTCAAAAAGGTGTTGTTTATCAACGGCCATGCAGGCAACGTCGCGATGATCAACCACGTATCGCACATGTGGCGGGAGCACCCGGAGATTCGCTTGGCCCAGATCGACTGCTGGCGGTTTATCAAAGCGCAGGATGAGGGGGTGGTAGAGTCAGGTGAGGTGGCCCATGGCCATGCCGGGGAAGCCGGTACGTCCGTCATGCTGTACTTGCATCCGGAGCTCGTGGATCAGACCCGTTTCGTGGACGAAGTGCCGAAGCAAAAAGACCGGTTTCCGGACGTGATCAAATACGCGCGGTATGCAACCAAATCGCAGCTAGGTACGATCGGATACCCGACCATGGCGACGCGCGAAAAAGGAGAGCTGCTCGTACAGCGGTCGGTGGACCGGATCGTTCAGTTTTTGCAGGAGACGTGGGATGTTTCGCCGCGCAAATAGCGGCTCGCCTGGCAGCATGAGAAACCTGGCTACGCCATGCCTTTCGGTTGCCCTTATTCCGATCTGTATGAAAAAAGCCAATCCTCCCCAGCGGGAAACGATTGGCTTTTTTTCCTAACCGATCAGCTGTACACGGCCATCGGCTCATGAGCCTGCACCTTCTGATAGACTTGACCCATGGCGTGCATGGCCTCCATCGGAGCGGCAATCGCCGGGTACCAGCCCTTACGAACCATGTAGGACCACACTTCGTAGGCTTGGTGGGAACACATGCGAAAAGCGTCCTCCAGGAAAGAACGCAGCGACGGAACCGTACATTCGAAGGTCCCCCAGGCGTAATCTCTGCCTGCCCGCTTCAGGGTCAGCAAATAAGAAGTGGCGATAGCCCGGTCGTCCAGCTGGCTGAGCTTGACTTGCGGTGTAATCGGCTGCGGTGCGGCTGCCATGGCGACAGTGCCTGCTTGCTGCAAGGGAGGGACATTCAATTGGTCGTGGGAGCCGTTTGGCTGTGTGGCAAATTCCACTTTCATATTGTAATCCTGCACGTGAACGGAGAAATGGCGGAGAATCATGTCCCGCAATTCCGGATCCTGGGCCTGATTGATGAAAAGGGCCATGGATTGGATCGAGTTCGTACAGCTCATCAAGAGTTCATTCAGTTCGCAGGCTTCGTGAATCCCCAGCTGCATTCGTTATCACTCCTTTTGTTGATCACCCCTCGTATTATTGGTATGTCTGCCGCTTCTTTATGTGGGGACAGACGCACTATCATTTGCCAAAGCAAGTCCCTGGCCGTCACGTCTGAAGCCTGAAGTCCAGGTAGGGATAGGCACCTCGAAGGCCATTCGCCTGTATACTGTTGGAAAATGGGTAAGGGAGAAAGACAGCATGCACAATTACTTCCCGAATTATTACGGCTACGGCGTCAGACAAGTATCAACCGCGGGGTGGACGCCGTCGAAGGTCGAGCTGAATCGAAAGCTGCGGTCATTGTGGGAGCAGCATATCTTCTGGACGAGTTTGACGGTGAACAGTATCGTCGACGACCTTCCCGAACAGAAGGAGACGATTGCCCGACTGTTTCGGAATCCCGCCGATTTTGCAGCCGTGCTCGATGTTCACTATCCGCCGGTCGTAGCGGACAAGTTTGCCGATCTGTTTCGGGGCCATCTGACCCTCGCGACAGAGTGGGTCACCACACTGCACAAAGGCGATTCCGCAGCTGCCGAAGAAGTGCAAAAGCGGTGGTATGCGAATGCGAATGACATTGCGGTCTTTCTGGGCAAAATCAATCCGTATTGGTCCACCGCGGAATGGCGCAACATGCTGTTCGAGCACTTGCGGCTGCTCACCAGCAAAGTGATGACGCGCATCGAAGGGAACTACGCCCAAAACGTCCTGGCGAACGACCTGATCGAACCGCAAGCGCTCGGCATGGCGGACGCGATGACGATGGGGATCATCCGGCAGTTTCCGATGGCGTTTCAGAGCTAGTCGCATAGGCAAGCGGACAACGCTGTGTGGATAAAATCATCGACGGACGACCAAAGTAGGAACGTGTGAATCATTTCTCCCTTGTCTCGCAGAGGGATAAACGAGGTGTTAATCGTGACTACGGAAGATGCGATCTGGTCTGCTTTGGAAGAAGTGGACGACCCTGAAGTCGGAGTGAATATTGTAGATTTGGGGCTCGTCTACGAGGTGAAGGTCGATGAAAACGGGCGGGCGAGAATAGAAATGACGCTTACCATTCCCGAGTGCCCGCTGGCCGATGACATCGTCAAGAACGTGAAGGAGGCGGTGGGAGCTATATCCGGTGTCAAGGAAGTGGACGTCTCCCTCGTCTGGGAGCCGAGATGGAGCCCGGCGCGAATGAATGACAAGGCACGAGAGGAAATCAGATCACGCCAGAGAGTGTAGCAAATACATGGCACAGCAGAACCCGCCCCTCCAGTGAAGGGCGGGTTTTTCAGTCAACAGGCAGTTTTCTTCTTTGGCGAACCCTTTTACTTCCAAGAGGATGCTTCTATTCGTTCGCTTTGACCCTGCAGGAACTGTCGATACGGCTTCCAGTCATCCGGAGAGGGAAGCGGCATGGTTCGAGCTTCCCTCCAGTCGTTTGGGTTAGGGCTGTTTTAATTATTTTTCATCCAACACTCCTAAATCAGGATGAATAGCAGACCGGTATGCTGGAGGTAGAGCAAAGCCGCTGTCAAAATGCCAAGCACGATGAACATGTATGTGAATTTTTCTTGGTACCAAAGAACAAGGAAAAAGTAGAGCAACGTGACAAGCGTGCCGAAGACACCGATGCTTACAGCCCATAAGTACCCCAATGGATACATAAAGCTGTTCGGGGAAACGGTATGCCAGCGGTAGATACTGTAGGCGATCACTCCCAGCCAAAAGAGCAGTCCAACCAGATAGGCCATGTGATTCTCCTTTTTGTCGAGTCGTTACCTACATATCGGCAGAATCCGGGGGAGAATAGAGGGATAAGCAGCCGATCTACCAAATCCGAAATGTAAAAGATGTGCTCCAAAATGTTTCGAAAGCGACTTTAATGGGGAAAAGGAATAAAAAATCTCCAGAAAGGGGCACAACTATGAAATTTCAAGTACAGTCACTGCGTACGAAGCTCATCATCTCTTGTCTTCTTGTCGTGCTTATCCCTACTCTCGTGATCGGCATCGGATCCTTCGAAGTGGCCAAGAGCAAGCTGGACGAAGCAGGAAAAGAACGATTGAAAGAACATGTCAAAATCGCAATCGCCATGATCGATATGCTGAATGAACAAGTGGAAGCGGGAAATATGACGCTGGATGAAGCGCAAGACAAAATGCGCAATGAATTGCTGGGAGAGAAAGGCCCAGACGGCAAGCGTCCGATCAAACAGGAATACACAGTAGGAAAAACGGGATATTTGTGGGCGGTCAATCAGAATATGGTGTCTGTCATGAATCCGTCAAACGAGGGAACAGACCTGACCGATGTAAAGACCGAGGACGGGATCATGCTGGGACACGACATCGTCGCGGTCGGAAAAAACGGAGGATTTTTGCAGTACAAATGGAAGGTAGCCAAGTCGGACGCCATCGAGACGAAAGTCAGCTACGTGGAAACGGACTCGCATTGGGGCTGGACGGTCGGGGCCGGGGCGTATCTTTCGGAGTTTAACAGCGGGGCGGATCAGGTCATGACCTTGGTGATTATCATCGCCTCTGCAGCCGTGGTGGCCGGTGCTGTTTTTGCGACCGTCTACTCCAAGCGCTTTACAAGGCCGATCCTGCTGGTTGCGGACAAGCTCAACCATGTAGCCGAGGGTGACTTTACCATTGAGGAAGTGAATATTCGCTCCAAGGATGAAATTGGCATATTGGCCGCCGACTTTAATCGAATGATCCAAAGCATGCGGCAGCTCATCAAGGACGTCCATGATTCGGCCAGTCGGGTAGCAATTTCCTCCAATGAATTGTCGGCGAGCGCCGAACAAACCAGCAAAGCATCCGAGCAAATTGCGGTAGACGTACAGGAGTCGGCCAAAGGTGCGGACAACCAGCAAGTTTCCCTGCAAAAGGCATCCACATCCCTGGAGGAGATTTCGATTGGCATGCAGCGCATTGCCGAAGGCTCCTCTGCGATTTCGGATTCGTCGGAGCATACCAGGGAAACGGCTGGGCTTGGCGGTGAAGCGGTGCAAAAAACCGTCCATCAAATGAACTCGATCAAAGACACCGTCAATGATTTTGATTCGGTCATCAAATTGCTGGAGAATCGGACGCAGCAGATTGAATTGATGCTCAACGTCATTTCGGACATCTCCGCCCAAACGAACCTGCTTGCCTTGAATGCGGCGATCGAAGCGGCGCGGGCAGGCGAGCACGGACGCGGATTTGCCGTGGTGGCCGAAGAAGTCAGGAAATTGGCGGATCAGTCGAGTCAGTCCTCTCAGCAGATTTCCGTCTTGATCGGAGAAATTCAACAGGACATGCAGCAAACCATTTCGACGATGGAAAAAGTAAAGGCGGAAGTGGACTCCGGTATTGTCGTCGCGAACGAAACAGAGCGCAGGTTTGCTGACATTCTCGAGCTGACGACGGACGTTTCGCGACAAGTCGAGGACTTGGCCAGCGTGTCCCAGCAAATATCTGCCAGCATGCAGGAAGTATCGGCAAGCATGGAGGATGTGTCCTCCATCGCGATGCAATCCTCGGCCAATTCGCAAAACATCGCGTCGGCTGCGGAAGAGCAGCTCGCTTCCATGGAAGAGGTAAGCAGTTTATCGAGCTCGCTGTCCAAGATGGCGGACGAGATGCGGGCTTTTGTGCAGAAATTCAAGTTTTAATCGATACCATAAGACGAAGGGCGCCGAAGTATCACCCCATGCTGGGTGAACTTTGGCGCCGTTTTTCTTTGCCGAAAAAGCAGGGCAAGCTTGGGCAAACGGACCGGAGTCAGAGGCTGAATCAGAAAAATTTCCGATAAAGTGAAAGATGGCCAAGACCAATCCGTCTTTACAGTGGAAAAAGGAGGTGGAAAACGATTGGATGACAATGGTGTGCGCATCGAACAATGGTTTCGGGCATACAGCAACGATGTATATCGTTTTCTGGTCTACTACACAGGACGCAAGGATATAGAAGACCTTGTCCAAGAGACGTTTATTCGGGCCCTGAAGGCTCCTCAGCAGGTCGAGGTTGAGAATCCCAAAACGTGGCTCTTTGCCATTGCGAGAAATGTCGCCATCGATGAAGGGCGCAGAAGAAAACTGCGAAGCTGGTTGCCGGAGCTTTTCTTGCAGCATCTCGTATCGCACGACAAGACCCCGGAAGAGTCACTGGAGCTCAGTGAGAACAAACGCATTCTCTATGAAATCATCCATCAGTTGAAACGATCGTATCGAGACGTGCTGATCTTGCGCGGGATCAAGGGCTTATCCAGCAAGGAGACCGCGGAGGTATTGGGATGGAGTGAAGCCAAGGTGCACCTGACCATGCACAGGGCCATGAAAGCTGTTCAAAACCGAAGCCATGCTTCAGTAACGGAGGAGATGACGAATGCCGTCACAAGATGAGCAAATGATCTGGGACGAATTGCATGATTTCCCGGAACAGGTTCTTGCCAGGGAGAAAAACGAAAAGATTTTAGCGAGCATTCGGGAGGAGCGACGCAAAATGCGCAATCAACATAAAAAGAGAAAGTATTTTGGCTGGATGGCCAATGGGCTTGTCACTTGTGCCGTGATCCTCGCCTTATTTTGGATGAAACCATTCGCCCTGCCGGCCGAAACATCAGGAAGTGCTTCTTTTGTAGACCCGACGTATGAAGCGGCTGCGCAAAAGGCCATCAAAGCGACGGGGATCACCAAGGAATTTCATTTTGAGGAGACCGAGAAAGCGACCGAATATTTCATTGTGCGAACAAAGAATCGCGAGGCTATCGTTACATTTAAACCGGATACGACGGAGGTCAACACTGTCTCGGCGATTGTAGCGAGCAGCGAGCTCCCGGATCGGTACCGGAAGTATACGGAGACGGCGCGGGCCGCCTTTCTGGAAGCAAAACAGGACGCCCATTTTGATGACGTCCATCTCTTTCAGGATGACGAAGGAACAACGTTGTCCTATGAGAAAGGAAGTGGGGAGTCAGGCAATCTGCAGTTCGTCAGGGTTGACCTGAAAACGAACAAAATCACCGATTTCCGTATCCAGTACAAGCCGGAGGATGTGGATCAAAAAGTGATGTCCGCCGCCCAACAGGCGTTCACGATCCTATCCAATGGCAAGAGTGCCTCTTTTACCGAAGCAAGAAAATCGGATGATAAGAAAGAAGATATCTGGGAGCTTACCAATAAGCAAGAACGTTATTCCGCACAAGTGGGAGCGAGATCGGGCAAAGTCTATCATGTCGGCTATGGAACCGACTATCAAATCAAGTCGATCCAGGAAGTCGTAGCAGTGGCAAACCCGCTTGTCCAAAGCATATTTGGGCTGGATATCTCGGGGTACAAGGCGTACGGCGGCAAAGATTGGGGCGGGTACGTGCTGAAGCAGCAGGGGAAACCGGATGTCACCGTAAATATCGGCAGCCTCGATCGAGGCAATATTAGCGGGATCTCTGTGAAATGGTGAACAGCCGGCGTTTGGCATTGGGGAGCCCTTATTTCCGCCGGTTGTTCAAGTAAAAGGTCCCCTTTGTTCTCCCGGAACACATGATGGTCGGGTAGCCCGTTACACGATGGTTGCATATCGCAGTGAACAAACAGGCGGTTTATGATAAAATCAAAAACGGAACAGGCATATATTACCAGTCGGATTTTCCGCGAGAGCATCTTTTTTTGGGGAGAAGGGGTTGTACAATGTGTTGGATTTCGGTGCTGTGTCTTTGGAATGGGGCACGATGATCGTGCAGCTGTTCGTGTTGCTTCCGGCGCTCTTGTTTTACGCGTTTGTCGTCTATTTCTTGTGGAGTGCACTCAGCTTCATGAAGAAAAAGCTGCAGCTCGACCGAGAGCGGAATCAAAAGCTGGCTGAGATCGTGGAAACCTGCAAGGGACGACAAGAATCATAGTACTTGAGACGGTGTCAAAAGAGGGGCAAGTCGGTCATTCGCCCCTCGTCCAGCACTTCCCTTCCCGCAATTCAAAATCGTACTTTCATTCCCAGAGAGGGCTTCCACTATGAAAAAACGGTTCGTCACTGCTTCGTTTTTTTTACTGCTTGGGCTTATCGCTTTTTTTCTTCTGGGCCAGGAAGAGAAATACTACAAGCTGTCAGAAACGGCTCCTCCTGAGTATGTAGAAGAACTGAAAAAGAACGGTTTGGACGTAAAGGTGGAGAAGGACGGATCCCTTTGGCTAAATGAGAGAGATCAGGCTGACTATGTAGTATGCTGCAGTTGACGCTTACATGCTGTGCAAATCATCCCTTCGTCAGTGATCTCTGAGGTGTTTCGGCCATGCTGCAGAAAAGCTTTCTGCCTGCCGGAACGCCTCTTTTTTATACTATTTCATTTGTAGGTAAACCTCTTTTGTTTTGTGTTCACCCTGCTTCCATTCCTGTAAGGCATCAAACGAAACATCCTCTGTATCAGGAATCGTTGCCTTTAGTGTCCTGTCATTTTCCCAGCTCATCGAAACAATCGGAAACAAAAACTCGGGAGCTGTTAGCTGACTTGCGAGCTCGTCGGCGTTTTGAATTTCCGCGAGCCGGAATGAATCGGCGTCAATGATCAGCAGGCTATTTCGGAGCACTTCCGTGCCTTCGTTTCTTCCGAGCAAGATAGCAAGGTTCTTCTCATTTGGGGAGAACGCATGCCTCATCCAGATACTTCCGGAATGCAAGGGGAGGGTTTGGAAGGAATCGTTTTTCATCTGAACCAGAGTATGGTCGCACTGCTTCACACCGCAACTATACCGGATGTCGCCGTAAACGACGCCAGATGGTGACGAGAATGTCTCCGTTTGTATACGGCTAAACTCGTTCATTCGCTCCTGGGGGTCACGTTGATCGAGGTATTGTTTTACCGGGGCAATTTTTTCAACAGGAATGGTGATTGTTTTTGTATCGATGAGGAAGGACAGTTCGAACGGTTCAGATGGTTCTTCGCTCTTTGCATGGGGGTGGTGTACAGGTGCCGAACCGATGGAGTCGGTGGGCGTTGTCGGAGAGCAGCCTGAAGCGATGAGTGCTATAAAAGTGAACCAAGACCAAGGGAAGAACGATTTTTTCATCAAGGCACCTCTCAATATTTGCTAGGTAAATTGGCATCGGATTCTAAAACGACTGTATTTACATTTTCTTGAAAAAGCTTCCCGGCAAGGACCAGGGTGAAATAAGCGGAGGCTGCGGCAATTTCACGATTCCTTCCAGGGAGGAGGGCTTGTTCGAAACAATCGACTGTAACCGGGGCTTTTGCTTGTTCGTGAAAGCCCTTTTCACCTTCCTGTCGGAGACCGCACCGGCCGGCTAGCGGATATCCATCGCTGATTTTCATCGCTTTCCTTCTTGAATGGAACACGGATTGCCGTATCGGGACAAAGTCCTGGGTTCCCTCGTACCCTACTTCACACCCCACTTCATAACCCGGATTTTGCCGGGATATAGCAGCCCAGCTCATGATTGGGGGAAAGCCAAAGGGGTGGAGGGGCCAAGATAACAACGTATCCCAATGTACTATATGGAATGATTTTACATTGCGAGCCGCATGTTAGGAAGTGAAAATTTTGATGAATTGCAGAATCAAAGGGACTCCCTGTGTCGGCGCTTCACTGAGAATGAGTACCCCCGCTTGCACCGCGTATAGATGGGGTGGCTGCAAAATCCCGTTGATAAACAAATTCACAAGCGAATAGTCACTCGGAGAGAGGATGGCAGAAGTGCTGAAGGCGGCATCGGCGTCGCTGTTTGTGTAGACATTGCGAACTCCATCAGAAAAAGCCGTGTACTGATAAACCTCCGTACGTAAAACGCCTGGCGTGCAGGGGCACGGGGGACATGGTGGGCATGGCTGTACCGGGAAAATATCGGGACAGCCACTCGGAGGCATTAGCTGATAGGTGTTGATCCGGATATACCCCCGATTGACCTGACTTCCTCGCGAAAATTCACGGCCCATACGATCACCTTTCTTCGCACACATCGATCAGGACATTTAGAACCCCAGTAGTTTGCGGTACTGGGGTAAAAGCCTGTCGTTTTTAGTTGATTACAAACTCGACGCATACCGGGGTACCGCCGTTTTCCGCATCTCCATCCGGAATGGTAATCGCTGTGGTTGTAATCGTGGACGTGTTCCCTGGTTGAAGGACGCCGTTCACGTACAGATTGTAATACGCGAACGTGCTGGGAAACGCTGTTGCGGCAGTGCCTGCATCCGTATTGAAAGCCGTTGCCGCGATGGCAAAGGTTGCTCCCGTTCCAGTTCCTAAGCCAATGGTCGAGTTGAACCTTGCCGAGGTGATAAATGGCTTGATGATCGCCACTTTTACTCCTCCTTTTTCTCTTTTGTGATATAAGGGGTATCCTTATTCAATAGCATTAATATGCAGGAACCCGTCTGCTTGAAACGGACGGATGGTGGGGAGGGATGTGTGTATTTTTAAGGTGGAGGCTGAATTCTGAAGAACGAGCCGTGGATAAGGCAATGATCAATAGGGGGAGTCTGTCACTGCAGATGGAATTGCCAAGGTACAAAGAATACAAATAGTTACACTAGTTTACAGTACAGGAACATTTCCAACGTAAATGCGAGATTCGGTTAAAATGAACGCAAGCGAATAGAGAAACGAGCCACCTGGGCGCCAAGGTGGCTTTTCTATTTGTGGGGTATGACTGGTCCTATCATGGTTGGCCGGGTTGATAAGAGAAAGAACAGAAACCAAAAAAGGGAGAGGATTTTTGTGAGAAAAATTCACTTGATTACTTTCAAAGAACGTGACCATTTGAAAAACAAAGCTAAGCTTGAGAAGCATATTGCCAAACACGCAGTTAAACGTAATTTGAAAAAACCAAAATTGAATAGCGAATTAAAACGTTTGCCACGTGTATTCATTATTGAAGATGCTGATGATGAGTTACTTGAGGACTTGGAAAATGACGGGGATATCGTAGCTGTAGAAGAAAATATTTATGACAAACCTCTTATGGCACAGAGTCCTAGTGAATGGTCGCACACACTTTCCGATATTTTGGGATTCCATTCTAGAGGTTATACTGGCGCAGGGGTGAAAGTCGGATTTATTGATACAGGGGCGGCAAACCATGAAGATCTGGTGTATGCTGGGCGTTATAATGCATATACTGCGGTTCATGGTGGGACAACTCCAGCAGAGGCATCCAAAAATCCCCATGGTACAATGGTTGCCGGCATTATCGGTGCTCGAAATAATGAGAAAGGATATGTAGGTGTGGCCCCTGAGTGCTTACTATACGCTGTAAAAGCCGACGATAATAGTAGCACCACAACGGACATTAGTGTAGATGCGCAAATTAAGGGTATCGAATGGCTTGTTGATCAAGGTGTAAAGATCATCAATTGTAGCTTTGGCAATACTTTTGACAGCCTAGCAAGGAAAACAGCGATGCGAGATGCCTACGAAAATGATGGAGTATTATTTATTTGCGGTGCAGGTAATGATGGGAGAAGCACCGGTAATAATCAGGTGTCATATCCAGCAGCTTATGATTTTGTTATTGCGGTCGGGTGTGTTAAGAAAAACAGAGTGTCAGCTGACTATACTAGCCGTGGTCCCGAAATAGATGTTTGTGCTCCTGGTGATGGAGTTATGACGACAGTACCAAGTTCCGCCAATCAATCCGGTACGGATTATACAACACCAAGTACTGTATACGGTTCATTTAATGGAACTTCTTGTGCAACACCGCACGTGGCTGGATTAGCTGCACTGTATAAACAAATGTACCCAAAATATACGGTCGACCAGCTTCGTAACTTGATTGAAACGAATGTTGAAGAATTAGGTAAAGATGGCCATGATGTTGTGTACGGTAAAGGTATGGTAAAATCCCCTTGGTTCACTCCAACTAATTATATTGGCAAAACAACTTCCACTTCTGCAACACTGAACGGAAGTAGTTATAGTGGCTCGATTACCAACGGAGCAATACAGCACGTCAAATTCATTCCTGCGTCAAGCGGACTTTATGATATCACCACTTCAAGTTCATTAGACTTGTACTTGCAGGTTTTTGATACGAATTATAATTTGATGGGTCAAGATGATGATGGAGCAGGTAGTTCTCAACCAAAACTTTCTCTAAATCTTACAGCCGGACAGACATATTATATTGCAATATCAGGTTTCAGTAATACGCAAACCGGATCTTTTACACTGAATACTGTGTACCAAGGAAACTACATTGTCGAAGATTTTGAGGACAGTTCATTTACTATTCCGTTCAACAGTGGATGGAAAATAGCTCCATTAGTTGCTTATAAGGGTAATTACGGCTATACAAATGTCGGCACTTCACAAGCTACTTTTAAAGTTACAGTTCCGACAGGAGTCACAAATGCTAAATTGTCCTTTTGGTATCTCCAAGTTATGAATCCCGGCGATTCATTTAAAGTAGTTATTAATGGCGTTGAAAAATATTCAGCGACGGCAAATGCCGATTGGGTATACAAAGAGTTCATGCTTGGAGAAGGTACTAACAATGTGGCATTTTCCTATACAGGAACGGGCCATATATATGTAGACGAAGTTACAGTAAGTGGAAAAGGTGTAACTGTAGGAGCATGGACAGGCGGTGGTGGTATTCCAGGTGAGTCGCTCACAAACCCAGTCATTCTGTCCGGATCTTCGTCTCAAGGAAACCTGATGGCTGGTAGTGCCGACTACTTCAAATACGTTCCAACTACATCTGGCACATTTACTTTCGACACTGATTCATCCATTGATCTAGTGATGGATTTGCTCAACTCCAGTGGTGAAGTTATTACTAATAACGATGACAGTGACGGAAATTCACAACCAAGAATTTCCTACTTTCTGTCGGCGGGAACAACCTATTTCTTGCGAGTGTATGGCTACAACAGTTCGATAACTGGGACATTTATTCTAAATGTCACTAATAGCGGAGGAGGTGTAACTCCGGTATCCATCACGGAAGATTTTACAGATACCAACTTTAACTTTACTATCGTAGAAGTCGGTGGATGGACAGTAGGTTCTGGCAAGTATAGCGCTGAACTAAACACCACGGGTAGTAAAGAATTTTACTTTACCGTTAATGTTCCTGCCAGTGCAACCACTCGAACTGTAACTGTTAACTGGAAACTTGCCAACGTTATGGGAACTCCCACAGGTGCAAAGTTCGAAATTTTGGTTAACGATGTAGTGAAACATACGACAAACGGAACTACTTCATCCTATACCAATACCGTAATCGCTTTGGGAACGGGGTCGCAAACGATCAAAATTCGTGCATCACTTTCAAGCGGCCATGTTCTTCCAGCGGTTGAAACCATCACAGTGAATTGGTCGTAATCGCAAAAGGTTGGTATCTACCTGTTTATCAAGAAAGTTTTTAGACCTTTAACGACTGCACAAATCTCAGAGCTATAGACAGTGTAAGTGATGTGTAGCGTAGCAAGGAACATTTAGATAAAAATTGAAAGAAAGTTGAGCCCGAAACTCTTCATATAGAGTGCTTGGGCTCTTTTTTCATTTTCAGAACAAACTCAATAGGCTGAGGTCGTTGTGTAGTGACAAAGGCGTGAAACCCGCCCTGCAAGCAAAAATGGATAGATCTGGAGCAACAATGACCTCTACTATAGACTCGATTAAAGTCATCCGGAGATCCTACAACGAGTCACAGAACCGCCTGAAGGTATATGTTGATCTGAGGGAACCTGCCGATAATAGCTAATTTTCATAAGAGCAGGAGAGTCGTGCTTCTATGCAGTAATATTCATATGCCCATTGTAAGAATCTCGAGGAAAGGAGTCCTTCTATCCGTTGACGGAACGCCGTGTGCGATGAAAGTCGCCCGCACGGTGTAGGCTCGTTATAAACCCAAGTACGGGATAAAACGAGAATAGCGAACCGATTGATACAACACCGCCAGAGGCTGTACCGAGTTTAGTTGCAACGCCCTTTCTCGGTGGAAGCATTAAACTTAACTGGGTGGGGACGACAGATGCCGATTGGGATCACTATGAGCTGTACTATTTAGTCGCTCCAGAAGGTGACGCAGATGATACAAGCAGTAAATATGAACACAGCAGCATGTATACGCAAGGAGACGGCAGCGCAAGTTTTTTTGTTCCAAGTGGTCTTAGAATCTCATTCGCTATGTACTCAGTAGATGCAGCAGGAAACAAGTCCGTTACCAAAACGTCTGTGTTTGCCATTGACTAAATTGTTTTCCATCGACTAAATAGTTTGGCTCGACCCTTGGGCATCCTCCTAAGGGTCTTTTCATTAGGCGGTAACGATGGTCAACCAACGACAAGACTTCAAAGTACGGCCCAATCTCTAGCCTTAGTCAGGAGAAATTCCTTTATACCTTTTGTTACCCTATCAATGGCCATCGTACAAAAAGTCACACTTCTAGGCCGGTAATGATTGGTCAGGAGAGCAATACTGATGGGAATGGCCAAACATATACGGATACTAGGATTTTTGGTTGACGCAATGACGTTTGGTGATTCGGCCGTAACATTGACCGCCAATGAGGGGAAAGGAGGAAGCCAATCGGTGAGGTTTGAACTGCACGTGATATAGACGCACATCGAATCGTTTTTCGAGCTACCGATAGCTTCTGAGTAAAACCT
Organism: Brevibacillus brevis; assembly: GCF_031583145.1. Classification (NCBI taxonomy): domain Bacteria; kingdom Bacillati; phylum Bacillota; class Bacilli; order Caryophanales; family Paenibacillaceae; genus Brevibacillus; species Brevibacillus brevis. The sequence continues at coordinate 5,254,524 of NZ_CP134050.1, read as the reverse complement.
CGCCTTTTGGTGGGGTTCTTTCTTTGCACCGAAAGTGACGCATGAAAAAGTTGGTTTTCTTAATAGAACAAGCCCCTCCCGAACGGGAAGGGCTTCGAATCTATCTTACAGATCGTAATACAGCTCATACTCTTTCGGATTCACCGTGCGCTCGACTTGTTGGATCTCGCCGCGCTTCAGGGAAATCCAGCTTTCGATCAGTTCTTTGGTGAAGACGCCGCCTTCCAGCAGGAAGTCGTGATCGGCTTCGAGAGCGATCAGCGCTTCTTCGAGAGAGCCGGGAGCGCTCTTGATTTCGTGCTTCTCGGCATCAGACAGGTCGTAGATGTTTTTGTCCAGAGGACCAAAGCCCATTTCGCGCGGGTCGAGTTTGCGCTTGATGCCGTCCAGTCCAGCCATGAGCATGGCAGCGAAAGCCAGGTAAGGGTTGGCGGTGGAGTCAGGCGTACGGAACTCGATGCGGGACGCTTTCGGTGTGACGGCAGCTACCGGGATGCGGACGGCTGCAGAGCGGTTCCCTTTGGAGAACACCAGATTGACCGGCGCTTCGTAGCCAGGGACCAGACGTTTGAACGAGTTGGTGCTCGGGTTGGTCAGCGCGATCAGTGCCGGCGCGTGGTGCAAAATGCCGCCGATGTAGTACAGAGCGGTTTGGCTCAGGTTGGCGTATCCGCCTTGCTCGTAGAAGAGCGGGGTGTCGCCGTTGAACAGGCTTTGGTGTACGTGCATGCCGGAGCCGTTGTCGCCTACGATCGGTTTTGGCATGAATGTCGCGGTTTTGCCGTGCTTGGCCGCTACGTTGCGCACGATGTATTTGAACAGCAGGAGGTTGTCGGCGGTGCGAGTCAGGGTGTCGAAGCGGAAGTTGATCTCGCCTTGTCCCGCAGTCGCTACCTCGTGGTGATGACGCTCTACGCTCAGACCGGCTTGGGTCATCAGGGTGCACATTTCGTTGCGGATATCCGCCTGCGTGTCAGTGGGCTGTACAGGGAAGTAGCCGCCTTTGTTGCGCACTTTGTAGCCGAGGTTTTGCCCTTCTTTGCCGGTGTTCCAGAACGCTTCCTCCGAATCGATGTGGAAGAAGGAGCCGGATGGACCGGATGCATAGCGTACGCTGTCAAACAGGAAGAACTCGGATTCCGGACCAAAGTAAGCCGCAGTCGCTACGCCCAGTTGCTGCAGGTATGCTTCCGCCTTGAGGGCGATGCCGCGCGGGTCGCGGTCGTAGGTGGTGTAGTCAGGGTTTACGATGTTGCAGACGATGTTCAGTGTTTTCGCTTCCACGAAAGGATCGATGAAGGCAGTTGCCGGATCAGGCATGGCCACCATGTCGCTTTCTTCGATGGATTTGTAGCCGGTCAGGCTGGAGCCGTCGAAAGCCACACCGTTGCGGAAAGTGCCTTCGTCCACTGCGTAGGCAGGGACCGTGACGTGGTGCTGGCGGCCGAGCAGGTCGACGATGCGGAAATCGACGTATTCGACTTTTTCAGAGTCAATGGTGGACAAGACCGTTTTCATATCCAAGGCAATACACTCCATTCACGAATTATTTTTATCGATTAAAAGGTAAAGTTCGTTTTTTCTTGTGTTTTTCTATTTCGAATTATATCGACAGGAGGGTTTGTTCGTCAAGAGGTTTTCTGACGTTTTGTGTTAGAATTTCTAACATAATATTGCAGGGTGTTGAAAAGGGTTCCGATTTTGTAGAATATAGACAAACTGTTTGGAACATTGATATGGAGGGGAACGCGCATGAAGGTACTGGTCTTGGGAGCAGGGGGAATCGGTGGGTATTTCGGAGGAAGGCTGGCGGAAAAGGGCGTGGATGTCACGTTTCTCGTGCGTGAGCGCAGGCATGCGCAATTGACGCAGCGAGGCCTGAGGATCCAGAGCATGCACGGAGATCTGGTCATCGAGCGGCCGCAGCTGATTCGTGCGGGTGAGGAAAGCGGACCGTTCGATGTGGTCCTGTTGTCCAACAAGGCGTACCACCTGGCAGACAGCGTGCGAGACATCGAGCCGTATGTAAGCGAAGAAACCGTGGTCATTCCGCTGTTGAACGGGATCGCCCACATGGAGCTGCTGTGGGAGCGGTTCGGCAAAGAGCGAGTGCTGGGCGGTCTGTGCTTCATCGAGACGACCTTGAACGCGGATGGAGATGTAGTGCAGACCAGTCCGACGCACGAAGCGGTGTTTGGCGAGTGGGAAGGCGGGATCAGCGAGCGGGTGGAGCGGATCGCGGAGGCATTCTCCGGCATCAACGGTTCGATGCGTGCGAGCAAAAACATTCAGAAAGAGGCATGGCACAAATATTTGTTCATTACGACGCTGTCAGGGATTACGACCTTGATGAACGCGGCGGTCGGCCCGATCCGCGATTCGCACTACGGGCTGGAGCTGACCCGCCAGCTCTCCGAGGAATGCGCCCAGGTCATGCGCGCACTGGAAGCCCCGATCCGCGAAGATATCGTCGAGAAGCAGATGGAAATGTTCCAGAACCAGGGGGCTGCCATGAAGTCGTCCATGCTGCGAGACATGGAAAAGGGCCTGCCGGTCGAGGGAGACCATCTGCAAGGGTACCTGCTCCAGCACGCGGAGCAGCTGGGAGTATCCACGCCTTTGCTGAAGGTGGTTTACAATAATTTGAAGGTATACGAACAGAAGCGAAGCGCTGGCAAATAAGGTATAATAAATGGGCGAGACGTCATTAGAATAAGTAGGAGGGGTACAGATGGAAGTCATCAAGATTTCCCCCCGCGGATATTGTTACGGTGTCGTGGATGCCATGGTGCTGGCACTGCGGACAGCGCAAAATTTTGATCTTCCTCGCCCGATTCACATTTTGGGTATGATTGTGCACAATGCCCATGTCGTCGAGGCGTTTGAACAACAGGGCATCAAGACATTGGATGGGGAAGACCGGCTCGCCCTGCTGGATCAGGTGAACGAAGGGACGGTCATTTTCACCGCTCACGGAGTGTCGCCGGAGGTGCGCAAAAAAGCCCGCGACAAGGGTCTGACTGTCGTGGACGCGACATGCCCGGACGTGACCAAAACCCATGAACTGATCCGCGAGAAAGTGGCGGACGGCTACCATGTCCTATACATCGGCAAAAAGGGGCACCCCGAGCCTGAGGGGGCGATCGGGATTGCGCCGGACCATGTACACCTGGTGCAAAAGCTGGAAGACCTCGAGGCGCTGCAGGTGCCGACCGACCGGCTGATCGTGACCAACCAGACGACGATGAGCCAGTGGGATGTCAAACATCTCATGGATGCCATCGTCAAACGCTTCCCGCGAGTGGAAGTGCACAACGAGATTTGCCTGGCGACGCAGGTGCGCCAGGAAGCAGTGGCCGAGCAGGCTGGGGAAGCGGATGTGTGCATCGTCGTAGGGGATCCGCGCAGCAACAACTCCAATCGCCTGGCCCAAGTGTCCGAGGAGATCGCAAATGTGCCTTCCTATCGGATCGCGGACCTCTCGGAGCTCGACCTCGAATGGCTGAAAGGCAAAAAGCGGGCGGCTGTCACCTCGGGCGCATCCACGCCGACTCCGCTGACCAAGGAAGTCATCGCCTTCCTGGAGCAGTACGATGAAAGCAAGCCCGAAACATGGGAAAAGAAACGAACCGTCAACATGGCGAAAATATTGCCGGCGGTCAAATAGGAGAGCGAGATGTCAGGATCACTTTCCGGCAAATACCTAGGGGGCGCTGGCAGCAGGTACTGGAGCGTCAGCGCCCTCTACCTCTTTATTTACTACGGGTTTGGGGCGTTTTCTCCGCTCATCACCCAATACTACAAGTCCATTCACCTGTCCGGCACGCAAATCGGCGCGATCAGCGCGGTGGCCCCAGTCGTCGCCATCGTCGCCCAACCGATGTGGGGGCTCATTTGCGACCGGTTTCAAATCAGAAAGGCTGTTCTCCTCTTTACCCTGCTCCTATCCGGTCTGATAGGCCTTTTCTTTACGACAGTTTCTACGTATGCCTTTGTCTTTCTCCTTTACATTCTCCTTTCGTTTTTCCAAAGCGCGGTCGTTCCGATCTCCGACAGCCTGGCATTGGGCTATGCGAAAAAGAACCAGCTGCAATTTGGCGACCTTCGCCTATGGGGAGCGGTCGGATTTGCGCTCGCGGCTTTCGTCACCGGACTTTTGGTAGAGCGTTGGGGGCCGGCCACTCTTTTCTACTCGTACTGTTTGGCGTTCATCGCGGCGCTGTTGTTCCTCCTGCGCGTCCCTGAAGAAGTGACGGAATCTTCCCGCTTTACCGTCAGCATGCTCAAGGGGATGAAGCAGCTGCTCCGGATTCCGCGCTTTTTGCTGTTCCTGCTGGCGTCCTTCTGCATGTTCGGGGCGATCAATGCCAACAACATCTGGTTTTCCCTGTACTATCAGGAAATCGGGGGAACGGTTGCGGGTGTCGGTCTGGCTTTTCTCCTGTTTGCCGGAAGCGAGGCGCCGTTTATGAAGCTGGCGGGTTACTTCGTCAGGCGTTTTGGGCTGGAGACGGTGCTCCTGTCGGCTGCCGTTTTTTCCGCTCTCCGCTGGTTTTGGTACAGCTCTGCTCCCAGTACGCTTGCCGTTCTCATCCTGTTTTTCATCCAAGGGTTGTCCGTCGGCTTTTACTTGGCGACCGCAGCCCAGTTCGTACGGGAAAATACGCCGTCATCCCTTCAGGTGACTGCGCTTGCCGTCTTTTTCTCGGTGGGGAGCGGGCTCGGCACGATGCTTTGCAACCTCTTGGCCGGCTGGATCAAAGACGAGTTTTCCACGTTGGCGATCTATTTGTTTTTCGGCATGGTGACCGCTGTGGGGATCATCCCCCTGTGCCTGATCCGCTTCGGGCGGTGGAAGCAAGCCAAGCACGCGGAGGAATGGGACGTTACTCGATGATCAGCACTCCTTGATACCCGGTCTCCGGATAGCCGGGAGAATCGGACACAAAGGCATACTGCCCTTTCTTCACGGCGGCAAATTGCAGCGTGGTCGACTGCGTCGGCTTGAGCTCGGTTGAAGAGACGTTCAACTCGCGAATAGCGAGGTTGTGCGGGCGAGTGTCCGTGTTCACGACCATCAACGAGATGTGCTCCCCTTCGTGGACGGATATGCGGTTAGGCAAAAAACCGGCACTGGAAATGGTGACGGTCTGGGTACGTTGCGTAGCGGCGTAAGACGTATGTAGTCGATATTGATGATGCGTTCCGAGTAGCGCTAACGTCACAGCCAATGCGATGAATGGATAACGAAGCTGCGAAAGACGTTGACGAGTCATTACACATCAGCTCCTTTGCGGGTGAAATCTTGGTGATTTTACCTATTATCCTGTCCTCGCATGGTTTTGGATAAACAAGAAAATCATCCCGCCCACGAGGCTCTGATGCTGAGAATGAACAGCGTCAGAGCCTTTCTGCTGTTCTCCAAAATCAGAATATTGAAGTATTCCGGTTTTTGTAGTAGGATTACTTTACTTTCTTTCAACCCATTCACGTCGTTTCAGTCCCGAAGGCAAAGGAGAAGAGAGCGATGAAATACGGCTTTTGGTTACCGATTTTTGGCGGTTGGCTCCGAAATGTTGAAGACGAACACATGCCCCCGACGTTTGAATACGCCAAGACGGTGATTCAAGCGGCCGAGCGCTGGGGCTACGATACCACGCTCATCGCGGAGCTGTACTTGAACGATATAAAAGGTCCGGAGTCGGATTCGCTCGAAGCGTGGTCGACAGCCGCCGCTTTGGCAGCGGTTACAGAAAAAATCGAGATCATGACAGCGGTTCGCCCGGGCTTTCACAATCCAGCTGTTACGGCAAAAATGGCGGCGAACATCGATCATATCAGCAACGGCCGCTTTACCTTGAATGTGGTGTCGGCGTGGTGGGAGGAAGAGGCCCGTCAGTACGGGGGAATTTTCACCGAACACGACGAACGGTACGAGCGCACGCTGGAATTTTTGGACGTGCTGAAAGGTCTCTGGACCGAAGAGACGTTCAGCTACCATGGTAAATTTTATGACATTCGCGAAGCCAGGCTGGCGCCAAAGCCTGTCCAACGTCCGAATCCCATCCTGTACGCAGGCGGAGAAAGCGAGCGCGGAAAAGAAGTCATATCCTCCGCATGCGACGCCTATGTGATGCACGGCGGCACGCCGGAAGAGGTCGAGCGGAAAATCCGGGACATGAGGGAACGCCGGAAGCAGGCGGGGAAAGCGCCGTTCTTTTCGTTTGGGATGGCCGCCTACGTCATTTGCCGCCCGACGGAGGAGGAGGCGCAGGCCGAACTGGCCCGCATCACGGATGTGAAGGAGTCGAGCGGCTACGCAGGCTACCAGGACTTCGTCAACAAGTCGCAGCTCGAACAGCACATTCAATTGCGGGACTATTCCGTATCCAACCGAGGGCTGCGCCCCGATCTGATCGGGACACCGGAGCAAATTGCCGAGCGCATCCTGGCCTTCGAAAAGGCGGGCGTCGATCTCTTGCTGCTGCAATTCTCTCCGCAGCTGGAGGAAATGGAGCGTTTTGCCAAGGATGTCATGCCTTTGGCAGAACGCCTCCGGGCTGAATCACCGACTACCCTGTTGTCCTAGTCCACCCCGTCTGGGGGCAGAAAAACGGAAAAATGAGGAGAATCCTACGATGAAAAAGATCTACGTCATCCATGAAAACAGCGAATGGACCGTTCATTTGACCAAGCGATTGCGAGAGCTGGGACTGCCTTACGAGGAGTGGCACCTGGACGAAGGCACTGTCGATTTGACACAAGAGCCTCCTGTCGGCGTCTATTACAGCCGCATGAGCGCTTCTTCCCACACTCGCGGCCACCGCTATGCTCCGGAGTTGACGGGAGCCGTGCTGGACTGGCTGGAGAGCTACGGCCGCAAAGTGTTTAACGGAACGAGCGCCCTGCGTCTGGAGGTGAGCAAGGTCGCTCAGTATTTGGCCTTGGCCGGACACGGCATCCGTACGCCCCGGACCATCGCGGCAGTAGGCAAGGAGCAGATTTTGAAAGCGGCTCGTTCCTTCGAGGGGCAATCGTTCATCACCAAGCACAACCGGGCAGGGAAGGGGCTTGGGGTGCAACTGTTTCACTCGCTGGAAGGTCTGGAGTCGTACGTGAACGGACCGGCATTCGACGAGCCGGTGGATGGCATCACGCTGATCCAGGAGTACATCCAGGCTCCGCAGCCGTTTATCACCCGCTGCGAGTTCGTCGGCGGGAAGTTCCTTTATGCCGTGCAGGTGGACACGTCCGAAGGCTTTGAGCTGTGTCCGGCCGACGCTTGCCAGATCGGGGACTTGTTTTGCCCGGTAGGAGAGGAAGTGCCGGCGAAGCCGAAGTTTCAGATCGTGGATGGCTTCCACGATCCGATCATCGACAAGTATGAACGATTTCTGGCGGCAAACGGCATCCAGATAGCCGGCATCGAATTCATCCGCAATCGCGACGGAGAAATTTTCACGTACGACATCAACACGAATACCAACTACAACTCGGACGCGGAAGCTGCTGCTGGCACCTACGGCATGCTGGAAGTGGCCAAGTTCCTCGGACGCGAGCTGGCGAACGTCGAGAAAGGCGTCAAGGTAGAGGCGTAGCAGAAGATTTGCAGGAAATCAGGAGAAGCCTTCCGGAAAAAAGGGGCTTCTCCATTTTTTCTTCGGGATCATCTTCGCCGCTGGGAAGACTCGGAGGGGCCGCCGCTCCGGAGGGAAGGGGCAAACAGCTCGGAGAAGGCAGCGTACAATCCATTCGCCCCGTATTCCCTCCGGTATTCCTGGATCGGGCTGTCCCGAGCGACGTGCCCGTCCATCAGGAAGATCGCCCGGTCGGCGACCGCGTCAGCCACTTGCAGCTGATGCGTCGAAAACAGGACGGATTGGCCAGCCTGCTTCAGCTCCCGGACGAGGTCGACAAAGGCATCCATCCAATAGGGATCAAGCCCGTTCGTCGGTTCGTCCAGAACGACGAGAGACGGTTTGGCCAAAATGGCTTGGGCGAACAGCAAGCGCTGCTGCATTCCTTTGGAAAACTGGGTGACCCGCTTGTTTTTGGCCTCTTCCAAACCGACAGCGCGCAGAGCCGTATCGGCTGCTTCCGACGATTTCCCGCGCAGAGCGGCGTAGAAGCGAATGGTTTCGCGTGCAGTCAGGGCGGAAGCAAAGTTGAAGTGATCGGGCATGTACCCGATTTGCTGCAGATATTCCACCCGGTGCTCGGCATAGGTCTTGCTGTGCAACGAAATCGTTCCGGAGGTAGGAGACAGGATCCCGACAATCATGCGCAAGATCGTGCTTTTCCCCGCTCCGTTTCCGCCGCATAGGGCTACCACCTCACCAGGCTCGATATGCAGATCAAATGGCTGGACAACCACCTTATCCGCTATCTTTTTCGTGACTTGCCAAATGACCAATCCCTTCGTTGCCATGGACCTACCTTCTTTCCCACGCTATTTTGGCAATGTACATGGTGACTGCGATCCAACACAGACTGAGGGCGACGAATAGGACATCGCCCAAGGGTGAATCGATCCAGTACATCCATTTGTAGTATTCGGGGCCAAAGATCGAGCCGCCGCCCAAGCGCGCCACAGAAAAAATGCGTACAAATTCAGCAGGATTGAAAAATGTCGCGAGCTGCAGCAACGGCTTGATCCACGTGTACGGCACAAAGCTCAGCGCGGAAATAAGCAGAGTCGGCCACGCCAGGATCAGGAAAAACCAGACGGCAACCCCCATGGTGAGCGCCTGCCAGCGGTTTTTGCTGAGCGCACCGATCATCATTGCCATTCCCAAAAACAACAGGATGATCGACACCGAAAACACAAGCAGAAACAGGAGAGCCGCGAGCGAAAAGCTTTTGCCCAGAAGGACGCCGGCGACCCCGGAGAGGCCGTAGCCAAAGCAGACGATCGTGATCAGAACGATGGCCTGACCTGCGTACTTCCCGAACAGAAAGGAGGTTGACGTCATCGCATAGGTGGATAAAAGCTGCCAGTTCCCTTCCTCCTTTTCAGCTGTCAAGGAGAAGGCGGAGAGGAGCATTGTCATGAGGGGCAGCAAGTACAGGATCAGATTCAGCATGGTGCCCGTCGAATACGTGTAGCCATCCAGAAAGCTCTGTGACTGGATCACCAGGAGGCCCAAGCTGAACAAGGTGAACAGAGCCAAAAACGAATACGACCACGGATTGCGGAAACCGAAGGTCACTTCCCGCTTGGCGATGAGGTGAATGTGCATGGCGTTCTACCCCCGGTCAATGCTGGGACATGGGCTGCATCGTTTCACCCGATGGCTTGCCGTCCATGCTCCCATTCATCTTCATGTGTTCACTGATCGTCCGCTCCCAGGTATGGCTGCTCAGCCCGTCCGCGTTCATCACGACGCCGGCTTTCTGTTCCTGTACAAACGCCTCGGCGGCGGCTTTGTCCCGGAAGGAGTAGATGCCGTACCCCATGGGTGTTTGGAAGGTCTTGTCGTAAGCGAAGGCCGCCCGATCTGCTTTCAGCCATTCTGCCGAGTAGTAGTCGCGGACAAACTGCACATCTACCTGCTCGGTTCCATGCTCTTTGACCCACGTGTGCATACATCCGATATCATCAAATTTCAAGACTTTACCGTCCTGAAGAATGAGCTCTGTCGCATGCTGGTCATTGGCGACATGCATGTGGCAGACATCGCATTTGTCCACGCCTTCCGCGATCTCGACGGGCTGCGCCTCTTGCTTGCCGCAGCCGATGATCAGCATGCTCATCCCCACGATTGCTCCCATGATGGTTACCCACGTACGTTTCTTCATTGTCGTTTTCCTCCTGTATACATGATTGATACGCTGCCTGCGAGCAGCAAGAGCCCGAGGATCCCGGTTGCCCAGAGGGGACGGGAAGCCTGTTCATCCCCATCCGTGGTGATCGCTACGGATGGGCTTTCGTCGCGGATAGAGGTGTCCGTCCCGGAAGAGAACAGGCTCTCCAAAAAGACGAAGCCTGGTGCCTGGAAAAAGAGCTGGTAAGGCGATACGGCATCCGTCAATGCCAGGTAAAAAGGATTCATTTCATACGGGAGGTCGCTATGCCCGTCCCCATCGGTGTCGAGTGTCTGCAGGTTGTCCCAGTAGTTGCCGAAGAAGCGGTCCGAGTCGCTGTCCTGCGCTTGCGCCTGAATGACGTTGGAGACGAGCTGGTTGGCCGCAAACATATTCGCGGACGAAGCCTTTACCTGCATCCCGATGAAGTTTAACAACAGCCGATTTTCCCGGATGTCTACGCCAGTCGAGTTTTCCAGGTACAATCCGACCCGATTGCCTTCGATGTGATTGCCGCTAAGCTTCGAATCCGTCACGTCGTACAAGAGGATCCCTTGCGAATTGGGATTGTTCTTTTGTTTGAGGAACCGATTGTTTTGAACCGTCGCTTGGGTGGTTTCCATCAGCATTGCTCCGGTTACGTTTTCGGTCCCGGTATTGTCCGCCAGAAGTGTCCGGGCTGTCCCCATGAAGTGGTAGCCGTAGCGTGATTTCTCGACTGTATTTCGGAGGATCTGATTGCCGGTGCTTCTCTCCAGATAGATGCCGTCAAAAACGTTGGTGATCTGGTTGCCGATGAGGCGGTTTTGATGCGATTGAAACAGATCGATCCCGTTCCCTTTGCGTGCCGGGACATTGCCTGCGGGGTCCCCGTTCCCGGCGGAAGAGGCTCCGTGGCTGGCATGATCGTGCAAAGCAGCGCCGGCGACGCTCCGATCCTTGACCTTTCCCGTGATGCGGATGTCGTGCAGAGTGTTATTCGTAGCTTCTCGCAGCTGAATGCCTGTTCCCATCGTCTCGATGCGGATTTGCTCGAGCACATTGTCGTTTCCTTTCAAAACGAGTGAAGCGTCTTTGGGGTTGATGCGTTTGTCCGTGATCGTGATGCCTTGCAGGGTCACATGGTCGCTGTCGATGGTGACAACCGGCTCGCGTGCTGGATCAGGGGATGGATGGGAGATCGTGACAGAGCCTTGAGCGACCACAGTAAGCGGCTTGGTGATGCGAATGGGGCCCGAGTATGTACCCTCCGGTAAGGAAAGGGTTTCGCCCGGCAGTGCCCGGTCTATCCGCTGCTGCAAGGATTCCTGGCTGTTCTGTTCGGCTGCTCTCGCGTGAGCAGGGCCAAAATGGCTGAGGAAGAGAAAAGCGGCGATCAGCAAGGCCAAGCAGCAAGCAGACTGTTTCTTCCTTCCAGGTGGCAAAGTGATTCCCCCTTTGATTGGACGCTGTGGCAGAGCTATCACTAGCATATCAGCATGAAATGTTTTCCAAATGACTCAACCGGGCTATAAAAGATGGCAAAAAACAAAACGATTGGAAGAACATAGAGCGAAGTGGCTCGCAGGTGAGATTTTGTTGCAGAGTACATTGTCACACATAGTAATATGTGATAAGTTGTGTGTAGAGGTGAAAGAGATGGGGGAAAGCAGCATCAGCAGCGATATCATCCGTGGGCATCTCGATGCGATTATCCTGCGCGTCTTGTCCGAGGGTGACAATTACGGCTATGAAATTATCAAAGCCATCGCGAAGAACAGCGGCGGACAGTACGAGCTGAAGGAGCCTTCGCTGTACACCAGTTTGAAAAGGCTCGAGGGGCAAAAGTTGATTGCCTCGTACTGGGGAGATGAGACGCAGGGCGGGCGGAGAAAGTATTACCGGCTGACCCCCGAGGGTGCGGAAGCGTACGAAAGGGCCCTCGCCGCCTGGAAAGTGGCGAAGGAATTGATCGACCAACTGATAGAAAGGAAGGGCTGAAACGAACATGGATCCTTTGCGCCATCATGTGGAACAGCTGTTTCGTCCTTATCGAGGGAGCAGTCAGGCACAGGAATTAAGGGAAGAAGTACTGAGCAATTTGGAGGCGCGGGTCGCGGACTTGACGGCGGGCGGCATGGCCTACGACCAAGCGGTACGCGTGGCAAAGTCTAACCTCCCATCCATCGACATCCTCCTGGGTGGAAAGCGGCGCATCCGTGCAAACGGCTTTTGGCTGGAATGGGTGCAGCGAGTGCTGCTCTATCTGCTGGTAGCGTGGATCGTTTCGATGCCTTTGCAGATCGTGGGAGCAGGAGAGGTGCAAAGCCTCGCGCTTTTCTCGCTGAGCCTGCTGGCCGGTCTTATCTATGCAGCGCTGCTGAAAAAGAAGAAGACGGCTCCCGAGGGCGTAATGAAGATGGATTTGCGAGCAGCTATCGTGTATCGAAACACAGTCTGGACGCTCTGGACGATCTATATGATCGTGTCCACCCTGTATACGACAGCGCTGCAGTTTGGCAGCAGCATCTGGTTTGGTCGGCCTGTCACCATTTCGGGTCCGTACCAGTTTGCCATGATCGCGATCCCTTACTTGCTGCCTGTGGTCTCCATCGTACTTCCTCTCGCTTTTCACCTCATGCCCAAGCTCATCATGAAATACGAAGTGGGGGAAGCGGATGAACGCGACGAGACATAAAGCGATCCTGATTCTTGCTCTGGCGGGAGTGCTTCTGTTTGTCCTCATTCGAGGAGTTGTCATTCCTTACAAGATCGAGAGGGCACAGAGATACGAGCAGGAGCAGCAAAACCCATTGACACACCATTTGAGCTCGATTCTGCCGTACAAAAACAAGTACCTGGGAAACGCGAGCAATCTGATCAATCTGTACGGGCGTCTGCCCCTGAACGGCTGGGAGCGGGAGTTTCAGCTTTATCCCGAGCAGCTGAAGCTCCAAATTCAGTACAGGAGCTCCGTAGACGATCCGAGAAGAAGCGAGGTAGAGCAAGCGCTGCTCTACAATTCCATCGCAGCCTTTGCCTTGATCGACAACCTTCAGGCTATCGAGTATCGCTTTCCCACGGAATCCTATCTCATGACACGGACGGAGATTCAGGAGCTGTTCGGAGACGATCTGGCTGGACTGCTGACGCAGGAAAATTGGAAATCGCGCGTCCAGGACCGTCTTCCGGACGCAGCAAAAACGAGCCCTCGCTTCAAGCAGTGAGGGCTCGTTCTTCGTTAAAAAATCAGATGGAGGAGGTAGTAGATCAAAGCGGCGATCACCGCTGAAATGGGAAGGGTGATAAACCAGGTGATGATGATGCGCTTGGCGACGCCCCAGTTGACTCCCTTGATCCGTTTCGCCGATCCGACTCCCATGATGGCCGAAGAGATGACGTGTGTGGAGCTGACGGGCAAGCCGAGTTGTGTAAACGTGAAAATAATGGAGGAAGAGGTCAGGTCGGCTGTCGCCCCGTTGATCGGCTCGATTTTGGTGATCTTCCCGCCGACCGTCTTGATAATTTTCCATCCCCCTACGGAAGTTCCCAGTCCCATGGCCATGGCGCAGCTGAGCTGCACCCAAAACGGGATGGTATTCGCATCCTGCAGGATGTCAGCCGCGACCAGGGCGAAGACGATGATCCCCATCGCTTTTTGGGCGTCGTTGGTTCCGTGGGTAAACGACTGGAGCGCGGCGGTCAGGATTTGAAAGTAGCGAAAGCGGCGATTCACCTTGGAGGGAGGAGTGGCTACTTTGCGGAAGAGCAGGTAAAACAGGTGCATCAAAACGTAGCCTCCCACGAGGGCGATGATGGGGGAAAGAATCAATGCCTCAAAGATTTCCACAAAGCCGCCCCAATTGATCTGCTGGCTGCCCGAGGACACGAGCACGGCTCCGACCACGGATCCGATGAGAGCGTGGGATGAACTGCTCGGAATCCCGTACCACCAGGTAATGAGATTCCACAGGATCGCCGCCAGCAAAGCGGAGATGACGATGAGCACGCCGTATTCCAGCTTGGCCGGATCCGCGATTTTTCCCCCGATCGTTTTGGCTACGCCGGTAAACGTGAGGGCTCCCACGAAGTTCATGACCGCCGCCATGATGATCGCGATCCGCGGCGGCAAGGCTTTGGTCGAAACGGTCGTCGCGATCGCATTGGCCGTATCGTGAAAGCCGTTGATAAAATCAAAGAAAACGGCTAACGCGACGACGGCGATGATGAATGGAAGGCTCGTATACATGGGCAAAATCTCCTTGGGTTATGTGTTGCTCATGATGACTGTCTCCATCGCGTCAGCGACGTCCTCGCAGTGGTTCATGACACCCTCCAGCACATCGTAAATTTCCTTGAACTGCATGATGTGGATCGGATCGGAGGAGGAGTGGAAAAGCCGGTGTATGCTGCGGCGCACCAAATCGTCGCCTGCGCTCTCCAGATCGTTGATGCGGATGATGTACTCCCTCATGGCGGTCAGCTTTTGCTGCCTGAGCAGCTCGAAGGCGAGCAAAATTTGCTGGGACGAATCCTCGATGATCTGCCCAAAACGCACCATCGTTTCGTCCGGCTCCATGATGTCGTACATGTATAGCCGGGCAGCGCACGCCTCCAGACCGTCCAGTACGTCGTCCATTTTGACGGCCAGCTCCATGACGTCTTCCCGTTCGATGGCGGTGATGAACGTCTTGTTGATGCGGATAATGATATCGTGGATCAGCTTGTCGCCTTTGGATTCGTATTCCTTCATGGTTTCCGCAAACTTTTTCAAGGTCTCCATGGAGGAAATTTTATATTGATTGAAGTAGCTCGCTGACGCGTGCACGTTTTGTGCGATCACGTACAGGTCTTCCAGCAAGGCGTCTGATTTTGTGAAAAGCATGGCAAACCTCCGCTTGTAAATCCGACTAGAAGTATTTTGTTTGGAGGAGGCGAGGATTATTCACCAAGCATGGTTCAGGCAGTGAACATCAGCTTTGCCATGTACACGGCGACCAGCCACATGATGACAGCGGAAGCCATGTTCAGGCCGCGCAGCAGCTTTCCTGACGGATCGAGTCGGCCTGCCAAGCGGCCCGCCATGCAAAGCCCGAAAAACCAGATGCAGGACACCACGATGCAGGCGAGGGTAAATCCCCATTTTTCCGCGCCGCTGTAACTCAGCGAGCTGGTTCCGATGACCCCGATGGTGTCCAGGATGGCATGGGGATTGAGCAGGGAGACAGAAGCGGCAAACATCACCTGCCGCTTGGCGGAAAAGCGTTCTGCCTCGCTGGTGTCAGAGGCGGGGCGGCTGCGCCAGGTCAAATACCCCATGTACAGCAGAAAGCAGACGCCGACCGCGTACAGGACGGTTTTCAGCCAAGCGACTGTCAGTACGACGAGAGATACGCCCAACACGGCAAGCAAAATCAGTATCGCGTCGCAAAGAGCGGCAGTCACGACGACGGGAAAGGCCCGCCAGAGCGTGGGCTGGACGGCCCCCTGATTAAAGACAAAGACATTTTGCGCCCCGAGCGGCAAAATGAGTCCGAATGAAAGAATAAATCCATGCAGCATGGCTTCCAACACGGGTGGTTCCTCCTTTGATCGCGGCTGTCGCCGGTCGTTCCCGTCCATTATGGACGGAAGCAAAGGTATCTGTCTCCAGCCAATTGGTTTGCCTTGTGCCCAACCAATTTGTAGAATGGAACCATCAGAAGGGGGGACTAGAATGCTCACGGTCGATTGGAAACCGGATAAGCAGGCGGACATCCCTGTGTATTTGCAAATTGTCGCGTACATCAAAGGAAAAATCGAAGCGGGGGAGTGGCCCCTGCGCAGCACGCTTCCGACCCAGCGAGCGCTCGCGCAGGCGTTTGAAGTGAACCGCAGCACGGTGGTCACAGCGCTGGAGGAGCTGAAGGCGGAAGGGTTGATCGAGTCGACGGTGGGCAGCGGCACGATAGTGAGCAACAACACGTGGTCGCTGCTGCAGCCGGCATCGCCGCCGGATTGGCTCGGTTATGTGGAGGCCGGGGTGCATCCCCCCAACACGCCGATTATCCAGGACATCAACCGGTACGAGCCCGACCCGAGCTACATCCGCCTGGGCACGGGAGAGCTGTCTCCCCGGCTGCTGCCGACGAGGCAGATGGAGTCCATCCTGGCCGGACTGGGCGGCAAGATGACCCACCTCGGATACGCCGAACCCAAAGGGCTGCTGCCGCTGCGCGAGGAAATCAGCCGGTATCTGGGGACCAGGGGGATCGAGGCATCCCCTGCGTCCATCCTTGTCGTCTCGGGGGCGCTCCAGGCGCTTCAGCTCATTTCACTCGGCATCCTGAGGCGCGGCTCCACGATTCTGTTGGAGCAGCCGTCCTACCTGTTTTCGCTGCCGCTTTTTCAGTCATCCGGAATGCGAATGGTCGGAGTGGCGATGGATCGGGAGGGGATTCGCCCCGATGCGCTGGAAAGGCAAAAGCTCGCACAAGGCGCGGCTCTGCTCTATACCATTCCTTCCTACCACAACCCGACGGGAATTCTCATGTCGGAAGACAGACGGCAGCAGGTGCTGGAGGTGTGCGCACGCGAGCGGCTGCCGATTTTGGAAGACGACGTATACGGAGAGCTGTGGTTTGACGAGCCGGGCCCGCTCCCGCTCAAATCGCGCGATCGAGGAGGTCAGGTGCTCTATTTGGGGAGCTTGTCCAAGACGCTCTCTCCGGGGCTGCGCATCGGCTGGATCGTCGGGCCTCAGCCGGTCATCGAGCGGCTTGCGGATGTGAAAATGCAGACGGATTACGGTGCCAGCAGCCTGTCTCAGCTGGTAGCGGCAGAATGGCTGGCTTCGGGGATGTACAGCGAGCACGTGCGGGAGGTGAGGCATGCGCTCAAAAAGCGGAGAGATCTCGTCGTCCGATTGCTCTCCCGCTGGTTCGGAGACCTCGCCGAATGGGAAGTTCCTTCCGGAGGGTTTTACATCTGGCTGCGATTGCGCCGGGCCGTCTCCATGCGATCGCTGTTTTCCAAGGCGCTCGCAGAGGGGATTTTGCTCAATCCCGGCTATGTCTACGACCGGTCCGACAGCCAGCATCTCAGGCTGTCTTACGCCTACGCGGACGAAGACAAGCTGGAGCAGGCGCTGCATTCTTTGGCGCGGCTGCTCTCGACATGAAAAAGGGACATCCGGCAAGAGTGGCGGATGTCCCTTTTTGTTCCCGACAGCCTGTCAATGATAAGGAAACTGGGTCGAGTAGCCGCTGAACTGCTGGTGCGCCTGCTGCAGCTGTTGCTGCTGGGCTGCCTCCAGCTTGTACCAGCCTTTGCGAAACATCAGGTCGTACGCTTCCCGCGCGCTCTGGTGAGTCTCGTTCAGCATTTGCAAAAAATCTTGGTGCAGCTGCTGGTGGCTCGCTTCGCGCACGGCGATGTTGAGACTGTCTGTCAAATATTTGCAGGTAGCCAGACAATCGTTCAGGTAGTCGCGGTCGTTCATCTGCGGACCTTTTACCTGAGGCAGCTGACCCGACTGCGGATTGGCGATCTGGTTTTGGTTTGGCATCCGGCTTCCTCCCTTACTGCATTTGTTGTTGCTGCTGCTGTTGTTGCCCGGATTGGACCTGCGGAATGGCGCTCATCGCCGCCGTATTGTTGTTTTGCAAATGGGTGAGCAGCTTTTGGTAATGCTGCTGATGCATGCGTCCCGTTTTTTCCAGACATTGCTTCACTTCCGGATCGGTTGCTTGCTGGGCGAACGCGTGCAGCTTTTTAAACGCGATGAGCTCCCATGACATCGCGTCCTTCAAGTAGCTAAGGTCCTTGGTGGTGATGACGCGTGGCGGCTCGGGAATCGGTACTTGCATCGTAGGCGCGGAAGGCATGATGGTTGGCATCAGACTGCTCCTTTCATAGGGAGGATACACGTATAGGATGGTCCTTCGCCGAAGCCCTAACCCTGTGGATTACAGGGAAAGAAAAAGATCCGGCCGAGGGGGCCGGATCAAACGGGTTTCGCCGCAGTGACGAATTGCAGCGAGGCAATTTTGATGTCAATACTGGCGGGAGCGATATTGAGGCAGTAGCTGGTTTCCTTGTAAAGCGCCTGCTGGATGTCCTGGGCAAGCATAGGAATTTCAGTACCGAACGGCACAGCCAGAGCAAGCGTTACCTGCAGCCTCGGCAGATCTTCGAAGGTGTACTCTGTTTTCAGAATCTGACTGACTTCGGGAAAATGACGGCAGGTCGCTTCTACGATTTTGCGCAGCACCTGGGGGTGGATCACGATGCGTCCACCGCTGAAAGGAGGGTGCACGACTGTCGTCTCTCCGATGACTTCCTTTTTGGGGGAAAAGATCTGCTGGGCGGAGGCTACCAGCCGCTGCAGGAAATCTTTTTCCACCTCCACTCGCGGGATCGGGATGACGTGCTTGCCCATGGTTTCCCGGACGTAGCGGGCCGCTTCGATCTCTTGGGGAGGCTTGATGGATTCGATCGGAATGTACTCGACAGGCGTTGTCAGGCCGAGTGCTTCGACGATTCGCCCGATCATCCTCCGCGACGTCCCCAGGACGAGGATGCGCCCGGGCTGAAATTGGTCAATGGCCCGGCGAACATCGGTGGCGTGCTCGGGATAGTGAAAGATCGCCCGCTTGACTGCCTGGATTTTCGTTTTCTCGTACTTGGCGGAGGTTCCGGCAACCTTGCGTCCTTGGTAGATGAGGATCCCATCGTCGATGATGGCGTCAATGTTCATGCGATGTGCCAGTTCCAGGGCGCTTGAGCTTTTTCCTGTTCCGCTCGTGCCGTATAGTGCGTAGATTTCCATAGGAACCTCCTTCGGGGATGCTGTCTCCCCAGTATACATGACAGGCAGCAGCACCAAAAGCTACCGGTACTCCGCGCCCATCTCCCGGGAACGCTCGGTGGCGCGCAAGATCGCGGAAGTAACGGCTTCCTTGAACTGGTAGGCTTCCAGCACTTCCAGTCCGGCCTGTGTCGTTCCTCCGGGGCTGGTGACCTTTTTGCGCAGCAGGGCAGGCTCTTCCCGGGTGTCCCGCAGCATGGTAGCCGCACCGATCACGGTCTGCAGGGTAAGCTGGCGTGCCATTTCCCGGTCCAGACCGGCAGTAGTCCCTGCGCCCATCATGGCTTCGACAAGGTAATAAATGTAGGCGGGGCCGCTGCCGGACAACCCTGTGACGATGTCGAGCTCTTCCTCTGCGACGGTGTACACCGTTCCGATCGCTTCAAACAGGCTAGTCGCGAGCTTTAGCTGCTCTTCGGTTACGGAAGGATTGGCAGCCAGTCCCGTAGCCGACAGGCCGACAGCCGACGAGGTGTTGGGCATGGTCCGGATGATGGGGCAATTGACGCCAAGCCACTCGCCGATCAAGGTAGTGGAGACGCCCGCAATGACGGAGATGATCAATTGCCCGGGGGTTACGACCCCTGCAAGCTCTCTCAGACCTTCCCCGGCATCCTTTGGCTTCATGGCCAGAATCAGGATATCCGCCGACCGGGCGACCTCCATTTTGTCATGAGTGGTGTGAATTCCATACGTTTGCGAGAGCTGGTCGAGTCGTTCCGTGTTGCTGCGATTGGTTACACAGATCCGGTCTGGCGAGACCAGGCCTTCTTTCAGAATCCCTGACAGCATGGCTTCGACGATCGAGCCGGCACCGAGAAAGCCGATCCGTCCCTCGATGGAACAAGCTTTTTGGTCGTTCATGGTTGATCCCCTCCTGTTGGACTATCTGGTTTGTCCGGTGCCGTGTACGACGTATTTATAAGAAGTAAGCGCAGGCAAACCCATCGGGCCGCGCGCGTGAAGCTTTTGGGTGCTGATGCCGATCTCCGCTCCGAATCCGAATTCGCCGCCATCGGTAAAGCGGGTGGACGCATTGTGATAAACCGTTGTGGCATCGACTGCGGCCAGGAATCGCTCTGCCGCCTCGAGGTCTTCGGTGACAATCGCTTCGGAGTGCCCGGTGCTGTGGCGCTGGATGTGCTCCAGTGCGTCGGTCAAGCTGTCCACGGTGCGTACGGCCATGATGAGGGCGGAGTATTCTATATCCCAATCCGCATCCGAAGCGTCCTTGAGCTGGTCGGCCAGATCAGGGTGAAGGGCTTTGGTCTGTTCGCAGGCGCGCAGCTCCACGCCGGCACTGAGCAGGCTTTTGAGCAGTGCGTGCTGATGCGTCAGCGGCCAGTCGCGGTGCACCAGCAAGGTTTCGGCAGCATTGCAGACGGCGGGACGGCTGGTTTTCGCATTGAGGACGATCGCTTCGGCCATGCCGTACGCCGCTTGGCTGTCGATGAAGAGATGGCAGTTGCCCACGCCAGTTTCCAGCACGGGTACGCTCGACTGCTTGAGGACCCGCTGGATCAGGCCGGCTCCGCCGCGCGGAATGATGACATCGATCAGACCGTTGGCTGTGCAGAGAACATCCACGGATTCATGCTCGGCGTACGGCAGGTACTGCACGGCATCGCTTGGCAGACCCGCCGCAGACAACGCATGGCGGATGCTTCCGGCCAAGGCGAGATTGCTGTGCACGGCGCTGTGACTTCCACGCAGCACGATGCTGTTTCCCGTTTTCAGGGCGATCGCGGCGGCGTCGACCGTGACGTTGGGACGGGCTTCATATACCATGCCGATCACGCCGAGAGGGACGCGAACTTGCTTGATGGCAAGGCCATTCGGACGCGTCCAGCTTTCCATGACCTGACCGACCGGATCTTCCTGGCTCGCAAGCTGGTGCAATCCGTCTACCAGATCGCGAATGCGCGCAGGAGTCAGTCGGAGCCGATCGAGATAAGAGGCAGGCTGGCCATCGGCTTCCGCACGGCTCAGATCTTGTTCATTCGCCGCCAAAATCGCGGCTTCATCGGCTATGAGCTGATCGGCGATGGCGAACAGCGCCTTGTCTTTCTCGTCCCGGCTGCGCAAAGCCATTTGGCGCGAAGCCTGTTTTGCCAGCATGATCTGTTCGAGCACTTTCGTTTTCAAGCTTTCCATGATTTCCCCAGCTCCTTTATTCTCTCTATTTTGACAGGCAAACCTAAATCGTCTGTGTCCATTGGTCGCGATGGATGACAGTGCCGCTGCGCCGCGTCCTAGCGGCAGGGGACAAAAGCTCCAGGAGCTCTTCTGCCCCGTACCGGCTGACACCCCGGCCGATCAACGCTCCGTCGCAATACACTTCGATTACTTCGTTGGGGTCAAAGCTTCCGGATACGTCCCGCACTCCGGCGAGCAAAAGGCTGCTGCGCTTCTTCAAAATGGCTTCCGCAGCTCCTCCGTCTATGGTGATGGACCCGCGGATGGGGGAGTGCAGGGCGATCCACTGTTTCCGCGTAGGAAGACCGCCCGATGCGGGGGCTTCCGGATGATAGCTCACATACGTACCGTTTCCATGCCCGTTTAAAACGTCGAGAAGCTCTGCCGGCTGATTCAGCTTTCCGATAAAAGTCGGAATTCCCAGCCCTTGCGCGGTCTTGGCGGCGATCAGCTTGGAGCGCATGCCGCCTGTGCCCAGCTGGGAGGCACCGCCCGCAAGCGCTTCGACCTCCTCGGTAATGTCCTGCAGCCAGGAAATGCGTTTGGCGTCCGGATTGCTTCTCGGATCCTTGTCGTATAATCCGTCGGTATCGGTCAGGATCATGTACAGGTCGGCGTGCACCAAGCCTGCAACCAAGGCCCCAAGCATGTCGTTGTCGCCAAACGTCAGCTCGGCCACGGAAACGGTGTCGTTTTCGTTGATAATTGGCAAGATGTTTTTATCCAGCAGCAGCGATAGGGTTTGGAAAGCGTGCTGATACCGCTCGCGATGGGAAAAGTCGCTCCGGGTCAAGAGAATTTGCGCCACGCTGGAGCGATGGGCGGCAAACATTTGCGTGTACATTTGCATCAGCAGGCTCTGCCCGATGGCCGCGGCGGCTTGCTTCGCGGCCAATGTGCGCGGACGCTGCTGGTAGCCGAGGCTCTGATAGCCGCTGGCGACAGCTCCGGAAGAGACCAGCACCACCTGATGCCCCGCTTCCCGAAGCCGGCCCACAGCCGATACGAGCAAGGCCATTTTGTCACGATCGACGCCGCCGCCCGCCGCAGCAAGCGAGCTGCTGCCCACTTTTACGACCAACCGCATTTTGCCCTTTTTCATGTTTGTTCCTCCTGGTTCCAGACAATATAAAAAGCCCTTTCGTCTCTTTGAATAAGGACGAAAGGGCATACGACCTCCGCGGTACCACCTTACTTGACGTCTGGACACAGAGCGGTCGATGCTCTTGCCCGGGACATCCGGCTCTCTTTCTTGGATAACAGGTGAAAGAAACCTGTCCAGGTCATCCCTGGATGCTCTGGGGTGGGTTCGAACCGATTCATGGGTGAAACCTCTCAGCCGGTGGATTTCACTCTCTGGACCCGAAGGGCGGTTGTACTGTTCCCCGTCATTGCCGATCACGATGTGCTTATTTAATTCACTATTATTCTCCTGTCGACTGAGAAATGTCAAGAGGCTTATTGAAATTGCTCGTTGCCATAAGCGCCCAATCTTGATTTGATTTCAAACCGCTTCGTCTTGGCGTCGCGAACGAGCTGGTAGCGGAGGGTGCGGTCGGTGGAAAAGGCGGGGGTCGTCGCATCCTCTACCGTCACGCGAAGTTCTCCGTTTGTTTTTTGAACCGTGGTATTACGGGTGGATATCAAAACGGGGTAGTCGTTCTTCGGAAAGGAAACGTACACCTTGTCCTTCACGACCTTGGTCGACATGTTGTCGTACATGGCTTCTGCCAACGGTCTGCTCCAGAAGCGGGAGAAGAAGCGGACGATTTTGTCCTTGCTGTCAAACCGCTTGGGCATCTCCCGGTAGGCCAGTCCATCCTCGTAGATCGTCTTTCCTTTGGCGTTGTCTGCCGCCGCGAAGTACACCTCTTCCAACACGTGCTCAGCCCGGTTCAGAAAGAGAACGACGTCCGTTTTGTTTTCCCCCAGCTTCTGGATGGCGGATTGCTTGGGCGGTTTGTTTTGCGTCTTTGCCTTGTGTTCTTTGGACGGCGTATTGCATCCGGAGAGAAGCAGGAGAAAGGAGAGGAGAAGGATCCTGAATGTCCAGCTGTTCAATTGTCTGCACCCTTTCCATAACCATGCTTTCCCGTTAGCGTGTGTGGGTTGAAAGACGGATAGCCGAGTTAACATTTTCCTTGGAAAAACATTTGCAGGCAGGAGTGGCAAAAGGAAACAGGAAGGGGGTTGTCTCTGTCCCCGATTATGTCTATCATGGAGAGAGCTATGCAGAACGAAACAATTTGAGGTGGAAGATACATGTTTGGATTTGGAAAAAAGGCGAAGAAGCCGAACGGAATCGACGTTTTGATTATCAAGGCGGAAGAAGCGAAAAACCGCAGCTTTTACCAAGTGGCCTTTCCCAGCTCGGTGGCAAACGACGTCTTGTCGATGCTGAAGAAGTTGGAAAAGTCCAAGTTGAACAAACAGGAGCTGCTCGGGGAAATCGGCGGCTTTCGCATTTTGACTCATTTGGAAGCACTGACTGGCTTCGACATTCACGACGATGCCGATATGGAGGCGCATCCGGTGGAAATTCAGGATTTTGCGAATATGCTGCTGCGCCGTTTGGAATCCTTGGAGGAAAGCGGAAAGCTGGACGACTCCGAAGACTTCGCATTCATCATGGGCGAGTTGACCATGCTGCGCGACGGCAGCTTTGTGCCGCAATCCTGAGGGCAAGCTGCGATCAAAAAAGTACGGACAAGAGCTGGGGGGAAACCGACAGCTCTCTTTTTTTAGGCAAAACCGCAACCTTTGGAAGCCTGTAGCCGTATAGGTAAATAGTCAATTGGCAGCATAAGGAAAAAACCGACAGGAGGACCTCCATGATTGAACTGCGAGGCGTAACCAAAAGCTACAACGGTACGACCAAGGCTGTCGACCAATTGAGTCTGACGGTTCCAAGAGGCGAAATCTTCGGGTTTCTGGGACCCAATGGAGCAGGAAAAACCACCACGATCAAAATGATCACCGGAATCATCCGGCCGGACGCGGGAGAAATCCTCATCAATGGCAAAAATATTGCCACCGAAACGTTGACAGCCAAGCGTCAGTTCGGGTATGTGCCGGACAGCCCCGATCTGTTTTTGCGATTAAAAGGACTCGAGTACCTCGCATTCATGGCCGACATGTACGAAGTCCCCGAGAACGTGCGCCAGGAGAGAATTGAGCATTTGGCAGGGCGCTTCGACATGGAGGAGGCGCTGGGTGACCCGATCCAGAGCTACTCGCACGGGATGCGGCAAAAAATCGTGATCATGGGCGTACTCATCCACCAACCGGAAGTATGGATCCTGGATGAACCGCTGACCGGACTCGATCCGAAATCTTCGTTTACGCTGAAAGAAATGATGCGGGAGCACGCGAACAGCGGCAGGACCGTATTCTTTTCTACGCATGTGCTCGAAGTGGCGGAAAAGCTGTGCGACCGGGTGGCGATCATCAGCAAGGGAAACTTGCTGTTTTGCGGCACGTTCCCGGAAATGCAGCAGCATTTTCAGTCCAATCATTCGCTCGAGAGCTTGTTCCTGGAGCTGACCGACCATGAGTAAAGTGTGGCTGCTGTCCAAAATCATGCTGAAGAACGCGGGGCCGGCGTGGAGCGCGAAAAAGGGAGGCGGCTGGAAGAGCCTGCTGCTACTCTTGGCTGTCGGACTGGGTATCATTCCGCTCATTCTGGCGATGGTGGCCGTCACAGCGGGGCTATACGACGGGCTGGCACAGGTCGGCCAGGAGAGCGCCTTGCTCGGGATCGCTGTGGCGGGGGCGTCATTGGCCATTTTCGTATTGGGCATCGTCTATGTACTGTCGGTCTTTTACTATTCCCAGGATGTCGAGCATCTGCTTCCTTTGCCGCTTTCGCCGGTGCACATTCTCGGCGCCAAATTTCTCGTAGCGTTGTACTACGAATATTTGACGCTGCTTGTCCTCATCGGTCCGATTCTGATCACGTTCGGGGTCAAAAGCGGGGGAGGCGTTCTCTACTATCTCGTTGGCTTGCTCGTTTTTCTCGCGCTTCCGATCATCCCTCTCACGCTGTCTTCGCTGGTTGTCATGCTGTTCATGCGCTTCACCAGCTTCGGCAAAAGCAAGGACCGTTTCCGACTCATCGGCGGGGTGCTCGCGATTGGCATCGCCATTGGCTTTCAGGCATTTATTCAGCGCCAAAGCAGCGGGGCTGGCAACGGCCTCGAGCAGTTCCAGCAGATGATCCAGACGGAGCAAGGACTTCTCGGGATCGTCACCAAGATGTTTCCCGCGAGCAAGCTGGCCGCTCTCGCCATGTTTGAGAGCGGAGCCTTGAGCGGGCTCGGCTGCCTGTTTGCTTTCTATGCAGCGGCTGCCGTCGCCCTCGCCGTCTTTTTGATTGCCGGCGATCGCCTGTACTTTGCCGGCGTCATGGGCATCAGCGAATCCCGCTCCTCTCGAAAAAGGGTCGAACAGGGGGCCATCCGCAAAGGGCTTCGTTCCCGCCCAGGATGGTTGGCATACGCCCAAAAGGAATGGAAAATCCTTTGGAGAACGCCCGCGTATTTCATGAATTGCGTCCTTTCCAGCATCCTCCTGCCTCTGTTCGGAATGATTCCGCTGCTCAGCCGCAGGGACAGCGGGGAAATGCTGGCGGCGCTGAGCTCGTGGATGCAAGGCGGCCAGGCAGGCGGAATCAGCCTGGCCGTGGGAGTAGCGATGATCGCGATCATGACCGGCTCCAACAGCACATCCGTGACGGCGATCACCCGGGAAGGACAAGGCTTTTCCATGCTCAAGACCTTCCCCCTCTCTCCGGGGCAGATAATCATGGCCAAGCTCGTGCCCGGCACCGTACTTAGCCTGTTCAGCATGGCTCTGCTGCTGGCAGAAGGCGTCTGGCTGCTCACGCTGTCGCCGTCCTTCGTCCTTCTCACCTGTCTGGTGGGGGTGCCCGCGATTCTCTTGATCAATCTGCTCGGCATCCTCGTGGATTTGCAGATGCCTAAGCTGGTGTGGGGTTCTGAGCAAGAAGCCGTCAAACAAAACCTGAATCCGCTGTTTTCGCTGCTGTTCGGGCTGTTGGCAGGGGGGATTTGCGTCTTGCTCGCGTTTTCGCTGGGCTTCTCGATGGCCGGGTTGGCGGCCCTGCTGTTCGTCCTGTTTGCCCTCGCGGATTGGATCTTGTACCGCGTTTTGCGCCACAGGGGACCGGAATGGCTGAGCAAGATCGAAAGCTGAATAAACACGGTGTTTCCAGCCGTCCACGCTCCAGGTGGACGGCTTTTTTGTACGGATCGGAAATGATAAAATTCCTATCCGGAATAAGGGCAATCGCGGCTCCGCCAAAAGGAATAAAACAGCTAAACAACAGCCTTGTGACACCCGATACATATAGGGGAGCTTTCTTGAAAATCGCCATCATTACGATATGAATGGCATCGGCAGGAAAATATTCGGACAAAAAGGATGGTATTGGAAGTTCATATTTGGGAGAATGAAGGGAATAGACTAAAGATGACGAGGAAGACAATGGACGGAAAGGAGAAAGAATGGTCATGATGAAACGTGTGGCAATCGTTTTTCTGATGGCATTGCTGCTCGTGCAGGGCATCTTTGCCGGAAAGGCGGGTGCGGCAAGCTCATTCACAGACATCAAGGGCCACTGGGCACAGCAGCAAATTAGCGAATTAGCGAGCCTGGGCATTATCAAGGATAACGGGAAGCATCTGTTCTACCCGCAGAGCCCCATTACGCGAGGGGAAGCGCTGGCGATGCTGAACCGCGTATTCGAGCATGTGTACGGGCCGGTTGCCAAGCCGCTGCGAAAAAACAACCTCGATTACCGCTATCCATCCCGTTGGGAGATCGAACAGCTGTTGACCAACATGAAGGCGATGCTGCAAATTGAAACAGGGGTGCCGATCGACTACGATCCCGGCGACCGCATGCTTTACTACTTGCACATTGCCGAAAGCGGCCAACTGATCAAGAAACCCGAGAAGGAAAATCCGGATTGGTGGCTCTCTTCCCAAGCCTTGCAGCGGGAAATGACGAGAGAAGAAGCAACGATGGTCCTGTTCCATTTGCTCACGCCGCAAATTTACCGGACCGCCAACATCAAACCTCAGGATGCGCCCGCTTTCTTTACGAGCTACTACGAATGGAAGCAGGAAAGCTACTATCGGGATACATATTCGCCTTACGCGACAGCGATCCGGGAGTTCCACCTGTTCTCTTCGCAAACGACCCTGCAGCCCGACAAGCTGATGACGAGAGCCGAATACGCGGTCGTCCTGAAGCGCCTGCTCGATTATTACAGCAAGCAAGTCGGCCTGCAATTCACGGGGAAAGCGGAGCAGTCGCAAAAGGTGGCGACGGCGTTCATACGGGCTGCCAATCTCGCAGGCGAGAAGAAAGACAAAGCCAAAATGCTTTACTATTACACTCAAGGAGCAGTTGCCAGCATGGGCAAGCTTCCCCGCACTCCGCTGACGGACGATCTGGTCAGCGTCACGACGAAAGTGGATGAGACAGACAACCGGAAACTGTGGGCCATCGCAGAGTACAAAACCGGCCTGAACAGCGGATACCGGATCGAATACCGAATGGACCCCGATGCGACGACCCCATTCGGCCGAAAAATCGCCGCAGTCATCTACTCCCAGTAAGAAGAGCGAAAGGACATCCTGTTGCGGATGTCCTTTTTCACCGATTTGCGCTTCGCTGTGATTGCAACTGACAGAATTTTCGATTACAATAAAAATGAACGATGATTCAGTAAGGGACAGCATCTCTGCAGGGCACGCGCGAAAAGAGATGTGCTTTTTTGTCCCAGCGACTGAATGAGTATTCATTCAATCGGGAGCATGAGGATCTGCCGACAGGAATATCCTTGGAAAGGGAGAAGTTATAAGAATACTCTGCCTGTCTGAAAATTGGCTATTTACAAAGCGTCATTTTGTATCGAGGAGGATATGTAGATGGAACGCAAAATTCGCAAGGCGGCCGTCCTGGGCTCAGGTGTGATGGGAGCAGGAATCGCCGCGCATCTGGCCAACGTCGGAATTCCCACTTACTTGCTGGACATCGTACCCCGTGAACTGACCGCGGACGAGAGCAAAAAAGGGCTCACTCTGAACGACTCTCTGGTAAGGAACCGCATCGCACAATCGGGCAAGGACCGGCTGCTGAAGGATAAGCCGACGCCTCTCTACGATAAAAAGAACCTCGAGTTGATCACAGTCGGGAACTTCGAAGATCATTTGTCTCTGCTCTCCGAGGCAGACTGGATCATCGAAGTCGTCGTCGAGAACCTCGAAGTAAAGAAAAGCGTATTCGCTTTGGTGGAAGCCCACCGCAAACCGGGCACGATCATTTCTTCCAACACGTCTGGGGTATCGATCAATGAAATGGCGGAGGGCCGCTCCGACGACTTCCGCAAGCATTTTCTCGGCACGCATTTTTTCAATCCCCCTCGCTACCTGAAGCTGCTGGAAATTATACCGGGCAACGACACGGATCCGGCTGTCGTCGATTTCATGATGCAATTCGGTGAGCAAGTGCTCGGAAAAGGCACAGTGCTGTGCAAGGATACCCCCAACTTCATTGCCAACCGCATCGGTACATACGGTCTCCAGGTCTCCCTGCACGAGCTGGTGCGTCTGGGGATCGGAGTGGATGAGGCTGACGCTCTCACCGGTCCCGTCATCGGACGTCCGAAGAGCGCGACATTCCGTACCCTCGATGTGGTTGGACTGGACACTTACGTACACGTGGCAAACAACGTGAAAAACAAGAGCCGGGATGAGCAGGAGCGAGCGATATTCGAGGTACCGCCGTTCGTGCTGCAGATGGTGGAGAAGCGGTGGATCGGCCAAAAGGCGGGCCAAGGCTTTTTCAAACAGGTACAGACAGCGGGTGGCAAGGAAATCCTGGCGCTCGACATCGCTGCGCTGGAGTACCGGCCGAGCGTCAAGGCGAAATTCCCTTCGCTCGATGCGGCCAAGACGGCGAAATCGCTGCCGGATAAACTGAAGACGCTGGCCTACGGCAAGGACAAGGGCAGCGAATTCGTCTGGACGGTCCTGAAGAAAGTTCTGTTGTACGCGGCGGAAAAGGCGCATGAGATCGCAGAGGACATTGTCGCCGTCGATCGGGCGATGAAGTGGGGCTTTGGCTGGGAGCTCGGTCCGTTCGAGACATGGGATGCCATCGGCGTGGAGAAATCGGTGGCTCGCATGCGCGAGGAGGGAGAGACGATTCCCGCTCTCGTGGAAGAGCTGCTGGCGAGCGGCAAGACCTCTTTCTATGAAAAGAGCGAAGGGCGTACGGCGGCATTCTCCATCGGCGGCGTTTACAAGGGCGTCGAAGAGAAAAAGGAAAAAATCAATCTGGCTGCGCTCAAGGAGCAGGGCAAGCTCGTCCGGAAAAATGCGGGCGCAGCGCTGATCGATCTGGGGGACGGCGTCGCTTGCCTGGAGTTTACCTCTCCCAACAGCGCGCTTGGGCCGGACGTATTGCAGATGGCCAACATCGCCGCGGAAGAAGTGCAAAAAAACTTCCTCGGCCTCGTCATCGGACATCAGGGCAAAAACTTCTGCGTGGGGATGAACCTGGCAATGGCTTTGCTGGAAGCCCAGGATGAAAACTGGCTGGAGCTCGATTTGCTCGTGACCAACTTCCACAAGGCGGCCAGGACGCTGCGCTACATGCACCGGCCCGTCGTGGCGGCGCCATTCGCGATGACGCTGGGCGGCGGTGTGGAAGTGGTCTACCTCGCAGACCGGGTGCAGGCGTCGGCCGAGACGTACCTCGGCCTGGTGGAAGTCGGCGTCGGCCTGTTGCCAGGGGGCGGCGGCACGAAGGAAATGCTGTTTCGCGCGATGGAAAACGTGCCGGAGGGCGGCAGCGTGCCGGTCGATCCGTTCCCGTACGTGGCGCGGGCGTTCGAGACGATCGCGCTTGCCAAAGTATCGACCAGCGGCCAGGATGCGATCAATCTCGGCTACTTGCGCAAGACAGACCGTATCAGCGTCAATCCGGACCATCTGCTCTACGATGCCAAGCAGCTGGTGCTGACGATGGACCGGGAAGGCTATACGCCGCCGGCACCGCGCAAGATTCGCGTCATCGGCGAGACGGGCTACGCCAACCTTCGCCAGAACGTCTATGCGATGAAGAAGAGCGGATATATCACGGATCACGACGAGCTCATCGCGAGCAAGATCGCCTACGTCATGTCGGGCGGCAGTCTGCCTGCGGGTACGGAAGTGACGGAGGATTACATTTTGGAGCTGGAAAAGAAAGCGTTTCTGGAGCTGATCCAAACGCCAAAAACCCAGCAGCGGATGCAGCACATGCTGGCCAAAAACAAGCCTTTGCGCAATTGATTCCGGCAGGGTCCGCAGTTCCACAAGGGAGAAGGAGGCAAAAAAGCGATGAGAGAAGCAGTGATCGTGGCAGGCGCCCGCACCGCAGTCGGCAGAGCGAAGCGGGGCAGCTTGAAGGATGTACATCCGGTGGATATGGGGGGAGCGGTAGTGAGCGATTTGCTGCGCCGTGTCCCGCAATTGGATCCGGCTCAGATAGACGATGTGATCATGGGGACCGCTACGCCGGAAGCGGAGCAGGGGATGAACATGGCGCGGCTGATCGGCCTGCGCGCCGGGCTGCCGACGAATGTAGCGGGTGTCACCATCAACCGTTTTTGCTCATCGGGCCTGCAAAGCATCGCCTACGCGGCCCAGCAAATCATCACAGGCAGCGCCGATGTCGTCGTGGCAGGCGGCGTGGAGAGCATGAGCCTTTTGCCGATGACGGGGCACAAGGTCGCACTGAACCCTACGTTGGTCGAAACCATGCCCCAGGCGTACATGGGGATGGGGCACACGGCGGAGGAAGTAGCCAAAAGGTACAACGTTTCCCGGGAAGACCAGGACGCCTTTTCCCTCGTCAGCCATCAACGGGCGACGGCAGCAATCGCTTCCGGCAAGTTTCAGGAAGAAATTGTGCCGCTCACGGTGAAGCAGCACTCTTTTGACGAAAACGGCACCCTGCAAATAAAAGAAAAGGTATTCCAGATCGACGAGGGTCCGCGTCCGGATACGACGCTGGAGGCGCTGGCCAAGCTGAAGCCCGTGTTCCACGTGCAAGGGACGGTGACGGCGGGGAACTCCTCGCAGACGAGCGACGGCGCAGCGGCAGTGCTGGTCATGTCCGCCGACAAGGCTGCCGAGCTGGGGATCGAGCCGATCGCCAAGTTCCGTTCCTTTACGGTAGGGGGAGTCGATCCCGATGTGATGGGAATCGGACCGATTGTGGCGATCCCCAAAGCGCTCAAGCTGGCGGGGCTGGGGCTTGCGGACATCGATCTGTTCGAATTGAATGAAGCGTTCGCATCGCAGGCTGTCGCCGTGATCCGCGAGCTGGGACTGGATCCGGAGAAAGTAAACGTCAACGGAGGGGCCATCGCCTTGGGACATCCGATGGGCTGCACAGGGACCAAGCTGACGATCTCCATCCTGAACGAATTGAAGCGGCGCGGCGGCAAGTACGGCGTCGTCACGATGTGCGTCGGCGGCGGGATGGGTGCGGCTGGCGTATTCGAAATGTTGTAAACCTTCACGATCATCCATTTTGGAACCATAAAGGAGAGGGATTGCAATGGCAGATACGAAAGAACTGATCCGCGGTGGAAGCTTTCTGATCGATGCAGGCTCGGCAGATGACGTGTTCGTGCCGGAGGAGTACAACGAAGAGCAAAAGATGATTGCCAAGACAACCGAGGACTTCGTCAACAAAGAGGTGCGCCCGCATCTGGAGGAAATCGAAAACCACAACTTCGAGATTTCCGTGCGCTTGCTGAAAAAAGCGGGCGAGCTGGGGCTCCTGGCCGGAGATGTGCCGGAAAAATACGAGGGGCTGGGACTGGATAAGGTGAGCACCGCACTGGTGACGGAAAAGTTCTCGCTGGCGCGCGGCTTCGCCCTCAGCTACGGAGCGCACGTGGGCATCGGCTCCCTGCCGATCGTCTACTTCGGCAACGACGATCAAAAACGCCGCTATTTGCCCGACCTGGCCTCCGGTGCCCGGATCGCCGCGTATTGCCTGACGGAGCCGGGATCGGGGTCGGATGCGCTCGGGGCGAAGACGACGGCGACCTTGTCCGCCGACGGCACCCACTACCTTCTGAACGGGGAAAAGCAGTGGATCACGAATGCGGGCTTCGCGGACGTCTTCATCGTGTACGCCAAAATCGACGGGGAGAAATTCACCGCCTTTATCGTAGAGAGGACCTTCCCCGGTGTGTCGTTCGGTCCCGAAGAGAAGAAGATGGGGATCAAGAGCTCCTCGACGCGCACGGTCATTTTCCAGGACGCCAAAGTACCGGTGGAAAACCTGCTGGGAGAGCCGGGCAGAGGCCATGTCATCGCGTTTAACATCCTGAACGTGGGACGTTACAAGCTCGCGGTGGGAGCGGTCGGATCCGCGAAGCGCGCGTTGGAGATTGCCACGAACTATGCAAAGGAACGCAAGCAGTTCAAGACGCCTATCGCAAATTTCACACTGATCAAAAACAAGCTGGCGAACATGGCGCTGAAGACGTACGCGGCAGAAAGCTCGGTTTACCGGACGGTAGGGCTGTTTGACACCGCGCTCAGCAGACTTGGCGAGAAGGCGGACGAAGGTCAGGAGGTAGCGAAAGCAATCGCCGACTATGCCATCGAGTGCTCCATCAACAAGGTGTTTGCGACCGAAGTGCTGGATTACTGCGTGGACGAAGGCGTGCAGATCCACGGCGGGTACGGCTTTATGTCCGAGTATGAAATCGAGAACATGTACCGCGACTCCCGCATCAACCGAATTTTTGAAGGAACGAATGAAATCAACCGGCTGCTGATTCCGGATACGCTGGTGAAGAAGGCGATGAAGGGCGAGCTGCCGCTGCTGCAGGCTGCCGCCAACTTGCAGCAGGAGCTGATGAGCTACTATCCGCAGGAGATCGAGGATGCGCCGCTGGCTGCCGAAAAGCACTTGATCGACATGACGCGGAAAATCATCCTGATGGTCGCGGGCTCCGCGCTGATGAAGTACCAGCAGGCCATCTCCAAAGAGCAGGAGCTGCTGGCCTTCGCGGCAGATATGATCATCGAGCTGTACGCGATGGACAGCATTGTGAAACGGACGGAAAAGGCGATCGCGGCGAACGGTCTGGAAAGCGAGCAGCAAAAGCTGGATTTGACCACGGTCTACGTCCAGGAAGCGTTCGATCGGGTGGAGGCATGGGCAAAAGAAGCGCTCGCGACTATGGAAGAAGGAGACGACCTGCGCCTGCGCTTGTCGATCCTGAAAAAGCTGACACGCCGCACCCCGGTCAATACGGTGCACCTGAAGAGAACCATCGCGGACCGGGTGATCGAAGCGGGCGGATACGCGCTATAAAAGCAAAAAGGAGCCGAAGAAACGGCTCTTTTTTTGTTTTCGTAAAACGGTAAATGCTAACAATATGGTTCACTCCCCCTTGTGTTAAGTGTATTAAGTGATATAATACACTACATATGCAAGAAAGGGCAGGAGGAAAGCCCATGGAGGAACAAAAGATTGGCTCTCTGCGGTTCAGGATCGATTTTAGCCAACCGCTGTACGAGCAAATCCTGGATCAAGTACGCAGCGCTATCGCAAAAGGAGAAATCGAATTGGGAGCAAAAATGCCATCCGTACGCGAGCTGGCTCTGGAACTCCGGATGAACCCGAATACGGTGATGAGAGCCTACCAGGAGCTGGAGCGTGACGGATTAACGGAAAAACGCCGGGGACAGGGAACCTACGTCACTTCGTCGTCCGAACGAGTGCAGTCGTTTCGGACGGAGCTGGCGTCGAAATACATGGATTCGTTCATGGAGCAGATGGCCAGTCTGGGCATATCTCTGGCAGAAATCCAGGGCTACCTCAACAGGAACTATCGAAATGGAGAAGGAGGAACCCGATGATGGCGCAGCCTATTGTCCAATGTGACCAGTTGACGAAGCGCTACGGCAAAAAAAACGCGCTCGACCGCCTGGATGTGGCTATTCCCTCCGGACGAATCGTGGGCGTGCTCGGTCCAAACGGTTGCGGCAAGTCCACTTTTTTTCGCGCCATCACTGGCCTGATCAAACCGGACGCAGGAGAGATCAGGGTGTTTGGGCGAGCGCCGGGGTGGCAGACGAACCACGACGTTGCCTACCTTCCGGATCGGGCTCGCTGGTATCCGCGTCAAACCGTGCTGCAGGCGTTCGAATGGGGAGCCTCCTTCTTGCCGGGGTTTGACATGGACGCAGCCAAAGCATTCGCCGCGTACATGGACGTCGATTTGGAAATGAGCATGAGCGGCATGAGCAGAGGACAGGAGGCGAGGGTGATGCTGATTCTTTGCATGGCCCGCGATGTACCGCTCATTATTCTGGATGAGCCGTTCGCCGGGATTGATGTGATTTCCCGTGAAGCGATCATTTCCGGCATGATCGATTATTTGGAAGAGCGGGAGGTGTCCATCCTGATCAGTACGCACGATATTCAGGAAGTGGAAGGGCTGTTTGACTATATCGTCCTCATGGATCGGGGAAAAGCGATCTGGTCCGGTGAAGCCGAGGAGCTGCGGGCGCAGCATGGATCCCTTCACGACGTATTCCGGACGTTTTACAAAAGGGAGTGGAGCCGATGAGTTCTCGCACGTTTTGGGCGCTCGTCCGTCATGAATGGAAGCTGAAGGGAAGCAGGAGGAAGCTGGATCGCTCGCATGGTTCCAGGGGTGGGAGGGCCATTTACCTGGCGCTTCTCGTCCTTGTCGCCATTGGAGTAGCTGCTTATTTTGCGATCCAAGGTCAGCTCCAATTGCCTCAGCTTTGGGGCGTCGCGATCGGTTTTCCCTACATGCTGGTCGTCATGGGAGTCATGATGCTCAAAAGGGAATGGGAGAACGGGACCTTCGGATGGTGGCTCACCCTGCCTTATTCGCGGCTCAGTCTGGTAGGCGCCAAGTTCGTCGCTGCCTGGCTGCGGACGGTAGCGATCGCATGCGGGGTGTACGTGCTGATTTCGCTGTTTGCCGGGATCATCGCGCTGCTGGTGGAAGGGTATTCGTCCGCGGATGTATGGCTGACCATGGTGACGGGACTGCCGTTGCTGGCGATCGTCGTCGGCTTCAGTCCGTCCATTCTCTCCCTCAGCATCCTGCTTTCCTCTACCCATTACACGACTCTCCGACCGATCAGTCCGATTCTGTGGATCGTCATCATCGGCGGCTTGAGCACTTTCTACAACGGATTTACGACTTTTTTTCCCAACTACCATTTGGGGCGCCGACTATTCAGCGACCAGGCTGGGATCTGGTTCCCCAATCCGGGGGGAGTGGCGGCAGGCATGGTCATCAGTTGGATCGCCGCCTATCTTTTCATCCGCGTGGCGGCCTACCTGCTAGAA
This sequence comes from Brevibacillus brevis, assembly GCF_031583145.1. Taxonomy (NCBI): domain Bacteria; kingdom Bacillati; phylum Bacillota; class Bacilli; order Caryophanales; family Paenibacillaceae; genus Brevibacillus; species Brevibacillus brevis. The sequence goes on along the minus strand of NZ_CP134050.1, from coordinate 5,219,261 downwards.
CGCAAACTGGCTCTCTAGCAACCGAGGGCATCCACCCATTACAACTATGAAGAAAGGAAGGACGTCATGGAAACGTATATTCCTATCGTTATTGTCATCTTGATCATTGGTTTGGGAATTTGGCTCAGAACCAGGAGAGGGAAGAAGCCGATCAGGGGAAAAGGCTACGGGATTCTGGCCCCCATTGTGGTATTGCTTGTGGTGATTCCATGGAGCTTGTACCAGCTCATGCACATCCCCGGGAAACCGTTTCACGTGCCGGCAGCTTGGGAGCTGTTGATTGCCGGTCTTCTCGGTGTCGTTTTCGGGGTGGTCATGCTGAAGCAAACCGAATATGAGAAAAGAGAGGATGGGTTGGTCTATTCGAAGCCAAACCGGAATCTCAAATTCATCCTGATTGCGATCGTGCTCATTCGCGTCTTGTTGACGCAGTACTTCAAATCCATCGATGTTATCGAATTGTCCGTTCTGATGATGCTGATGGGGGTTCTTTATGTCGGCATTTGGCGAATCGGCAGCTACATCAAATTCACGAAAACCATCTCGGGTACGTAAAACATAGCGGCAGGCTGACGGGCTCCATCACCCGGCAGCCTGCTTCTTTTTTTTCAGCTGGCAGGCCAAGGCGCTATCTTCCCGGGTGTGTGCATATTTTTGGCAGTCTTCACTCACGCTAATAGAACCTATTACAACTTGGCAAGGAACGTGGACAGATGAGTCTGAAGGGATGGTTGGGAAGAAAACGGGCATTGGCGATGATGGGAAAACGGACAAGCACACGCTCCATCCAACCGATCTCCGAGAAGCTGCAAGACAACATTGACATGGTGCAATCGACTTTTACGCTGACCCCGGACTTGGTTATCCGCACCTTTGAAAGCACCTTCGTGGAAGGGCGGGCCGCGCTCGTGTACCTGTCGGGGCTGGTGGACAAAAACTCGATCAACAACAATCTGCTTCGTCCGCTGCTGAACCCTTCCGAGGGAGGGAGCACGAGCATTCTTGACTTGCTGTCCGTCGGGAGCGTCTCGACATACGTGGACTTCCCATCCGTCGAAAAGGAAATATTGCTCGGGAGCAGTGTTCTTTTTATTGAGGGGCGCAGGGAAGCGATTGTAGTGGAAACCCATGGGTGGCCGCAACGAGCCGTGGAAGACCCCCAATTGGAAGCCTCTCTGAAGGGCTCCCATCAAGGCTTCGTGGAGACAGGCATCCAGAACATCGCCCTGATTCGCCGATACATCCCCAACCGAGAGCTGAAAATCAAGGAGCTGACCTTGGGGGAGCGGGGGAGCGGCAAGATTTCCATCATGTTCATGCAGGATCTCGTGAGTCAGGATGTCCTGCGTGAACTGGAAGGCCGGATCAACATGCTGACCGTCGATGCCATCCTCAATACCGGGGAATTGGAAGAGCTGATCGAGGACGATCCATTTTCGCCCTTCCCCCAATTTTTGACGACGGAGCGGCCTGATACGGCAGCCTCGCACTTGCTGCAGGGCAGGGTTATCGTGGTGGTGGACCGGTCCCCCATCGTGCTGGTCGGACCCGCTACGTTTGCTTCCTTTTTTCAAAACGTGGACGATTACAGCACGCGCTGGCCTGTTGCCACCTTTATTCGACTGCTGCGCTTTACCGCTTTCTTGGTAGCGACCTTTCTTCCCGCACTGTACATCGCGCTCGTGTCGTTCAACTATGAAGTGATCCCATTGGACCTGATTCTGTCCGTGGGAGAGTCTCGCGAAAGGGTGCCCTTTCCCCCGATCCTGGAGGCCATGCTCATGGAGCTGACACTGGAAATGCTGCGGGAAGCGGGCGTTCGTCTGCCAGCCCCGATCGGCCAGACCGTCGGCATCGTCGGCGGTATCGTAATCGGGCAGGCAGTGGTACAGGCGGGAGTCGTGAGCAATATCATGGTCATCGTCGTCGCCTTTACCGCCATCGCCTCGTTTATCATCCCCAATTACGACATGGCGTCAGCCTTGCGTTTACTGCGCTTTGGCATGATGGGGCTGGCCGCCATGTTCGGGATTGTCGGCATCATCATCGGGCTGATGGCGTTGATCGGCCATTTGATTTCATTGGAGTCTTTGGGCGTACCGTACGGGAGCCCGTTTGCGCCGGCGAGATACGCGGACTGGAAAGACTTTTTCGTGCGTGTGCCGCTATGGAATATGAAGGACAGGCCAGTCAGCGCCAGAGCGAGGCAAAACAAGAGACAGGGAGATAATCGTCTCAAGGGGGACGATAAATGACTGGGATTGGGAAAAACGAAATCACGACGATCCAGTATGTGCTGTTGATTCACGGTACGCAGGTGGGGATCGGGGTTTTGACGATGCCGCGGGAGCTCGCCTCCATCGCGGGAACGGACGGCTGGATGTCAATCGTGCTGGGGTGGGGGATTGCCGTCGTCGCCAGCCTGCTGCTTTTGAATGCGATGAAGCATTACCCCGACAAGACCATCGTGGAGATTCTGCCGCTGCTGCTGGGTAAATGGCTGGGCAACACAGCGGCGGTATTGATTGTCCTGTATTGCCTGTTTGGGGCGATCACGGTATTTGCGTACAGTGTGTCCCTGATCAACATCTGGCTGCTGACACAAACCCCTGGCTACATCATCGTCATTTTGTTTATCATCCCGCTCTACCAGGTGATGAAGGGCGGGGTGCGGGTGCTGGGGCGTTATTCCGAACTGATTTTTTATCTGACGCTCTGGATGTTTCCTGTGCTCTTTTTTACATGGCCCAAGTTGAACGGGATTCATCTGCTTCCCTTGTTCAAGGAGGGGTGGAAGCCGATTCTGCAAGCCAGCCAATCGACCATCCTGTCTTTTTTGGGCTTTGAGCTTGCCTTTTTCTGGTACCCTTTTCTGCAAAGAAAGCAGTACGCCGTAGCCGGCATGCTTGTCGCTAACACACTGTCCATGCTGGTCTTTTTGACTGTGACGATCCTCTGCTACAGCTTATTCAGCCCGGACGAGATTACCCAATTTACGTGGCCGACGCTGGGCCTTTGCAAAGTGATCGAATTTCGGTTTTTGGAGCGGTTCGACATCGTCTTTTTGGCTTTCTATCTGTTCGTTTTGTCGACGACGGGCATCCCGTATATGTATCTCACTGTGTTTTCCACAAGCAGGCTGCTCGGCAGCAAAAATCATCTTGGCTACCTAAAGCTGATCTTGCTGCTCATCACAGTGGCGGCGGTGATGTATACGCCCTCCTTCAGCGACTTGAAAAAGATGGTCGACTATTGGGGAAGGACTGGAATGGTGATCGGGTATGCGATTCCATGCCTGCTGGCAGGTCTGTTGATGTTTATGGGAAAAAAGGCGGGGGAGCGAAGCGGATGAGGAAGCCACTTTTTTTGCTGTTGGCGCTGCTGTTATGGTTGCCTTTGCCCGGCTGCATGGACCGGATTGATCTGGAGGATGCCACTCTTTCCCTCATGATCGGCATGGACTTGAACCCGAAAAACGAACTGCTTTTCTACTTATCCAGCCCTATTTTCAGCAGGGAGGCAAAAGAAAAGTCAGAGGAGTACGGAGTCAGGGCAGAAGCCCTGAGGCAATCCCGGGCAAGGTTTGACGAGATGGTGACAGGGTTGACGCTGTCGGGAAAGACGCAGCTGTTTGTCATAGGCACGCGGTTGCTTGAGACGCCTGACTGGTTCCGTCTCCTGGACGTGGTATTTCGCGATGCGCGGTTTAGCGTCAATGCCAAAATGATCGTCTACGACGGACCCGTCCATGATTTGTTCCGCAAGCCGCCGCCTACCAAGCCTCGCCTCGCTATGCACTTGACCAAGCTGGTGGATACCGCAAACCGAAGAAACATTACCGTCAAGACGACGGTGGAAGAGCTGCACCGCCAGATGTACGAGAAAGGAATGACTCCATCCCTCACGAAGCTGGCGAAGGCGAAGGGAAATGTCATCCGGGTCATGGGCACAGCCCTGCTGAAAGAAGAGGGATCCTTGGCAACGGTGATATCCGGAAAGGAATCGGTCTACCTGCAAATGCTGCTTCATGGAAAGAAGGGGGAGCTCTCTGTCTCGATCCCGTACCCGGATGAGGATAAGGAAGGGGAAAAGAAGAAGCAAGTCGTGAAAAAAAGGCTCAGTTTTTTTGTCAAAGGGATCTCCAAAAAAGTCAAAGTGAGCCACGACCAGGGACGCTTTCAGATCGATGTCGATATGGACATGAAAGTCTCCATCTCCGAGCGCCTTTTTCCATTTGAGATGGAGAAGGATTACAAAAAAATGGAGAAAAAGATCGAAGAGGAGATGGGCAAGGAGTTTCAACGGTTGGTGCAAAAGTGCCAGAAGAACCATATCGATCCGTTCGGCTTCGGATTGTACGCAAGGGCTTACCAGTACCCCGAGTGGAAAAAGGTGGAGAACGACTGGCCGCATGCCTTTGCGAATGCGGCCGTCCGCATCGTTCCCCATGTGTCCATTAAAGGAAACGGGCTCGTCAAGTAAAAAAATCACCTCGGTCATGCGCGACCGAGGTGATTGCTTATGTCTGAGCGAAGAGGAGATTAGTAAATCGCTTCCCAGCCTGCAGGAGTGACGAACAGGCGGATCGCTTTGATTTTGCGGTCGTCCATCAAGGTGAAGTAGTGACGGAAGTTCGGCGGTACGGAAATCAGGTCGCCGGGCTCCAGTTCGACGTCGAAGTAGCGGCCGTCCTTTCCTTTAATCGCGAAGATGCCGTGGCCGTCCACGCAGAAGCGGCACTCATCATCGGTGTGGTGGTGCTCGTTTTTGAATTTGACCAGAAGCTCATCGAGATTCGGCGTCTTGTCGGAGAGGACGATAATGTCCGCCGTCAAATAGCCGCGGCGCTTGCTGATCGCCTCGATCTCCGGCTTGAACGTGTCGAGAATTTCCTGTTTCTCTTCTTCGGTCGGGCTGTAGTTGTCCCGGTGCTTGGGATCCAGACGATCTACTCCCCATTTTTCATAGATGATTTCTTGGGTATTCAAAAACGAAACGACTTCCTCCGGCGAACCGATATACTCGTTGGTGTCGTGAAAACGTACTTGTGCCATCGTAAAACTCCTCCTTTAGTTTGTGGTTGTAGTGGACACGACTGCTTGGCGCAGCTGCAGCAAGCGGGCGTGGTACTCAAACAGGAATTCGAAAGCCTCGAGGTGGCGTTTCGCCTCGAAGTCGCTGTTGCCCCAGGCGTAAATGCCGTGATTGCGGATCAGGACGCCGGGCACTTCCGGGGTGATCACTTTTTCGATCGCGGCCGCCAGGGTCGGAATATCGGCAAAGTTCTCTACAATCGGAATCGTGATCTGCGCGTTTTCCTCCCAGATGCCCAGTCCCTTGATCAGCTCCTGGCCTTGGATGGAAAAAGCGCGCTGACCGAAGTACAGCTCTGAAATCAGGTTATTCCACACCGTGTGCACATGGAAGCAGGCGCCTGCCTGGGGAAACTTCTTGTAGACCACAGCGTGGATCAGCGTCTCAGCGGATGGCTTGAGAGAGGTCTCGTCTACTGGACGGGAATCGCGGTCCACCACCAGATAGTCCTCCGGGGAGAGCTTTGTTTTGTCCTTGCCGCTAGCGGTTACCGCGAACTGCAGCGGGTCGTTCGTGAGCTTGATGGAGAGATTGCCGCTCGTGCCCGGAAACCAGTCTCGGCGGGCGAACGTCAGCTTGGCGTCGTCCAGGCGGCGAAAAGCGTCCAGACGTTGTTCGAAAGTAGCAGTCATGGGTCAGCCGACCTCCTGTTGGTGTTTCAAGTCTTGTAAGATAGCGATCACGTCGTGGAATGTGGCGAAGCTGCGGTAGGGCAGCTGCAGCTCCTCCGACTTCTGGGCCAGAAGCGAGCGGGCAATGACGAAATCGGCAATTTTGGCCCCGGCCAGATCGGTGATGGAATCGCCGATGACGACCCGGAAGTACTCGGCGGGATCGTAGCGGCGGATAATCGTCGTCTTGCACATTCCACAGCCGTTGGTGCAGTGATCGTCACAGGAGTGCGGCCAGGTGATTGTGATTCTTTCGCCCGAAAAATCGCTTCCGTTGCAATAGATCGGCACTCCGTCCAGATCGAAGGGGGCGAGAATCGGCTCCACAAAAAAGTCGATCCCTCCGCTGGTCACCAGCCACTCGATTCCTTCCTCCCGGCAAAAGCGGACGAACTCGGCAAAACCGGGACGAATCGAGGCTTCCTTCACGATGAAGTCGACGATCTCCCCGCGCAGGGAGGAGGGAATCAGCTGAAACAGCTTGCCGACTCCTTCCTGCACGCTGATTTTTTGCGAAAGAATCTGCTCGGTCAGCGCTTCCCACTCGGGCGGCGCGAATTTGCGCACAATGGCCACGATGTTGTCCTTTTCGGTAATGGTCCCGTCGAAGTCGCAGAACAGCACGAGCTTTTTGCTCATCGTCCGCCACCCCACTTTTCGAGGGCAGCGGCCAGCTCAGGGGAGCTGGCTGCGGCTTCCTGCAGCGTTTTGCCGGCGACTGCGGCCTGTATGGCAGCGACAAACGCCCTGGCTCCCGCGGTTGCCCCGCCTGGGTGTCCGTGGATGCCGCCTCCTGCATTGACGATCTGGTCCAGGCCAAAGTCAGCGTAGAGCTGAGGCACGAGGCCGGGATGGATGCCGGCGGACGGGACCGGGAAGGAACGGCGCACGCCTTCCAGCGGAGCGGTCAGGTTTTTCGCGACTTGCAGCGCTTCGCCTTTGTCCAGGGCAACGTTGCCATACGGCGATGGGAACAGCACCAGGTCGGCGCCCGCGATGCGCATCAGCTTGCCGAGCAGAAGCGGCGTGGCGATGCCGTAGTCAGGCGATGGGTAGTACGCGCCGGCCAAGGCGGGGTGTGCCATGATCGGGACGTGGACATCCGGATCGGCAGCCAGTCTGTGCAAGGCGTCGAAGCCGAAGGCCAGCACATTGAACAGGAGGCAGTCGGCCCCTGCTTCCACCGCGCGTTTCGCTTTCTCGTTCAATTCGCTTACGGGACCGGTCAGGTTGGCTGCGTACAGGACGGGCTTCCCGATTTCTTGCTCGGTCTCGGCCGCGATTTGCTTGAACGCCTTGATGCGCTCGAGAAACGGTGCGCGGTCGTCCGCAAAGAAAATTTCGTCATCTTTTACGAGATCGACGCCGCCGAGTGCCTGCGCCCGGAATTGGGTTTTCAAATCGTCGAAGGGAAGGCCGAGGCACGATTTGAAGATGCTCATGAGCAAGGGGCGATCGTGTGCGTCAAGGCGTCCGCGAAGCCCGTCGATGCCGTACTTGGGGCCGGGGAATGCGCCGAGGAACGAATCGGGAAACTCGATATCAAACAGCTTGATTTTTCCGTCCATGGAGAGTTTTCCGAAAATGCCGGTCAACAGGGAAGGAATGTCGTTTGTGAAGTTGCGGGTCGGGTAGCTGACAGTAATCAGGCCGCGCGTCTCGCCGCTCTCCAGCGTCTCGAGCGGGGTAGCGCTCACGGCTTCGCCCAGATACGGCTTCAGCTCCGCCTGCTTGGCGGCAGGCAGCTCTGTCCAGGAGCCGACAGTCATGCCGACGGCGATCGCTTCCGCTTTTTTGTACAAGTCTTTGGCTTGAGTCAAATAGGTGACGAGGATACGGTGCTCACTCATTGCTAGGACTCATCCTCCTTTGGTATGACAATAAAAAAGCCTCCCCGGCGATCAGGGAGGCGGTTGTCGACTATGCTTTCGTCTTCGTCTCCTCTCATCTCTCGGGTCAGTAGTCGAGGAAAAGGGGAAACGTCGCCCAGTCTCGACTCTTATCCGTTGGAATTAGCACCGTTTCGCTCTCCAGTCCAAATGGCTAGAGCAGCGCCGGTTGCCGGGCATCATAGGGCCAGTCCCTCAGCCAGCTCGCGATAAGAGTGTTATGTGATTCACACGAACAATAGCGTGTGCGATAGTTTCATGATATGACGTTCGGAAGCGGGAGTCAAATTGTTTTTTGCCGGGCATGCACACGAAGGTGAAACTTTTCCCCGCGTATGGCGTGGTAAGAAGGGAAGGGGTGTGAAACCGTTGGGAAGGTAGGCCTTGAAGACGTGTATCGCCTGCACGTAAACGATATTTACCGCTATCTCTACCGGCTCACACGGGATGCCAGATGCGCGGAGGACTTGACGCAGGAAACGTTTTTTCGCGCCTTTTCCGCTCTGGACGACTACCACGGGGAAAGAGTCAGGCCGTGGCTGTTCAAGGTAGCGTACCACGCTTTTGTGGATTGGCATCGCAAGCAGGCCAGACGTCCGTTGCATTTCGTGGAGCACATGCCCGAGACAGCGGACCTGTCGGCGGTAGATCCGGCTGATTCGCTGGTGCACCGGGAAATGTGGGCATCCGCTCACGCATTCCTGGACCGGCTGCCAGAGAAGCAGAAGCAGGTCATTTTGCTGGCAGCCATGCAGTTTTCCTATGCCGAAATCGCTCAGGTGCTGGGAATTGACGTGGCCGATGTGAAGCGTTCGCTGTTTCGGGGGCGGCAAAAGATGCGCAAGATGTGGAGGGACGAAGACGATGACGAATAGACGTGAGGAAAAGCGTGAAATCGGGGAGCTCGACGAAAAGCTGATGGCTTATCTGCGTGGAGAGCTGGGAGAAGCGGATGCGAAAAAGCTCGAGGATATGGTCGCAGATGACGAGGAATACGCGGGGCGGCTGGAGCGGCTCTTGCTGGGAGAAGGAAGCGGGGGGCAAGAGATGACGGACGAGACGCTCTCGGACAAACAGCAGCGGAAGATACTCAGACGGGGAAAGTGGAGAATGAGGCTGACGAATTCCGCTTTTACGTTCGGGATTGTCTTTCTGGCCGGCGCCCTTGCTTTCTTCGGCAACGCCTGGGTCGGCTCCTGGATGCACGCCGATATGTTCCGCGTCACCAAAGACCTTGTCAATTTTACCCAGTCCGGTGTCAGCGCGGGCAGCAGCGGCTCGCAGGTCGGAGCGCTGTACGGACAAATCAAGCTGGAGCTGCGGGAGCAGGTGGGAGCCGAACAGAAGACGGCCGGGTTTCTGGAGGTCAGCAATTTCTTGTGGAATGTGCGTGCCGAGCCCAAGTGGGCGGGTGGCATCCGGGAAAAAAAGCTGTTCTTCCGCTACCCGACAGATGAAAAAATGACTGGGGACGAGACAGCTTACCTACGGACGCCTGCCTGGAACGCGATGGGCAAGCTACCGGAGGGAACCGTCAGCCAGTTGGCCATCTCCTTTGATCGCCCGATGACTCTCAAAGAGTACGAGAGCCTGGTGGCGCAGCACGTTTTTGCGTACAACATGGAGACGTCGTGGCTCGCGGTGGATACCGGCGCAGAGGCCCGCGGCCACGAGCCGGACGGGGGAAACCTGCTCCTGTCCGCGGGAGAGGTGTGGGGGTTTTCTGATCGCGCACTGGACTACGGCGATGCCCCGATCCAGCTGCAAGGGGATTGGGACAGGAGGACTGCGACGTTCGTGGCGGAGATGAAATACCTCGCCGAGCACGAGCGGCTCACGGATGACATCGGCGAGGACCTGATCTTCGGGAGGGACACCCGGATTGCAGAGCGTTACGATTACTTGCAGAAACATGGCGTCCGCATCTACGGCGCTGTCGTCACAGGTCCGACCAAAGAGCTGCTCAAGCTTCAGGCAGAAAAGTCCATCACGGCGGCTTTCCTCGGCAAGGTAGACTGGTGGAACTGGGACCGGCCCGGGGCATCGGGCACGGAGTACAGCTGGTAGCGGCCGGACACATTCCGCCCAAAAAGGGTGTTGACATGGCCCTGACGTGGATGTATGATTCAAACTAAATTCAAAACCGCATACGTTGGATACCTTATCCAGAGAAGGTGGAGGGACTGGCCCGATGATACCCGGCAACCGACACGATGCCATTCAGAAGCGCTAGGCGACTGAAAAAGGCGGCGTGCACGGTGCTAATTCCTGCAGAAACAAAAGTGGTCTGGAAGATAAGGGGGACATAGGCACGTTTCTCTGTACGTGACGACAGCGACCTCTTTCTTCGGGAAAGAGGTCTTTTTGCATACTGACGGGAAATGCTGGCCGCACCGGAGCAGGGCAAAGTCCGGGGAGCATGACCGCCCGCTGGAAATATACGAAAAATGGAGCAGAGGGGAGAATGAGAATCATGGCATATCGCGCACTGAGCGAACAGGAAGCAGTTGAGTATGTAAAGGCTTTGCCGGGGCTGTTTAACGAGGGGGCCACGCTCACAAGCAAGGAAATCGGCGACGGCAACCTCAATCTGGTTTTTGACATTCGGGACGAAGCGACGGGAAAAAGCGTCATCGTCAAGCAGGCTTTGCCGTATGCGCGAGTGGTAGGGGAATCCTGGCCGCTGACCGTGGATCGCGCGCGCATCGAGAGTGAGGCGCTCCGCATTCAGCACAAATTCGTACCGGAGCTTGTGCCGCAGGTGTACCACTTCGATCAGGAGCTCGCGCTGACCGTCATGGAAAACGTGGGAGACCACATCATCATGCGCAAAGGGTTGATCGAGGGCAACCGCTATCCGCTGTTCGCCAAGCAGATCGGCAAGTTTCTCGCCCATACGCTGTTCTACACCTCTGATCTGGGCGCAAGTCCCTTTGACAAAAAGGCGCTCGTCGGAACATTCTTGAATCCGGAATTGTGCAAAATTACGGAAGATCTGGTCTTTACTGATCCTTATGAAAACGCGCCGACGAACGATTTCAATCCGCTGATCCAAAAAGAGGTGGAAGCGATCTGGAACAACAAGCCGCTCAAGCTGGAAATCGCCAAGCTGAAATACGATTTCCTGACGCGGGCGGAGGCCCTGCTCCACGGAGACCTGCACACCGGCAGCATTTTCATTACACCGACCAGCATGAAAGCGATCGATCCCGAGTTTGCCTACTACGGCCCGATCGGCTTTGACATCGGCGCAGTGATCGCCAACCTGCTGCTCAACTTCGCGGGTCAGCACGGCTTGCAAAAAGATCAAGGAGAACGCGAATCGTATCGCGAATACTTGCTTACGACGGTGGAAGATGTCTGGAATGAATTCGTGTCCCAGTTTGTACAGCTGTGGCACAGGCACGCCAAAGAGCGCAGCGCCCACGTGGAAGGCTTCTGGCAAAGCTACGTGAAGCGGCTGATCCAGGATGCCGCAGGCTTTGCCGGCTGCAAAATCCTGCGCCGCGTCATCGGTCTGGCAGGCGTGGCTGACCTAAACAGCATCGAAGATCCGCAGACCCGCGCGGAAGCGGAGCGCTTGGCTCTGGCGATCGGGGAAGCGTTGATTCTCGGCCGCGGCAACGTAGAGGAATCCACGGACATCACAGACATCGTCCGCACCGTGACAGCTCGATTTTATCAGGAGGCCACAACCGTATGACAACCAGCACTCAGCTAGCGCCGGTCAAGTGGGAGAATGATGCACTTGTCCTGCTCGACCAGACGCTCTTGCCCGTAGAAACCGTATATTTGACTTTGACGACTTCCGAACAGGTGTGGGACTCCATCCGCAGCATGCAGGTGCGCGGCGCTCCCGCCATCGGAATGTCGGCCGCCTACGGCCTGTATTTGGGCGTTCGCAACAGCGAGGCGGCCGATCACGAATCATTTTGGAACGAACTGAAAGCCCAGGCAGACTACCTGGGCACCTCCCGCCCTACAGCGGTCAACCTGTTTTGGGCGCTCGACCGGGTCAAGGCCCGCGTGCAACAGGAAGGGGCCAAACCGGTAGCCGAGCTAAAGGCCGCGGTTCTCGACGAAGCGCTGGCGATCCAGAAAGAAGATGCGGAAGTGTGCCGGACGATCGGGGAGCATCTGCTGACGCTCCTGCACGACGGAATGGGGGTCCTGACCCACTGCAATCCGGGCGCGCTTGCGACGGCAGCGTACGGGACGGCGACCGCTCCGTTCTACCTTGCCAAAGAGCGGGGCTGGGACCTGAAGGTGTACGCGGACGAGACACGGCCGGTGCTCCAGGGCGCCCGCCTCACCGCGTACGAGCTGCAGCAGGCGGGTATCGATGTCACGCTGATCTGCGACAACATGGCGGCAATGGTCATGTCCCAAGGCAAAGTGCAGGCGGTAATCGTCGGAACCGACCGCGTGGCGGCAAACGGTGACGTGGCGAACAAGATCGGCACGTACGGGGTCGCAGTACTGGCCAAGGCTCACGGCATTCCGTTTTACGTGGCGGCGCCGCTCTCCTCGGTTGACCTGGAGACGCCGACCGGAGCGGACATCCCGATCGAGGAGCGTCCGGCGGAGGAAATCACGCGCGGCCTGGGCAAGCAAGTGGCTCCGGACGGCGTCAAAGTGTACAATCCGGCGTTCGACGTGACGCCTGCGGCATACATCACCGCAATCGTGACCGAGACCGGCATATTCAAGCCGGAAGAGATCGGTACCAGCAAGAAATAGCGAAAAGCACCTGCTTCTCTGTCGGAGGCAGGTGCTTTTTTGCGAGGAATTCACGTAGAAGTCTTTGATTCGTACGGGATAGGAAGGGAAGCTAACTGAATTAAAGGGTGAGTAAAATATTTCCAGTCGTACGAGGATTCAAGGATCGAAGCGCAGAACTTTTTGTAGATCCCTTCAGAAATGTGAGGGAAGAGAGTGGCCGGATGACTAGGGGGTTATGGAGGCTTAGCCGATATGAAACATACTGTACTTGAGAAAATCGAAGAAGCGAGGGCAGGATGTCCGGGGCCGCCTTGAACGAATGTCTTGGAAATGGTGAAGACAGGGGCTGATTTGTATGGGGAATGGGAGGATCTTGGGCATTGCCTATAATGTAATTCCAGTCAAAGATGCTAAGAAATCTGGAGAGTGGTTTGTCAGGCATTTTGGTTTTACCATCAGAAACGATAGGGGTAACTATTTAAGTTTATTCAGGGATAACCGCCCCATCCTTGATGTAATCGAATCGGATAATGATACGCGGGCAGTTTTTGAAGTAAATGGACGGACTCGATGGGTTATCACATTTTTTACGGATGATATTGAAGCGTTATACGCAAGATTGACCTCTGACGGGGTTAAGACGAGACCAATCAGCAATGAAGGCATTTACGGAAAATTTTTCGTTTTTGAAGACCCGGACGGGAATTTATTTGATGTATGGGAGCATAAAGACTGTGAGCTGCTCTTTTGAGAAACCAGTCTGAACGCATCGTTACCGTCAAGCTCCTTATCAGGCGATTTTCCACCCTGTATCTTAATCTTGGAGGGCCAGCGTGTCAGCTTTTTCTTTTTCCCGAAGTCTATACAGCAACACCGTTATCTTGCCAAACAATCGCCTCTGTACCATAATCGAGCGTAAGCACAACAGGGGACTGGTGCCCGCATGGCAATAGAGAAGCGATGGAGGGAAGCACATGAGACGGATACCGATGACCGAAGATTCACACTTGAAACAGCTGGAACCTGCGGATGCAGCCGAGATGTTTTGGCTGACGGATACGAATCGCTCCTATTTGCGGGAATGGCTGCCCTGGCTCGATTACGCGCGGCGTGTGGAGGATACGGCCCAGTTCATCCAGATGACGGTGAATCAGCACAACAACAATCAGGGGACGCACTACGGGATTTGGCACAAAGGCCGGCTGGCGGGAACGCTGGGCGTCCACAACATCGACTGGATCAACAAGAAGACCTCGATCGGCTATTGGCTGGGAGCGCAGTTCCAGGGCAAGGGGCTGATGACAGAAGCCGTCGCTGCCTATATCGACAGGCTGATCTTCGGCTCGTGGGATCTGGAAAAAGTGACGATCCAGGCGGCGACCGCCAACTACAAGAGCAGGTCGATCCCGGAACGCCTCGGATTTCAACTGGAAGGCGTCTTGCGGCGAAATGAATTTCTGTACGACCACTACGTCGACCATGCTGTTTACAGTCTGCTTCGTGAAGAGTGGGCGGAGGGGCGGAACAGGAAAAAAAGTTAGATTGACAAGGAAAATTCAGTAAATTACGATGGAGAAAGCCAAAAAGGGGCCTGCGCGTGTAGCAGCTCCTTTTTTCACGGAATCAGAAGTTTCCTGAAGGGAAGCGTCTTGGGAAAAGAGGTGGACGATATGCAGACACTCCGGCAATTATCCTGGTTTTTCAAAGCGCATTGGAAGCGATATACGGTCGGAATCGCCTTTTTGTTTCTGATTGATCTGCTCATGCTGCTGCCGCCGCGGCTGATCGGGGAGATGGTCGACTCCATCCGCGACAGCTCGCTTACGGCTCCCGCACTGATGAAGACGGTCACGATCTTGCTCCTGCTCGGTTTGGCCCTGTACGGCATGCGCTTCATGTGGCGCTACCTGTTGAACGGAGGAGCGCTGATATTGGAGCGGACTCTGCGCGATCGGCTGTTTGCCCATCTGACCCGCATGACGCCTTCCTTTTATTCGCGAAAGCGCAGCGGCGACCTGATGGCGGTCGCGACCAACGACATCCCTGCCATCGAACAGACGGCGAGCACGGGGGTGCTGACGCTGGCCGATTCGCTGTTCATGACGCTGGTGACGCTGGTCGTCATGGTGACCGCGATCGACTGGAAGCTGACGCTCGCAGCCTTGATCCCGATGCCGTTTCTGGCGTGGTCGACGGCGTACTACGGCAGGCTGCTTCACGAGCGCTTTTACCTGGCGCAGGAAGCATTCGGCGAAATGAACGACCACGTCCAGCAGTCCGTCTCCGGCGTGCGGGTGCTCCGCGCATTCGTCCAGGAAAAAGCGGATGTGGAAGCCTATCGCCGCGTAAGCGAAAAGACGCTGGAGCGAAATGTGAGCGTGTCGCGCATCGACGCGCTGTTCGAGCCGACGATCGGGATCATCATCGGCTTCAGCTTTTTGATCGGGCTGGGCTACGGCACGTATCTTGTCTTTACGAGCGCGATTTCCTTGGGCGATCTGGCCGCCTTCAACATGTATCTGGGGCTGTTGATCTGGCCGATGTTCGCCTTTGGCTGGCTGGTCAACGTCTTGCAGCGCGGAGGTGCTTCGCACAAGCGTCTGTCGGAGCTGTTCATAGAGGAGCCGGATGTCCGGGACCAGGCGGATCCGATCACCTCCGTCTTGTCCAATGTCGTGGAGGCGCGCCGTTTTACTTTTGCCTACCCCGGTGCAGATAAGCCTGCCTTGCGCGACATCACCTTTACGCTGGGCGAAGGCGAGACGCTCGGGATCGTCGGGCGTACGGGCAGCGGCAAGTCTACGCTGTGCCGCTCGCTCTTGCATCAATACCAGCTGCAGCCGGGTTCGCTTTTCGTAGGGGGTGTGCCCATCGAGTCTCTGTCGCTTTCGGCCTTGCGCGGGAAAATCGGCTATGTGCCGCAGGAGCACTTGCTGTTTTCCCGAACCATCGCGGACAACGTGGCATTCGGAAAGCCGGAAGCGACTTCTAAGGAAGTGCTTCGCGCTCTGGAGCTGGCTGAGATGGGCAGCGACCTCCTGCAATTCCGCGAAGGAGTGGAAACGAAGGTGGGAGAGCGGGGCGTTTCGCTCTCCGGCGGCCAAAAGCAGCGGATTTCCATCGCCCGCGCCTTGCTTCTGGATGCGGACATTTTGATCCTGGACGATTCCCTGTCTGCCGTCGATGCCCGGACCGAAGAGAGCATTCTGCGCCATCTGCGGCAGGAGCGCGCCGGAAAAACCACGATCATTACCGCCCATCGACTGTCAAGCGTGCAGCACGCCCACCTGATTCTGGTCCTGGATGAAGGACAGATCGTGGAACGCGGCACGCATGAGGAACTGATGGCGCAAAACGGCTGGTACGCCGAACAGTTCCGGCGTCAGCAGATGGAACAGGATGTCGCCGGGTAGAGGCAGGAAGGAGTGCGTTTCATGAGCGGGCAAAGCGTATGGCAACGGTTGGTGGAATACGCCCGGCCGTTCCAAAAACAAATAGCGGGAGCGCTGCTTCTGCTCCTGCTCGGCACGAGCGCGGAGCTGGCGGGGCCGTTCCTGGCGAAGGTGATGATCGACAATCATATCCTTGCCATTCAAAAGCCCTGGTACGAATTCGATAAGGCCCCGGCGGCGGCGGAAAACACAGTGCAGCTGGACAAAAAGTACTACGTTCGCGAGGATTGGCTCGCGGATCCGGGAGCGACGACAGCCCAAAGCCCTTCAGCCGTACCGGTGAGCGTGTTGGTAGAAGGGACAGCGTACTATCTCGTGCATGGAACCGTCCAGCCTAATGAAGAAAAGCAAGTGACGGCTCTCCCCGCTGAAAACGGGCGTGAACGAGTGGAAGTGACGTTAGGCAAGGGAGCGGACCTGGCGAATGCAGGTGCGGCACTGAGCGGGATTCGCCTCACGACCTCCGAGGTCAAAGCGATGTACCAGGCCGAGGTGCCTCCGATCCTCTGGCTGTCTGCCGGATATGCCGCCTTGATCCTGCTGTCCGCCGGCTTCAATTACATCCAGATTTTGTGGCTGCAGACGATTGCGCAGCGCATTATTCAGCAGATGCGGATGAAGCTGTTCATCCACTTGCAAAAGCTGCCGGTCTCCTTTTTTGACAAGACGCCGGTCGGCTCGCTCGTCTCCCGCGTCAGCAACGATACGGAAGCCATCCGCGAGCTGTATGTGAGCGTGCTCGCGACATTTGTGCAAAACGGCATTTATCTGGTCGGAATTCTCGTCGCGCTGTACATCCTGCAGCCGCAGCTCGCGCTGATCTGCTTTTTGACGGTGCCGATCCTGGTGCTGCTCGTGTATTTCTACCATAAATACAGCTCCCGCTACTACGCCATCATTCGCACCCGGCTGAGCGACATGAATGCGACGATCAACGAAATGATTCAGAACATGGCGATCGTTCAGGCGTTTCGGCGGGAACAAGGCGTGGCGGAGGAGTTTTCCAAGGTCAATGAGGAGTACTTCAAGGTCAAGCTGAAGGAGAACAATCTGGAGTCGCTTCTTCTGCGGCCGGCGGTCGATCTGATTTGGAAAGTCGTGCTGACGATCATCGTCTGGTATTACGGATCCACGTCCTTCCACAGCGCCATTTCCTTCGGGGCCTTGTTCGCCTTCGTGGACTATATGGGGCGATTCTTTGAGCCGATAAACATGATCATGAACCGTCTGTCACAGCTGCAGCAGGCTGCCATCTCAGCCAAGCGCGTGTTTGACATCCTCGACACGGAGCAGGAGGCGCAGCAAGGGCAGCTGCCTGCAGAAATCGAGCGGCCGCGCGGCGAGGTGGTGTTTGAGAACGTCTCGTTTTCCTATACAGGAGACGAATACGTACTCCAAAATGTCTCCTTTACCGCCAAGCCCGGGCAGACGATCGCGCTTGTCGGGCATACGGGCTCGGGCAAAAGCTCCCTGATGAATCTGCTGCTCGGTTTTTATCCGGTGACAGACGGCAGGATCTTGATCGATGGTACGGATATGAGCCGCATCGATACCCAGGCGCTTCGCAAGCATGTCGGACTGGTGCTTCAGGATCCGTTTTTGTTTACGGGCAGCATCGGCTTCAATATCCGGATGTACAACGACGCCATCACGGACGAAGAAGTGCGGCGGGCCGCCGAGGCAGTAAAGGCAGACGCGTTTATCCGGCAGCTGCCGGGAGGGTACGAAGAGCCGGTGGTGGAACGGGGGATGACGCTCTCGGCAGGGCAACGCCAGCTGATCTCGTTTGCACGGGCGCTGGCGGCCGATCCGGCCATTCTCATCCTGGACGAAGCGACGGCCAGCATCGACAGCGAGACCGAGTCGGCGATCCAGGAGGCCCTGCACGTGCTGTCTCGCGGACGTACGACATTTATCATCGCTCACCGCCTGTCGACGATCCAGCACGCGGATCAAATTCTGGTGCTGTCACGCGGGCAAATCGTCGAGCGGGGTACGCATGACGAGCTGATGGAGCAGGATGGTCTGTATCACAAAATGTATCAGCTCCAGCAAGGACATGTGACGGTGGCGACGAACGGATAACTATTTTTCATGGAAATGAAGAGAAAGGAGATCAACACCATGTCAGCTTCGCGATACACGTTTTGGGTGTTGATTGCGGTAGTGGCGATCGCCGGTCTCAGCCAGGGGCTGAGCATCCCGCTGCTGGCGGTATTGCTGGAGAGGGAAGGCGTATCCTCGGTGATGAACGGGCTGAACGCTGCGGCACTGTACATCGGGATGGTGCTCATCTCGCCTTTTCTGGAAATCCCCCTTCGCAGGTTTGGATATTTGAAAACGATCGTTTTCGGGCTGTCATTGCTCACGGTGGCTACGGCTCTGATCCCGATGTTCTCCCATCTGGCCGTCTGGTTTGTCCTGAGGCTGCTGATGGGAATCGGCGACTCGAGCCTGCACTACTCCAGTCAAATGTGGGTCACGAAAATCGCGGCCCCGGAAAATCGCGGACGCGACCTTTCCCTGTACGGACTGGCATACGGCGTGGGCTTTAGCGCCGGGCCGCTCGGGCTGAACCTGCTCCCGTTTGGGCTGTGGGTGCCGTTTGGGACGCTGCTCGTCCTGTACGCGCTCGCTTTTGTGCTATTGGGACGGATGAAAAACGAGTTTCCGGACGCAATCGAGCAGACGGAGAAGAAAGAGAACAAATACGCAGCCGTGCTGCGCCTCGGCTGGCTGGCCCTGATTCCGTCGTTCTTGTACGGCTTCATGGAGACCTCCCTGAACGGCAGCTTTCCGGTTTACGCGCTGCGCACGGGACTGTCGATCGAATGGGTCTCGATTATTTTGCCATCGTTCGTCGTGGGCAGCATTATTTTGCAAATGCCTCTGGGGACGCTGAGCGACCGGATCGGACGCAAACGGGTGATGACAGCGTGCGCTCTGACAGGCGGGATCGCCTTTTTCCTGTTCCCGCTGTCCGGGGAGAATGTCTGGCTGATGATGCTTCTGCTCGCCATTGCGGGAGCCGCCGTGGGATCGTTCTACTCCCTGGGATTGGCGTTCGCTGCCGATATATTGCCTGCCTCCATGGTTCCGACAGCCGGAATCGTGGCGGGCATCAATTTCGGAGTGGCGAGCATCCTGGCCCCGAATGTAAACGGATTTCTGATGGAAGTATGGGAGCCATGGACGATATTCTGGCTCATGGGGGCGTTCCTGTTCGTATTCGCAGCCGCTTGCCTGGCTGTACAACGGGGAAGGACACGAATGGATCAAGTCTCGGCCCCTGTACAAAAACAGGGGTAAGTGAATTTCTGTTGAAAAAAGCGTCTGTCTCCGCGCGGGGAAGGCGCTTTTTTCCTGCAAAAAAAACAGGCGCTATGAAAAAAAAGCATAAACGGGCGCGGGGTGGGGAAACGTAGAGATATATGGAAAGAAATGTTTGAAGGGGTTGACCCGATGCTTACTCCGTCTGTTTTCAAGCGGGGGCTCGTTTGGATCTTGTTTTTTCTGATCAGCCTGGTGATCATTCCGTTCTTTTCCGACGACAGTGAGACGCCTCCCGCCCCGGCTGCCAATACGGCTACCGTCAAATAGAAAGAAGCAATCAAACGAAAAAGGCTCGCCTTACAATGGGCGAGCCTTTTTGGGCATAGTAAGGGGAAACCGATTGTCTTTTGGAGGGATAAAGATGGGGACCCTGCACCGTTACGTGACGGACCACGCTCGGCAATCACCGGATGTCCAAGCGCTGGTGTCGGCGAATCATGCCTTTACGTATAAAGAATTGGACCAGCGCACCAATCAATTGGCCTCCTTCCTCCTGGAAGCAGGTGTCCGAAAAGGCGATTTCGTCGGGATTCTGTGCAAAAACGACCATCCCTTTCCGACGATTCTGCTGGCGACACTCAAAATCGGAGCGGTAGCGATCCCGCTCAACTGGCGCCTGACCGCTTTTGAATTGGACGGCATTCTGCAGATCGCAAAGCCGAAAGTGCTGTTTTACGATCTCGATTTTGCGGATGCCATTGCCATCGCCCGGGAAAACGGAGGAGCGGCCAGGTGGGTATCCGCCGGAAGCGGACTTGCGATGACGGATGAGTTCGCACGCATTTTTCAAGAGCAGCCGGATGTCCTTCCCGATACGGAAGTGGGGGAGGACGATCTGGCGGTGATCCTGTTTACTTCCGGCACGACCGGGACACCCAAGGGCTGCATGATTTCTCATGGCTGCTACGATACGTACTTGCGGGAAGGGCGTGTCCGGACGGAGCAGCCGAAGCGTTTTTTGGCGGTCCATCCGCTGTTTCACATGAGCAGCACCTCGATGATCTTTTTCAACGTATACAGTGGAAACACGATCGTCCTGTTGGCAGACGGGGATCCCGTATCCATCCTGAAAACGATCGCGGAGCAGAAGATCGAGGCGATGTTCGCGTTTCCTTCGGTGTATGCCTACATTCTTGAGGAACTGAAGCGGGACCAATGGGACATCTCGTCATTGCAATTCGTTTCCACGGGCGGGACGAAAGCCTCTGCGGCCCTGATCAAAAGGTATCTGGAGCTGGGCATTCCGATGACGCAAGGATACGGGAGCACGGAAGCGGCATTCGTCAGCGGCTGGCATCCGATCATGGGACTGGATTCCATCGATTCCGTGGGCCGTCCGTTCAAAAACGTGCAGGTAAGGATCGCGCATCCGTCCACTGGCGAAGAGATGCCGGCAGGAGAAGTAGGGGAGGTCCTGATCAAGAGCCCGTATCTGTTTAAAGGATACTTGCACAACCCGGAGGCGACAGCTAAAGTGCTGATCGATGGCTGGTATCATATGGGAGACGCGGGCAGACTCGATCCGGAGGGATTTTTGTACATTTCCGGGCGCTACAAGGAGATGATCCTGGTCGGCGGCGACAACGTGTATCCGATCGAAGTGGAGGATGTCATCGACCATATTCCGGATGTGATGGAGGTGGCGGTGGTGGGGGTCGCTCACGAGAAGCTGGGGGAGGTTCCCCGCGCGTACGTCGTCAAAAAAGAGGGGAGTCCTTTGACCGAAGCCGATATCGTGAGCGTCTGCCGGGAAAGGCTGGCCGAGTACAAGATTCCCGAGGTTGTGTTTGTCCCCAGCCTTCCTGTCAACGGGCTGGGAAAAGTCATGAAGCATTTGCTGAAAGGATAGGCCAAGACGAGAAGACCCTTCCCGAATGCCCCCAGTCGGCGGGTGAACGGGAAGGGTCTTTTTGTGCTACATCTTGGATACGAAGTTTTGCGTGTAATAGGCTCGTCCGTCTTTGTACGAGATGCCAACGCCAACCTGCTTGTAGTGGGGCTCGAGGAGGTTTTTGCGATGGCCGGCGGAGTTCATCCAGCCCATGTGCGCTTCGACCCCGTCCAGTTGTCCGTACGCGATGTTTTCTCCGGCATAGCCGTACAAAATGCCAGCGTGCTTGAGACGGTCGAACGGGCTGCCCGTCGTCTGGGACGTGTGGTTGAAATAGTTGTTTTTCGCCATGTCCTGGCTATGGGCGCGGGCCACTGTCGCTACCTTCTCGTCCCAGGCAAGCAGAGGCAAATTGGCTCTGGCTCTTGTGATGTTGAGCAGATCGAAGTTCTCCCTCTCGCTCGCGAGCGCCGCCGCTTGGCGCTGCTGCTCCGTCAAGACCGGCTGGGCGGGCAGTCGGGTATAGGAAATGGGATACATCAAGCCGATTGCGATTGAGCTGAAGTAGTCGGGGGTAGAAAGGCGGATGCCAGCGATTTTGCCGCCCCCGAGCTGGTCAATGGAAAACGTAACAATCTGATTGTTCAGGGAATAACTCGGATGACCGAGCGTGTTGCCGTTGATTTTCAACGTGGGGGTTATGGCGAGTGAGCTTGGCGGGGCTCCCCACGCTTTTTGCAATTCGGCGGTTGTGGATCCGATGCCCATTCCTTTGACGCGGGCATTGGCACCATTGGTGAACATCGTGACCACTTTGGCATTTTGGATGCCGACTTGTATGTAATGGTTGAGATCGCGGTTGTAAATCCACCATTCCACTCCGGTAGTGCTGGGATCCTTGCGGGCTGGCTGTCCCAAAATCTGTTCGACTTGCGCAGCAGTCATACCCAGCTGGATTCCATAGACAGATGTCTGGGTGACGGGTGTGGATGCCGTGGCGGCGATCGGGGCTGCTACCGCCTGAACAAGCGGCGGTGCGATGCCAAGCAAAGCAAGGGATAGGCCGGCGGCGAGGATGCTGCCTGCATACTTTTTGCGCATCAATCATACCTCCTCGTGTGGGTCATGCCTTGGAGGTAATTGTAACCATCTGTTTATCAATCAACAATAGGGACAAGGAAGGGAATTATCTTTTGCGAATGAGCCGCGCCAAGCAGACCGGGACGTTTGGGCCGCTTTGGAAGGGTCCTTTAGTCCCGCTCTTCGCGTATGACGTATGTTTTGGCGAGCAAATCGTGCCAGCCTTGCTTGCGGGCGTTCCAGCCTGCCCACATATACCCGATGCCAAACAGCAGGGAAGACAGCGCTTTTCCGATGACTTCGCGCAAAATCACTTGTCCGGCGCTCAAGTTTTTCCGGGAGTGCCGGGCATTGACTACGCGAATGCCAGTGATGATCTTGCCGAGCGTCTGCCCGGTCCACCAGGTGAGCAGGATGAAGTACAGCAGATCAAAGGCGACTTCCGCCAGGTCGACGATGGAAAAATAAGCACCCCATACGCCCCAGGCGCGGCGCAAAGGATTGAAGAGGAGCATGCTGACACCCACCAGAAACAGAGAGTCCAGCAAGGAGGCGACGACGCGGATCCAAAATCCCGCAAAGCGATAGCCAGGGGTGGCGTCAGCGGAAGCGTAATGTTCGTCCGATCGGGTTTCCATAGACGTGTCGTTCCCTTCTTTACGGCATGAACTGATATAAAAGCTGAGGCGAGCTCTGACGTTCGAGCGACCGGGAGAGGCCAAGCGGATCGGGGTTGGCCAGATGCTGCTTGAGGCTGAACAGCAATTTGCTAAGCGAGAGCTGATCGGTATAGCGGACCACTGTCGCTTCCCGTTCGCCTGAAAGGGAGAGAGCGTAGCGGGTCGCCTCTTCCAAATCCCCGAACTGGTCGATGAGGCCCAGCCGCTTGGCCTGCTCGCCGGAATACACGCGACCGTCCGCGATTTCAAGGACACGCTGCCGCGACAGATTGCGTCCCTTGACGATCACATCGACAAACTTTTGGTAGCTTTCGTTGACCAGCGACTGAAAAATTTGCCTCTCTGGAGTTGTGAGTGGCCGGAAGGGACTGCCGATGTCCTTGAACCGTCCGCTTTTGATCGCGAACTGATGGACTCCGAGTTTGTTTGCGGCCTCGCTGTAATTGAGCAGGTTGAAAATGACGCCGAGACTTCCCGTCAAAGTGTTCGGATTGGCAAAAATCGCATCTCCGGCCGTCGCCAAATAATAGCCGCCCGACGCGGCTGTGGAACCCATGCTCACGACGATGGGAATGCGCCGTACCTGCTTAAGCCGCAAGAGACGGGTGTGCAGCTCGTCGGTCGCGACCACCTCGCCGCCAGGACTGTTGATCCGCAACACCAGAGCCTTGACAGAGGGGTCTTCTTCCACCCGGCGCAGCTGTTCGGCAAGCACCTCGCTCATGGATGGCGCGCCGGCCGCACTCGGCTCTCCCGAGATGACGCCGCTGACAAACAGCTGGACGATTTTGCCTGTCCCGGAACCGGACACGATGTTTTCTTCCCAGGAGATTCCCGGATGGTCGGCGAGCCTCGCATTGGTGTCGGATACGGTTTCGACCAGGAGTCCTGCGATGAAGACGACGAGGATGATAAGCAGGGCGACCCATTTTTTCCGATTCATGAAAACCACCTCGGTCCTTAGCATGAGCAGCAGACGGCTACATTACGCATGAGGCAGGGTCTGGAAAAAAAGGGATTGACGAAAAGGATGGAGCAAATTAGAATGATTATAAAATTATTTCCCTTGCCCAAAAAAATTCACCTAAGTAAAGATAGGAATAATCATTATCAATTAAGGATGCTGTTGCCTTCGGGCAGCAGCTTCCACTGTTTTTACGGGGGAAATAACTCTGATTCTCTTTCTCAGCAAAGAACTGCGAATGTGTACCCATGGACATAAAAAAGGAGAGTGGATCGCATGTGGCAAAAAGCGGCAATGGTTGTATCCGGCATCGGGTTGTTGGTCAGCTGGCTGTACGGGGAAGTCGGGGGAGTGGAGCTTTCCTGGCTGGCGGTGTTTTTGTGCGGGGTGCCGATTGCTGTGGCGGCGCTCAAAGAGCTGTTTGCGGAGAGGTCGATCAACAGCGATGTGCTGGTCGCCATTGCGATCGCGGCGGCTGTCGGCATCGGGGAAATCTTCGCGGCAGGAGAAGTGGCCTTGATCATGATGATCGGTATGTGGCTGGAAAACCGGACAGTGGCCAAGGCAGCATCCGCTCTGGAGGAAATGGTGCAGTTGGCACCGCAAACCGCCCGCGTCAAGCGTCAGGAGGAGTGGGCCGAAATCGCCCTCGCAAAGGTCGTGCGCGGTGATCTCATCCAGGTGAAGCCGGGCGAGAAGGTCCCAGTAGACGGAACGGTGGCAAGCGGCCAGGCTGCGGTGAACCAGGCGGCATTGACGGGAGAATCGTTGCCGGTGGAAAAGCGTGCGGGCGACGAAGTGTACATGGGGACGATCAACACGAACGGAGTGATCGAAGTCGTGGCGGATCGGGTCGGAGAAGAGACCACCTTTGCCAAGGTCACTCGCCTGGTTGCCGAAGCGCTGGAGCGCAAGGCTCCTGTCCAGCGCCTGCTTGACCGCTGGGCCGCATGGATCGTTCCGAGCAGCCTCGCGCTGGCGGTGTTGATGTACTTGTTCACAGGCGATTTGGTGCGGGCAGTCACCATCCTCATCGTCTTTTGTCCGTGCGCCCTCGTGCTCGCTACCCCGACGGCCATCATGGCGGGAATCGGTAGTGCCGCCAAGCACGGGATCCTGATCAAAAGCGGTGCAGCTTTGGAGCAGATCGGTCTGGTAAACGCCCTGCTGTTCGACAAGACCGGTACGCTGACGGAAGGAAAGCTGCAAGTCACCGGCATCGCCCGTTTGCACAGCCTGAAGCAGGAGGAGGTGCTGCGGCTGGCTGCCGCACTGGAGCGGCATTCGGAGCATCCGCTGGCGCAAGCGATCGTCGCTGCGAGCCAGGAGCAGCGGCTCGTCCTTCCCGACGTCGATTCGTTTGTAGTTCATCCCGGAAACGGCGTATCCGGCCTGGTGGAGGGACGTCGGGTGCTCGTAGGGAATCGTCGTTTCTTCGCAGAACGGGGCGTGTCCACGGAGGAGCTGCGCCATCTGCAGGAGGAGCAGGAAAAGGCCGGTCAGACGGCTGTCTTCGTAGCCAGTGAAGGCCAATTGATCGGAATGGTGTCTCTGGCAGACCGCGTGCGGGTGGAATCGCGCGAAACGATTGGCCGCCTGCGTCTCCATGGCGTAGGGGAGATCGCCATGCTGACGGGGGACAATCGCGGAGCGGCCGAGCAAATCGCCCGCCAGGCCGGAGTCACGACGGTGTACGCCGAGCAGTTCCCCGAAGCGAAGTACCGGCGAGTCGAAGAGTACAGGGCTAGAGGACTTGTCGTCGGGATGGTGGGAGACGGAATCAACGACGCTCCGGCGCTCACATCGGCACACGTCGGCATCGCCATGGGAGCGGGAGGCACGCAGATCGCGGCAGAGGCTGCCGACATCGTCATCATGACCGACGACATTGCCAAGGTAGCGGACGTGGCAGAGCTCGGCCGCAAGACGCTGCGCGTCATTCGTCAAAACCTGATCGTCTCCAGCGCCATCAACGCTGCAGCAGTCGTCCTGGCAATGGTTGGGATCCTCGGCCCTGTGGGCGGCGCTTTCGTCCACAATGCGACGTCTGTGCTGGTCGTCCTGAACTCCGCTCGGCTGATTCATTATTTGGCGGACAAAAACAAACGGAAACGGACTGCACCTCCTCCGGCGATTTCCGCCTGCGAATCGTGCAATTGCAGCCAGGGAGCCTGCAAGCTGGGAGTTTCCAAAGGGTAAGGGGGAGTTCTTCCCTATATAGAGAGAAGCCGGGGCCATTGATACGGTCCCGGTTGTCTTTTTGTTCGAGCACGCGTTCAAAATTCATGCAATTTTTTAACTATTCATGTAAACTATAAGCACAGACGAAAGCGAGCAGTCGGATACAGGGGGGCGTACCGTGATTATTCAAGTAACCGATTTGAAAAAGAACTACGGGCAGCTGCAGGTGCTGAAAGGCATCACGACCCAGGTGGCCGAAAGGGAAGTGGTCTGCGTCATCGGACCATCCGGGTCGGGGAAAAGTACCTTTTTGCGCTGCCTGAATCAGCTGGAGGAAATGACGAGCGGGCGTATCGTGATCAATGGGCACGACTTGTCCGATCCCAAGGTCGACATCAACAAAGTGCGGGAAGATGTAGGGATGGTGTTCCAGCGCTTCAATCTGTTCCCTCACAAGACCGTGCTGGAAAATGTGATGCTGGCTCCGGTAAAGGTGCGGAAAATGCCGCAGGAGCAAGCCCGTGAGCGAGGGCTCGAGCTGCTGAAAAAAGTGGGGCTGGCGGACAAGGCGGACGTCTATCCGGATCGGTTGTCCGGCGGGCAGATGCAGCGGGTGGCGATCGCTCGGGCACTGGCCATGAATCCGAAGGTGATGCTGTTTGACGAGCCTACCTCCGCACTCGATCCCGAGCTGGTGGGTGAGGTGCTGGCCGTCATGAAGGATCTGGCCAGGGAAGGCATGACGATGATCGTCGTGACGCATGAGATGGGCTTTGCCCGGGAAGTGGGGGATCGGGTCATCTTTATGGACCAAGGCATTATCATGGCGGAAGGAAAGCCGGAAGAGCTGTTCGAAGACACCCAAAACGAACGTCTTCGCTCCTTCCTCGGACGGGTGCTGGTGAAATGACGAAACCTCTGAAGCTGCAATCGTTTCCGCAAGACTTCATGGAAGCCGATGACTTGGGGAAAATGACAACGCCGAAGGGCCAAAGGAGATGTCGCGTACTACCATGATGAAGAGGTCTTTCTCAACGGGGAAAACGCGTGTAAAGGCCGAGACGGTCTAAGCGCCAAAAGGCACCAGATGCTACGCTGACAACGAGCACTGGTGCTTTTCTTCTTCTTCGAACTATTTCGCAGCGTCCAACAGCTGGCTGACGGTGACGAACCGGTATCCTTGCGAACGCAGATCCGTTATGAGCTCCTGCAGGGCGGCTACAGTCTGGCGCTGGTTCAGTCCGCCGTCGTGAAACAGGATGATGTCCCCCGACGAGACATTGCTTTTCACCGATTTGGCGATGACGGATGCTGTCCGGGCAAGCGACCAGTCCCGCGGGTCTACGGACCAGTGGATGATGTCGTACCCGCATGCCTGTACCGCGTTCATCACATCGTGGGTCATGACGCCTCCGGGCGGACGGTAGTATTGCGCCAGGATCCCTGTCGTCTTGAGGATGGCGCGCTCTCCTTGTTTGATGTCCTCGTAGACTTCGTGCTCTGTCAGCTTGTTCAAATCGTAGTGGTGGTACCCGTGATTGCCGATCTCATGTCCCGCTTTGGAAATCCATTGCATCACCCGCGGATGCTTTTCCACCTGGGAGCCGAGCACAAAAAAGGTGGCGGGTACTTTGTTTTGATGCAGCACCTCGAGAATTTTGGGGGTATAGGTCGCGTCCGGGCCGTCATCAAACGTCAGCGCAACAACTTTTTTCTGCGTGTCTATCCGGTGGATGGGTTCATAGAGCGGAGCAGGAGCGCTCGCCCAAGCAGGAATGACGCCCCAGCCGAGAAGGCAGGCGATGAGCATAGCGTAAAAGGCGCCGCGGCGCATGTCGTCCCCTCCTTCTGGGTTCAGATGCCTTTAGGTTCACCGCCTCTTTTGGAAAACATGCTGCCAAAAGAAAACAGCGGCCAGTAGGCATAAGGGATATGGTAGAATGGAAGGACCGTACATAGGAGAGGAGAGAACGAAGTGGAGCTCCGCGGTATTTTGCATGGACTCACGCACGAGTATCACGGGAAGGACAAGCCCGTAGACTATTACCTGGAAATCGGCGAAGAGCGCTTGCCCCTGAACGAGTGGCTGGGCAGAGAGCTGACCATTTCCTTTTTGGGCGAAAAGAACTGCATCGCCTGCGGCCGCAAGACGAACAAGACCTTTAACAGCGGGTATTGCTACCCCTGTTTTACCAAGCTGCCGGAAAATGACCTGTGCATCGTCAAGCCGCACGAATGCCATTTCGATCAGGGGACGTGCCGGGACGAGAGCTTTGGTGAAAAATACTGCATGATTCCGCACTTCGTCTATTTGGCGGTGTCCAGCGACATCAAGGTGGGACTTACGCGCAAGCACAACCAGCTGAAGCGCTGGGTCGATCAGGGAGCGATCCGCGCCATCCCGATCGCCGAGGTGCCGACCAGACGCATGGCAGGCGAATTGGAGTTCCATCTGAGCCAGTATTTGCCGGACAAGACCAACTGGCGCAAGATGCTCAAGGGCGACGTCAAGGAGATCGACCTTTTGGCGATGCGCGACGAGGTATACAGCCATTTCCCGGACGAGTTCAAACCGTTCCAATACCGGGAGGACGAATGGGTGGACATCACGTATCCGATCCTGGAATCTCTGGACAAGATCAACTCCCGGACGCTGGATAAGGAAGAAAAGCTCGGTGGACGACTGATCGGTGTCAAGGCGCAGTACCTGATTTTCGACAATGGCGTCTTCCAGGCACGAAAGCACGCCGGTTATCAAATTGAGGTAGCGGCGAAGCCATCTGCATAAAGTAGCCCCAACTCCTTCACACTGAAACAAACGGCAGGGAGGAGAGAGGCAGCGATGGACGGGGAGATCGAATATACGGAGCCTTTGACCGGCACGTTGGCAGAAGCGGCTGAAGTCCTGAAAGGAACGGAGCTGGGTGTGCCGTATTCGCCGCTCGCGCAGACGTGGCAGGTCAATCCCGGCCCCGACGAAGCCGGCGATATCGTGCTGACAATTGAATGAAAGCCCATCATCAGGAAAACGACAGCCGAAGCGTCAAATACAGGCTGTCGTTTTTCTGCAGGAGGAGAATAGGATGGACTCTCTGACTTTCCATCGCCACTACTCGAAAGAAACGAGCAAGCGTGAATCGTTGTACCCGTTGTTTGAAAGTGTCTTCGGCATTCCTGCCGATGAGCTTCAGGACTTTCACGCACGAGGGTTTTGGGATCCGACGTACCGGCCCTACACGTTTTTTGACGGCGAGGGAGCCGTAGCGAACGCTTCGATGTTTACGCTCAAACTGCAAATGGACGGGGCGCGGGTGGAGGCTGCCGGAATACAATCCGTCATGACTCATCCCGAGTATCGGAAGCGCGGCCTGATGCGCCAGCTCCTCTCGCAGATGCTCGCGGACATCGATCGGGAATATCCGGCAGCGTGGCTGTTTACGGAGACGCCGGAGCTTTACACCCCCTTTGGATTTCGGATGGTGCCGCAGTATGCTTATGTTGCGGAATATTCCCACAGCGGCAGCTCGGATGGAGGGCTTCGCCCGATCCACCTTCGCGAGGAGCGGGATGTCCAATTGGTGAGGGACTGCTTCCAAAATCATGAGCCTATCTCTCGGGTGTTTGCCCCGGTCGGCTACGAGTCTTCCTTTTTCCTGCATATGTACAGCCCCTCATTTGAGCGGCTCGTGCATTATTCCGAGCGTGTGCAGGCGATTCTCGTCTATGCTGTCGAGGATCAGACCTTGCACCTCTACGACATCATCGGAAAGCAGATTCCCCCGCTCTTCGAAGTAGGTGCGGCGATACCCGAGCCGTTCACCAAATGGGTGCTGCATTTTCCGCCGGACCGCTTTCCCGAGCTGCCTTTCGAGCCCATCGTGCACGATAGCGATGGGAAGCTCATGGTGCGGGGACCGGTCGGTCATGAGCGGAACGCTTTGCGGATGC
The DNA here is from genome assembly GCF_031583145.1 of Brevibacillus brevis. NCBI lineage: Bacteria > Bacillati > Bacillota > Bacilli > Caryophanales > Paenibacillaceae > Brevibacillus > Brevibacillus brevis. The sequence goes on along the minus strand of NZ_CP134050.1, from coordinate 5,189,416 downwards.
CGAAGACAGCTGTCTTTTGACGACCCCCCAAAGCCTGCCGGCAGCATTCCTGGAAAGGGATGCACTGCCGCTTGGACAATGGTATGCTATCCATAGGAAAAATCATGCACAAAGGACTCCACATACCGAGGTGACATACATGGCGATCAAAGCGTACTTATACAACAAATGCGACACGTGCCGCAAAGCAAAAAAATGGCTTCAGGACGAGGGTGTTGCGTTCGAGGAAATCCCGATTGTCGATGCTCCTCCGTCCAAGGAAGAGCTAAGCAGCATCTGGAAGGCGAGCGGACTTGACCTGCGCAAGTTTTTCAATGTCAGCGGCGTCCAGTACCGGGAGCTGGGGCTGAAAGACAAGCTGCCCGGCATGTCTGATGAGGAAATGCTCGCTCTGCTGGCTTCCAACGGCAAGCTGATCAAGCGTCCGCTGATCACGGACGACGAGAAGGTGACCTTGGGCTTCAAGGCAGAGGAACTGGAAAAAGCCTGGGGAGGCAAGTAGACATGCGAAAGCCTTCCAAACGACTCGAGCATTTGTCGGCGGCGATCTTTTCCGAGATGGCCGAGCGCAAGCGAGAAGCGGCAAAGCGCAGGGCGGTCTACGACCTGAGCATCGGCAGCCCGGACCAGCAGCCGGACGATCACCTCCTGCAAACGCTGTCGGAAGCGATCCGGCAGCCGGGAGCGTTCGGATATGCTTTGAGCGAAGGGACAGCGGCGTTTCGCGAGGAGGTGGCCCGCTGGTACCAGTTTCGCTTTGGAGTGGAGCTGGCGCCGGACAAAGAGGTGCATTCTCTGATGGGCTCGCAGGATGGCCTCGCTCACTTCGCGTTGGCCTGGACCGATCCGGGCGATCTCGTGCTCGTCCCCGACCCTGGCTATCCCATATACGCAGGCAGCGTCCATTTGGCGGGCGCGATTCCGTATGCCATGCCGCTGCGTCAGGAAAACGGGTTTCTCCCTGATCTGACCGCGATTCCCGAGGAAGTGGCGGACCGGGCCGCATTCATGATTCTGAACTATCCGAACAATCCGGTCTCGGCTGTGGCCACGCTGGATTTCTTTGAAGAAGTGGTCGCGTTCGCGAAACGCCACGATATTATCGTCGTACACGATCTGGCCTATTCGGAAATGGCTTTCGACGGATACAAGCCCCCCAGTTTTCTGCAGGCGGCAGGGGCCAAGGATGTTGGCATTGAGTTCAATTCCTTCTCCAAAAGCTTCAACATGGCAGGCTGCCGCATCGCGTACGTGGTCGGAAATGCCGAGATCATACGGCCGCTCGCTGTCGTGAAGTCCAATGTAGACTACGGCGTTTTTTTGCCGGTTCAGCAAATGGCAGTCGAGGCGCTGAGGGCAGACCGGCTCTCGGGCGGAAAAAACGCAGTCGGACCGATCTACCAGGAGCGAAGGGATGTGCTGCTGTCCGCACTGGCTGAAGCGGGCTGGGTGATCGAGCCTCCCAAGGCTACCATGTTCGTGTGGGCCAAGGTGCCGGATGACTGGACATCGCGCGAATTCGCCTTCGCCCTTTTGGAAGAGGCAGGAGTTGTCGTCATTCCGGGGAGCGCCTTTGGAGCGGAGGGAGAAGGCTATGTCCGCATCGCCTTGGTGCAGACGCCCGATGTGCTTAGGGAAGCAGCCCAATCGATTCGCGACTCCGGTGTTCTTTTGCGCAGGCAGAAGCGCGTATAGAAGGGAGCTTCTCTGGTTACTCTAGTAATTGTTGTGAGTGGACAGATGAATGCGTGTAATTGAAAAAGAATAACAGGTTGAAATCATTCCTACATTGTATTGACTATAAACTAGAGTTTTTGCTATCATGGGACATGTAGGCAAGATCATATTCCTAAGGAGGTTTCACATAATGGCTCAACGTCTCGTAGGAAACAAAGCTCCAGACTTCACACTGGAAACTGCACTGGGCAACGGTAAAGATTTCGGCAAAGTATCCCTTTCCGACTACCGTGGTAAATGGCTGGTACTGTTCTTCTATCCGCTCGACTTTACCTTCGTATGCCCAACTGAAATCATCGCACTGAGCGATGCGATCGAAGAATTCAAGGATCTGGATGCTGAGATTCTGGGTGTATCCACTGACTCCATCCACTCCCACCGCGCTTGGATCAACACTCCTCGCGACCAAAACGGTCTGGGCGGCCTGAACTATCCGCTGGCAGCAGACTTCAACAAAACGACTGCTCGCGATTACGGCGTACTGGATGAAGAAGGCGGACAAGCTTACCGCGGTCTGTTCATCATCGATCCAGAAGGCGTACTGAAATATCAAGTAGTGAACGACCTGAACATCGGACGTTCCACTGACGAAACGCTGCGCGTGCTGCAAGCTCTGCAATCCGGTGGACTGTGCCCAGCTAACTGGCGCCCAGGACAAGCTCAACTGACTGCGAAATAAGGATTGCTTCAACAAAAGAAAGAAGGGTCTAACCGGTGTTAGGCCCTTTTTTAACACCCTCTGCCCGATCCGGCAAGAATCGCTTTCCGCCGAGCGCGGACGCCCTTCGGTGCAGGCCTCGGGCAGAGGTTTTTTACTGGAGTCAAACTCATACATAACAAAGGGGTGTTCGTGGATGCGTTTGCGTGAAGAATTGCCTGATTTTCCTGGGATTACCGAATGGGTAAACGGCCAGGTGACCAAAGCCGATCTGGCAGGCAGTCCGGTATTGGTCCACTTCTGGTCCGTCAGCTGCCACATGTGCAAGGAGTCCATGCCGAGCGTCAACGAGTGGCGGGACAAGTATGCAGCCAATGGATTGAAAGTAGTCGGGATTCACATGCCTCGTTCCGAGAAGGATACAGACATCGAAACGATCAAGCAAACCATCGCCGAACACAACCTGACCCATCCTATCGCCATCGACAACGAGATGAAAACCGTCGATGCTTTCCAAAACGAGTATGTCCCAGCCTTCTACCTGTTTGACGAGAACCTGCAGCTGCGCCATTTCCAGGCCGGAGAAAAGGGACTCAACCTGGTGAAAAAACGCCTGTTTAGAATTTTGGGGATCGAAGAGGAATCCTAGAATGTTCGTCAAATAAGTATGTGGTATGGACAGTACCTGATAGGAGGATACGTAAACGATGGAATTCCCGAAAGATCTACGTTACAGCGAAGAGCATGAGTGGGTACGTGTAGAAGGAAACAAGGCTTACATCGGCATTACTGCTTTTGCTCAGTCCGAGCTGGGTGACATCGTGTTCGTCGAGCTGCCGGAAGTCGGCGCGACGATCAAGCAAGACGAGCCGTTCGGCAGTGTGGAATCCGTAAAAACAGTGTCCGAGCTGTACGCTCCTGTAACCGGAAAAGTGGTAGAAGTAAACGGTGAACTGGAAGATGCACCGGAGCTGGTCAACTCCTCGCCTTACGAAAAAGCGTGGATGATCGCTGTGGAGCTGACAGATGCGGCTGAACTGGACAAGCTGCTTCCGGCCGACAAGTACGAAGCGATGGTAAAAGAATAGGAAAAGCGAACAAAAAGCCGGTGCGTACGATCGCACCGGCTTTTTTCATACAGATAGGAATTGATAAAACTCCTATCCCGTATAAGGGCAACCGCGTCTCCGTCAAAAGGCGTGGAGTAGCCAGGTTTCCAATAGGACGGGGATGCCTAGGATAGCTTGAAGGAACGGACCGCATCGTTCATCTCTTCGGCCATTTTTGCAAGCATGGTGGCCGCCGCGGAGATTTCCTGCATGGACGCATTTTGTTCTTCGGCCGCGGCCGCAACGTTCTGTGAGTAATCGGCCGAACGTTCGGCTATTGCGGAAATGTCGTCGATGGCAGAGACGATGGTTTCCATTTGTTCGCTGATCTGCTTCATTTCCACAGACAGCTTGTCCGTTCGGGCAAACAGTTCGCTCGTAGCGCTGCTGATCTGTTCAAACGCGGATCCGGTCGACTGAACGAGGCTCATGCCGTCCTGCAGGATTGCTTCGCCATGGCTCATCCCGGAAATGGCGGCATCGGTATCTCGCTGGATATCGGCGACGATCCTGCTCACTTGTTCGGCAGCAGAGCTCGATTGCTCCGCCAGTTTGCGGACCTCGTCCGCTACCACGGCAAAGCCCCTGCCGTGTTCTCCCGCACGCGCAGCTTCGATCGCCGCATTGAGCGCCAACAGATTCGTTTGAGCCGCAATCGTGGTAATCAGCGTAATCATTTGCCCGATTTCTTCGGAGCGCTGTCCCAGCGTGTTGACCATGACAGCCGTCTGCTGCATTTCCGTCTGAATGACGCTCATCTGCTCGACGGCTTGCACGGCCATCTGGTTGCCTGCGGAAGCTTGCTTGTACGCCTCTGCCATCGAGGAGCTGACGACCTCCATGCCATTTTCCATCTGAACGATCAGCTGAGCGATTTCCGTGACGACATCACTGCCTTTGCTCGTTGCGCTCACCTGCTCCTCGGTGCCGTGGGCGATTTCCTGAACGCTCTGCGCGATCTGCTCGGTAGCGTGACTGGTTTGCTCGGCGCTGGCCATCAGCTGTTCGGACGTTGACGCTACCTGATGGGAGCTGTGGCTGACTCGCTCCAGTGTTTCCCGAAGTCGAGCCGTCATCTCGTTGAAGCGCTCTCCCATTCTTCCGATCTCATCGGAGGTCTGAATCTCCATCGAAGCGGTGAAGTCGCCTGCCGACAGGGCCAAAGAGAGCTGGTTCGCTTTGTCGATTTGCTTCGCGAGGTTCTTGCTGTACAAATGAATCACCAGCACGAGAACAAGCAGTCCTGCGACGCTGACGGCGGCCAGTCGGATGAGCAGCATGCGCAGCGGGCTGACAAATTCTTTTTCCGGCATGACGAGAGCCAAAGTCCAGTTGGTTTGCGGGACTTTTTGAAAATAAATACGGTTGAGCCCATTTCCATCCGTGAATTCCGAGCTGCCTTCTGCCTGAGCCAGCAAGGTGGGGGCGAGCTTCGCCAGGGATGCATTCTCATCGGAAGAAATGGTTTGCTTCATCATTTTTTCGGTCTGCGGATGAGCGAGGTACTGGCCTTCCTGATCGACGAGGAACGACCAGCCGGTTTGGCCGACCTTTGTCTCCGAGACGAATTTTTGGATGTCGCCCAGCTCGATGTCGTCTGTGACCACGCCGAGGAATTTTTTGTCCGGAGAGTGGATGGGGGCTACGACCGTCAGCATGGACGTCTTCGCCACGTCGTCATAGTATGGCAGCGAGAAATCGACAGGCTGTTTGGTTGTGGCCCCGATTTTGTACCAGGACTGATTCGGATAGTTGTAGTCAGAGTCGTTGTACTCATCTGTGAGCGTTACTGTGCCGTCATCCTGCAGCGTACCGTAAGTCGAGACGAACGGTTTGATTGGATCATATCGGAAGGGCTCCATGAATATGCCCATTCCCAGAGAGGTTTCGTTGATCGGGACGAATTTTTTGAGCAGCGCATTCAGATGCTCCATATCGACTGGCTGCGGAGAGCTGTCGATGGCGCGGGCCAGGCTTTCCACCACTTTGCTGTGGGCCTCCAGCCGCTTTTCTACAGTGCCGCTGATCATGTCCAGCTGGTAGTTCATGTTACTGGTGATCTCTTCGTTTAAAAGAGCGGTGGAAAACCAGTAAGACAATCCCATCACGACCAACAAGGTGACAAGGATGACGGGAAGCATGATGCTGAGTGTTCGCGAACGGATGCTGGTAAACCGGAACATGGGAAGTCGCTCCTTTCCTGATTTCGGATGTATATTTCCCTTCTCTATATTCGGCAAAACATTGAATATAAGTGATAGGAAATGCAGGGAAAAATTTCAAACTAATCAGAAAACATTGGTCAATCCGCTTCAAATCAGGTACAATGAGAAGACCATTCCTTTTTCCATCAATTGATTGGTATGTTTTGCGGGTAGAGAGTTCTGTGGATCGTGCGCTACAATTGCTGATACAGACAGAGTGTCGGCCAGACGATATTGGTTTGGCGAAGAAGGAGGGAGACAATATGAGTTATTGCTGTGGTGCCGGAATGGTAGGATCGATCGGGTCTGTCCGTCATTATAAAACGCTGGTGCATAACGTCCCCATCATGTTTTGTCCTGTATGCGACAGAATCGAAGTCCATCCCGCTATTGAGGGAGAGTACGAAATTTTAGTAGAATATGCTCAAGGAGATCAGGCACCCGAAGTGGACTTTGCCGATTTTGTGAGTGTTGACAATACAACCGAGTTGTTTGAGAATTGTACCATGACGGATGAAGCGGCTAGCTTCGCCGACGTGCTGAAGCAACAGATCGACATTTCGCTGGATCTGCTCGGCATCGCCAAGGAATTGAAAGACGAGGAATGGCGCGAAGCCTTGATGATTCGTTTGAAACGGCTGAGCGAACGGTTGAAGCAGTACAACAAAAGAAAGCAAATGTCGCAAAAAAGCGCGTGACCGTAAGTTGACGTGGGAGGCAGTGTGAATGTTTCATTTGAAAGGCGTTCATCACATCGCACTGAATTGTAGCGATGTTGTGAAGGTAGCTCATTTTTTTAAAGACATATTGGAAGTTCCCATCCCGGAAGAGAATATAGTGGAAGGAGCGCCTGTCTACTTTCAAATCGGCACATACACACGGCTCGGTCTTCATCCATTCAATGGGGACGATGGCAAGGGCGGAGTGGGGCAAGTCGATCACATCGCTTTTTCGGTGACGAGCCGCGCAGAGCTGGACTATCTGGTCGACAAGCTGGAAGCGGAAAACATCTGTTACAGAGGCCCCATTACTCGTCCGACCAGCTTTAATCTCTATTTTGAGACACCGGATGGACATCATTTAGAGGTTCGGCTGGACAAAGACGAGTTTGATGAATAGCAAAGGATCGCGTATGCGAAAAGCTTCCGCCCACATCGGCGGAAGTTTTTTTGTGCAGATAGGAAAGTATAAGGGCAACCGCGGTTCCGGCAAAAAGCATGGCAGCCAGGTTTTCGAATAGAAAAATTCGCATGTCGAGAGAAAGTGGTCCGCAATGACAGGACACGACAGCGCCTCCCAAGTGTCGTCAAAGGATTCGACCCTCCGCTGCACGAACCCAATCAGAAGAGAGGGGTGGGCGATTATGGTCGGGATAGGAGGACTGCTGGCAGGGGTAGCGGAGAGGCTGCAGCGCAAAGCGCATTTGCGGCCGATGACGGCAGGCTGGGAAAAGCGGGTCGGGATCGTGGCGGTGGATACGGACCTAAGGTGGCAGCTCACGTTTTCACAGGGGAGCGCTTCCTGCGAAGAATGGACGGGGGAACCGGCCGATTTGGTGTTGCAAGGAAAGGAAATGGATGTGCGAATGCTCCTGGAAGGAGACGAGCTGCTGTATGCGAGCGCCAGGCAGCGGGTACGGATCGCAGGGACGCTGCGCGATCAGCTCAAGCTGGATGCGATTTTGCGCCTCACCAGCAAGTGAGCCCGCGGCATTGTGCTATAATGGAAAGAAAGGAAAGAAACAGGGAGGCGCGGGCGATGTCCACGACAATGTCATTGAAACAAGCGGTACGTACTCGTGAGTCGGCGATTGCCGAAACATTCCGTCATTTGCATGCAAATCCGGAGATCAGCTGGAAGGAAGTCCATACGACGCGCTATCTGGCGGAAAGGATGCGCGCACTCGGTCTGCGCGTCACGACCTTTGACGATTGTACAGGCTTGGTGGCGGAGTGGGGAGAAGGCAAGCCAGTGGTGGGACTGCGCACGGATATCGACGCGCTGTGGCAGGAAGTGGACGGAGAATGGAAAGCCAACCATTCCTGCGGGCATGATGCGCATATGACGCTGATCGTAGAAGCGGTAGAGGCGTTGATCGCATCCGGGTACCAGCCTCCGGGCAAAGTGAAGATCTTGTTTCAGCCTGCGGAAGAAAAAGGCACAGGCGCTTTGAAGTTCGTGGAAAAGGGTGTCGTGGACGACATCGATTACCTGTACGGCGTGCATCTGCGACCGATTCAGGAAACGAGGGGAGGCACAGCCGGACCCGCGATCTACAATGGAGCAGCCATGTTTTTGTACGGCGAAATTACCGGAGTGTCCGCGCACGGCGCTCGTCCGCATCTGGGCATCAATGCTATCGAGGCTGCCAGCGCCATCGTCACGGGAATCGGGCAAGTCCATACCGACCCGACCGTGCCGGCGACTGTCAAGATGACGATGCTGCAGGCGGGAGGGGAGAGCTACAATATCATCCCGGACAAGGCTCGTTTTGCACTGGACCTGCGGGCACAAACCAACCAGGCCATGGACGATCTGCTGAGAAGGGTGCGCCAGGTGATCGAAGGCGTCGCCCTCACGTATCAAGCGCAGATCGACGTGCAGGAAGGCTCTCGCATGGTAGCAGCCGAAGTGCATGACGAAGCCAAGCAACTGATGGAGCAAGCCATCATCGACGTGCTGGGGCCGGACAACCTGCGTCCAGCTCCTGTAAGTCCAGGCGCCGAGGATTTCCATTACTATACGGTGATGAGGCCGCAGATCAAGGCGACGATGCTCGCGCTCGGCTGCGACCTGACTCCGGGATTGCACCATCCGCACATGCAGTTTGATCGGTCTGCTCTGGTCCAGGGTGTGGAAATTTTGGCAAACGTGGTCGTCCGGACATTCGCTTCCGTGTGAAGAAGATGATACAAAATCGTGACAGTCTTAGCCCGGTACCTTTTGGTGCCGGGATTTTTATGGTATGCTCGGTTCACCCGTTTTTCCCGCCCAGCATTTCACTGCCGCGGCTTCGTCTTTGGCCGAGAAGAAAAGTGAGTCCTTGGGAATCCTAGATTCAGTGCTTCCTAAGCGGTTATTCACACATTCTCCAAAACCGAGACTAAAATTATGTAGCTTATTTAGCTAAATGTGATATACTAATTACAAATTGAACGACAATTAGAAAGTCACAAATGGATATACATTTTGGGAAGGAGATCGTTCACTCATGGAAACCAACACAGTTCACAAGCTTGCTGACATTCTGGCAACGGCTACGGTGCACAACAACCTGCCAGTTGCGAAGCTCGTAGAAATGGCAGTGAAGCGCGGCGAAGGGGTTTTGACCGACAAAGGGGCGCTCAATGCGCTGACAGGCAAGTTTACAGGCCGTTCGCCAAAGGACAAATTTGTGGTGGACGAAGCTTCCGTACACGATAAAATCAACTGGGGTCCCGTCAACCAACCAATCTCCCCGGAAAAATTCCAGCTGTTGCAGCAAGACGTGTTCGAATACCTGCAAGGAAAAGAACTGTTTGTGTTTGACGGCTTTGCTGGCGCGGATCAGACGTATCGGTTGCCGATCCGCGTCGTGAACGAATATGCTTGGCACAATCTGTTCGCCCGCCAGCTGTTCATCCGTCCGAGCGAAGAAGAACTGGCGAACCACGAAGCGGAATTCACCGTAGTATATGCACCGAACTTCAAAGCAAACCCGGCTGTTCACGGAACGAACTCTGAAACGTTCATCGTCCTGAGCTTCGAGCACAAAACCGTGTTGATCGGCGGTACCGAGTATGCGGGCGAAATGAAAAAATCGATCTTCAGCGTCATGAACTTCATGCTGCCTGAACGCAATGTCTTGTCCATGCACTGCTCGGCAAACGTCGGCCAAGAAGGGGACGTAGCCCTGTTCTTCGGCCTTTCCGGCACAGGAAAAACGACTCTGTCCGCTGACCCGAACCGCTTCCTGATCGGTGACGACGAGCACGGCTGGTCCGACAATGGCGTGTTCAATATCGAAGGCGGATGCTATGCAAAGTGCATCAAGCTCTCGGAAGAAGGCGAACCGCAAATCTGGAACGCGATTCAGTTCGGGACCGTTCTGGAAAACGTAGACGTAGACAGCGATACCCGCAAAGCAGACTACGACAGCGATAAGTATACGGAGAATACTCGTGCGGCATACCCGGTCGACATGATCTCGGGCGCCGTCATCCCAGGCGTAGCAGGGCAGCCAAATGTGATTGTCTTCCTGACCGCTGATTCGTTCGGCGTACTGCCTCCGATCTCCAAGCTGACCAAGGAACAGGCGATGTATCACTTCCTGTCCGGCTACACCAGCAAAATGGCAGGGACAGAGCGCGGCATCACCGCTCCGCAAACCGAGTTCTCCACCTGCTTCGGCGCACCGTTCCTGCCGCTGCACCCTGTAGTGTACGCGGAAATGCTCGGCAAGAAGATCGACGAGCGCAACGTCCAGGTCTACCTCGTAAACACGGGCTGGACTGGCGGCCCGGTGGGCGTAGGAAGCCGCATGAAGCTGTCCTACACGCGTGCCATGGTGACAGCAGCTTTGAACGGTGATTTGGCGAAGGTGAATTACGAGACAGATGCGACATTCGGCGTGCAAGTGCCGACGACTTGCCCGAATGTGCCTGCAGAAGTGCTGCTGCCGCGCAACACATGGGCAGACAAGGAAGCGTACGACAAGCAAGCTGCAGATTTGGCAAGCCGCTTCATCGAAAACTTCCAAAAGAAATTCCCGAATGCGACCGATATCGCAAAAGCGGGTCCGAAAGCGTAAGCAGACGGCTGGCGTGAGCAGAAAAGCCAGATCAGGAACGGCTAGACAAAGATGTCTAGCCGTTTTTTTATGCGCATCGTACGGCCGTGTTCAGGTCCTGAATGGAGCGTTACCGCCGGGAGGGTCAATGGTGTGCTTCTTTTTAAAAAAATCCCTATAATAGAGAAAAAACATTGGTTTAGTCTCTATATTTGACACATCCCAGGTGCGGGACTATAATTTTGGGGCACAAAACTTCCGGCGCTCGGAAAGCTTTTTTGCTTCGGGAAATCGTGGTGGTGATACCGGTGAAAAATGAAGTGGGCACATTGAAGAAGGGGCTGGATGTTTTCATGCTCATCCTCGAACGCCCGAATCTGTCCATTCAGGAAATCATTGATACGTTGAAGATTAACAGGAGTACGACCTATCGTCTGATCCACACGCTCGAACAGCAGCAATTCATCGCCAGAAACGCAAACAACCGGTACGAGGTAGCGGAATCGCTGAGAATCAAGCTGCTGGGCGAGAGAGTGGCGCCGTCTTTTGAAATGGATTGGATTGCGGTGCCGCAGCTCCTCGCGCTCAGCAAAAAGACGGACGAGACAGTCTTTTGCGGCGTGATCAGCGGGACGGAGATGGTCACCACCCATGTGATCGACGGCCATTACGCCGCTCGCACACATGCGAAGATAGGAGATCGCCATTCGCTGCATCACGACGCCATCGGCAAGTGCATCCTCGCCTTTCAGCCTGCAAAAAGGCAGGAGTGGGTGCTGGACCGTATCGAGCTGACGCCGAAAACGAGCCGGACCATTGTCACTCGCGAGGCTTTTGCCGCCGAGCTGGAGAGGATCAGAGCGGCGGGCTATGCGGAGGATGACGAGGAAGGCGAGATCGGCCTTCGCTGTATCGCCGCTCCCATCCGCAAGCACGGTGCGGTCATCGCCGCTATCGCCATCTCGGGTCCTTCCTTGCGCGTGAGCAAGGAAAAAGACGTCTACCATAGCCGACTCGTCAAAGAATGCGCAGAAAGCATCTCCCGCCAGCTTTCGCTGGAGGGTGCAGTCCTGCGGGCAGATGAGTAGACGGTTCGACGGTTTCCCGGATGGAAGCGAGAGCGCCAGAAAGGGTAGGAACCAAACATGGAATCATTGCAGACCATGCCGAGAACGGCTGCGAAAAAGGAGCGCTTTCCCCTTTCGCTCTTTTCGCTGACAGCAGGTGCATTTGCGATCGGCATGACGGAGTTTGTCATCATGGGGCTTCTGCCCAATGTGGCGCACGATTTGGACGTCACCATCGCCCAGGCGGGGCAGTTGATCACGAGCTACGCGCTCGGGGTAGCGATCGGTGCTCCCATTTTGGCGGTAGTGACTCATCGCCTGCCGCAAAAGCTGCTTCTCTGCCTGCTCATGGTGCTGTTCATCATCGGGAACACCGTGGCGGCACTGGCGCCGAACTATGCAGTATTGATGGGGGCACGGCTGTTCACGGCACTCGCCCACGGCACCTTTTTTGGTGTCGGCTCGGTGATTGCCTCCAATCTGGTGGCACCCCATCGGAGAGCTGCGGCTGTCTCCATGATGATGGCGGGATTGACTGTGGCGAATATCATCGGGGTCCCGTTTGGCACTTACATCGGCCAGCACTTGGGCTGGAGAGCTTCGTTCGGAGCGGTTGTGGCGATGGGAATCATTTCGCTCCTCGGAATCGCCGTACTCATTCCGGCCATTCGCCAGGATCAGTCATCCAGTCTCGTGAGGCAGTTTCGCGCGCTGATTCAGCCCAAGCTGCTGCTCGTCCTGGGCACGGGAGCGATCGGCTGCAGCAGCCTCTTTTTGGTCTTTACCTACATCGCCCCCATTCTGATCCAGGTGACGGGCTTTGCCGAGCATAGCGTGGCCTGGATTCTGGTGCTGTTTGGCTTCGGCGTCACGTTCGGCAATATTTTGGGCGGTCGGCTGGCGGACTGGAAGCTGATGCCGACGATGATCGGCACCTTCGCTTTGCTTGTAGTCGTGCTGGTGATCCTGGGGCTCGTCGAGCGGATCCCGGCGGCGACCGTACTGATGATCTTCATCTGGGGCGTGGCGGCGTTTTGCGTGCTGCCCGGCTTGCAGGTGCGGATCATGACGCTGGCAAAGGACGCCCCTGCGCTCGCATCCACATCCAACCATTCCGCTCTCAATCTCGGCAATGCCGGCGGGGCTTTCCTGGGCGGACTGGTCATTACGCATGTCGGACTGGCGGAGCTTCCGTGGTTTGGCGCGCTGCTGTCTTTATGCGGATTGCTTTTGTCCCTGGTCAGTCTGGCCTGGGACAGGAAGACGGGGGAGCCGCAAGCCTAGCGGTTGGCCGCGCCAATGTATCCTTGCGAGAAATGAAAAGTAGGAAGCGCTGCAAAGAGTCGTCGGAGCAATCCGGCGGCTCTTTTTTTTCAGGAAGCTTATTTCGTCGAAAAACATCTTCGCTCTTTCTATCATTTTGAATAATAAAAAGTGGTGAATAAAAATAAAATATTTTATAATTCAATAAGGGATGGAAAAAGGAGGGAATTCATTGGAACAAGTTGTGACGTGGTTGAACGATTTGATTTGGAGCCAGGCACTGATCTATTTGTGTCTGGGAGCCGGCCTGTTTTATTCGATTGCCACCCGATTTCTCCAGGTCCGTCAAATGAAGGACATGATCACCCTCATGTTTGACGGAAAGAGCTCCGATGCCGGCGTTTCGTCTTTTCAGGCGTTGTCGATGGCGCTGTCGGGGCGGGTCGGCACGGGCAATATCGCCGGAGTGGCCACCGCCATTGCGTTCGGGGGACCGGGAGCGGTCTTCTGGATGTGGGTCATGGCTTTTCTCGGATCGGCCTCGGGCTTTGTCGAGGCGACGCTGGGACAAGTCTACAAAACCAAGCATGACGGGCAGTTCCGCGGCGGACCGGCGTACTACATCGAAAAAGGGCTCAAGGCCAAATGGTACGCGGTCTTGTTTGCCATCGTGACTGTGATCGCCACCGGCATCCTTCTTCCCGGCGTTCAGGCCAACAGCATAGCCTCCGGGATGGAGAGCGCTTTTGGCATCAATCCGTGGGTGACGGGAATCGTTCTGGCGCTGATCCTGGGCGCCATCATCTTCGGCGGGGTCAAACGCATCGCAAACGTGGCGCAAATCGTCGTCCCTTTCATGGCGCTGGGGTATATCCTGATCGCCTTGCTGATTGTTTTCCTCAACATCTCAGAGCTTCCAGGCATGATTGCTCTCATTTTTAATAGTGCGTTTGGGACGGAGGCAGCGTTTGGGGGAATCCTCGGTTCCGCCATCATGTGGGGAGTAAAGCGGGGGATCTATTCGAATGAGGCGGGCCAAGGGACAGCTCCGCACGCTGCGGCTGCCGCAGAAGTGTCCCACCCGGCCAAGCAAGGGATTGTGCAGGCGTTTTCGGTGTACGTCGATACGCTGTTCGTCTGTTCGGCCACGGCTTTCATGATCTTGATCACGGGCATGTACAATGTGACCCCGGAAGGAGCCGAGCCGATCGTTCAGAAGCTGGGGAATGTCGAACCCGGTCCGATCTACACGCAGCTGGCCGTCGAATCCGTACTTCCGGGCTTCGGTTCGCCGTTCGTCGCGATTGCGCTGCTGTTTTTCGCCTTTACGACGATCATGGCTTACTATTATATGGCGGAGACCAACCTGACCTATCTGAACGGCAAGGCGAAGCGCGTGTGGACAGAGTACGTCTTGAAACTGTTCATGATGGCGATGGTCGTATACGGCAGCGTGAAATCCGCCAGCCTGGCCTGGACGCTGGGGGATATCGGCGTCGGCAGCATGGCGTGGCTCAACGTGATCGCCATCCTGCTGCTCACCAAGCCGGCACTGCGCGTCCTCAAGGATTACGAGGCGCAAAAGCGGGAAGGCAAGGACCCTGTCTTTGATCCGGTGAAAGCAGGGGTGCCGGATGCCGACTTCTGGGAAAAGGAATACGTGCATCCCGAGGCGGACGACGTGAAGCTCAGAAAGAGCGGCGCGTAGCAGAATAGACAAAATTATTTTCCAGTAGAAAGAAGCTGGTGTCTCGTGGCGCGACGTGTGCGCTTCGGGACGCCTTTTTTGGCTTTTGCGGCCGTCTCGGCTGCCTGCAGGCTGCCAAATTGTACCTCACGGGTCATTTCACGCATTTTTCTCTTGTGTGCGTGCAGAGTTCTGGCGAAAATAGAATGATGGAATTCGCTCGGATTTCCGGACGTGCAGGGAAGGTATTGGCAGTCGCACGTGGGGGAAAAATGTTCCAGAAGGGAGGGAGAGTTCAGGCGTTTCACAGTCGCCAAACCCTGACTTTCTAAATATAATGATTTAAAAATTACAGATATGTTTCATTCCTTGATTTATAATTATTCTTATTATAAGATGGGTATTGAGAATGGATTGAGAATTAACCCACTCACTTCTGACGTTTATGGAGGGAATTCAGATGACAGCAGTACCGCATTTGCAAATAAAAAACCTTCGCGCCAAGATCGAGGACAAAGAAATCCTCAAAGGTATGAACCTCGAGATCAAGGGCGGAGAAATCCACGCCATCATGGGACCAAACGGAACCGGTAAATCCACGCTGGCTTCCACACTGATGGGTCACCCGAAATACGAGGTAACCGCCGGCGAAGTGCTGATCAACGGGGAAGACTTGCTGGAAATGAGCGTAGACGAGCGTGCACGTGCAGGCCTGTTCCTCGCGATGCAATACCCGTCCGAAATCAGCGGTGTAACCAACTCCGACTTCCTGCGCTCCGCAATCAACGCGCGCCGCGGCGAAGGCAACGAAATTTCCCTGATGAAGTTCATCCGCGAGATGGACAAGAAAATGAGCACGCTGGAAATGGATGATTCGTTCGCTCACCGTTACCTGAACGAAGGCTTCTCCGGCGGGGAGAAAAAGCGCAACGAGATCCTGCAAATGATGCTTCTCGAACCAACCTTCTGTATCCTCGACGAAATCGACTCCGGTCTCGACATCGATGCGCTGAAAGTGGTTGCGAACGGCGTCAACGAAATGCGTTCCGCTGACCGCGGTTTCTTGATCATCACGCACTACCAGCGTTTGCTGAACTACGTGAAGCCTGACTTCGTACACGTCATGATGCAGGGTCGTATCGTGAAGTCCGGTGGTCCTGAGCTGGCTGAGCGCCTCGAGGCGGAAGGCTACGACTGGATCAAGGAAGAGCTCGGCATCGAGGACGAAACCGTAAACGCCAACGTGTAGGAAGAAGGAGGCAGCAGTGAAATGAGTGTGGATGTACAGCTCCGCTTCGACTCCGAAGCGATCACCGAGTACTCCAAAGCCAATCAGGAGCCTGTCTGGTTCCTGGAAAAGCGCCTCGCCGGCCTGAAGGCGGCGGGAGAGCTGCAACTGCCCGCTTTGGAGAAAACGAAAATAGATAAATGGAACACAACCGAGTTCGATCCGTTCCAGACTGTTGCCAAAGCGGCGACAGCAGGGGAACTGAGCGACGTGGTCAAAGGTCAAATCGACGTCGACAGCGTAAAAAACCTGTTGGTGCAAAAGAACGCTTCGCTTGTGTTCGAAGCCGTTTCCGAAGAGCTGAAGAGCAAGGGCGTCATCTTTGCGCCTTTTGCAAAAGCGCTGGTGGAGCATGCCGACCTGGTAAAAAAATACGTTGGGGAAGTCGTTAAGTACGACGAGCACAAGCTGACAGCCCTGCACACAGCAGTGGTGAACGGCGGGGTGTTCCTGTACGTTCCGAAAAACGTGGAGATCGACGAGCCGCTGCAGGCTGTCTTTGAAGTAGCGGGAGATCACGCGCTGCTGAGCCCGCACGTGCTGATCGTGGCTGAAGCAAACAGCAAGGTGAACTACGTGGATACGTTCGTTTCCGGCGAAGGTACGAGCATGGTGGCCAACAGTGTCGTGGAAGTGTTCGTAGGTGCCGGGGCATCTGTGCAGGTAGCTTCTGTTCGCTCCCTGTCCGCCGAAGTGCACGATTACAGCTTCCGCCGCGCCACTGTAGACCGCGACGGAAAAATGGAGTGGATCCTGGGTGAGATGAACGACGGCAACACCGTTGCGAACAACACCACGATCCTTCAAGGAACAGGCTCCACAGCCGAAACCAAATCCATTTCCGTAGGAACGGGCTCCCAACGCCAAAACCTGACTTCCCAGGTGCAGCACATCGGTACCAACTCCGAATCCGACATGGTCAGCAAGGCCGTTATGACCGGAGAGGCAGTCAGCATTTTGAACGGTATCACCAAAATCGAAAAAGGCGCTACAAAAGCGAACGGCGTGCAGGCTGAGAACATCCTGATGTTGAGCGAAAAAGCTCGCGGAGACGCCAACCCGATCCTGCTGATCGACGAGGACGATGTCAAAGCGGGTCACGCGGCTTCTGTCGGACGCGTGAGCGAAGAGTCCCTCTACTATCTGATGTCTCGCGGCATTACCCGCCAAAATGCGGAACGCCTGATCATTCTGGGCTTCCTCGATCCGGTCGTGGCACAGATCCCGGTTGAAGAAGTGAAGAACAGGCTCCGCCAAGCGCTCGAAAGGAAGTTAGGCTAATGGACGCCAAGGAGCTTCGGAAATATTTTCCCATCCTTCACCAAGAGGTCAACGGACATCCGCTTGTCTATCTCGACAACGGGGCGACTTCTCAAAAGCCGATTCCGGTCATGGAAGCGATGGATAAATACTATAAGGCTTACAACTCCAACGTTCACCGCGGTGTGCACACCTTGGGCAACATGGCGACGGATGCATACGAAGGAGCGCGCGAGAAGGTTCGCGCGTTTATCAATGCACGCGAAGCCGCCGAGGTGGTATTCACCCGCGGAACGACGTCGGCGATCAATACCGTGGCGTACGGCTACGCTCGCGCGGTTCTGAAGCCGGGTGACGAGATCGTGACTACGGTCGTGGAGCATCATGCCAATTTCATTCCTTGGCAGCAAGCAGCCAAGGCGACCGGAGCTACCTTCAAGTTCATTCCGCTGGCGGAGGACGGTACCGTCACGCTGGAGGCCGTGAAAGCGACCATTACGGACAATACCAAGCTCGTCGCGATCCACCATATTTCCAACGTACTTGGGGATACTACTCCGATCAAGGAAATCGCGAAGATCGCGCACCAGCATGGCGCGCTCCTGCTGGTTGACGGCGCGCAAGGCGCTCCGCACAAAAAAATCGACGTCCAGGATCTGGATTGCGACTTCTACACGTTTTCCGCCCACAAGATGGCAGGCCCGACCGGTATCGGCGTCCTCTACGGCAAACGCGAGGTGCTGGAGCGAGTGGAGCCGATGGAATTCGGCGGCGAGATGATCGACTTTGTGGAACTGTACGATTCCACCTGGAAGGAGCTGCCCTGGAAGTTTGAGGGGGGGACTCCGATTATCGCCGGCGCTATTGGTCTCGGAGCCGCGATCGACTTTTTGAACGAGATCGGCATGGAAAACATCGAGCGCCATGAAAAGCACCTCGTGAAGTACGCGATGGAGCAAATGCGCGAGATCGAAGGATTGACGATTTACGGCCCGCAGGAGGACCGCAGCAGTTTAATAACATTCAATCTGGCTTCGGTGCATCCGCATGACCTGGCAACTGTGCTGGACAGCTACGGCATTGCAGTCCGGGCCGGCCATCACTGCGCACAGCCGCTGATGCGTTGGCTGAATTGTACCGCTACTGCACGGGCCAGCTTCTACCTGTACAATACGGAGGAAGACGCAGATGCACTGGTGGCGGGATTGAAGAAGACGAAGGAGTATTTCGGCAATGTCTTCTCTTGATGATCTTTACCGCCGCGTCATTATGGACCACTACCAAAAACCGCGCAACCGCGGAAAGCTGGAAGAATCCGAAGGACTCATTGTGAATCTGAACAATCCGACCTGTGGCGACAGCATTTCGCTCTCCCTGAAAGTCGAGGAGGGCAAGGTGGTGGACGCGAAATTCCTGGGCGAGGGCTGCTCGATCAGCATGTCCTCCGCATCGATGATGACGGATGCCGTGAAGGGCAAGTCGGTGGAGGAAGCTCTCCAACTCGCCCACGCGTTCTCGGATCTGATGCAGGGCAAGGAGATCGACGATTCGCTGGATCTGGGCGATATCGAAGCCCTGTCCGGCGTCGCCAAGTTCCCGGCCCGTATCAAGTGTGCGACTCTGTCCTGGAAAGCTTTGGAGCAAGGCATCAAACAGGCCGAGCAGGAATAGCGTTTCATGTATACGATTGAAAAAGGAGTGAGCAACGATGGCTAAAAAAGCCCCTGAAATACAGGATTACCAGTACGGGTTTCACGATAAGGACGTATCCGTATTCCGTACGAAAAAGGGTCTGACCCGCGAAATCGTCGAAGAAATTTCGCGTATCAAGGACGAGCCAGCATGGATGCTGGAATTCCGTTTGAAGGCTCTGGACATTTTCAACAGCCTCCCAATGCCGAAATGGGGCGGCGATCTGGACGACCTCGACTTCGACAGCATCACCTACTACGTCAAGCCGTCCGAAAAACAAGGACGCAGCTGGGATGAAGTGCCTGAGGAAATCAAAGCGACCTTTGACAAACTGGGGATTCCGGAAGCGGAGCAAAAATTCCTCGCCGGCGTATCCGCTCAGTACGAATCGGAAGTCGTGTACCACAACATGCAGGAAGACCTCGAAAAGCTGGGCGTCCTGTTCTGCGATATGGACTCCGCAGTGAAGCTGTACCCGGAGATCGTGAAGGAATACTTCTCCACGGTCATTCCTCCGGCAGACAACAAGTTTGCTGCCCTGAACTCGGCAGTATGGTCCGGCGGTTCCTTCATTTACGTACCAAAAGGCGTAAAAGTAGAAACTCCGCTGCAAGCGTACTTCCGCATCAACTCCGAGAACATGGGTCAATTCGAGCGCACGCTGATCATCGCGGATGAAGACTCCTTCGTGCACTATGTAGAAGGTTGTACTGCTCCGATCTACAGCACAGACTCCCTGCACTCCGCAGTAGTAGAGATCATCGTAAAAGAGCGTGCTCGCTGCCGTTACACGACGATCCAAAACTGGTCCAACAACGTATACAACCTCGTAACTAAACGCGCGGTTGCTTACGCGGATGCGAACATGGAATGGATCGACGGCAACATCGGTTCCAAGCTGACGATGAAATATCCGGCGGTCATCATGAAAGGCCCACGCGCAAAAGGTACGGTTCTCTCCATCGCTGTAGCAGGAAAAGGACAGCACCAGGACGCAGGCGCCAAAATGATCCACCTGGCACCGGATTGCACGTCCACCATTATTTCCAAGTCCATCTCTCGCGATGGCGGAAAAGTAACCTATCGCGGCCTGTCGCAGTTTGGACGCAAGTCGGAAGGCTCCAAGTCCAACATCAAGTGCGATACGCTGATTCTCGATAAACTGTCCACGTCCGACACGATCCCGTACAACGAGATCATGAACGACAACATCACCTTGGAACACGAAGCGACTGTTTCCAAAGTGTCCGAGGACCAACTGTTCTACCTGATGAGCCGCGGTCTGTCCGAAGCGGAAGCGACCGAGATGATCGTCATGGGCTTCATCGAGCCGTTCACCAAAGAACTGCCGATGGAATATGCGGTTGAGATGAACCGTCTGATCAAGTTCGAGATGGAGGGAAGTATCGGTTAACCCTTGCACCACAAGGGTTTCCGGGCTTCAAAAATGGGCTTGCCCCCATTTTGCCCCCTAAATTTTGACGTATCGCTCGTAAAGGGATAGCGAATCGTCCTCAATTTTCTTGGTAACATGTAAATACGTGTCTGCAGTGACTTTTCACTCGGACACGTATTTTATTTTTATCTGGCTCAAGAGGTTGGCTTGGGCATTCATGAAGGACGAAGGCAAGCCCTTGTTAGCGGCCTGAGTTGTGCATCATTTTGGATAGATGTTTGGAACTCACAAAAGCTCCCTGGAATAATCCAAGGAGCTTTTGCTGATTCTGTGGATTTGAATTGAGGTAGATCCCGTTGGTCGTGCATAAAAGTTGTAATAAGCTTGCGGAAGAAAGATCCCCAAGATAAACGGAGTAGCATAGACCGTTTGACCAAAGTACAGTCTTTATACTGGGGAAAATGAAACACGTAGAGATTTTATCACGCAGCGTTAATCTAACAAGCAGATCGATTTCATCCAGTCTGTTACTATCGACAAAGCTATACCAATCGTCCAGATCCTTGGGCTTGGTCTTCTGAATAATTTGATCTAACAGATTGATTTCGTTAGGAGTTAGTGGCTGTTTGATGTAGGCAATCTCTTTATCGTGTAAATTTGTATAGATGGTAACCTTGCTTTTTGCCCAAAGTCGATAAAACAGTTCTACGTATCGTTGCTCTTCTTGTAAAAAGCGTTGCTCAGTGATAGGTCCTTGCCTTGTATGGTCGAAATAGATTTCCAATTCACCCATGACTTCTTTAAGTAATAGGCCTGCCTTTTCAAGTGTAGCAACCGATCCTTACTGATAACTTTTTCTAGGGTGTCGGGGATTTTGGCGTAGCTATACCCAAATCCAGCATATAATTTAGGTTCTTTATTAGGCAAGAGTATCTAGACTTGAGTAAGTCAATGTTAATCCTGCGTTGACTCGGTATAAACGCAAGGTGTCCTTTTCAATCGAATGGGTGCGACATAGAACAAAGGCCACCTTCCCAATTCAGGGAAGGCGGCCATTCGCTTTGCTACTCTTTAAAAGGTCAATGCTTGTTGGAGGCAAGAGCTTTTCGATCAATCGCCTGAGGGGGCTGCTCCAGCCAACCATTGTCAATCAAGATA
Source organism: Brevibacillus brevis (assembly GCF_031583145.1). Taxonomy (NCBI): domain Bacteria; kingdom Bacillati; phylum Bacillota; class Bacilli; order Caryophanales; family Paenibacillaceae; genus Brevibacillus; species Brevibacillus brevis. The sequence goes on along the minus strand of NZ_CP134050.1, from coordinate 5,168,129 downwards.
TTCGATCCATCCTCGACGTAATTCCCCACTTCCACGAGAAAACGAGCGTACTTCGTTACCACATCATGCCTTGCGCACATGGAAATGGCATTTCCATAAGCTCTTATTCGAACGGCATACATGTCTAATTTATGAAAAAGCATTAATCGATCGGAAAAGGGGGCAGTTGTGGAGGTTGTCACCAGCTGATCAATAATGGAAGGAGAGGTTAAGCCCTCATCCTGCATAATGCTGCGGAACGTGTCGTAATGGCTGGTGGCTATTTCGATCCCGCGCCGAAAATACGCCTTTGCCTGGTTTGACGTTGCGACTTGGCTAAAGCCGATCAAAACCGCTTTGCTGGTCGCATTATTTTCCAAGTTATCGTACAGGTGTGTGATCTCCAGAGCTTGCAGCGGCCTGACTCGACCAAAAAAACCATTGTGATAGCTGTGTTTCTCGATAAAATCCACTGTTTCCGGATAAGGAATGTAGGGCGGCTTGATTAAGAGCCCCTTTTTTAGCATGACAGTGGTTGCCTGATTAATGAGATCGACCGTCTGATCGATGCATTGAGTAAAGAACTGTCGAATATCAGCTCTGGTTACCAACGGAATGGCGATCCCGTATAGACTTATTCCCGCCTTCGCAACATACTTCAAGTAGTGAAGGTAAAAGTCATCTTCGAACAGTCGCGGAGCGGCAATATCCACATCCTCTTTTGTGAATCCTGTGGGGATCGGGTAGTTTTCTCGAGCGAAGATTTCCTTGATCGTTTGTAAAAACTGTTCGGACAGATGCAATGTGCTCTGCAAAACATGCTTGATTTCTTGATCTTCCACATGATTTATCATATAACTCAACACGCAAACGGACATGGTATTTCCTACATACGTAGCCCAAAGCTTGCCTTGCTCGGCGGACGTCAATTTATCATTCTGATGTTGATCCAGGATATGGGGTTGTTCCTTTGGACTCATCTGTTCATCCATTATGGTCTCCACAAAAGTCCCTCCGTCCAACGGTTATTTTCCTTTAGATTCTCACCAGGAAAGCCCTGAAATATGCTGCTTATTTATGGATAGTTGGGAGCATGATTTGTTTTAAACAAGAACTTCAATACATTCCCGATGAGAATACCGAGAAAGCACCCCGCCATCGGTAACCAAACAGGACCCAGCAGGAATCCAAAAATCCGAAGCTGGGAGGAATAAATAACGCCGATGGTTGCAAAAAAGGCTGCGAAAGCAAAGGGGAAAACCGAGTAAGAAGGAATATCTCCTGAAAAGGTATCCCGGTATGCGTCATACATGGCAAACATGTACAAGCATGGATAAAACATCAGCCACTGATAATCCGTTATTTCAACGGCTATTGGAATATCTCCTTGAAAACTAGCAATGATAATTTGATTGAGATGAGACTTCTGATTGATGATGAATTCAAGACCAAGTAAGGTCAAACCTTTTAAAAACTTTCCGTTTAAAAACTGACCAAATCCCGGCAGAGCAATACTCCACAATATTTTTTCAATTGCTGCACTTTTAATCAATGTTCCTTCCCTGCCCTTGATTGTATGAAATACCCAGGTGAAGGTGTAAAGCTTCACCTCCCTCTGTATAGGATGCCAAAATGGATATGTTTTATTTTTGGAAAAAAAGGACTGACGTATGGTTGAATTCATATCGAGACAGGATCGGGCAATAAATAGGGCCTCTAACCCGGGAAGGGAGAGAGGCCCTACTTTTCAGAAAGCATGCGATGAAGTGGCGACTTGGCGAAGCGGATTGCGCTTCCGGGTATTCATTGTGATCCGTTATCTGCGGGCACATGGATTTCTTTTACACGCGATATTTTCGCAGGTTGACCACACACTTGACCAGGGCAACGATATCCTTAACAGGATGCGCGTGCCCTCAAATTAGATATAGAAATGCAACCGGCTTATGTCAGATGTTGTATAATTTCGAAGAGGGGGAAAAGCCGTTGCGAGCATGAGTGAACGAGCTGGCCGGATGGATTTCCCGCAATGTAGAGAATCGCTGATGGTAAAAAACGGCGAGGTCAGTTCAAAATCTCTTCCTTCTTCACGAACTGATTGTCCGAAAGCTGATAAAATTTGACCCCGACCAGCTTTCGGTTTTTGTAGATTTTTTCGGTCAATGTCTTGTCGGCTTCGTTGTAATACAGATTGAAGCCGGTTTCCTTTTCCGCTTCGTCCAATTGCTGGGTGAATACCATTTTGACGGTGTTTTGTACTTTATCCAGCTGGTACAGGTTGATGTGAGCCTGGGTTTTGCCGTCTTTGTTTCCGTATTCGACCATAAAGAACTGGTTGGTGTGAACCATCCGCGTCACCGGATACAGGACCTGCCCCGGTCCTGTCACATTGGGGAGAGACAGCACCTTATGATTGACCGAGTTTACGAGATTGTTCGCTCCGACGATCGTGTAGTACACGTAGTCCAAGGGGTAGTTGGCATGGCCGATCATTCCTTCGAACTTCACGTTTTGCTCGACTCGGTCCAGGCTCTCGAATCGGACGGCGGGCGACTTGGTGAGCGGGTCGCTGTTCGTCCAGGACTGGCCGACGCCGAGCATATTGGCAACCGTGGCGACGGGGGCGTATACGTTTCCTTTATAGATGAATGGCTCCGCCTTGGTATCGATCGGGGTACCGTTTACGATCAGTCTGATATTGGAAAAACTCACGGTGACCGCCTCGGTCGCCTTCTTGGCGAGGGCAGTCCCGCCGGACATCATTCCGGCCGTGAACAAGAGGGCCCCTGCCAACGTTCCAAAGATCATTTTCCGTGTCGGTTTCAAGTGAATCGCTCCTTTCGTGACAAACATGGAATGGATAATAATCAGTTAGACGCGTCTGCATCTGGAAAAGTTTCAATCTTTTGGGGAGCGAGGCGCAGCTTTGTTTGCCCATTTTCGCTTATCCGCTCATTTCGACAATGCAAGGCAAGGAGTTTACATATGCTAGTAGTGAATCAATTGTTGGAGCATTGCAGCCGCGCCTTTGGCAGCAGCGGGGAACTGTATTGCACGGAGGAGGCCGATACGCTGATCGCCGTGTATCCGCCGGACAGAAGCCGTGGCTGGTGGACCTACGCTACGCTGGAGCTGCACCGGACAGGAGCGACCGAATGTCTGCTGTACTCGTACCGCTTCGAGAGGGAGCTGATTGCCCACTTGGCACGAGTGGCGCAGCAGATCAAGGAAACGTGGGAGCGGAAGAGGGAGCGTCTGGTGCCGGGAGACATTTTTCCGCTCTCGGCGCCGATCCAGGAGGAATCGAGTTTGGATTTTGTCATTGCGACACCGGCCGACTACGAAGAGGCAGGTTTTGATTACTTTACCAACGGCGTAGACGTCATTCGCATGATGATGCTGCACGCCATCGCGCCGTCGGAGGCTTTGTTTGCGCAAAAACACGGGCTGGCCGCACTGGAAGAGCTATTTGCCCGTGCCGAAGTCAATTCTTTGGACTTCATGCGTACCCCTGCGATATGAGAAGGGAGGAAGCGGGATGAGTACGGTTCGGATGCGAGTGACCGTGGTGGTCGTACATCAGGGCCATATCTTGCTGATCCGGGAAAAGGCAGGATACAGCCTTCCCGGCGGCAATGTCGAATACCTAGAGTCCATCAAGGACGCTGCGAGACGGGAAGTGTGGGAGGAAACGGGACTGCTTGTGGAGATGGATCGCCTGCTCTGGGTGGACGAGAGGATCGACCCGACGGGGGATGGAAAGCACGTCGTGGGGATTGCCGTGATGGCCAACTTGATTGGCGAGGATACGACGCCGATACCCGGAGGCATGGAGGACGAACACATCGAATGGGCAGGCTGGGTCTCCCTTGCCGATTGGAGAACGCTGCCGGAATATGCGGGGTCGCGTCAGGACCAGGTGATTCGGGCGCTGGAAGACCATCATTACAAGCCGGAGTACTTGGGCAACATGCTTGGGGGCAGGAAGCAGCCATGAAGGAAGCGCTGCTGCAGGAAGTATGGAAGCAGGCGCCGGGACTTGAGGGGCACTTGTGCTATCTGGCTTTTGCCGGCAGCCACAGCTACGGAACGAGCACGGATGCGAGTGACATCGACTTGCGCGGCATCGCCTTTGCCCCGGAAGAAGCGGTCTTCGGCCTGCAAGCGTACGAACAGACAATGCTCGTGCAGCCGGATACGGTCGTGTATGGGTTGAACAAGTACGTCCGTCTGGCCGTGAAAGGCAATCCCAACATCGTGGAGATGCTGTACGTGGAGCCCAAGCACGTCCTGTATGCGTCTGACGCTGGGGAAGAGCTGAGGTCTCATCGGGGGCTTTTTCTCTCGAGGAGGCTGTACCACTCATACGGAGGCTATGCGATCCGCAATCTGCGCAAACTGGCTCGGATTCGGGAGCAGTACGATGCGAAAGACGCGCATCACCTGATCCGCTTGCTGCAAATGGGGCGGGAACTGCTGGAAACGGGTGAACTGCAGGTGCTCAGGCCCAACGCGGAGGAACTCAAGTCGATCAAGCGGGGAGAGTGGAGCGCGGAAGATTTGCTGGCCTATGCGGAAGATCTGTTCGCCAAGATGACGTCGGCCTGGGAAACTTCTTCGCTGCCTGACGATGTGGATGTGGATGCTGTACAGCGTTTGACGATCCGCCTGAACCGGGCGTTTTACGGGTGAGCGAACGTATCTGCTCGACTCCCAAAGCAGTGCAGACTCGGACAGTGAGCTGCACTGCTTTGACTTTTTGCGGTCCTGGCTGCCTGATAGGTTCGTGTCTGGCAGTTCCCGTAGTTTGCAAGTCTCCTCCGTCAGATGCCAGGCTCGTAGGAGGTGATAGGGATGTCGTCGTATTCCTCGGGATCGAGATCGTAGACGCTGCCGGTCGCTACGCCATTGAGGATCCCATACAGTCCCGTCTCCACCGCTTTGACCAGCTGCCCCTTTTTCTTTTGGCCCATGCTTTGGGTTTGGCCGCGCACTTCGAACAGCACCGTCCCGCTGCCATTGAGAGCAAAAGCTCCCAGCGCGGTTCCGGGAAGATCGATCTTTTGATCGTAGAAGCTGATATTGCCGAAGGGAGAGCTGCCCATCGATTGGAGGGCATGATAGGCGGCAAGGTTGAGCTGCCTGGAAAAGTCGTAATGATAGTTCTCCGCATACTCGGCGTACTTGGCGCCTGCCGGACTATTCGGATCCGCCACAAAACGGCCTGACAAAGACAGGGTCACCACGTCGTCGGTGCCCTCCACGTAATAGAACGGACCTTGGTGGTGAAGGTCTATGTAAACATCGACTTGTCCGAATTCATCTCGCAGCGATTGGTAGACGTCGCGTACCGTTTGGGCTTCCGGCGTGATGAACCAGCCCGGTTTCGAAGACCCTCCCGGGAAATCAGCGGCTTTTGGGGTATAATTCAGGTCGGGATTGTAGTCGCGATTGACGTCAAACCCCGGCCTTTCGGCATAGTTGTCGCCCTGGCGAGGGGTGGTGTAGTAATTCCATGCTGGCTTCGCATCGGCGAGCTCAGGGAAAGCCGATACCACCTCGTCCCACGTCATGTCATTGCCTCGGCGATCCAGGAAAGCGGCGTCCGGGTTCATCATCGGCATGGCGACGAGTGTGATCTCCTTGCGAATCTTCTTTGCCTCCGCAGAGTTGCTGGAGCCGAGGTATTGGAGGATGCTGACGAGCGCCTCGGTGCCGGTGGGCTCGTTTCCATGAATCTGGCTGGTAATGAAAACGACCTTTTCTCCGGTTCCAACGGTTGCTTTGTAGATCTCCCGCCCCTGGTTGGAGTGGCCTGCCACTTCGAGCCTGACCTGGCCCTGGCTGCTGCGCTCGATCTTTTTCAGCTTCTCTGCCAATTGGTGATAGCTTAAAAAGCCGGAAATCGAGTAGTTCTGCTGATCAGGTGCCCCGGGAGACGGTGTGCCCGCGGCAATGACCGGCGAGACGAGACTTGCCATCAAAAGCAGGGCTCCCGCGATCGTACAAGCTTTCTTCATCATCATTCCTCCGCATCTGTGGAAAATGGTGGTAGACAACATATAAATCATAGTTGATGAGATAGAAGGGAGGGAATGGTTATAAGGCATCATTTTTCTGTAAATTAAAAATATTAAAAAAGTACTATGGCAAACGGACCTCTCTGGACTCTATGATTGTGACAGCTTTACTAGAAAATCCTGAGGAGGTCTTTGCATGAAAAAACAATGGGCGGTGCTATCACTGGCAGGATTCATCGCGTTGAGCGGCGGGATGGCGGCGGCCCTCCCGGCAAGCGCAACGGGAGAAGGGCCCGGCTACGGCGGAAATGAAACGATTCAGACTCAGATTCTACATACATACCAAGAGATGGTCGATTATTTGAAAACGCAGGACGAAAAACAGAAAGCGATGGAATTGGAGGTCATCGGGCAGACTGTCAAAGGGCGAGATATTTATTTGGCAAAGTATATAAAGGATGAGAATAATCCCACGGTGCTTTTCCTGACGCAGCAGCATGGAAACGAGCAGCTGACGACCGAGGGTGCGCTGGAGTTTATCAAGCACTTGGGAACGAACAAGACCAAGGGTGTTCTCGATCGTGTCAACATCCTCATCGTCCCCATGCTGAATGCGGATGGCGCCATGGGAGATGTGAACTTTTCCCTGGACGACTACATTGCCTCGGGCAGGCATTTGACCCGGTACAACGCCGTGGGAACGGACCTGAACCGCGACCATGTGGCCAAACTGCAGCCGGAGACGCAGGCTCTGCATGAAAAGGTGCTCGGCAAGTACCGCATCGATTACATGATCGATTTGCATCATCAGGGAACGCAAAGCGAAGTGAACGGCAAGCTGGTGTCCGGCTCGATCCTGTACCCGACCAATGAAGGCGTAGCCTCGGAAGTGGTGGAAAAATCGAAGCGGTTGGGAGCCGTCGTCTACGGTTCTATCGACTCGAAAGGCTGGGGCCACATCGGGAAGTACGACGGGGGATCTGCATTGACCATCGGCCGAAACGGCATCGCCGATGAATACGGGATCGCCACGCTGCTCTTTGAGATGCGGGGGATGTCCGATCACTACGCGGAGTCGGCTGTCCTCGGCCAGAAAAGCAACGGGTACTTGATCAAGCAAACCATTACCACGCTCGATGCGACGGTGCGGGCTATTGCCGACAGATCGATAGAGTCTGCCGACACCAGCTTTTGGGATACTCTCCCGGTGCAGAAGAGCAGAAGCAGCAACGCAGAAGAAGGGGAATAAGCGCAGAAGAAGAACACCGGGGAGCATCGCCTCCGCCGGTGTTCTTTGCTTCTGCTAACGAGCTGTTTGCTTCACGGACGCCGTCCTGCCCTTGGCGACGGAGGCGACGACGATGGCTGCGGCCAACACGGCCCCCAGTGTGATCGACTCGGAGAGCAGGAGCCAGGAAGCCAGGATGGTAAGAAACGGCTGAAGGTACTGCGTCTGACCGACTCTCGCCACACCGCCGATGGCCAGTCCATGGTACCAGGCAAAAAAGCCGAGGAACTGGCTGACGACGCTGACGTAGCCGAAGCCTGCCCAAGCGGTCCAGGTGGCTTGCCGGAGCTGCTCGATGAGCGGTCCCGCGATCGGGATGACGAGAAAAGGGAAAGAGAAGACAAGCGACCAGCTGATCACCTGCCAGCCTCCCATCGTTCGGGAGAGCTGACCCCCTACCGCGTAGCCGATTGCTGCAGAGATGACAGCCGCCAACAACGCCAAATCCGCCCATTGCAGCGTGCCGAAGCCGCTGCCGACAGCGTAGCCGAGGATGGCGAGACAAGCTACGCCGCTGGATATCCAATAGAGCCGGGCGGGGCGTTCCCCTGCGAAAAAGGCGGCTGCGCCTGCCGTCGCCAATGGGAGCAGCGCAATGATGACCGCGCCGTGGGAGGCGGGTACACGGTTCATCGCCCAGGCCGAGAAAAAGGGAAACCCGGCGACCACACCCGCTGCGACGAGGATGAGCTGCTTGGTCTCTTTCCAGGTGGGAAATGGGACCCGCTTGAGCAGCAATACGGCGGCAGCCAGGATAGCAGCTACCAGGGCACGTCCCAATCCGGCCGTCATGGGAGTAAGGGCGGTAAGCACCGCTTTTGTCGCCGGAAGCGTAAGGCTGAAGCTGCAAACCCCCAGCAATCCGTAGAGCATTCCCGCACGCTCCCGATATACGGCCTCAGCCGCCTGCAATGGCCCGTTCGCTTGCCTTTTTTCCACCGATACTTCGACTTTCATCTGGATCCCTTCCTTCTTCTTTCGGGTCGTGGTTTTCCCCATCTTATTTCCGGGGGGAAAGAAAGTATAGAGCCAATTGGCAGGAGGATCAGTAGGCCAATTTGTCGAACGTCAGAGAATAAGACAGGTAGAAACGGAAGGTGATGAAGGTGGAATGGCAGCCGGACAAGCAGGGGAATACCCCCGTGTATCAGCAGATCGCCCAGTGGCTCGAGAGGCAAATCATCCAGGGAGATTTGCCGCCCGGGGCCTCCCTCCCTGCAGAGAGGGCGTTGGCCCAGCGTCTTGGGGTCAACAGGGGAACCGTGTCGGCCGCCTATGAAGAATTGCGGGCAGCCGGGCTTTTGCAGTCGTGGCAAGGCAGCGGAACATGGGTCAGCCGCCATTTGTGGGGCGTACAGCGGGTTCCGAATTGGCACAAGTACACGAACGGGGGCGCCTTTTTGCCGGCGTATCCGCTGGTCAAGCGCATTCAGGAGGCGTGCTTCGATCCGTCGATCGTCAATCTGGCCAAGGCCGAGCTGGCGACTCCCTTGATTCCGACATTCCAACCCCAGGAGCTGCAGGAGCTGCTCCAATCGCAATTGCAGCTCGGATACATCCATCCAAAAGGGGATCCGGGACTGCGCGAAGTTCTGTCCCGGCATTTGCGCGATCAGTACGGGATCGCAGCATCCCCGGAAGAGATCCTGGTCACGTCCGGAGCCCAACAGGCGCTGCACCTGATTTCTCTCTGCCTTCTCAGTCCGGGGGACGCCGTCGCGATGGAAGGCCCCTCCTATTCCTACTCGCTTCCGCTGTTCACTTCGGCTGGACTGCGGCTGTACCGTCTTTCCATGGACGAAGAGGGGATCGTACCCGGCGACATTCGCCGCCTTCACCAGGAGAACAAGCTGCGCATGGTGTTTGTCAACCCGACCTATCACAACCCCACCGGATTGGTCATGAGCGAAAGCCGCCGACGGGAGGTCCTGGACCTCTGCATGGAGCTGCGGATTCCGCTGGTGGAGGACGACGCGTACGGCGCTCTCGCCATGAAGGGAAGCCGAAAACCGCCTCAGCCGATCAAAGCCATGGATTCGAGCGGCGCGGTCCTGTACGTGAATAGCGTTTCCAAGACGATCGCTCCGGGCCTGCGCATCGGCTGGCTGGTCGGTCCTCGCTCCGTCGTGGAGCGATTGGCCGACGCCAAGCAGCAGATGGACTTCGGAACGAGCAGTGTCTCCCAGCAGCTGGCCAGACGCTTTCTGGAAAGCGACAGGTGGCGAGCGCAGATGGAGCGGCTGGCGACGTATCTCTGTACGCAGCGGGAAGCGATGCTGACGGCACTCGACCTGCATCTCTCCGATTGCGCCGAATGGAAAGTGCCCGAGGGAAGCTACCATGTGTGGTGCAGGCTGCGGGAGCCGGTGGGGGAGCGTCAACTGCTGGACGCGGCCATCCTCGAAGGGGTCGTGTTTACGCCCGGAAGCGTGTACGGAGCGGAAGAGGGGTGGATGCGCCTGACCTATTCGTGGGAGGCGCCGGATGCGATTGGGGACGGGATCCGTCGGCTGAAAAAGGCCCTTCTGGAGATCGGCGGCAGATAACCAGGAGCCATTCGGCTCATACTAGAGACGGCTGCAATCCAATCAGAAACAGGAGGTGATCCCATGGGATTTTCGCTCGTCATCGGATTCCTGGAGTCCCTGACATCGTACTATCTGGTGGTGCTGCTGCTCGTCACCGGCCTGATCCTGCGCTTTCGCTACTACGTCGCTTACCAGAACAGAAAGCTGGACCGCGATGCCGCTTTTGCCAAAGGAGGCAGCTATGTGATGCTGGCATTGTCAGCCGTGGTGCTGGCCGTTCACTTTGTCGTCATTTAAACTGGCCGATCCGCCTGATATAGGTCTGGACCTCTACTCGGACCTCGGCGTTCTGAAACAGGCGGTCCCAGTCTTTCTTATGGGCTTTCCAATACGCGTATCTGTGTCTGCGCAGTTCTTCGCCAAAACCGAAGATGTCCGTGCGATACTGCGTTTGCATTTTCCGGATCAACGCTTCTGTTTTCGCCTTGAGGCTCTTGTTCATCAACTGCTCCCTCGCCTTGATTTTCTCCCCGGTAGGCTTGTGCATCAATCCATCCTCGGCCAGATTTCCTTCGCCCCGAATAAAGACAGAAAAAACCGGTTTTCCGTCCCTGATCTCGGGATGGACCGTGGAGCGAACGGCTTTGACTTCCATCGTCGTATAGCCCGGCGTCTCCCCTGCCGGATTCTTCATAATGACCTCGTCTCCGGCGGAAAACGACCCATTGATCCAGCGGAGCGTTTTTACATCCTGATCCGTGAGCCAGCCGACCAGTTTCTCTCCCTTTACGATCGCCCCACCCGCCATTTTCACCTCGTTCGTATGCGTGGTAATCGACGGCAGGATGCTGTTGCTGCCGCTGTGGTAGTTGGAGGAAAACTGGCCGATGGACGTGGTGTTCGGCAAGCGCGCCGTTTTCGATTCGCCCTCCTCCGTCAGCTTGGCGATGTACTGTCCGGACACGGGCATCAGCTTCGGCTTGAGCTGCAGTGCCCGTTTGGCAGTGTCTTTGGCGATGACCAGCTTGATTTTTCGCCGGGATTCATGGTCTCGGTAAAACAGGTCCAGAGCGTGATCGATTCCTTCCCGCGCCAAGTCCTCGCCGATGATGATGACCTGTAGATGCTCGTAGTACGGCTGTCTGGCTACCCGGGTGGCCATCAAGCGGATGCATTCAAAAACGGATGGGCCTCTGGTGGTAGCGTTCCACACCGGCGATATATGGGGATTGCTGACTTTTCCGGACAAGGCCCGCGCTTCGGTGAATTGGGCTGTAAACTCGTAATAGTTTCGCTTTCCTTTATCCGGTTTCGCTTTGTCGATTGCGACGGCCATGACGAACAGCCGATCCTGTATCTCTACGCGATCCCAGCAGCCGGTCAGCAGTAGCGGCAGGAGCAGCGCAGGGAGAAGGCGGAAAAGGAGGGGGTTCACGTTCGTTGCCTCCTTTTTTTCCATTTGTAGACGAGGACGAGCATGACCGGCACGACGCCGACCAGACTGACCCCAAGCAAGCTCGCCCACTTGCTCCACTTGTCGACCTCCAGGACGTTGCGCGGGAGGACCGCGATCAAAAAAACGATCGGAGTGAAGAGCAGGGCGATCACTCGATGCTCCTCGAGCCGGAGCATTTGGGAAGCGATCAGAGAGGCACAGTAGTGAAACATGACAATCGTCGTGACCGCAAAGGGAATCCAGACCATCATCATGATCGAGTCGAGACGCTCGATGAAGGCGCCAGGCACCTCGATATTTTTGATGATGGCCAGCGTAGGAAACTCGACCAGCGTCACTTCGGTCCTGCCCAGGACGGCGATGCTCAACACTGTGACGATGACATACAAAAGCATGGTGGAGCCAATGGCAATCAGTGCCGCTCGCTGGGCATCCCGCGTCCGTTCCATGAAAGGCTGAATGAACAGCAGGATCTCAAAGCCCATAAAAGAAAAAAACGTCGTGGGCAGCGCACGTATCAGCGGCGTCAGCCCATCGCCGAGGATGGGAAGGATGCGGCCCATGTCGGTGTCGCGAATAGTTTGTGTCAGCACGAGCAGGAGAAGGATGACGGTAAGAGGCTGGATGAATTCGTTGAAGCGTCCGATCGCATTGATGCCGTGCAAAGCGAGATACGTGCTGACGCTGAGCATGCCGATGATAATGACTTCCACCGGAGTCTGATCCAGCAGGAACAGCTTGGTCACATCGGCGGAAATGCGCACCACGGTCCCGACAAACAGCAGAAAGTAGACCAGGAAAGCCAGCAGGACGATGGTCCCCGGAAATCGGCCGACCAGGAAGGGGGCGTACTGAATGATGCTCTGTTCCGGGAAGCGGTTCCCGAGATACGCCATGATGGAAACGGCGACCATAGCCAGAAACCCTGCTCCCAGGATGACGATCCAACTGTCGACGCCCGCTTTGGAGCCGACCGCTTCCGGCAAGGTCAGTATGCCTACGCCGACCATTGCCGCGAAGATTTGCACCGATATTTGCGAGCTCGTCAATCTGTCTTTGATCACGATTACCACCCCTTTTTGCGTTTTTGGGTGTTCATTCGTTTTCGGTCCAGTGGATGGAGAATTTCCGGCCGGTTTTCCAGGCCGGTGAGCGGCGCCCGGATGAGAAGGTCTTTCCAGTCGCGAAGGCGATAGGGCGCAATGGGGGCGAAGTAATTGATCCCGAATGATTTGAGGGAGACGAGATGCGCCAAAATCGCCAGCAAGCCCAGAATCATACCGAAAAGGCCGAGACTGCCGGACAAGAGCATCAGCGGAAAACGGAGCAGACGAATCGCGATCGCCCCGTTATAGGCAGGTACCAGAAAGGAAGAGATCGCCGTGATCGCAACGACGATGACGAGCACCGGACTGACGATGCCGGCCTCCACAGCCGACTGTCCGATTACGAGACCGCCGACGATGCCGATCGTTTGCCCCAGGACCTTGGGCAGCCGCAATCCCGCTTCGCGAAGCATCTCCAGCGTCGCTTCCATGAACAGGGCTTCCAGGAATGCGGGAAACGGCACTTCCGCTCTGCTCGCGGAAATGCTGAGCGCGAGCTGAGTCGGGATCATGCCGGGATGGTAGGACACGAGAGCGATATAGAGCGACGGCAGCATGAGCGCGATCAAGGCGCCGATCACCCGGATGGCGCGGATTGCAGAGCCGATGATCCACCGTTCGTAATAATCGTCAGGAGCTTGGAACAGCATGGAAAATGTCACGGGAACGATCAACGCAAAAGGGCTTCCGTCGACCAGGATGGCAATTCGGCCTTCAGACAGCGCCGCCAAAACATTGGGAGGACGCTCCGTGTACTGGACTTGCGGAAAAGGAGAGTACCAGCTGTCCTCGATCCATTGCTCGATGGTCCCGCTGTCGATGACCTGGTCTACGTCTACGGTAGACAGGCGCGTTTTGACCTCATCGAGGACGTTCGGATTGACGATTCCGTCGATGAACAGCAAGGCGACTTTGGTATTCGAACGCCTGCCGATGGCTTGGATATGGACGTTCAGCTCCGGATCGGGGTATCTGCGCCGGATCAGCGACAAGTTGGTGTTCAGCGACTCCACAAAGCTGTCCCGGGGGCCGCGCAGCGAGCTTTCGTTTTCCGACTCCTGGATGCTTCTTTGCTCCAGCTGCGTTCCGGCAGCAAAATAGGCTGCCTGATCGGACTTGCGGGAGATGACTACGCTGCCTTGAAGAATGGCCTGCGTCGCCTCGTCCAAATCGGCTATGGGAGCAAAAGGCAAGGCGGAATCCGCATGCTGCAGCTTTTCCAAAAGATGATTCTGAATGTATGTCGAATCGACCAGACTTTCCAGGTAATGAAGGGAATAGGCTTCTTTTTGGACGCCGACTGGGCTGCATTGATAGTCGGAGCTGCCGCGGAAACGAACGGCCAGTTCCGCACTCCAGTTCATGGCAATACCTCCTGATGCAGGAATATACGTATTGTTAAACAAGCGAACAGGATTATTCAAAAAGTTGCTCGGGGACCCGAAAAAAAACGGACATCCCGGGCGGTTGCAAAACGGAGAGAAAGGAGTATAATGAAGATATGTTTCGCTAGGTAAACATTTTTGCTCATAGCAAATCCTATATTTTTTTATCTGAAAGTTGCGCACGCGCAACAAAAATGGATGCAGCCACAAAAGGGTAGGTGGAAAACCATGCTGACGAAAACAAATACAAGTGAAGCGGTTCAGGAAAGCGGCAGTTGGAGAAACAAAGCTTCCCAACCGTCGCTCCCGGAAGTCCACCGGTCTATGAAGGTTCCGAAAAAGGGCTCCTGGATCCGCAAGTTTCTCGCTTTCGCAGGCCCTGGATACCTCGTCGCGGTAGGGTACATGGACCCCGGGAACTGGGCGACGGACATCGCTGGCGGATCGCTTTTCGGATACTCGCTCCTGTCGGTGATCATGCTGTCCAACCTGATGGCGATCCTGCTGCAGGCTTTGGCCGGAAAGCTCGGGATCGTCACCGGACGGGATCTGGCACAGGCTTGCCGGGACCACTACAGCAAGCCGGTAGCGATGGGCTTGTGGGTACTGTGCGAGCTGGCGATTGCCGCCTGCGACCTGGCAGAGGTGATCGGCGCGGCGATCGCGCTGAACCTGCTGTTCGGAATTCCTCTTTTGTACGGGGTACTGATCACGGCTCTCGACGTATTGGTGGTCCTGTTTCTGCAAAACAAGGGCTTCCGTTACATCGAGTCCATCGTCATCGCCCTGATCGTGACCATCGGGGCCTGCTTCGCCTTTGACATGGTCTTGTCCCAGCCGGATATGAAAGGCATTCTGCAAGGATTTGTCCCGACGGCGGAAATCGTCAAAAACCCGGAAATGCTCTATATCGCGATCGGGATCCTCGGCGCTACCGTCATGCCGCACAACCTGTACCTGCATTCGTCCGTCGTCCAGACGAGACAGTACGAACAGACGACACTGGGCAAGCGGGAAGCGATCAAATACGCGACGGCCGACTCGACCGTGGCCCTGATTTTCGCTCTCGGAATCAACGCCGCCATCCTGATCCTTGCCGCGTCGACGTTTCACCGCGCAGGTATGACCCAGGTCGCGGAGATCCAGGACGCGTACCACTTGCTGGCTCCGCTGCTTGGAACGACGGCGGGCAGCATCCTGTTCGGAGTCGCGCTCCTGGCAGCGGGGATGAACTCTACTTTGACTGGAACGCTGGCAGGGCAGATCGTGATGGAAGGGTTCCTGAACCTGCGCATCACGCCGTGGGTGAGAAGGCTGATCACGCGCTTGATCGCCATCGTTCCGGCCGTCATTGTCACGGCGCTGTACGGGGAAAGCGGAACCGCCGAACTGCTGATCCTCAGCCAGGTCATTCTGTCTCTGCAGCTGTCGTTTGCAGTCGTGCCGCTAGTGAAATTTACGAACGACAAAAAGAAAATGGGCGAATTCGTCAATGCTCCCTGGATGAAAGTGCTGTCCTGGATCGTAGCCGGGATCATCGTGGTGCTGAACGCTTACTTGCTCTATCAGACATTTTTCGGATGACGGCCTGAAAGTCAAATCCCCTTCGTGGAACCGGAGGGGATTTACTTATTTATGAAACTTTTCCCAAATCCAGACGTATGAAAAATAGATGCAAGTTTGGAAAGGAGTGACAGTCGTGGGTGTCCTGGAAACCATCTACGTAGTCTGCCTCGTATGCGGTGTCCTTTATGCGCTGGCTGCCCTGATTTTCGGTCATACCGGCTTGGACGGGGTGGGGCATGGACATGTCCATCTTCCACTGTTTCAGCCGATTCTGCTCGTCAGCGGGGTCACCGCATTTGGCGCGGCTGGCTACTTGCTCACTCGGTTCACCGCTTGGTCCCAGCCCGCTGTCTGCGGAGCGGCTGTTCTGATCGGGGTGGCTTTGGCGGTGGCTGCCTATTTTCTATGGGTAGAGCCGATGAGCAGGGCCGAGAATTCGACCGGGTACACGATGGACCAGCTCGGCGGGAAAGTAGGCGAGGTGAGCACGACGATCCCGGCGAACGGACTTGGCGAGGTGCTGGTGAAAATGGTCAGCGGAACGACCTTTCACATGGCGGCCAGTCTCGAGGGCGTCCCGATCAAGCAAGGATCCCGCGTCGTCGTGGTAGAGGTGAGGGACCACGTGCTGTACGTCACTTTGTTTCCGCAAGACGATTCAGAAAAAGAGGAGGAGTAATCGATGACGCTGGGACTCGATCCGGGCATCCTGACGACAGTGCTGATTGTCGTCGCGGTATTCGTCGTATTGGGGATTGCCTTCTGGGCCAGGTACAAAACGGTTGGGGCGGATGAAGCCATGATCGTGACAGGGAGCTACCTCGGCTCGAAAAACGTATTGAGTGACGAATCGGGCCGCAAGATGAAGATCGTACGCGGCGGTGGCGCATTTATTTTGCCAATCTTTCAACAGGCCAACTTCATCAGTCTGCTGTCCCACAAGCTTGACGTGTCGACGCCGGAAGTGTACACCGAACAGGGGGTACCAGTCATGGCGGACGGTGTGGCGATCATCAAGGTCGGGGGCTCGATCGAGGACATCGCCACGGCAGCGGAGCAGTTCATGGGCAAGACCGACGAAGCGCTAAAGGCCGAAGCGCAAGAGGTACTGGAAGGCTACCTGCGGGCTATTCTTGGCAGCATGACGGTCGAAGAAATCTACAAAAACCGCGAGCGCTTCGCCCAAGAGGTGCAGGCAGTCGCGACCAAGGACCTGAAAAAAATGGGGCTGTCCGTGGTCAGCTTCACGATCAAGGACGTGCGGGACAAAAACGGCTATCTTGCCGCTCTCGGTATTCCGCAGATCGCTGCCGTCAAACGCGATGCTACCATTTCCCAGGCGGATGCGGACAAAGAGGCGCGCATCCGGCAGGCCCAGGCTGAAGAGGAAGCGCGCAAGGCTGAGCTGCTGAAAGAGACAAACATCGCGGAGGCGGAAAAGGAAAAAGAACTGAAAGTAGCCGCCTTCAAGCAGGAGCAGGACAAGGCAAAAGCGAGCGCGGACCAAGCCTACAAGCTGCAGGAGGCAGTAGCCAAGCAGCAGGTGACGGAGGAAGAGATGAAGATCGACCTCGTCCGCAAGCAAAAGGAAATCGAGCTGGAGGAAAAGGAAATTCTTCGTCGCGAGCGGCAGTATGATGCCGAAGTGAAAAAGAAAGCGGATGCCGATCGCTACTCGGTCGAGCAGGCGGCGGAAGCGGAAAAGGCCAAGAAGCTGCGTGAGGCGGATGCCGTGAAATACCGAATCGAGGCGGAAGCAAAGGCGATGGCCGAGCAAAAGCGGCTGGAAGGTCTGGCGATCGCGGAAGCGGAAAAGGCTCGAGGAAGCGCGGAAGCAGAGGTTACCCGCCTGAAGATGGAGGCGGAAGCGGAAGGGAAGGAAAAACTGGCGGAAGCCTTCGAAAAATTCGGGCATGCGGCGGTACTCGACATCATCGCCAAGATGCTTCCGGAGCTGGCCGAAAAAATCGCCGAGCCGATGAAAGCGATCGACAAGGTGACGATCGTCGACGCGGGCGGAGGCCAGGGAGACGGCGTCAATCGGTTGAGTGGCAATGTCACCAAGCTGATGGCGCAGCTGCCTGAGATGCTGAAGGACGTGTCGGGCCTCGATATGAACAAAATGATTGCGGAGTTCATGCAGAAAGGCGGAGCGTCGACTCCGGCGGCGGGAGCGCCAGCCGGCGTGCAGTCCCAGGGAAAAATGGCGGCTGCAGACCTCGAAATTGCCGCAGCAGAGTCGTCCGACAAGTAATCCGACAAGGAATGCGAAAGCCCCCTCCACACGGGAAGGGGCTTCTTTTGCGTCAATCGTCCCCTTGGTCGCCTTGCCCTACTTTTTTCGTCTTTCCGTACAGCCGCATCATCTCTGAAACCGTCACAAACTGGTACCCGCGCTTTTTCAGCTCGGGAAGGATTTGCTGCAGGGCCTGTACCGTCTGCCTGCGGTTGCCGCCGTAGTCATGGAAGAGCACGATGTCGCCGTTGCGGGCGTTGTTCAGGACCTTGTTGACGATTTTGCGCACACCCGGATCGCTCCAGTCCCGCGTGTCCTGATGCCACGACCACATGACGACTTGATAGCCGGCCTTTTTGGCGACGTGAACGACAGCATCGCTGTAATACCCGCCCGGGGGACGGAAGAGCTGCGGGATTACCCCTGTAGTGGTGAAGATGGCTTCCTGTGTTTTCTCCATTTCCTGCAAAAGCCGGTCATCGGAAATGCGCCGGACATCCGGATGGCTGTACGTGTGATTGGCCAGCTCGTGCTGATCCTGCACCAGCTGGCGGGCAATATCGGGAAGGGCTTTGACGCGGGAGCCGACGACAAAAAAGGTCGCCTTCGCATCGTACTGCTTAAGAAGCGCGGCAATCTGGCGGGTGTATTCCTTATCGGGTCCGTCGTCAAAGGTCAGAGCCATGACCTTTGTATGGGTAGGCACCTCCCAGACGATTTCCCCCCGCGTTTCGTAATAATCCCGATCCCGCTGTATTTGGGCACGCGCGGATCCCGCCAGCAGCGGGCCGAGCAATGCCACGCCAATCAAGATGGACAAAGCCTGCTTTTTCATCTTTTTCACCTCGTGGCTATGGAAGGTTATGCTGCAGGACGAAAGTAACATGCGCCCCCTTACTATGCGCCAGGAGAGGGGCAAACTATCCGGCCGTGCGTCAAGCCTGCCGAAAAGAGGTGCCTGTACCGGTGTGTCCTTCTGAAAAAGACACTTGTGCTTTTAAGGAGGATACCTTAATCTAGTATCAGATTTGCCTGTAAAAAGATCGGTTGAAGAGATAGGCAGACGGAGGAGAAAACATGAAGGTTGCAAAATTCGGCGGTACTTCACTTGCGAATGCAGAACAAATAAAAAAAGTGTGCAAGATCGTACAGGCGGATCCGCAGCGACGCCTGATCGTCGTGTCCGCGCCCGGTAAGCGGTTCAAAGAGGATGAAAAAGTGACCGACCTGTTGATCGGCTATGCGGACCGCTATTTGCAAACAGGGGAGGGACCGAGCGAAAAACGAGCGATCTTCTCGCGCTATCGGGAGATCGTCCTTGGCCTGCAGCTGCCGGCTGAGGTCGGCGACCAGGTAGAAGCGGAGCTGGAAGCCGTGCTCTCCAACCAGCAGGGGCTGTCTGCCGAACGGTTCATGGATGCGGTCAAAGCGGCGGGGGAAGATACGTGCGCCAAGATCGTCGCCCACTACCTGCGCCATTTGGGTGAGGAAGCCCGCTACGTAAGCCCCCTCGAAGCAGGCCTGTTCGTCACCGACGAGGCAGGCAACGCCCATGTATTGCCGGAAGCCTACGAACAGCTGGCCACGCTTCGGGACTGGAGTGGAATCACGGTGTTTCCGGGATTTTTCGGCTATACAAAAGCGGGGGAGCTGGTGACGTTTTCGCGGGGCGGATCCGACATTACGGGCTCGATTCTGGCTGCAGCCGTCAAGGCCGATGTGTATGAAAACTTTACGGACGTCGACTCGGTGTACGTGGTCAATCCGAATTTGATCAAAAATCCGGTTGAAGTGAAGGAAATCACTTACCGCGAGATGCGGGAGCTGTCGTACTCGGGATTCGGAGTATTTCACGAAGAGGCGCTGATCCCCGCCTATCAGGCCGACATCCCCGTCTGCATCAAAAATACCAACAATCCGTCCGCGCCCGGCACGATGATCGTCAGCGAACCACCCGCATCCACGAAGCGCGTGTCCGGCATCGCCAGCGACAGCGGATTTTGCAGCATTTACGTCAGCAAGTATTTGATGAACAAGGAGATCGGCTTTGGCCGCAAGCTGCTGCAGATTCTGGAAGAGGAAGGCCTCTCGTACGAGCATACGCCATCCGGAATCGACAATATTTCCGTCATTCTGCGGGAGCGCGACTTGACACAGGACAAGGAACAGCGCATCGTCGAGCGGATTCGGCGGGAGCTCGCGGTCGACGATGTCGCTGTGACGCACGGCCTCGCGCTGGTCATGATCGTGGGGGAAGGCATGAGACAGTCGGTGGGAACCACGGCACGGGCTGCAACCGCCCTGGCAGCGGCGAAAATCAATCTGGAGATGATCAACCAAGGCTCGTCCGAGGTCAGCATGATGTTCGGAGTCAAGGCGGAAGAGGCCGAGCGAGCCGTCATCGCCCTGTATCAGGAGTTTTTTGGTTGCGAGGAAGAGCTGTCCGCCCAGGCGGCTCAGGTAGCGTCGACTACCGTATAGGATCTCGCTTCGAATGCTCCATTCTGCCACTGATATACGCGCCACTGCGGCTGACTGGATGCCAGGCTGACGATCCAGTAGCTGAGCGATGGATAATGCCACTCGTCGCTGTCGCGTCTGGACGGAATCGGGGGAGAGCTCGGGTGCGAATGCAGCACGCCGAGCCACTGGAGATCGCTTTCGCGGATGGTGGTCAACGCCTTCAGGAAGGCGGCGCCGTCCCACGTAAAAGTGTGCAAGGATTTCCCGGCTGAAGACATGGGAATGTGGCCGGTAATGATCGTCCCCCGTCCCGTCAGCAAAGCGGAATACTCGTACGGAAACGCCTCTTGGGCTTCTGCCAGGAGGCGTTTGTGCACTTTTCGGGCCAAGCATAATTTGTTATCCTTAAACGCAAAGGGTTCGCCCAACCAGCGTGGATTCATGGGGAGTCCTCCGTTTTCTTTATTCATAATGAGCCTGGAGGTTTCAGGACGATGAGCACGATCCAGATAGGAGTATGCGGCTGGGGAGACCAACACGAGCTGTACAAGCAAGGGGTCAAAAACCGCGACAAGCTTTCCGTCTACGCGAGCCACTTTCCGATTGTGGAGGTAGACAGCTCCTTTTACGCCATTTTACCACAACGCAATTATGAAGCATGGGTCCGGGATACGCCGGATCGTTTTGGCTTTATCGTCAAAGCCTATCAGGCGATGACCGGACACCAGCGGGGAGACGCCCACGCGGATCGAAGAGCGCTGTTTCGTCAGTTTGCCGAGAGCATACAGCCGCTCGTCGAAGCGGGCAAGCTCAAGACGCTGCTCTTTCAATACCCGCCGTGGTTTGCATGCACGAGGGAAAACGTCCAGTACGTCCAGGCGTGCAGGCAGGCTTTGTCCGGGTACCCATTTGCGGTAGAGTTTCGGCACCGCAGCTGGTTTGACGATAAATACCGGGAGCGCACGCTGGACTTTTTGCGCCAGCTGGAAGCGACACATGTCGTGTGCGACGAGCCGCAGGTAGGCGACGGCTGCGTGCCGATCGTCACGGCCGTAGCCCAGACGACGCTCTCCCTCGTCCGATTTCACGGGCGCAACCGCGCTGGCTGGAGAGATCCGGGCGAAGGTCAGAACTGGCGGGATGTACGTTACTTGTACCGCTACTCCGAGGAGGAGCTGGCCGAGTGGGTCCCGCGAATCAGACAGATCGCCAAGGAGGCGGATGAAGTGTGTATTTTGTTCAACAATAACTCTGGGGGCGATGCCGCTGCAAATGCGAAGCAATTTTCGGACATGCTCGGCGTGCGCCCCAGCGGATTGAATCCGCAGCAGATGGAATTGTTTTGAACGCGCAAAGCGGCCTCGCCTTCCTATGGCATGCCGCGATCGATGGAGAAAGAAGGTCTTGTTATGCTCGCAGCAATCGCTGTTTTGTTCCTGTTGATCGGTGTGGCAGCGGGGGTAATCGGCAGCATCGCCGGTTTGGGCGGGGGCATTTTTTTCGTCCCGGCGCTTCTGTTTTTTGCCAACGCCTACGAGCCAGGCTCCATGACGCCGCAGGTCGCGGCCGCCACATCGCTGATCGTCATCGGTGTGACGGCGCTGTCATCGTCGATTTCGTACTTGAAGCAGAAGAAGGTCGACGTGCAAAGCGCCATGCTGTTTTTTATCGGCAGTGCCCCAGGTGCTATTGTGGGTGTCTACCTAAATAAATTACTACCATTAAGTGGTTTTACGCTGCTGTTCGGTCTATTTCAGCTGCTGATGTTCGTGGTGATGATGGTCAAGGATAAACTGGCGCCGAAGAATATCCAATGGCCCATCAAACGCCATTTTGTCGACCATGAGGGGAACGAATACGAATACGGCTACAGCAGATGGAGTGCGATCCTGATCGCGTTTTTCGTCGGGATTACCTCCTCGCTGTTCGGCGTGGGAGGCGGAGTGCTGATGGTGCCGGCGATGATGGTGCTGTTCCGTTTTCCTCCTCACATCGCCACAGCGACATCGATGGTCATTATTTTTTGCTCTGCGGTGATCGGCTCGGTGACCAACGTCTGGCACGGCAATGTCGACTGGCTGTACGCGGCCATGCTGGCGCCAGGGGCATGGGCGGGCGGAAAGCTCGGCGCGATTGTGGCCAGCAAGATGAAGGGGCGGACGATCGTACTCGTCTTGCGCGTGCTCATATTGGGCATCGCGCTCCAAATGATCGGGGAATCCATTCTCGGGTAAGCGCGGATAGAGAGGGAGGGGAGAGTCGTGACGGACACCTGTACCTTGCACATGCTGCACACGAATGATTTGCACAGCCACTTTGCGACGATGCCGCAGATTGCGACGTGCCTTCGCCGGCATCGGGAGAAGTGGGAAGGGATGGGCGAGCATGTGCTGACAGTTGACATTGGCGATCATGTAGACCGCATGGACATCAAATCCGAAGCGAGCTACGGGAAAGTCAATGTCGAGGTGATGAACAAGAGCGGCTATGAGTATGTGACGATCGGCAACAACGAGGGTGTCACGCTCTCCAAGGACAGACTGGACAGCCTGTACGAAAAGGCTGCCTTCACGGTAATCGCGGGCAATTTGCGGGAGCCGCAATCCGGCGAAACGCCGAAATGGGCAGTACCGTATGCCATCCATATATGGCAGGATCTGCGAGTGGCGCTGCTGGGCGTCACGATACCTTTTACACCGTCCTACAACAGCATGGGCTGGGACATCCGCGAGCCGCTGTCCCTCATCCGCGAGCAGGTCGCCGTTTTGCGCGATCAGGTGGATGTCATCGTCCTCTTGTCCCACCTGGGGTACCAGTCCGACTGCCGTCTGGCTGCCGAAATAGAGGGACTGGATGTCATCCTCGGAGCACATACGCACCATACCTTGCCAAACGGGGAGCGGGTCGGACAAACGCTGATCGCCCAGACCGGAAAATTCGGGCAACATGTCGGCCACGTACGCCTTGTCTGGGATCGCTCAGCCAGGCGGGTGGCGGATGTTCGCGCAGAGCTGTTTGCGACCGCGGATTTTCCGCCGGACGAAGAGCTGGCCGCGTTTTTGCAGGAGCAGCAGCAAGCCGCCAAGGACGCGCTGCTGCGTCCCGTCGGCCGTCTGGCGTGCGACCTTCAGGCGGATTGGACGCAGGAGACGCCGTTCGGCTCGTTTCTCGCGGCAAGCATACGGAGCTGGACCGGGGCCCAGATCGGTTTGGCCAATGGCGGTTTGCTTCTGTCTGACCTGCGCCAGGGGGAGGTGTCGTTCGCCGATTTGCTGAACAGCCTGCCTCACCCGATCACCGCATGCGCGGTCACCCTGACGGGAGAGCAGCTGATGCGGGTCCTCGAGCAGGCGATCCAGCCGGAGACGGTTAGGCGAGAGCTCAGAGGCTGCGGCTTTCGCGGAAAGATCGAGGGCTGGATGGGCGTGGATGGACTGCATATCCGCTACGTCGACGGGGAAAGTCCCCGCATCGTCCAGATCGAGGTGAATGAACGGCCGCTGGATTTGAAGCAGGAATACCGGGTCGGGACCGTCGATATGTTCATGTACAACCGGCTCTTCCCCGACCTGCTGAAAGGGAGCCGCATCCAGTTTTTCCTTCCGCAGATGCTGAGGGAAGTGGTGGCCAAAACGGTGAGCGATCAGGCGCTTGTAAAGCGTTCCTTTTCTCCTAGATGGGAAAGGGTGACTCCATCCTGAATGAGGGAATGTTGGGCATGCTAACGGGGAGGGGGGAGCGAACGATGCGGTTTATCGACGAACTGTACGAATTGTACAAAGGCCATTTCAACGGTGCGGAAGAGGACATCACCGCGATTGTCGTCGGCATCCTGGAAGAGCATTCGCGAGAGGACCTGCTCGATCTGATCGATGAGATGGACGGAGAAGAGCTGTTCCACATGCTGGCGACTTATATGATCGAGGTCATGAAGCGCAAGGTAGCGATGGAGGAGGAACGCTCTCCCTCGGCCCTGGTACACTGACCTTGCGCAAACACACATTTCTTTTCCATGTCATAGGATGGTAACGCCAAGACTGGAAAGAAAAAGGAGGGTTCGCGAATGGTCGAGGTAGTGCCTGTTCATTTTCCGGAAGGTACGGCGATCGCGGTGACAGTCCGCCTTCCGAAGACAACTCTGCTCGCTGTGACGACAGACAACGGCTATATCATGTGCGGGGCCTTGGATGTAGGCCTCTTGAATGAACGGCTCGCCAGCCGGGAGATTTTGGCGGGGCGAGCCGTTGGGGTGAAGACGATTCAGGAGCTGTTGGATGCGCCGCTGGAATCGGTGACCACAACGGCGGAAAAGCACGGGATTACGGCCGGGATGCTCGGACGGGATGCCGTTGTCAAAATGCTGTAAGTTTTCCCAGGGATACGCAAGCAAAAAACGCCTTTGTCGATTGCGGCAAAGGCGTTTTGCAGTTTGAACACGGCAAAAAAATAACCATGTAGAATCACGTCGAATCACGCTATAATAAGGGTACCCTGAGGAAAGGCGAATGTTGGAAATGAGACTGAAATCCATTCAAAAATGCCAGCCCGGCGACACGCTGGCACGTTCCATTTTTTCGGAAAACGGAACGGTTCTCGTTGGGGCAGGTGTAGAGCTGACCCAGCGAATGATTGAAAGGCTGAAAAACAAAAATATCTCCAGTCTGTACATTCAGGATAAACGGACAGACGATATCATGGTGGAGAACGTCATTTCCGAGAGTACGCGCAGAGCGGCGATGTCTATCATCCACGAGGCTTTTCGCTCAGTCAATGACTTTCCGCAAAAGTGGCAGCAGATTTTTTCGGACAAGGCTTTCGGACGCAGGCTGTCCCAGGTGATGGCTGCCGTAGCCGACGAGCTTGGCGCTTCCCGTTCCGCGATGAATTTGCTGGCGGACGCATGCGCTTTTGACAATTACATCTTCACGCATTCTTTCAACGTGGCATTGTACAGCACCGCCCTCGCCATCAAAACCGGCTGTTCGGATAAAGATGTGCTGGAGATCAGCATCGGCGGCATGCTGCATGACATAGGCAAGATTCACATTCCCGATACCATCCTGAAAAAGCCGGGCAGTTTGACGGCGGAAGAATACGAATTGATGAAAAAGCATACCGAAATCGGATTCGAAATGCTGCGCCGTCAAGACGATATCCCGCTGCTTGCCGCCCATTGCGCCTTTCAGCACCACGAGCGTTGGGACGGCTCCGGCTATCCCCGCCAGTTGAAAAAGGAAGAAATCCATCCGTTCGGGCGTCTGATGGCCGTCGCGGATGTGTTTGACGCCTTGACGTCCCGACGGGTGTACCGGCCAGGGATGCTCCCGCATGAGGCGATGGAGATTCTGTTCTCCGGCTCGGACAGGCTGTTCGACCAGAAGTATGTAGAGGCTTTGCGGGATACCATCGCGCTTTATCCGATCGGACTGAGCGTCACGCTGAATACCGGTGCGGCAGGGGTTATCGTGGATTCGAACAAGGGGATGCCCAGCCGTCCGATCATCCGCATTCTCGTGGATGAAGACGGACAGGAATTGGCTCAGCCATACGAGTGCGACTTGTCCAAAAAGCTGTCGCTCATGATCACCTCCTGCGACGACCTTGTCTGATCGCACGTCCTGTGACGCTACAGCCATTCTTTCTTTTTGAAGATGACGTACATCGTCACTCCGATCATCGCCATGACCCCCAGCACGATGTAATAGCCGTAGCGGCTGTGCAGCTCCGGCATGTTTTCAAAGTTCATTCCGTAAATGCCGGTCACGATGGTCAGCGGCATGAAGATGGTCGTCAGCGCTGTAAAGACACGCATGATGTCGTTGGCCCGTCCAGCGAGGGAGGACTGGTACGCTTCCCGCAAGTTCGCGATGAGCTCGCGAAACGTCTCAAAGCTTTCCACGACTTTCGCGGAGTCCTCCCAAATATCTCCGAAGTACTTCTGCATGGACGGATGGATCAAGGGAAGCTCCTTTCGATGCAGGGCTTCGATCAGGTCACGCTGCGGCAGCAGCATCTTGCGGGCATACAAAATTTCGCTGCGCAGCCCGATGATCTGGCCCAGCTGGGACTTGCGCGTATTCATCAGGATCTGCTCTTCCAGGTCTTCGATCAAGTCTTCGATTTTCTCGATCACATCGAAGTAGCGGTCCACGATCTGATCGACCAGATGATACAGGAACTCATCGGGGCGGTTTACCTCCTTTTCGCGCAGGATGGGGAACATCGCCGCGAATTCAGGTGCT
Organism: Brevibacillus brevis; assembly: GCF_031583145.1. NCBI lineage: Bacteria > Bacillati > Bacillota > Bacilli > Caryophanales > Paenibacillaceae > Brevibacillus > Brevibacillus brevis. The sequence goes on along the minus strand of NZ_CP134050.1, from coordinate 5,141,860 downwards.
TCCTGCTTCGTGACGGTGATGATCGTATGGCTGCCGATGAACACATTGATCTCCCGCAAAAAAATGTCCTGGTCGTGAAAAGCGATTCCGTTGATGACCAGAAAGTAGTGGTCGTTGTATATTTGCAGCTTGGGGCGCTGCTCCTCCTCGTCGATGCAGTCCTCGACGGCCAGATGGTGCAAGCCGAACAAGGGCTGCAGCACATCGAGGTCGAACGGAGTAGCATCGATCCAGAAAAATCCATTGTTGGGAGCCGAAGCGGCTTCCTCCACGTCGTCAATCTCTGTGATCAATCCGTTTTGGATCAAGCGAATCTTCATCATTGTCGATTCTCCTGCAGGTAGATTGGTTGTCTTTCATGCGCGGCCATATGCGGGCGAGAATCAGCTCATAGGCACTTCGAAGCGCCTGGCGGCTGGGAGGCTGCTTTGCCACCGGCTTTTGGTCTGGCGTGTCCATTCGCAGGTCACCCCTTCCGTTGCTCTCCTCTCATACGTATGACCGTCAGCTCGTCTATTTGAATAGAGAGCCGGACGGGACATAGTGTCCCTCATTTTCCGAAAAACATCTAGTTGATTTTACCATACAGACCAAGAAGAGGTCTGCGTGCAAAGGTACCCGATCCCGTCCGCTATTGACAGAAGAATAGCAAGCAGTTGAAAATAATGGAAAGGTAAGCGCTTTCAGATCATTTCGAATCAGGTGGAGGGGAAATGAATGATGCGGACACGCAATGTAGTGTGGGAGCCTTCGCAAGAACAGCGCGAAACCAGCAATCTTTGGCGCTTCATGGAGCAGGAGCGGATCGCTGATTACGAGACGCTGCTGCGCCGATCGGAAGAAGACGTAAGCTGGTTCTGGGATGCGTTCATCCGTTTTGCCAACATCGAGTTTGCCAAGCCATACAGCGCCGTGGTGGACGTCTCCGGCGGGCTGCCGTGGCCGCAGTGGTTCGTTGGGGGAAAGATCAACCTCGTTCATAATTTCCTGGACAAATGGGCGCAAAGCGAGGCGGCGGCCGATCGTCCGGCGCTGCTCTGGGAGGGCGAGGCGGGAGAAGAGGTGCGGTTTACGTTCCGACAGCTGCAAGCGCAGGCGAATCGTTTCGCGAACGTCCTCGGCAGTCTCGGCGTAGCGCGGGGAGATCGCGTCGCTATCTACATGCCGATGATTGCGGAGACCGTCATCGCCCTCTACGGCATATACAAGGCAGGTGCGGTCGCGGTACCCCTTTTTTCCGGGTTCGGACCGGAGGCGGTGGCCGTGCGGCTGCGGGATGTGGAAGCCAGGGCGGTCGTGACGGCTGACGGATTTTACCGCGGGGGACAGCAGGTACTGCTGAAGCATGTGCTGGACAAAGCGCTGGAGACCTCGCCCTCGGTGCAGAGCGTCGTCGTCGCGGCACGTCTGGGAGGGAAGGCGGTGCTTGCGCCTGGACGCGACTGGCACTGGAATGAGGTCATGGAGGCGGCTTCGGATCAGTACGAGACGGTAGAGACAGATGCGGAGGAGCCCTGCATGGTCAGCTATTCGTCCGGGACGACGGGCAGCCCCAAAGGGATCGTTCATGTGCACGGCGGGATTGCGGTGAAGACGGCCGAGGTAGGGATGTTCGTGTACGATACGCATCCCGACGATCTGTTTACGATGGTCACCGACTTCGGCTGGATGATGGGACAGCTGCCGCTCTTCTCCGCGCACAGCGTCGCGGCACCATTCCTGATTTACGAAGGCAGCCCGATGTTCCCTCACCCAGGCCGGTTGTACGAGATCATCGACAAGTACAAGGTGTCGGTATTCGGTGCACCGGCGACGGCGCTGCGGATGCTGAAAACGTACGGAGAATCCGCGCGGAAGGCTGCCGACCTCTCCTCGCTCCGCATTTTGGGGCACACGGGTTAGCCGATCGACGAAGAGACGTGGACGTGGTATTTGTCGTGGACGGACGGAAGGGCGCCGATCATAAACGGGAGCGGGGGCACCGAAGTGTTTGCGGAAATTTTGTCCTCGACCTGCATCACGCCGCAAAAGGCGACATGCCTGGGGGCGACGCCGGCGGTAGGGGCGAGGGTCGTGGACGAAGAGGGCTATCCGGTGCCGGCCGGCAAGCAGGGGTATCTGGTCTTCACCGTGCCGCAGCCGGCGCAGACGCGCGGGTTCTGGAAAAATCGGCAGCGCTACCTGGACACGTATTTTCCGTTGGGAGAGCACATGTGGTGGCAGGGAGACATGGTCATGGTGGATGAGGAAGGGTATTGGTTCCATCACGGGCGTGCCGACGACGTGATCAAGGTATCGGGCAGAAGGACGGGACCCGGCGAGCTGGAAGACGTGGTCAACCAGTATCCAGGGGTACTGGAAGCGGCGGCGATCGGCGTCCCCCATGCGGTGAGGGGCGAGGAAATCGCGCTGTTCATCGTCCAAAAGCCAGGGGAGAGCATAGATGCGAGCGATCTCAAACGGCATGTGACGAATGCTTTGGGCAAGCCGTACGAACCGGCTGAGATTCACGTGGTCGCGGATCTGCCGAAGACGCGCACGCAAAAAATCATGCGCCGTCTGATCAAGCAGCGGTATTTGGGCGAGGCGCTGGGAGATACGTCGAGCCTGATGAATCCGGGGGCGCTGGAAGGTCTGCCGAAACGACACGCGGTGGATCAGTAACGAAGTGAGAAAGAACGGGATACTCTGCCAGGAGTGCGAGCCTGCATTTTTGGCGGAGTTTTCCTTTTGCAGGCAATCATTTGTGGTCATGCAGCTCCCTTCCACATGTGTTAAAGTGAGAAAAGAGAGAAAATACTGTCTGGCATCGAACCTGGGAGGAGACGAGCGATGAAATCATACGTGGATCAACCAAACGGAGTATTCCCCTCGGTGTGCTCACTGGATTGTCCCGATCAATGCGGACTGCTGGTGCATAAAAAGGACGGGAAAATCGTCAAGGTGGAGGGAGATCCCAACCATCCGGTGACACAGGGAAGCATTTGCAACAAAGTTCGCCATATGGCGGAAAGAATCTACGACCCGAAAAGGCTCACCCAGCCGCTGAAGCGCGTCGGAGTCAAAGGCGAGGGCCGGTTTGAGCCGATCAGCTGGGACGAAGCCATCGAGACCATCACCTTCCATTGGAAGCAGCTTGTTTCTGCATACGGACCCGAGAGCATTTTGCCGTACAGCTTTTACGGCAACATGGGCAGGCTCAATGCAGAATCGATGGATCTTCGGTTTTTCCACCGTCTGGGGGCGAGCCGCCTGGAGCGGACGATCTGCAATGCGGCAGGTGGCGTGGGATACAACTATACGATGGGGGCCAATTACGGCACAGACCCGGAAGAGACCGTTCACACCAAGCTGTTCATCATGTGGGGAATCAACGCCGTAAGCACGAACATGCACCAGGTCATGCTGGCCGAAAAAGCCCGCAAAAACGGCGCGCAAATCGTTGTGATCGACTGTCACAAAAACCAGACGGGACGTTGGGCCGACTGGTTCATACCCGTATTGCCCGGGACGGATACAGCGCTGGCGCTGGGCATCATGCACATCCTCTTTGCGGAAAACATGGTCGATAGCGCGTTTCTCGAGACGTACACCGTCGGACACGAGGAGCTCCGCGAACACGTCAAGCAATACGATCCTTCCACCGTCTCGGCCATTACGGGCGTGCCTGCCGAGGATATTTACCGCCTGGCGCGGCTGTACGGCACGACCTCGCCCTCCCTGGTGCGCATCGGCAATGGCTTGCAGCACCATGACAACGGCGGGATGTGCGTACGGACGATCGCTTGTCTGCCTGCCTTGACCGGTCAATGGCTCGTGTCGGGCGGAGGAGGCATGAAAGGAAACAAAGGATTTCTGGAACACAACAAGCAGGCGCTGCAACGCCCGGATGTGCTAGCGAACAAGCAGACGCGCCGGGTCAACATGAATGCGATCGGCACTGCCCTGCTGCAGCTGGATCCGCCGATTCGCTCCCTGTACGTGTACAGCAGCAATCCGGCGCTGGTCGCACCGGAAGGTAACAAGGTGAGAAAGGGGTTGGAGAGGGAAGACCTGTTCACCGTCGTGCACGACCTGTTTTTGACGGAAACGGCGGCCTACGCCGACATCGTGCTACCGGCGACCTCCGCCTTTGAAAATACGGACTTTTACACGTCGTACTGGCATCATTACATGCAGCTCCAAAAGCCGGTGATCGCTCCGCACGGGGAGAGCAAGTCAAACGTGGAAGTCTTCCGCTTGCTGGCAAAGGGCATGGGCTTCGAGGACGAGATGTTCGACGATACAGAAGAGGACATGATTCGCCAGGCTCTGGACTTTCCGGCCAATCCGTTCCTCGCCTCGATTTCTTATGAGGAGCTGGTCGAAAAAAATTACCTCAAAGCCGCTGTCGACAAGCGTTTCTTTGAGCAGCTGCCGACCCCCAGCGGAAAAATCGAGCTGTATTCCAAGCAGCTCGAGGCGCTCGGCTACCCGCCTTTGCCGACGTACACACCGCTGGTCGTGGAAAGCAGCTATCCGTATCAGTACGTGCCAGGGCCGAATCACAACTTCCTCAATTCGACTTTCTCGAACAACGCAAAACACGTACAGCTGGAAAAGTTTCCGCGCTTGTATATGAATGCGGCCGACGCACAGGCATCCGGCATCGCGGACGGAGATTTGGTGCGGGTGTGGAATGATCGCGGAGAGTGCGAGCTGACGGCATCCGTAGGGGAAAGCGTATTGAAAGGCGTCGTGGTGAGCCAGGGACTTTGGGCCGACAAGCCGGGCGCCAAGCATCACGTGAATGTTCTTACCCCCGATCGCATCGCGGACATGGGAGGCGGAGCGACGTTTTTCTCCGGCCGCGTGAACGTGGAGAAAGTAGCCAGATAAATTTGTTTGCCCACCCGATGTCCTGCCAGGCAACTCCGGTACGGCAGATCAAAACAGCTTCGCTTCGGCCCTTTCGGCTTGACGGAGCTGTTTTTTTGCATACTAGGAATGCCAGCAAAAATCGAAAGGTGGAATCTACATATGTGGGCAAGCAAGTGGATCGGCATTTTGGGGAGCCTGGTTTGGGGATTCGGAGCGGGGAGCTCCGGGGTGTCGGTACCGCCTCCGCAGGCAGGTCAAATCGCTCCCGCTCCGATCATTTACGAGGAAGTAAAGGTGGCGAGGGAGGATGTGACGGGCGACGGCAAGCCGGAACTGATTACGCTTTTGGGCAAACGTTTTGCCCCGGGCAGTCCGTATTACGATCAGCTCAAGGTGATGGTGCAGGACCCGGTGAAGAAGAGGGCGACCTTTTTTCAAGCGACGTATGGAGGCTATCAGCCGGAGCTCTATTTTTGCGATTTTACAGGAAACAGGACCAAGCAAATCCTGCTTCAGGCGCCTACGGGAGGCAGCTCGGGAACATCCGACTACTATCTGTTCTCGGACAAGGAACACATTCCGGCGGTGCTGTCCGTACCCCAACCGCTGACCATCTCCGGCTCCTATCAGGACGGCTACAAGGTTCGGCTGACAGTCAAGGAGGCGAATCAAAACGTCGTGTTGGACCTGAGCGATCGGAAAGACATCTATGAAAAAGACGGCATCTACAAAAACGGAAAGCTGCAGCAGCCAGTCGAGGTGATGCCGAATGCCTTCAGCGTCTTGAAACCGGTCGAGCGTCCGGACGGCACCTGCGAACTCAATGGCGTACAGAGGGTGAGCGGGGTATACAATGCCGACACAATCGCCTACGTGGAATCGACGTGGAAATGGGAAAACAACGGTTGGAAGCTGGAGCGTGTCACGGTGAAAAAAGCGCAGCGATAGAATCCAGGAAAAAAGCAAGCGGAATGGGGAGCGGGAGGCTGTATCTGTCCGGCAGCAAACAGGTGCGGCCTTCTTGCATGGTTTCAAGGAAGCATGCCGTCTGTTTACACAGCGCTGGCATTGGGAATATAGAGAAAAACCAATGGATATACCCATTTGGAAAAATTTATAGTATAGTACGATGAGAACTACGCTGAATACCCATTCATAAGAAGGAGTCCGCCCAATGAGTACAAGCCCGATTTCCAGTTTGTTCGGTTTCAAAGGAAAAGCGAAAAACGAATCTTTTTTTCGAGACAGCAAGGACAAGGGAGAAGTGCATATCGATTCGGGGTCTCAATTGGCGAAGCAGCTGTCCCAAATTCGGCTGACAGAGCAAGATTTGACTGTCGTAAAAGCGCTTCAGCCATTGATCATTCGAAATATTGACAAAATAGTCGATTTTTTTTATGGAAATATCGAGAAAGAACAGCTGCTCATGTCCATCGTCGAGAAGCACAGCAGTATCGACAGGCTCAAGCAGACGCTGAATCGCCACATTCAGGAGATGTTCAGCGGGAAAATCGACCGGGACTATTACGAGCAGCGCAGCCGGATCGCCGTCATTCACATGCGCATCGGGCTGGAGCCGAAATGGTACATGTGTGCCTTCCAAAACCTGCTGATCTCGATCATGGATCTCCTCCATCAGAGCATTCCGGACAAGCAGGAATTCGTCCATGCGGTTCAGGCGGTGACCAAGATCCTCAATATCGAGCAGCAGATCGTCCTGGAAGAATACGAGAAGGAGCACGAGCGGCTGCGCCGACTTGATCAGGAGAAAAAGGATGAGCTTCGCTCCCTGCTGGCCAACTCGGCGCATGAGCTCGCAGCAGTATCCGAGCAAAACAGCGCTTCGGTAGAGCAACTGACCGAACAGTCGCGGGAAGTGCTTCGCTTCGCGGAGAACGGAACGAATTTCTCAAACAAGGCGCATCAGCTCTCTCAGGAGGGCAAGGAGAAGCTGGAGAAGCAGCAGGTGCAGATGGAGCTGATTCAGACCAGTGCAAAGCAGATCGCGGAAGAAATGGGCGCCCTTGAAGAAAATGCGGAAAAAATACGCGGCATCGTCAATGTCGTGACCGCCATTGCGGAACAGACGAATCTGCTGGCATTGAACGCCGCTATCGAAGCGGCCCGGGCAGGCGAGCAGGGCCGCGGCTTCGCGGTGGTAGCCGATGAGGTGCGCAAGCTGGCGGAGCAGACGAAGCAGTCGGTTTTCGGCGTGAGAGAACTGATCGAAAAGACCAATCAGCAGACCAGCGCCCTGTCGACGGTCGTGGGAGAGATCCAGTCGCTGGTTCTTTCCAGCACGACGATGACCGAGGAGACCAACGCCTTTTTCGAAGGCATCATGACAGCCGTCATGGAAGGAAAAGAACAAAGCGCCAAAATTCAAAAAGAGCTGGAAAACTTCTTCAAGGTCATGGAAGATATGAATCAGGCAGTCGCACAAGTAGCCAGCTCGGCGGACGAACTCTCGGAAATTACCGAAAGCCTGTAATCATAGTAGGAATTATACCGTTTTGCATGAAGGCACATCCCGTTTTACCGGCGATGTGCCTTCTGTTTTGCGAGAAATCGGAGAGCATTTGATGGTTTAATGCCTGGTCAGGCTGTCGGAATTAACTGTTGACTCCCACTGTACTTGTGCTAAAATGAAAAACATTAATTATTCATGAGTTTAGTCGGAATTATAGAGGTGAAACAAACATGTTGGGACAAATGATCTTCACAGGGTTATTGTGCGGAGCGTTGCTCGGCTTCGTGATGCAGCGGGGACGCTTTTGTTTGACCGGCGGCTTCCGGGATATGTTTTTGAGCAAGGATTACCGCATGTTTTATGCACTGTTGATCGCCATTGCCATTCAGAGCATTGGCGTGTTTGCCCTGATTCAAATGGGACTGCTCCAGTTTAAAGCGGGCACGTTTTCCTGGCTGGGCACAATCGTGGGCTCGTTCGTGTTTGGGATCGGGATCGTGCTGGCAGGCGGATGCGCGACGGGAACGTGGTATCGTGCAGGTGAAGGATTGATCGGCAGCTGGATCGCATTGTTTGCTTACATGCTGATGAGCGCAGTCATGAAAAGCGGAGTATTGGTGCCGATCAACGACGCGTTCAAACAGTACGCATTGCCGACCAATTCGATTCCGGCGACGTTCGGCCTCTCGGTGTGGCCGTTCATCATCTTGCTTGCGGCCATCACGCTTTACCTGGCCGTTCGTCACTTGCGAAAGCCAAAGGTGCCGATTCCGTCGTTGCCGCGAAAGCGAAGCGGACTATCTCACCTGCTGTTTGAAAAGCGCTGGCATCCTTTTGCGACGGCTGTTCTCGTCGGGCTCATCGCCCTTTTGGCCTGGCCCTTGAGCGAGGCGACCGGGCGCATGTCCGGGCTGGGGATCACGACGCCGTCCGCCAACATTTTGCAGTACATCGTCACGGGAAACAGCGAGAAGTACGTAAACTGGGGCGTGTTCCTCGTCCTGGGGATTCTGCTGGGATCCTTTTTCGCTGCCAAGGCGAGCCGCGAGTTTCGCTTCCGCGCTCCCGATGCCAAGACCGCCGTTTCCAGCTTCTCGGGCGGGATCCTGATGGGCTTTGGCGCCAGCCTGGCGGGCGGCTGCTCGATCGGAAACGGGCTGGTCATGACCGCGATGATGACATGGCAAGGCTGGGTATCGCTGCTTTTCATCATACTGGGTACGTGGACGGCTTCGTATTTCGTGTACGTACGTCCGCGCGTTCAGGCGAAAAAGCTGCAGAGCGCAAGCATGACAACCGCTTAGGAGGAATCGCAAATGCAACACAAACTGGAAGTGCTGGGAATGGTATGTCCCTTTCCTTTGATTGAGGCCAAAGAAAAGATGGAGACGCTCAGCAGCGGCGATGAGCTGGTCATCGATTTCGACTGCACGCAGGCGACCGAGAGCATCCCGCGGTGGGCAGCGGAAGCAGGCCACTCCATTACACGCTACGAACAACTGGATGATGCGTCCTGGACCATCACTGTGAAAAAGAAATAGGGAATCAAAAAGAGCTCCCCTTTGACTGGGTGCTGGTGTTCATCTGCTGGGATGAAACCGGGTACCGGTCAGCGGGGAGTTTTTCTTTCTTGGCAGAGCTGAGACGGGGGAGCAGATACGTGTTCGAAATACAGCTTGGCAGTTCGCAGACATGGAAGGAATAACAGGCACATATGTTAAATTATAGGAGTACCCTTCTGCTCTGCTTGGAATTGCCGGCAGTGGCGCAGCGGCGGTGAATAGGCGTTGAGGGAGACGACCGGGACATCTCCGCGGTTCGCGATGGCGTGAATTTCTCCGGGAGCGACGAAGCAGCTTTCTCCCGCGCCGACCGTGAAGGCTTGTTCCGGGCGTAGCCCGTCTTCGGAAAGCGTATAGATGACGTTGGTAAGATCCCCGGAAAGGATCCATTCCCAGCCAAACGACTGGCCGTGATTATGGGGAGCCGACTCCTGGGCGGGAGGCAGCAGGATGAGGACGATTTCAACGTGTTCCGTGGCGAGCAAAACCTTGCGTCCATAGGGAAGGTCCGCCGGCTGCGGAAGGTACGGGATGATCGTGTCGAGGCTGAGCGGGAGCGAGACCAGGGCCGATCCGAGCTCAGCAGGGGTAGGAGAAGACAGGGAGCCGAATGCTTTTTCCAGTAGGGCATGAATCATGTGAAACCTCCCAAGCGGAAATCTTGTTTATCATCAGAATATGAAACGAAGAGGGAAGCGGTGAGAACGTCAGCATCAGGAGGAGACAGGTCGCCTCTGTGAGATGAGCGGCCCATTTGCTATGAAAAGCAGGCAGTATACGGATGGTAGTGAAAGAAACCGGTGGGGGATGTTGAAGATGAAGAGACAAAAATGCCTGCTGGCAGGAGGGCTAATTGCCCTCGCGGCCGCAAGCGTCTGTGCTCCGTGGGCCCATGCGGCTGGGCCGGCCAAAACGCCTGCTCCGGCAACGAAGCCAGCTTTGACCGCCGCACAGACGGACATTCCCGGTGTCATCGCCCGCGTGTCGCCGAGTGTTGTCGCGATCGTGGGGAAGCCAGACGGGAGAGGAGCTGCGAGAGACAACCGCTTCAATCTGGCGCATGGGACGGGCTTGGTAGTCAAGGCTGACGGCTGGATCCTGACGAATGCGCATGTCGTAAAAGAGATGGACAGCTTGACCGTCATCACGGTCGACGGCCGTCAGTTCGCCGGGACGGTGACCAATATGGACGAGGAGAGCGACTTGGCCTTGGTGAAAATTGCTGCTACGGGACTATCGCCAGCCACCTTCGCTCCCAATTATTCCATCAAGGTAGGGGAAACCGTGGTGGCGATCGGGACGCCGATTTCGGTCTCGCTTCGCAATTCGGCATCGGCGGGGATCATCAGCGGAGTCGACCGTTCCGTCAACTCGACCTACCGCCTGATTCAAACCGATGCTTCCATCAATCCTGGAAATAGCGGGGGACCGCTCGTCAATCTCAAGGGAGAAGTAGTCGGGATCAATTCGCTCAAATTCGTCTCGGTGGGGATCGACAATTTGAGCTTCGCTATCCCGGCTGACACCGCCCAGTACGTCATGAGCCACTTTTTTACATATGGGAAAGTAAACCGGCCTTACTTGGGTGCGGAGCTGGAGGAAAGCTGGGCAGCAGTCGTGGGACTGCCGACCAAGGAGCCTTTGCGGGTGGTCAGGGTGGACCCGGGTTCTCCGGCAGAGAAGGCGGGCTTTCAGACAGGAGATGTCATTTATTCGGTCAACCAGGTACCGTTCACGACGGTCGTCGAGTTCAACGAGCTGCTCAAGCGGTACTTGCCCGGGCAGACGGTGGAAATCGTCGCGCAGTCGGGAGGCGACTTGATCAAGCGCAAAGTGACGTTCGCGACGAAACCGTAGCAAGGAAAAGGATGGGGGAAGAGTCGGATGATTCAGAGGAAATGGCAAATGCTTTGCGTGACAGCTGCTCTGTCGGCGGCCCTGCTGACGAATCAGTCGGTATCGGCGGCGGAGCATTCTGACAGAAGCGTGGAAGTAAAGCTCCAATTGAACGCCGCCCAGGCAAACGTCAACGGGCAGGCAATCGCGATCGAGCAGCCTTACGTGTCCCAGGGAACGACGATGATTCCGCTCAGTCTGCTGACGGCCGCTTTTGGCGCCACCTTGCAGTACGACAGCCAGAATCAGATGATTGAAATGTCCTACAACGGCAAGGTCATCAAGCTGAAGGCAGGCAGCAAGCAGGCGTGGATCAACGGAAGGGAGACGACGCTGACGGCTTCGCCCGAGGTGAAAAACGGCAAGACGATGGTGCCGCTCACGCTGTTGAACCAGGTCATGGGCATTGCGGTCACGACGGACGCCAAGACAAAGGACGTCAGCCTGGTCGGAACCAAGCAGGAGGAGGTCGCCCGGACAGATGTCTCTCTGGACAGCGACATTGGGAAGACGCTGATTGGCGACAGCTATTACGGCTGGCACATGAAGTATCCGACAGGGTTGATCAAAAATGCCCAGAGCTTCCAGGGAGACTTCGTCAGCTTCAGCGATGCCAAGGAAGCGTATCGGCTGTACGTCTACATCGTGGACGGGCAGCCGGAAAACCTGTCAGGAAACGGTCTGCTCACAAGACTCGCAGACTCGACGGAATATCCGGTATTGTCCAAAGGATACGTCAACGATCCTACGCAGCCGTACGCTCGGCTGATTTCCAAAGGGGACGACGGCGGAATCAATGAAGAGAGAGCCTACCAGAGCGGCACAAGGATTTACTACGTGACACTGGAGATCAAGGACGAGGCAGACTTCCGCAATCCGGCCAAGTACAACAGCTATAAAGATTTGCTCGACAGCTTTTCCTTGTCCTTCCCTAAAAGTCCGGTGATTTAAGTCAGTTGTATCCGTCTCTTCGGCATGAAAAAAGAGGAAAACAACCCAACCAACGCCGAAATGAGCAGGTCCGACACCGCCTCCATCATCACGGATTTCGGTTTTGGACATGCCGAAATACCGGTTTGGGGTCGTTTCTTCTTAAACCGGCATAGTTTTTTCAGATTTTGAACGATTGCCGTGAGCAGTGCCTGCTCCTGCATGCAATCCAGGCCGCGGCTCCGCGCGCGACCCAGGCCATGCGCGACTTTGCTTTCGGCAAACACATGCTCGCACCGCGTCCGTAACTTTTGCAGATGACGGTAAGAACCCTTGAGCTGAATTTGTTTGGCTTTGTTGCGGATTTGGATTTCTCGGATTTTGGCCAGACGCTTGCGTTGTTTCTTCGGATCGTTCGTTTGGCGTTTCCAAGTCGGTACATCTTCCAGTGCCAGGTTGCGAAGCGAAACCAGAGGAATAATCCCTTGCTCGAACAGCGCTTGCAGATAATCTGTCGTACCGTAGGCTTTATCGGCAGAAAGCGTGCGAATCCGGATTTGCGGATGGGCAAAACGGATCGCGGCCAGCTGTTGCAAGCTCGTCTCGCGTTCAGCCGTTCCGGACGCGATGCTCGCTTGCGTAGACAGAATGACGCCGGATTTGACATCCGTCACATGATGCACCAAATACCGCAAATGCGCTTCCTGACCGTTGCTCTTTTTGTACAAGCGAGCATCCGGGTCCGTCACGCTGCGGTAGGTCTTGTTCGAGAACCTTTTGCCATGAAAATCTTCATGTGTCGCTTCGTCTTCCAGACGCCGTTCTGTTCGCGTGGGCGGTGCGGGCGGCCGTCTGTCATCATCGGAATCAGCGGCGTCACCTTCGGGTTGCTCGTCTTGCCGGGCCATGCGAGCCAGGTAGTCTTCAATCGACTCCACAGGTGCCAGAGTGATTTCTTTCAAGCTGTGGATAGAAGCGTTGGCGCGTACTTGGGAACCGTCGACTCCCGCATCTACATCGGGTTGGACCAGTCCGGCGGCGATGCACTGATCGACGACATGTTTCATGAGCGTGTCGAAAATACCGTGTTTTCGCCACAATTTCCGGGTCTTCACCAAGGTCGTCCGATCCGGCAGGGACGGCCTGGATGGATCCGGGCGCAAGACGGATTCGAAATCCAGTCCGCAAAACCACAAGTAGCCCCCATGCATGGGCAACAGTTGATACAATTCCCGTTCGGAATGGTTGAACAAATACGAAAGCAGCATGAGTCGAACCATCCGCTCCGGGTCAGCCGCCGGGCGTCCGGTACGTTCCGTATACAGCGGCGCCACCCAATCATGGACGATGGAAAAATCAAGCGCTTCGTTCAGTTGGCGCAAGATGTGCTTTTTCGGTACGAGTTCATCCATATCCACAAATTGGAACATCTGAGGCTGGATAGCCGATGACTTATAGGCTTTCATGTTCAATCACTCTTTCGATCATCGTGTTACGATATAAATTCGACAAACCCGTGATAAAGGCCTGCTTACGCGGACTTTTTCACCGGACTTCTAAAGGGGAGACAGCCATCAAGGACATCTCCACAGTCGAGGGCAAATACCGCTGGTTTACCGATGAGGACTTTGGCCTGAAAGTCAAGGTGCCCGCAGATTGGGAGAACATGTACAACCAGACGTTCACGCAATTTTCCAGCAAGAATGGCCGGCAGTGGCTGAAAATCAAGATCACGTCCAAAGAAGACGGACTGACGCTGGACGATTGGGTGAAAAAGCACGAACAGCTGTATCGGGATGTCGTGAACGAGAGCTATTTGAAGGTCGATCCGGAAGTGAAGAGCTCGACGATCGCGGGCGTACCTGCCAAAGAGCAGAAATTCAGCTCCTCGGACGGATCCGGCTGGTACCCGGAGCAGGACTTCTTTTTCTTCAAGGGAGACTACAAAGTGTACGTAGAGATCGCCTACGATCCCGAAGCAACCCCCGAGCAGGCCGCCGAGCTGATTCAGACGATCAGGCAGTCGCTGTCCGTCGACACGGGCGCGATGAATCCCGCTCTCGGGGACATCACGGACGACGAGTTGATCGACAGAGACGCGATGGCGACAGTCAAAATTCCGGGGCTGAATTTTTCCATCAGCATTCCCGAGCACTGGAAAGAGACGAGTGGCGCGGAAGGCACGAGGATGTACGAGTTTACGGGAGGAAACGCCATCGTGATCGCAGGGCCCGGAAGGCTTTCAGAGGTGCGCACGGAAGTCGAAAAAGTGATCAAGGAAGATTCCTCTTCCTACAGCTATGTGGTAAAGGAGAGCAAAGCGATCAGCCTGGCGGGTATGCAGGGGTACAAGATCGTTGCGCAGGGGAAAAACGGAGGGACCCGGTTTGAGAAGACGTTTTATTTGCTGGAAAAAGGCAAAAACGCGTACATGATCGCCTTTACGATCTCGGACTGGGTCAAGACCAAGTCGATGGAGAATCGCGTGCAAAAGATCGTGGACTCGATTCAGATCGGCCAGTAGAAGCAAGCGAGCGCGGGAGGGTGATTCCCGCGCTTTTTGCTCGAATCGGGTTCCAACGCCAAATGGGCGTGTACGTTCTTTGTCGACGCTTCAATGATGATTTCTTCATGAAATGAATGTATCATGCAGTTTGCGTATATTCCTAGGGAAAGTCGATCCGTCCATGGAGTACTTCCGGAGAAGCACTTTTCCGCATGCCATGTCCGCTGATATGATGGACGTACGGTGCCAAGCGCCGTGCAGGACGTCATGGGGAAGCGCCCCCGTCCCTTGCAGCGTAGCTTGGGTCAAACGATCTTAGACAACAAGGAGGCATGCGCATGTCAACTGCCACAATCAGTGTACGCACCCGCTAGACGGGGGCGTGCGATCCGGACCGCCTGCTGATGATCAGGAGGTTTGGATAGATGATTCGAATGAGGACGTATTTGTATGTCAATGCGCTGTCCACTTTGGGATCGCGCATGGATTTGATCGCGTGCAGCGCGCTGATCTTTACGTTTGAGCACAGCGCGTTTTGGTTGACCGCCTTTTTTGTAGCCCGCCAGATCGGGGGAATTTTGTTTAGTCCCATTGCCGGTGTATTGGCCGACCGCGTCGACAGGAGAAGGGCGATGATTGCGAGCGATGCGGGAGCGGGTCTCGCCCTTATGGCCATCGTCTTTTTTCCCCACCCCTATGTCGTGGTAGCGGCTGCCTTTTTAAAGGGCATGCTGTACAGCCAGTTTCACGTCAGCTTCCAGTCCTCTCTGCCACAGATGTTCGGGCAGGAGAATCTGGTCAAAATCAACGGTTTGACGGTCAGGCTGGAGTCTGTCGTGGGGATCCTCGGTTTTGCTCTTGGCGGTGTCCTGACAGACGGCGTTGGTTATTCGAGCGTCATCGTCATCGACGCTTCCAGCTTTTTCCTGTCTGCCGCGGTACTTTCCCGCATGAGCTGGGGGAGCGGGGCGAGGAGCGAAGCGGGAGGGGGACTGCCTGGGGCCCCGATAAAAGCCGGGACGCCTGGACATGAGACGGTTGGGTTTCGGGCAGCTCTCGCGTATTTGGGTAAAGAGCCCGTTCTCTTGGCGATCAGCCTGCTGGCCTTGTTTGAGTCCATCAGCACGGCATCGCACAATTACGGCTTGCCGTTTCTGGCCCAGAAGCTTGCGGCCGGAGATTCACTCCTGCACGGCTTGATGTGGTCGGCGATGAGCCTCGGAGCGATGGGCGGCTCTTATGTGGCGGCGCGCTGGAGAACCAGACTTGTCGTACGGCTGTTTGCTGCTTCCGTGATGCTGGCGTTGACGGTCGCATTGGCGTTCATGGGCACGGAAACGATGATCGTGCTTGTGATGCTGACGGTCGCCGGCCTGTTCGCCGGGGGAGCTCAGGTGTACGGGAGCTCTCTGCTTCAGCAAGCGGACAACGAGATTCGCGGCAGGGTGATCGGCGTGCAGAGTACGCTGAGCCGCATCGGTTTTTTCATTGGTTTCGTGGCCGCTCCGCCGCTCGCAGGGCAGCTCGGACTGTTCGGGATGGTGGCCGGGGCCCAGCTGCTGTTTCTCTTCGGGCTGCTCGGCCTTGCTTGGTACTGCTTGCGCAAACGATAGTCTTTTTTCACTCCCGAAGCCATAGGATGTACCAATTGGGAGGTGACGGGCGTGGCGATGTTTCGACCCCGTCGACGCTTCAAGAACCCGCTTTCCCGAACGAAGGCGTTCTTTATCGCGGTGGTAATCTTTTTGGTCCTGTCGATTCAGACGCTGGTCTTCCTGGAAAAACGGCTGGAGCCGACGCTCTTGATCCTGGCTTCGCAAAAGACAGAGCAGTTGGCCAAAGAGGCGATTACGGATGCGGTAACCAAGCGGATTTCCCAACAAGGCGTCGACTTTAATCAGATTGTTCGGATCGAAAAAGACAACCAGGGGCAGATTCAGGCGTATCAATTCAATTTCAAAGAGTACGCGCGGATCGTGGGGGAGACCACTTCCCGCGTCCAAAACAAGCTGCAGGAGTTCGAGACGGAAAAGGTGGACCGGACGATCCCGCTCGGACTTGCGACGGGCAACAGCTTTTTGGCGAACATGGGACCCGAATTGCCCATAACATTCATGCCGATCGGATCGGTCAAGACCAGGCTGGAGACAGAGCTGAAGGAAGCGGGCATCAACATGGTGCTGGCCACGGTCTATATTTTCGTGGAGGTCGATCTGCGCATCGTCATTCCGTTTGCAACCGACGAGCAGACTGTCACTACGAAAATCCCGATCACTCACTCGCTGATCGTCGGCGATGTGCCGCAGTATTTGTACAACAGTCCCGAAGGCAAGCCGGATGTGCCGAGGGCGCAGACTCCGCAGAGCCAGGATGTCTTGAACCCTCCAGAGCAGCCGTGATCGGACGAACAAAGCGACACCCCGGAGCACATGAGCAGTCATGTCCGGGGTGTCGCTGCTTTGTTTTAGGAGGGAAATAAGCCTGTCCCCACCACAATCCCCAAATGATTATCGACACCAAAAAGCGGCTCTTTCAAGCAGTATGAACAAAAAGGGTGTTCGGGGCGAAGGTTTCCCGTTACTATGAAAGAAAACGGCCAGACGAATCGCAGAAGCGTCTGTGGGGAGGAAACGATGGACCAGCACTATGGCAAAGGGATCATTTTCGATATGGACAACACCTTGCTGAAATCAAGCATCGACTTTGCACGGATGAAACAGGCAATTTTTTCACTGCTGCTGGAAAACGGCTGCTGTCAGCCCGACCTGGATTGGCAGCGGCATACAGCGTCGCAGCTGATCGAGCTCGGGAGACAGTCTGCCCGCATGACCGAGCGGCTCGAGGCGCAGATGTGGGAAGCCGTCGCTGCAGTTGAGAAGGAAGGCATGCACGGAGCTGTGCTGGAGGACCACGCAGCGGAAGTGCTGGCTGCACTGCATCAGCGCTACCGGCTCTACATACTCACCAACAATGCTTGTGCGGCTGCACAGGAAGCGCTGCAGGAGACGGGCATCGCCCATTACTTCGCGGAAATCGTGGGGAGGGAGCAAATGGCCGAGTTGAAGCCGTCGCCTTCGGGTGTCCATTATATTTTGCAAAAGCATCCCGAGTGGCCGACCGCAGCCTGGATGATGGTGGGCGACTCCTGGATCGACGGGAAGGCTGCGCAGGATGCCGGCATCCGGTTCATAGCGTATCAGGGAGAGGCGCAAGAGATGGAGCGAAGGGGCGTCACTCCGGTTGTCGCTCTGAGTGAATTGCGCGGGCTATTGGCTATTTGCTGAATCAAAAATCTTTTGCAGCTGAAAAGTGTCGGCGCTGTCCAAAGTTGTGCTATACTTACCGTAACTGAATACCAGCCTTCAGGGTAGGGTGAAATTCCCGACCGGCGGTGATGACGAACGCACGTCTGAGCCCGCGACTCGCTGTCTGACTTTTGGGCAGCGACTGACTTGGTGAAATTCCAAGGCCGACGGTACAGTCCGGATGGGAGAAGGTGTTTGGAATAGCCTCTTGGCCGTTTTTGCAAAAACGGTACAAGCAAGGCTTGTTTCTTGATGCCCTGAGACCTTGACTCGGGGCATTTACTATTTCATCGGGGAGGGTAGACTAGGAATAAGCGGCAACTTCATAAGAGCGATCTTCAGGGCAGGGTGAGATTCCCGACCGGCGGTGATGACGCATCTCGCGTCCAGCCCGCGACTCGCTGACCCGACAGGGCGGCGACTGATCTGGTGAAAATCCAGAGCCGACGGTACAGTCCGGATGGGAGAAGATGCAGATGGCGCTTTCTCATCCGTTTTTTTTCGAAAAAACGGATGGAGCAAGGCTTCTTTCCCTATGCCCTGAAACGAAGGTTTCAAGGGCTTTTTGTTTTGGCTGGAATCCACGAGAGATAGGAGAGAGAGATGGAACAGGATGTACGATTCATGGCGCTGGCACTGGAGCTGGCGCAAGCGGCGAGAGGGCAGACGAGCCCCAATCCGCTGGTCGGGGCCGTCATCGTGCGAGAAGGGCAGGTCGTCGGCATGGGAGCCCATCTGAAGGCAGGAGAGCCGCACGCCGAGGTGCACGCGCTGCGCATGGCGGGCGAAAAGGCCAAAGATGCGACCTTGTACGTGACGCTGGAGCCGTGCAGCCACCATGGAAGAACCCCGCCATGCGCGGAAGCGGTCGTGGCGGCGGGCATCTCCAGAGCAGTCGTCGCGGTGCTCGACCCCAATCCGCTGGTGGCGGGGAGAGGGATCGCGCTCATGCGTTCGGCCGGGGTAGATGTGACGGCCGGGGTCTGCGAGCAGGAAGCACTCCGGCTCAACGAAGTCTTTTTTCACTACATCCAGACCAAGCGGCCATTCGTCACGGTGAAGACGGCGAGTACGCTGGACGGGAAAATCGCGACGGCGACGGGCCATAGCCGATGGATCACCGGCGAGGCGGCGCGCGGGGAAGTGCACGAGCTGCGCAGGATGAACGATGCCATTCTGGTCGGAGTGGGAACCGTGCTGGCTGACAATCCGGAGCTGACGGCACGGCTGCATGGAGAGAAGTACGGCAGACAGCCTGTGAGGGTGGTCTTGGACAGTGCTCTGCGTACGCCGCTGACCGCTCGTATCGTGCAGGACCGCTCCGTACCGACCTGGATTTTTGCCACAGAGAAATCTCCTGTGGAAAAACGGGAAGCACTTGAAGCAGAGGGGGTTACGGTGATCACGCTGGACGGTCCGCTCCTGGTGGACGAAGTTTTGCAGCGACTGGGCGAGCGGGGAATCACCTCCTTGTTGGTGGAGGGAGGGGCGGAAGTGAACGGATCCTTCCTGCGAGCGAGGGCCATTCAAAAAGTGGTCAGCTACCTCTCGCTGAAGCTGGTCGGCGGAAGCCAGGCCCCTACGCCGTTCGGCGGGACTGGGTTTGCGGCCATGGGGGAGGCGGTTTCCCTTACCGATATTCGCATCGAGCAAGTGGACGGACAGGATATCCGCATCGTCGGCTATCCGAAGTGGACTGCGGCACCGCTCGAGAAGGAATGACCGATCGGAAAAGGAGGGAAACACATGTTTACCGGACTGGTGGAGGAATTGGGGGTACTGGAGGCCATGACAGGCAGCGGCGAGGCGAGCCGGCTCGTCATTAGCGCCCAAAGAGTGCTCGAAGGCGTGAAAACGGGCGACAGCATCGCGGTGAATGGCATCTGTCTCACGGTTACCTCCTTTACATCCCGGCATTTCACGGTAGATGTCATGCCGGAGACGATGAACAAAACCAGCCTGCGCCAGCTGAGACAGGGACAGCGCGTCAATCTGGAGCGGGCGATGCGCCTGGGCGACCGGTTTGGAGGGCACATCGTCTCCGGGCATGTGGACGGCACCGGGACGGTCTCGGCCCGGCAGTCACACGCCAATGCGGTCCTGTTTCGCATCGCAGCCGATCCGTCTCTTTTGAAATACGTCATCCCGCGAGGCTCCATCTGCATCGACGGCATTAGCCTGACGGTGGTGGATGTCGATGACAGCAGCTTTTCAGTCTCGATCATTCCCCACACGCTGGCGGAGACGAGTCTGCGGGATCGAAAGGTCGGGGATCAGGTAAACCTGGAGGCCGACGTTATCGGCAAATACGTCGAGCGTCTGCTGGGATGGCGAACACGGGAGTCGGGCGGAGTGCATGAGCAGCCGGCGAAGCTGAGCCTGGCGTTTTTGCAGGAAAACGGATTTGTCTAAGTCGAGGAGGGAGATTGGATGTTTGACAGCATAGAAGCAGCTTTGGAAGATTTGCGTCTGGGCAAGGCAGTGATCGTCGTCGACGACGAGGATCGTGAAAACGAAGGGGATTTCGTCTGCCTCGCGGAAGCGGCTACCCCGGATATGATCAACTTCATGGTGACTCACGGCAGAGGGCTGGTCTGCGTTCCGGTGACAGAGGAGCGTGCAGCTTGCCTGGGGCTGCGGCCGATGGTCGAGGACAATACGGACAAGCAGGGCACGGCTTTTACCGTTTCCATTGACGAGAGAAGCACGCATACGGGCATCTCGGCCCACGAAAGGTCCCAAACGGTGCTCGCGATGCTCGACGAGAGCCGGACTGCCGAAGATTTTCGGCGCCCGGGCCACATCTTTCCGCTGATTGCAAGAACGGGCGGAGTCCTGCGCAGAGCGGGGCACACCGAAGCAGCGGTCGACCTGGCGCATTTGGCCGGGGCTGCACCTGCCGGCGTCATCTGCGAAATCATGAATGAAGACGGCTCCATGGCGCGCCTTCCGCAGCTGCAGGAAATCGCACAGCGGTTTGACCTGAAGCTGATTACGATCGCCGATCTCATCCGCTATCGGATGGCGAAGGAATCGCTGGTGAAAAAGGAGATCGAGGTCCAGCTGCCTACGGCGTACGGAGATTTTCGCATCGCCGCCTACACCAATGAGCTGGATGGCAAGGAGCATGTGGCCCTGATCAAGGGAGACATTTCTTTGCAGGAACAAATCCTCGTGCGCGTGCATTCCGAATGCCTGACGGGTGATGTGTTCGGCTCGCATCGGTGCGATTGCGGCCCGCAGCTGCATGCGGCTCTGGAGCAAATCGAGGCGGAAGGACGCGGCGTGCTCCTGTACATGCGCCAGGAAGGCCGCGGGATCGGACTGATCAACAAGCTGCGCGCCTACAAGCTCCAGGAAGAAGGTCTGGATACGGTCGAAGCGAATGAAAGGCTGGGCTTTCCGGCGGACCTGCGAGACTATGGCATCGGGGCTCAAATCTTGCGCGATCTGGGTGTTCGGCGGATGCGCCTTTTGACCAACAATCCCCGGAAAATACGGGGGCTGGACGGCTATGGGCTAAAGGTCGAGGAGCGGGTGCCCCTTCAAATGCCGGAGCATAAGCACAACCGCAAATATTTGGCTACGAAACAAGAGAAGCTGGGACACCTGCTTCACTTACATCGATAAGGAGCGGATCAGACATGAAAACATTCGAAGGACATCTGGTAGGGACGGGACTGCGCGTGGGAATCGTAGCGGGACGGTTCAACGAATTTATCGTCGGCAAGCTGGTGGGAGGGGCTCTTGACGCGCTGAAACGCCACGGAGTCGAGGAGGAAAACGTCGACGTGGCGTGGGTGCCGGGGGCATTTGAGATTCCCCTCATCGCAAAGAAAATGGCGGAGTCGGGCCGCTACGACGCCGTAGTGACGCTCGGAGCCGTCATTCGCGGAGCGACCCCGCACTTCGATTACGTGTGCAGCGAGACCGCCAAAGGCGTAGCGGCACTTTCGCTGTCGACAGGAATCCCGGTGATCTTCGGTGTGCTGACGACGGATTCCATCGAGCAAGCCATCGAGCGGGCCGGGACCAAGGCCGGCAACAAAGGCTGGGAAGCTGCTGCCGCTGCAATCGAGATGGCGAATCTCAGCAAGCAGTTCGCGTAAACCGCAGAGCAAAAAAGGATAGAGAGACACGACAGGACGCCATGTGCGTCCTTTTTTGTACAGATAGGAATGTATACAATTTCTATCCAGTATAAGAGCAGCCGTAGCTCCGCCATAAAAGCATGGCGTATCCAGGATTTCGAACTGCCGGAGCGCCGCTGCCCCGGAAATATCCCTTTGTCGGGGAGATCGAGCACCTGAGAAGCTCGTCCCCTCTGGATAAAGACGCCGTGGCAGGGAACAGTAAGAATGAATTTCCAAAAAAGGTCGGGGGTTCCAAGGTGAAGCCGATGGAGTGGTGGAGACAACAGGTCGAAAAGGTGCGCGCCTCGCAAGGAAACAGCAAGCAGCAAAGGTACGGCAGCACGATCACTCCTGAGCGTGTGAAAGATCAGCTGGAGGACGTGGACGATCTCAGCAGTTTGGATTTGAAGATGAATGGCGAGAGCGTTCACGTGTTTTATCTGGATACGATGGTGGACAAGAACCAGATCTACGATACGATTCTCCTCCCGCTGCAGCGGTCTGACGGCCGGCATCCGCTGGAAGTGCTGCCTCTCGCCCAGCCGCACAATTCGGAGGACCTTACCCCCTTGCTGAATAATTTGCTAAGGGGCCATACCATCCTGTTTTTTCTTGACCGGAATCTCATTTTGCAGGTCAATACTTTCCAAGTCGAGCATCGCAACATTTCCCAATCGGAAAATGAGTCCACTGTTCTCGGCCCGCAAGACTCCTTTGTGGAAATGCTGGAAATCAATTTGTCGCTACTGCGCCGCAGGATCGCTTCGCCCTACTTGAAAGTCGCCGCGAGCACGATCGGCACGGAGACGCACAATCGCGTGGCTGTCATCTACATGGAGGACATCGCTAATCCGGAAAACGTGGAGCGGGTGAAAAGACGGATCCAAAATGTGGAGTATCATGGCTTTGTCGGGATGCCGGTGCTCAAGCAAATGCTGGAGGACAAGCCGTACTCGCCTTTTCCCCAGTTCGGATTGACCAACCGCCCGGATAACGCCACCGCTGCTCTCCTCGATGGAAGAATTGTCGTGCTTTTGAATGGAAGCCCGGACGCGGCGATTTGTCCTTCGTCCTTCCTGGAGCTGTTCAGCAGTCCCGAAGACTTTTACAATCGCTGGTCGACAGCCAGTTTGCTGCGGATGATTCGGTTTTTCGGCCTGTTCATTACCATCTTGCTGACGTCCAGCTACGTGTCCGTTCTCACGTACCATCCCGAGATGCTCCCGCCCGCCTTGCTCACCATCCTTTCCGAATCGCGAAGCAGGGTGCCTTTTCCGCCCGTAGTCGAAGTGATGATCATGGAACTGATCATCGAGATCTTGCGGGAAGCCGGGATCCGGATGCCGACCAAAATCGGGCAGACGATCGGCATCGTAGGCGGTATCGTCATCGGGACGGCATCCGTTCAGGCGGGGCTTGCCAGCAATATCCTGATTGTTCTCGTATCGGTTTCCGCCTTGCTCTCGTTCGTGCCTCCCAACTTCCTCATGAGCAATGCGATCCGGCTCGTACGGTACGCCTTCATCCTCATCGCAGGCTTACTGGGCATGTACGGACAATTTCTGATGCTGGCGTTTCTCTTTGCACATCTGCTGGATTTGACTTCACTCGGTACTCCGTACATGACCGCCGGGGTTCCGCGAAAGTGGACGGATATGTTGAATGGTCTGGTTCGGGTGCCGCTTATTTATATGCTTTACCGCAATACCATGTCCCGGGCAAAACGCAAAAAAGTGAGGCCGGTTGGCGAGGAGTAGGTTTGATGGACCAGGCGAAGATCGAAAACCTCAACCCGTATCATGTGATTGGCCTGGTGCTGAATACGTGCATCGGGGTCAATCTGCTTATGCTGTCCCACTCGGTCAGCGCGATGGGGTACAACCAGTGGTGGCTTCCATTTATTTTGGGTGTGCTCGTGACGTTGACGCTCTATCCCATGAATGCGCTGTGCTCGCGTTACCCGGATGATTCCCTGTACGTCATCAATGAAAAGCTGCTGGGAAAATGGCTGGGGAGGCTTGTCAACATCCTCGTCATCGCTTACGCCACGCTGAACGTTGCGGCAGCCAATTCGGGGTATGTCAGGCTCGCGCAAACCTCCATGCTTAGCAACGAAACAGTCACATTGCCACTGCTCGGATTGTCTTTGGTCATGATCTACATCACGAATGGAGGGATCAAGCTCGTTGCCCGCTTTTGCCTGATTTCCTTCTTTTTTACCGGATGGATGGTGTACTTGCTGCAATGGGGATATATCAAAGGCGGAATCATGCACATCTTTCCTTTGTTCAATACTACTTTATCCGATGTGCTCCACGCTTTGCACCAATCGTCTACCAGCATGTTCGGATACGAGCTTTTGCTCTTTTACTATCCATTTATCCAAAAGAAGAGCAAGGCGTTGCGCGACGCCCTCATCGGCGTTTGGCTGGTCGTCGCGTTTTACGTCGTCATCCTGCTCACCAGCGTGGCCTATTTTTCCGTGTGGGAGATGGAGCATTTGATTTACCCGATCCTCAATCTGTTCAAGGCTGTCGAGCTGTCGTTCCTGGAGCGGATGGAAAATCTGGGTGTAGGCTTGTGGGTTTTTCTCGTCTTGAGCACGAGTACCGCCTACTTGTGGGTGGCTCGCAGAGGGATCGAGGAATGGAGCGGCAAAAGGAAGTGGTGGCATCTGCTGCTGCCGGCTACCATCGCGTATTTCATGATTCGCGGTCCGCTCCCTCTCCAGTTCCAGCAGTTCTTGTTTGACAAGGTCAACGTCTATATGGGGTACACGGTGATACTTTGGCCCGTTTTCTTGCTGCTGGTCCATGCCGTCCGCAGCCGAAGCGGAGGCGAGGCTGCATGAGGAGAGTAGGCCTCTTCGCAGCGCTGGCTTTGGCCGTGATGGTGGTCCTCGCAGGCTGTGCGTCGGAGTACGAGACGCCATCGCTCGAAGACATGGCGATGATCGGTGTCATCGGCTACGATTACAGTGGCGACAAGAATGTGCAGGTGAGCGTGTCCATACCGGTTCCGTCCAGCCGTTCGAAAGAAATGACCCAGACGTATTCGACGGTGGCAACGGTGACGAGTGAAGCGATCCTCAAGCTCTCCAGCATGGCGGAGAGGACGATGTCGCTCTCCCAGCTGCGCGTGGTCCTGTTCAGCGAAGAGTACGCGCGCAAGGTAGGGCTCGGCAAAGTATTGATGGATTTGTACCGCAATCCGATCGTCGGGGAGAATGTATTCGTGGCGATCGTCAAAGGACGGGCAGAGGATGTCGTTCGCGGTAACTACCAGCACAAGCCGGAGCTGAACACCTACTTGAACGATCTGTTGCGACCCCGTGTAGAAACGGCTTTTTCTTCTTTTACGACCATCAAGGATTACATTTTCATGACGACGAGCGGAGTTTGTGATCCGAACATGCCCTACCTGGTAAAGCACACAGAGGATATCTTTGTAGACAAAGCAGCTCTCTTCCGCGGGGACAAGATGATCGATACGATGACCCAGCGGGAAGGCAAGCTGGTTCAGGCGGTCATCGGCAGAAAGCGGCTCCCTCGCATGAGCTTCGAGCTGCCTGCTGACGGAAAAAAGGAACAAATCGTGCTGGATTTCGTCTGGTCCAAGGGAAGGGTCAGAAGCAAAGGGAGCCTCGAAAAACCGGAGCTCCACATCAACCTCGAATACCGGGTTACTCTTGTCGGCTATACCGGAACGAAGCGGCTGGACAACGATGGGGAAATGGAGACGCTGAAGAAACAGCTGGAAGGCCAATTTAAAAAAGAAGCGCTGGCAACACTCAAGCGGTTTCAAAAGGCGGGGATCGATCCGGCCCAATTGGAGGAAAGCTTCCGGCGGCAATATCGTGGGAAATGGAGCCGGGACATTGGGCTGAAGCTGTACCAAAAGGCCGGAATCGACGTCCACGTCGGCTTGGAAATCGTTGGATTCGGAACGCTCGACTGATCGACTAAAAAAGACGCTTCCACTCGCGCCAAATCGCGCCCAGCGTCCCGCGCTCCCACTTGCGGTCGCGGGAGAAGAGCAGTCGGGTCAGGCCCAGAAACAGCTTCCGCTGGTCCTCCGTGTAAGGATACCAGTTGACCTCCCGCTTTCGGGTGCCGGGGTCGTGGATGATGGAGGTGCTGTGGGTAAAAGCCTGCAAGCCAAAGGGACCTCGGTACCGGCCGATGCCGCTTTGCTTGACGCCTCCAAAGGGAAGGTAGGGATTGGCGTAGCTGATGATGACGTCGTTGATGCAGACATTGCCGCTCTCCAGCCGCTCTGCGATGCTTTTCGCCCGCCTCCTGTCCATAGACCAGACGGAAGCATTCAATCCGTACGGGGATGCATTCGCGAGGCGAACGGCTTCCTCTTCATCGGAAAACGTCATGATCGGGAGGACCGGGCCAAACGTCTCCTCTTGCATGACTTTCATATCGGATGTGACATCGGTCAGGATGGTTGGCGGCAAAAACAGACTGTCTTCGTCTGCTGGAGGTTGACCGCCGAGTACGGCCCTGGCTCCTTTGGACAAAGCGTCTGCCACGTGTTCCCGCACGATGGCTAACTGCTGGGGAGAGGTCATCGAGCCGATCTCCGCCTGGTCGGGGTAGCCCTGGCGCAAAGCGGCGGCTTTTTCTGTGACGAGCTGCAAAAATTTCGGATAGACGCTCTCGTGGACGTACACGCGCTCAACCGACATACAGACTTGGCCGGAATTGGTAAAGGCACCCCAGACAGCGGCATTGGCAGCTCTCTCCAAGTGCGCGTCCGCAAGCACGATCATCGGGTCCTTTCCGCCAAGCTCCAGCTCCACCGGGATCAGGTGCTCCGCAGCTGCCGCCATGATTTTCTTCCCCGTCGCTACCGATCCGGTGAAGAAAATTTTATCAGGTCGGGCGGATACGAGCTCCTGTCCGACGCTTCTTCCGCCGTGGAGTACGGACACGACGCCATCCGGCAGAGGCACCGCCCGAAACATCTCTTCGATGAGCATGCCAGTGGCCGGGGTGACTTCGGAAGGCTTCAGAATCACCGTGTTGCCCGCCACAAGCGCGGAAAGAACGGGAATCACGGCCAGCTGGAAGGGATAATTCCACGGGGAGATGACTGCCACAACTCCCATGGGTTTGAAGTGAATGTACGATTTCTTTGGCCACAGAACGAGACCGGTGGGAACCTTTTGCGGAGAAAGCATGCGGCGTGCGTGCTTTTCATAAAAACGGATCGTGTCGACAGTGACGAAGATCTCGGTCATGAACGCTTCCAGGGTGACCTTTCCCGTATCCTGGCTGATTTTATGAGCGAGCTTTTCGCCGTGGTCGACCAAATAGTGGCGCAGGCGGACCAAGTAATCGATTCGCTTCGACAGTGCAGTCGCCGACCAGGAAGCAAAGGCAGCCCGGGCCTGTTTCATCGTCTGGCGAACCTGCTCGGGCGTGGCTTCTGACACGGTACCCAGTACTTCGCCTGTGGCCGGGTTCCGCATGGACAGCACAGCCATGAGACTCACCTCTCTCGCGTAGAAAACGCGTTTCGTAATGGAATGTGACCATTGTAGGAGGCCCGTGCTCTTTCTGTCAAACGCAAAGAAGCGGCCGACTTTGCCGCTTCAGGCAACAACGCTTCGCGGGGCGAAAGCAGCTCAGCGCTTCCGGCTCTGCCGCTCCCAGCGTCTCAGGTAAGGATAAGGATCAAATGCCCAGTCGGCACCGCCTGTTTCGCGGTACATCCCGTAGTGCAGGTGAGGCGGAAATTTGCCTGCGGTGCCAGGCTTCCCGTATCCGGAACTGCCCACGTAGCCGATGACTTGTCCAGGCTCCACGATATCGCCCGGCTTTAGCCCTTTTTTAAATGAGGAAAGATGAGCGAAATAGTGGTACACGTTGCCCATGTCGCGCATGCCGATACGCCAGCCTCCGTAGCGGTTCCATCCGATGACTTCGATGACCCCGTAGGCTGTGCTGAGGACGGGCGTCCCGTACGAAGCGAAAATATCGGTCCCTTCATGGATGCGGTGCCCTCCCCAGCCGCGGCTGGCTCCCCACGTGCTGCGATAGCTGTAGGTGTAGCGCGGGGGAATTGGGAAATGGCGCTGCTCCAGATTCAGGTGCTGGTATTTGTCGTACACTTTGGCGAACTGTTTGATCGTCTTCACCGACCGGTCTCGCTGGTAGTACGACCATAGCCCGATCCCCCAGTCATCCGAGGAATAGCCGTACGCAGACAGATAGCGGATGACGGAAGCGAGCACATCTATGTCGTTGTGGCGGTCCGCAATCCCGTCACTGTCGCCATCTATGCCCATGCCGTTGAAAAAGGCGATGGAAGCCGGATTCGTGTCCTCCGTGTCCGGATTCCACATTCCGCCCCAACGCTCAGGGGGAATGTCGATGGAAGTCAAGCGGGAAGAAGACGCTTCCGTGCCCTTCTTTCTTCGTATTTTCATCGTTCGCTCGTATTGGTCGACGGCAGCCAGATACGTCCAGGGAATCCCATACAACGACTCCATCCGCTGGAAAAGCTCCAGACGCGCCTTCATGAGCCGATCGGCTCCGGCAGCAGTAGCAGATGAATCTGCGGCCGCGACGGATTCCAGCGGCATGATAGCGGCAGCCACGCACAAGCTAATCTGAATGATTAGGCGGAAAACTCGCATCCCGTCTCCCTCCAGCCCAGATAGTCTCCGTTGTAGTTTCTGCCAGCGGGGGCCGTTTATCCAACATACTTTCTGGAAGATTTGCGGTATGATGCTAGAAAAGAGCAAAACGGCTCAAAAGGGAGGAAGCCTGCATGAAATTGGTGATACGTGCCGAAGCGCCGCTAGCCTTGCGACACCTGGTCGCCCCCCTTCGCAGACTTGGAGTGCTGGAGCACCGTGACGACACTGCCTTGGGGAGGGGAGAGGCGCTGCTTGGACAGGTGCGAAGCTTGCGAGCCCTTTGTCCCTCGGTCCGATGGGAGGAAGAGGAGGAGGCGCTGCTTCAATTGGCGGGGGTGGCAAGCCAGGACAGCCCTCCGTTCGAACTGCTGGTGCAGCCTCTCCCTGTGCCTGCCGGATTGCCGCTCCCATTGCTGGAACTGATGACGGGCTGGGAGCTGACAGAGAAGAAGGAGTGGGGGATGGAAACATTCTCTCCACTGGCGATGGCATGGCTGCGCGAGGCTGGCGCTAAGCCTCTGGCCGAGCTGGAAGGACGGCTGCAGCGAATCGAGAAGGGCGAGGGTCTCGCCGTTCTTGTGCTGGAAGATGGCGAGGCGCAAGGGATTTCGGTAGTTCGGGAGCAGAGAAACCATGAGGAAGAACATATCGATGAAGGGATGCTGCTGCTGCAAGCCAACCTGGACGACAGCAGTCCGGAGTGGCTCGCTTACGTGATGGAGCTCTGTCTGCGGGCTGGTGCCAACGACGTCCACTTTCAGCCGGTGACGATGAAAAAAAGCCGCCCGGGTACACTCCTGCAGGTCATGTGCTACCAGAGCGAGGCGGAAGCGTTGAAAACGCTCCTGTTTACGGAAACCACAACATTTGGCATCCGTTCGTTCCCGGTCGCGTGCCACCGTCTTGCTCGCCGTTTTGTGACAGTGGCAACCGAGTGGGGTGAAGTCACAGTCAAGCTGGGATTCCATCGCGAAAAGAAAGTGCAGGTCGCTCCGGAATACGCTGCATGCGCGAAGCTGGCGGAAGCGGCTGGAGTGCCCCTCAGGCAGGTGTACCAGCAGGCGGTACAGCTGGCGTCCGAGAAAAGTCTGTGAAATTCGTGTAAAGACAGCAGGAGCACGGACTCCCTTCAAAGAATTGGAAAACGAGGAGAATTTCCTCCCTATCCATTTTCCAAGGAGGCTGTGAGATGAGCAAAAAAGTGTTGATTGTCACAGGAGATGCAGTAGAGGCGCTGGAAGTCTACTACCCGTACTACCGTTGTCTGGAAGAAGGTTTCGAAACCGTCATTGCAGCGCCGAGTGTAAAGACCCTGCATACGGTCTGCCACGATTTTGAAGCTCACAGCGAGACGTATACAGAAAAGCCTGCGTACCAGCTGTCTGCCCACGCCGCGTTTTCCGAGATCAATCCAGAGGCGTTTGACGCCTTGATCATCCCAGGCGGACGGGCACCGGAGCACATTCGGCTGAATGAGCACCTGAAACCGATTGTTGCCCACTTTTTCGAGACAAACAAGCCCGTAGCCGCCATCTGCCACGGTGCTCAGGTGTTGGCAGTGGTTCGTGAGCACCTGGCTGGCAGGGAAATGACTGCTTACCAGGCGTGCCGCCCGGATGTGGAAGCGTGCGGCGCCATCTACCAGACCGAAACGCTGCACGTCGACGGCAATTTTGTCTCCGGACATGCTTGGCCGGACTTGCCCGGGTTTATGCGCGAGTTTCTCAAATTGCTGCGCTAAACCAGGTCATTGATCGGGATTGCGCCGGTCGATGTAGAGGCTATGATCGGGTTGCAGCTCAGCGTAAAAGACGTCGTGCACGGAGTGGATGCCAGCCTGATGGAGTCGTCGTTCGACCCATTTGGTGCTGATGCCGAGCTCTATCAGATTTTTCGCGACGTATTTCCCGTCGGAGATGATTTCAGCAGGCAGCAAAGGATGTAGCGGCGTTCTCGCCTTTACATCCTTTTTCGTTGCGTATTGATATTCCGGCTTTTTCAATACGCTCAATTTGCCGTGAGGCTCCAGGATGGCGTACTCGACTTCGCTGATGGAAAACGCGTCACGCTCACGCAGCATCATCGTCAGATCGTCCAGATTCAAACGGGTCCTGGCCATCGCCGATTCGATAATTTCCCCATGGCGTATGATGATGGTAGGCTCTCCGTCAATAGCGATGCGAGCTTTTGGCCATTTCAAGCCGGCATAGCTGACCAGTAAGGTCAAAAACGTCCACCAGATCAGACCGGTGAGCCCCGTGAAGAGGAGCAGATCCTTCTGGATGACGATTTCAGCCGCGATGGAGCCAAAGGTAATGCCCGTCACGTAATTGAAAAAAGTAAGATGGCTGAGCTGCTTTTTGCCCAAAAGGCGGGTCAGGATGAGCATGGCTAGAAAGGTGACAGACGTGCGCAAAAGGATTTCCAGCAGGGAAACATTCGCAGACATGACAGACCTCCCTTCCGAACATGGATCTACCCTTACCATGTCCGTAGGGAGGTCTGTCTATGTTTGCCTGCGTGGCTCGGATTGTCCGGCAGACTGGAGGGCAGGCTACAGGCGGCCTGCGAGCAGGCGGAGCACGTTTGGCTGGTCGGGCAGGTCGCGGGTCCCGGCGCCGTATCCGATTGCGTCCACGGTCATGGCCGGGAGGGGGCCAAACTCGCGCACCAGTGCAGCGGCCACACCGGCTCCGGTCGGTGTGGTCAGCTCCTTTTCCACGGTCGTGCGCCGCAACGGAATGCCGACGAGCATTTCCATCGTGGCGGGAGCAGGGACGGGGTAGAGGCCATGGTCGCAGCGCACGTAGCCGTTTCCGGTCGGGACCGGACCGCAGTAGAGCTGATCGATTCCCAGATCCTCCAGGCCGAGCGCGATTCCGACGACATCCACGATGGAATCGAGGGCCCCTACTTCATGAAAGTGTACCGTTTCCACAGGAACGCCGTGAATTTTCGCTTCAGCCACCGCAATCTTTTCAAAAATGGCCAAGGCGCGAGCCGTTACACGGGGGGCGAGCTCGGCAGCCTCGATCATCTCCACGATATCCTTGTAGGCACGATGGGCGTGGTCATGCTGCCCGATTACTTTGAGCGGTTTGAGAGGCTGCGCAGGCGCGGGTGTCTCGTCGATGACATCGAGCTTTAGCGCGGTGACGCCGGTCTTCACCACGGTTCTCCATTCGAGGCGAAAGTGCAAGCCGGGCAGCTTGCGCAGTTGATCCTCGATGCGGCTGCGATCAGCCCCTGCATCGACGAGTGCCGCCAAGAGCATGTCTCCGCTGATTCCCGAAAAACAGTCCAAATATGCGATACGCACTTCAATCACTCCTTTTCAAGCCCACTTTTCTTCCTGTATCATAAAGGGAAAATATGTTCGTCTTTGGTTGATGGGTTGTCCAAATTGTACCATTCGACGCTTTCGTTTGTCATGTGAGGAGTTGAGAGATTGTGTTGTCATTCATACATACCGCGGATGTCCATCTGGACGCGCCGCTTCAGGCGCTCTCTGATCGGTACGAGCTGCGGCAGGACGATTTCCGCAAGACGATGCGGCAAATTCGGGATCTCGTCCTGGACAGGCAGGCTGATTTCTGGCTGATCGCGGGCGACTTGCTGGAATACCACGGGGGGCGCAGGTCTACCGCGCTGTTTTTGCGCGATTTGTTCGCGAGCGTCGCCCCTGTTCCGGTGTGCATCGCCCCGGGCAACCACGATCCGTGGCGTCCGGATTCCTTTTACCAGACGCTCGATTGGTCCGGAAATGTACATTGGTTCACACCGGAATGGGGAGCGTACGAGTTTCCGGACAAATCATGTGTCATCTACGGCTGGGGATTTCCGAATCACCATGCTTACGAATCCCCGCTCGTCTCCTTCCCCGGAAAGCTGGACGGATACCGCTACCATCTGATGGTGCTGCATGCGAGCATGCTCGGCAAGGAAGCAGAGGAGCATCACCCGTATGCGCCGATTACGTTGCAGGAAGTGGCTGAAACGGGAGTAGATTACGTAGCGCTCGGACACATCCACAAGCCGGGGCAGTTTTTGCACCCGCAGAAAAAATGGCCGGTCGCCGCGTATCCCGGTTCCCCGGAAGGATTGAATGCCAAGGAGGAAGGGCAACGCAGCGTGCTGTACGGGGAAATCGATCGGACAGGGAGGGTCGCGCTGGAGATGGTGCCGATCGGACAAAGGCGGATCCGCAGGCGGCAGATCGGTCTAGAAGGGGCGGAGACGATGGAACAGCTCATCGATCTGCTGGAGGAAAAATTGGCGGATGAGCGGGACAGCGACCTTCTCTACCTTGCGTTAACCGGTGAGCGGGCCGCTCATTTTTCCCCGTCCCTTGCTGTCTTGCATCAGCGATTCTCCCGTTTTTTCCACTTGCACATCTCGGATCAGACATGGCCGGATGTGGATGCGGACAGGCTGATCGCGGAGCAGGGAATCTGGGGCAGGTGGCTCGCCAAGCTGGCGCAGCGGGAAGAGCAGGCAGCTAGCGAAGCGGAGCGGGAAGCTGTCAGGCTGGCGCGCCGGGAAGCGCTGGCCCGGATCGGAGGGAGCGCCCGATGAGAATCGACGAACTTTCTCTCAAAGGCTTTGGCAAATGGCAGGATGCGTCGTTCCGCTTCGGGGCGGGCCTTAACGTTTTTGCAGCTCCGAACGAATCGGGAAAGTCGACCCTGCTGCAAGGAATTTTCGCGGCGCTTTACGGCTTGAAGCGCGATTACGTGAAGAGCGCCCGCTATCTGCCTGAGTACGAAAAGTATCGCCCCTGGCACCAAGGAGACTACGAGACGATCATTTCTTACCGGCTCGGGGACAAATCGTACCGGCTGCACCGCTGCCTGCTCAGAGAGCGCGAGCAGTCGCGCCTTTTTCTCGAGCCGGAATGGACGGAGCTGACGGACATCTACATGGAGGACAGACGCAAGGAACGGCCATTCCTGGAGCAGCACCTGGGGCTGACACGCAGTCTGTTCACCGATATTGCCTGGATCAAAAGGGGACCGCTCTTTGCAGCGGAGCATCTGATGCCCGCGCTTGCCCAAAACGAAGAGGCCAATCCGGCCGCAAGCCGCATGCTGGCCGAACTGGATCGGGATTTGGCCGCCATCGGAAAGAAGGAGCGGGCGGAGAGCACACTCCTGGGCAAAGCCGGAGCGCTGCTGGCGCAGAAGGAAGCCGAGCTCGCCAGCGCAGAGTCTGCCTGGAAAATCATCAGCCAGTTGACCCGTCAGATCGCAGAGTGGGAGGACGAGAAACGGGATTTGGAGCATCTGCACAGCCGTCTGCGGCAGCGTCAGCAGCTTTTGCGGGAGCGTGAGCAGTCCTGGCAGAAGCGATGGGAACATAGCCATACGCCTCCGAAGTCCGACGAGGAATGGGAAGGGTGGTCTCGTTCGGCAGGCACCCCGAAGGAAAAGCAGATCCATGAGGAGGCGAGAGCTGCGCTTGCCCGGATGGATGCCTGTTCGTTTCAAGTCGAGAAGGGGAAGTGGGATGACGTCGACCGGGATCGTCTGCTGGCCGACTACGATAGAGGGGTACAGCTGCGCAGGCAGTGGGAGGAAGGCCACGTGCAGCTGGCGATGCTGGCGGCGACGATGGCGAGCCGTGGAGGACGGCAGGACAGAGCGGACAGGCAGAAGAAAAAGGGAGGGGCGCCCACCAGGCTTTGGGGAATGGCGGGAGCGCTTGCTGTACTGGGGATTGTCCTTGCCATTTTCGACCAAGCGCTGCCAGCCGGGGTATTGCTTGCAGGTTCGGCGCTTCTGGCGGGTACGGCGTGGGTGAGGATGCGGGCAAAAGCAAATCCGAGCCATGTTTCCGATCCCGCTGCCCAAGAGATACAGAACCGTCAGCGGGAGCTGGCTGATCTGGACGACGAGCTGCAACGCCTCATCGGCACTTGGGGCGTACCAAGCTGGGAGACTTTTGCACAGATGCGTGAAGAAGCGCTGGGCAGCCTTCGCGACCGTGAATCGGTCCAGCTCCAAGACCGGCTCGCCAGGCAGGAAGAAAAAGCTCGTCTCCTGCTTCAGTGGGGAGAGCAGCTCCGAGCGGTGTGGGAAACGGAAAAGGCGGAGCTGGAGCGAGAGCAGGCAGCTATGCTGGTCGAGCTGGAGCGGGTAGAACGGCAGATCCAGCATCTGCGGGAACAAATCGCCCGGGCAAACGGGGAAGTAGCGGCACACGATGCCGTATCGCTCGCCAAGGCGAAAAGCGAGCAGGAGGAGGCGGCTTCGGCAATGCAGCAGCTTTTGCAAAAGCGGGAAGCGCTGCAAATCGCTCGCGACGCGCTGCAGGAAGCGGTTGCCGAATGGAATCGGGACGTGTCGCCCGGGATCAATGAACGGGCTTCGGAGGTGTTCGCCCAAATTACGGCAGGGGAGTACCGAGACGTCCGATTGGATCCGCAGGAAGGCTTCGCGGTCCGTCTGCTGGAGCCGGCGAGGCAGTTGGTGCTCGATCTGGAACAATGCTCGACCGGTACGCAAGACCAGCTTTTCCTCGCGCAGCGCCTTGCACTGCTGAGCCATGTGAGCCAGAATTCCGAACCGTTGCCCCTCTTCTTCGACGACCACTTCGTACACTACGACGACGAGCGCCTCAGGCGGACGCTGGAATTTTTGGCAGAGCTGTCGGAGAAGCACCAAATCTTTCTGTTTACCTGCCAGGATCGGGAGCTTCGGATTCTGGAACCGTGGCTCGGAGTTTCCGACCGGCATTTGGTCCATACTTTGGGGTGAACTACCGGGGGTGGAAAAGGTTGCTCCCCCTTGTCCAACCCTCTATAATAGAGAGAACCAAGTCACATGAGGAGTGAGCCCTATGACGCAACGGAAACCGGAGTGGCTCAAGATCAACCTTGTATCGGGATCCGAACTAGCCAGCTTTAAAGAACTGAAGCAAACCATGCGCAGCAAGACGCTGCACACTGTTTGCGAAGAAGCGAAATGCCCCAACATTCATGAGTGCTGGGCAAGCGGAACAGCCACCTTCATGATTTTGGGTGATATATGTACGCGCGCCTGTCGCTTTTGTGCCGTCAAAACCGGACTGCCTACCGAGCTGGATACAGCGGAGCCGGAACGCGTAGCGGAAGCCGCGGAGCAAATGCGTCTTCGGCACGTCGTCGTGACTTCCGTAGCCCGGGACGATTTGGCTGATGGCGGTGCCCAAATTTTTGCGGAGACCATCAAAGCGATACGCCGCCGCCTGCCGTTTGCGTCCGTGGAAGTGTTGATTCCGGATTTCATGGGCAACTGGGATGCGTTGAAAGTGGTCATGGACGCACGCCCGGATGTATTGAACCACAATATCGAGTCCGTCCGCCGATTGTCCGATCGCGTACGCGCCCGTGCCAAATACGACCGGACGCTGGCTTTGCTGAAAAAGGCAAAAGAGCTCCAGCCGGATATTCCCACCAAGTCCAGCCTGATGATCGGTGTAGGCGAGACGATCGAAGAAATCCTGGAGACGATGGACGATTTGCGCTCCGTCGACGTCAATATCATGACGATCGGGCAGTATCTGCAGCCGACGAAAAAGCACTTGAATGTGGAGCATTACTATCATCCCGACGAATTCGCCCGCTTGAAAGAAGAGGGCATGAAGCGGGGGTTCAGCCATGTGGAAGCCGGGCCGCTCGTCCGCAGCTCCTACCATGCGCACGAACAGGCCACTGCGGCCAAGGAAACCATCGCTCAAGCACAATAATGGAAAACACCCTCCTGCGGCTGTACGCTCACAGGAGGGTGTTGCTATATGAAGCGCAAAACCGATGAGTTATCGACCGGTTGTCCCCATATGGCTCTTGTTGGTAGTTGCACTTCTAGCACGCATTTGCTCCGCATCGGTAGTGCCACCCATGCGTTTGATCAACGCGTCAATGCTAGTTGTGGTTTCGTTCGTGCGAGCGTGGCTCAGGTTGCTGTGACGAGATGCGACGCGGGCGATCTCCTGGATGTCGTTCGGATTGTCGGTCACGTACACTTTGTAGTAGCGAGGGGATACCGACATCGCGTTCATCCGGGCCTGATTCTTCGCAGTGTGGGCGTCGGAGCCTTGGGTATTCAACCCGACGAAGACTTCTTCATCGGTGACCAGTACGGTCGAACGTTGTACCCCCGGGCAGCTTGCCGTCACATTGCCAACCGCTCGTGCCAATGCGTCACGATCGACATAGACGTTGTTCGCGCCTGCAGTCTGAGCGTGCTGGCGATCCGTCTGGATATACCCGTAACGTGGCATGCCGGTCTGCATGACCCCTGCCCCGCCGCGGTTCGAAGCGTTTTTCTGGTAAATCGAGTGAGTACCGGTGGTCGTACCCGCTCCTGTCAATCCTCTGATGCCTGCGGTACCGGTCGTGCCGGTTCCCAGATGGCCGTCAGGGAAAGCAGTGTACGGACGCATACCGTCATGTCCAGTCGTACCGTATCCGGTCGCGCCAGTCATGCCGGTCGCACCGTATCCGGTGGTGCCAGTCATGCCGGTCGTACCGTATCCGGTGGTGCCAGTCGTGCCGGTCGTACCGTATCCGGTCGTGCCAGTCGTGCCGGTCGTACCATATCCGGTCGTACCAGTCGTGCCGGTGGTACCGTATCCGGTCGTGCCATACCCGCTGTAATTTCGGGTATGCAATCCGTCGATCGAACGATTCGTCACGCCATCATACGTGCGGGTATGATACCCGTCGATGTCGCGAGCGCGCATCCCGTCGTACGTGCGGGTGTGCAGTCCGTCGAAATTCGTGGTGTGTGGAGCTGTCTGATTCGTGGCTGTGCGGTTTGGCGTCGTGTAATTAGGTGCGGCGTTGTTTGCGCAAGCGGAAGCCAACAAAGCGATACCTGCGATAGCTGGATACAACCATGTCTTTTTCAATGGTAACACCCCCCTACACGATAGAATGTCCAGCAGACAACTGCTGTTTTCGTGGGAATTTTATCTCTTGCTGCATGAAATATGGTAAGATGGACGTAGCATATGTATGTAAGGAGGAAGCGGATTTGATTCGCACGCAAGCCGGTACTTATGAAGTCATGGAAGAAAATCGCGACGGCTGGAACCCGGAAGCATTCAAAGAGCGTTACAGCGATATCCTCGACAAATACGACTACATCGTAGGCGACTGGGGATACGGACAGCTTCGTCTGCGGGGCTTTTACACAGACCTCAACCGCAAAGTGCCGTTCGAGCAGCGCATCTCCGCTTTGGATGAGTACCTGCAGGAGTTCTGCAATTTTGGATGTCCTTATTTTGTCCTGCGAAAAGTGAAATCCGCTCTGGGCCCAGGGGAGCAGAATGGACAGGACGATGCCGGAATCGAACTGGTCATTGATGTGCGGCAGGAGAGCAGCCGAGAAGATCAGGGGAATTCGTACGGGGAGCGAAAAGAGCGGCGCCGTTTTCATCCTCGCCAAAACAAGCAGGAGAGACAGGAGCGCGGCCATGCCCAAAACAGTCCTTCCTCGGAACGCTCTGGCTCCGGCCGCAATGAACGATCTGACAAGCCCAGATTCCCGAAGCCGGATAAAAACGGCAGAGACCAGGGGAAGGATCGTCGTCCCGGCCAAGCTCGTCCGAACCGGGAACGGGATAAAGTGCCGACAGGTTCCAATCAGACCCCGCCGAAACGAGATTCGTAAGCCAAACAATGACAGGCAGATATAAAAACGAGCCCGCGCAATTTCGGGCTCGTTTTGTTTTGGAATCTTGGAATCACTTGAGAGAACCGGGAACTCAAGTCAGAAGCCCCAGCCACCGCCGCTGTACGGGAAGTAAGGGTAGGGCAGTGGATAAGGGTAAGGATACGGATAGGGGTAAGGATAGAAGTTTTGTCCAAGTGGAATGACGATCGGGAAGAAAATTTCGGGACCCCGTCTCCGGAAAAATACGGGATGAGCCTGGTCTTCAGGGATGTATTGGTACCCCTGCTCGACTGGGTAATTCTGATGTTGGTCGTATTGATAAGGTTGCATCGTGCGAGTCGCACTCCTCTCGTAGTCTGTATGTGCAGTAGCAGTATACGAGGCATTCGCCTGTGTGGAGCGTTGTCCGGCAGGAAATGGGCAAACGTCCATACGGCGTGAAAAGCAAAAAAAGGAAGAGCCTAAAAAGGCCCTTCCTTCGCATCGTAAAACCGATCCTAGATGACGGTTTCTAAAAATGTCTTTAATTCTTCGGCTTCCTGTTCATTCAAATTGAAAGCAAATTCGAGATAGCCTTCTTCTTCGAGATCGTCGTGGCCAATGATGGCCGAGCGTCCGTTTTGAATATTGATCACCAGCTTTTTGCCGTAAAAGCGATTGGTGGTGGTAACGGCGAGATCGAATCGCGTCGCTTCTCCCATAAAGCTGACGAACCGGGTCTGGGTTGTTTCCGTATCGTCGTACAGGTAAAACAAATCAGCCATGAGTTTCCCTCTACTTCCATAATAGATTCGGTTTGTGTTCCACGTTGTGCAGGGCCCGGACGAATCGGATCGTCTTGGTTTGGGCACGCATGACGATGGAATGTGTCTCCACCATGTCGTCTCCCAAGTAGCGAACCCCTTGAAGCAGCTCCCCATCGGATACACCAGTCGCAGCGAAGATGGCATCCTCGCCTTTGACCATGTCGCT
Source organism: Brevibacillus brevis (assembly GCF_031583145.1). Taxonomy (NCBI): domain Bacteria; kingdom Bacillati; phylum Bacillota; class Bacilli; order Caryophanales; family Paenibacillaceae; genus Brevibacillus; species Brevibacillus brevis. Next base: position 5,102,915 of record NZ_CP134050.1, on the reverse strand, counting down.
GAGCGTCAGGAGCTGTTCCGGATTCTCCAGACCCATTTTGATGCACCGTTCTCGTTCTCCGTCGTTCTGAGGCTTGAGCTGAGCCTGCATGTCGCCCCCCAGGCATTTGATCGCGGCAGCGCTGATGACGCCTTCGGGTGCCCCGCCGATTCCAAGGAACAGGTCGATCCCGGTATGCGGCAGGCAAGCGGCGATGGCTGCGCCTACATCTCCATCCCCAAACAGTTTGACGCGGGCCCCTTTTTCGCGGACCGCATCGATGATGGCCTGATGACGCTCCCGTTCCTGGATGATCACGGTTACGTCCGAAATCCGCTTGTTGTTTGCTTCCGCTACGACCTCTATCATTTTATCCACGGGATCGTATAAGTTGATCCTTCCGGCAGCGCGTTTTCCGACCGCCATTTTCATCATGTACATATCGGGCGCGTGAAGCAAAGTCCCGTGATCGCCGACGGCAATGACAGACATGGCATTATTGTGGCCTTTGGCGACAATGGTGGTTCCTTCCAGAGGATCGACCGCTACGTCCACTTCCGGCCCGTCCGCATCCGGATTGCCCAGCTTTTCTCCGATGTAAAGCATGGGAGCTTCATCCAGCTCGCCCTCGCCAATGACGACAGTCCCTCGCATGTTGATCGTGTCAAACATGGCGCGCATGGCCTGGGTCGCTGCTCCATCCGCTTCGTTTTTCTTTCCTCTTCCCATCCAGTGAGAGGAAGCCAAGGCAGCCATCTCCGTTACACGCACGATTTCCAGAGCCAGTTCGCGTTCCATTCCTTCGGTGTCCTCCCTTATGCCGGTAAAAATTCACCCCACCATTGTATCATAAAGTACAAGCCCATTCGCGCTGGCCCGTACAAATTTGGTATACTGATGAAGGAAAAGAGGTGAATCCGGTGAACAATTCCTATTTGCAGGAAGGGGAATTGGTTCTTCTCGTCCTGGTACTGACTTTTGTGTTTACGATCTATTACGCAAAGCGCAAAGCAAAAAAGAGAAAGTAAGGAGAATTTCCCATGTACGATGTGAATACCAAACGAATCGACCAAGTTTTGACATATATGTCTTCGATGCTGGACGTGCTCGACAGGCTGAAGGCTCGGGGAGCGGAAGCGGTTTTGGCGGACGAAGTGGCTGTGCTTGCGATGGAACGGGCCCTGCACTTGTCCATCGAGGGGATCGTAGATGTGGGGAATGCGCTGATTGACGGATTCATCATGCGCGATCCGGGAAGCTACGCCGATATTGTGGAAATTTTACGGGACGAGCAAGTGATCACCGGAGAACAAGCCCGCGTATTGACCGGCGTGACGGAGTTTCGCAAACATCTGGTAAATGACTACACCGCTGTGCCGGGAAAGGAAATGTATGCATTGGTAAATGAGGCGCTGCCTGCCCTGCGCCAGTTTGCTCCGGCCGTGCGGGACTATTTGGAAAAAGAGCTGTTCTGAAGAAACTGTAACTGCGGATTTTTTATACAAAACACTTTCATTAGTTTACTAAAGCGACTGGGTACGCTACAATAGGGAGAAAGGGCGGTGATACGTATGACAAACGAAGGAACGTCCACCCGTGACCAAATTCTCCACATGCTCAAGGTAAAAGGTTCGCTTTCGGTAAGTGACATGGCTGTCGAGCTGGGAATTACAGAAATGGCTGTCAGACGCCATCTGAATACCCTAGAGAGGGACAACTTGATCAAGTCTACGCTTGTTCGCCAAGCGATGGGACGTCCAACGAATGTATATTCCTTGTCGCAGGAGGCAGACGAACTGTTTCCGCGCAATTATTCTCATTTGACGCTAGACTTTTTGCAGGATTTGAAGGACATGGACGGGCTCGGAAAGGTGGAAATGCTGTTCCGCCGCCGGGAAAATCGTCTGGAGGAAGCCTATCGCGCTCATATGCAGGGAGACCTGGAAGAGCGGGTCGCCAAGCTGGCTGAGCTGCAAAACGATAAAGGCTACATGGTGGAATGGGAGAAAGATCCGGATGGGGAAGGCTACCGCATTCAGGAGTTCAACTGTCCCATCTCGCAAGTGGCCCGGGAATTCAATCAGGCGTGCAACTGCGAGCTGTCCTTATTCCGCCGCGTCCTGAAAGCCGACGTGGAGCAGACCTCCTGCATGGCGAAGGGCGGAGAAAAATGCGTGTTTGAAGTGAAACAAGTACGCTGATGGCTGAGAAGTCTTTGAAAAAATCCACTCCATGGCGAGTGGATTTTTGTTTTTTGCACCGACAAACAAAGGAGATGGATGAGCATGATTGCATACAAAGGCTACTTGCTGGATTTGGACGGCACAATTTATCGGGGAGGAGAAGCCGTGCCGGGGGCGGCTGCCTTCATCTCTTATCTGAAGGAGCGGCACATACCGTATTTGTACTTGACGAACAATGCGTCGGCTTCTCCCGAGCATGTAGCGGAGCGCCTGTGCGCCATGGGCATCGAAGCCGCGCCGGCAGACGTGTACACATCCAGCATGGCGACGGCCACGTACTTGCGTGAACAAGCATCACCTGGTGCGAAAGTATACATGATCGGGGAGGACGGCTTGCGGGAGCAGCTGATGGCCAGCGGATTCGTACTCACGGACGAATCGCCGGATTATGTAGTGGTCGGGATTGACCGGGCCTTCACGTACGAGAAGCTCGCTGCCGCCGCACGGGCAGTGCGTGCCGGGGCGGTTCTGATCGCGACGAATGCCGATGCCGCTTTGCCGACCGAAAAAGGTCTGTACCCGGGCAACGGCTCGCTCGTGGCGGCTGTTTCCGTGGCGTCGGCGACGAAGCCTATCGTAATCGGCAAACCGCAGCCGATCATCGTCCAATACGCGCTGGAGCGGCTCGGCACGAAAGCCGCAGAGACGTTGATCGTCGGCGACAACCTGTATACGGATATCGAAGCGGGCGCAAACAGCGGACTGGACAGCCTGCTTGTGCTGACCGGGTACTCGACCCGGGCGGAAGCGGAAATCCACCCGGCGCGTCCTACGCACATCGCGGAAGATTTGACGCAATGGCGTAAGAGTCTACTCTCCTAAGCACTCCTCCTGCTGCTTTTGACGGTGTGCGATCCGGCTCGACGCGGCTGCGGCGATGGCTCCGACCAGGTCGTCGAGGAACGTATGCACCCCGTTTTTTCGATCGTTGAGAAAGGCGAGCTTTCCGTGCTTGAGCTTGTCTACATATCCGAAATTTGTGAAGCCGATACTGCCGTACAGGTTGACGATCGCCAGAGCCATCACCTCGTCGACACCGTACAATGGCTCGTCGGTCTCGATGATGGACTGGAGCGGGGCAATCAGCTTGTTTTCCTCCGCAAGCATATCCAGCTGGATGCCGGTCAAGAGGGCGTTTTGCACTTCCCGTTTCTTCAAGACGGCATTTACGCTCTCCAGACAATATTCCAAGGTCAAGTCAGGTACGTAGTCTGTCTGCAAAAACATCACGATCTCGGCGATGTCATTCAGGCTGACGCCTCGCTTAGCCATCAGCTCGATGACCACTTCGTGACACGAATCACTGTTTAGCGGATGTTCGCTCATGCAAATTCCCTCCTTTGCGCTTACGGCCATGCGACTAGTATCTGCATCGAGATAGGCACCTATCCCGGTGTTTCCACATACTATGCGCCAAAGAAGGCTTTGCTGGAAGGGTGGTTTTGGATGGAAGAGAAAGACCTGCTACAAGAGGAATACGGCTTTCTCCTGCGCGATGTCCGCTCAAACGGAGCGAGCCAGGTGCTGGAAACGGATCAGGGTTTGTTTTACTTGTTTGAGGCGCCGGCAGGATACAAATACAAGAGCAAATTCATCGAGCGTGTACGGAAGCATGTAGACGAACAGCAGGATCTCCGCATGCTTAAGCTGGCAAAAACCAAGGGTGGCCAAGGCCATATCGTCGTGGACGATCAGCTGTACTATGTGTACCGGGGAGTGCGGGAGCGTGTCCCGGAAAATCAGTCCTTTGCCATTGGCCAGTCGCTCGCCCAATTTCATCTGGCTACCAGCACATTCAAGGGAGACAAACTGTTCATTCCATACAGCTCCCTGGGAAGCTGGCCCAGCATGTGGAGGAGGAAGCTGCGCCATTACAGCGAATTCCGGGATGAACTCGGTGAGATGGAAGGCGAGCTGACCGCGATGGACGAATGCTTGCTGACGAGCTTTACCTATGTGCATCAGCTGGGAGAAATCGCGGTGAACTACTTGCTTGCATCCGGCTACGACATTGTCGTGAAGGAAACAGCAGCCTTTGGCAAAGTCGCCTACCAAAATTTTGATACAGGGTATATGCTATGGAATGAGAAGGACGCACGACTGGTTGGCGGTGAATGGAACTGGGTGCTTGACATGCGGGCTCGGGATATCGGCCAATGGATCAAGGCCGAAACGAAGCGCAGCGGCTGGCAGGAAGAGAAGATCGAGGGCTTTCTCGACGGTTACAACAGCGTCTCTCCGCTTTTGCCCGACGAATACGCAGTCATATACGGGCTGATGCTCTACCCCGGGAGATTCCTCAAGCTGGCGGAATCTTACCAGGAGCTTCCGTTGGACGAGAGACAGGAAGTGAACGGAACCGTATGGAAATCGCAGCTGGAAAGCGAGCTGGCGCGCATGGAAGAAGGACTCCGGCGATATCCGCATCTGGTCGCCAAACGGTACGGCGCGTCCATTCCACAAATAGATTGGTTGTGGAGGCCGGAAGATGAAGAAGCCAAAGGTGTTAGTGACGAGACAGGTAGCGAATGAAGCGATTGCTCTGTTGGAGCCGGCAGCAGAGGTGAAGGTGTGGGAGAGCGATGAGCCGATCCCTCGCGAACGGCTGCTCGCCGAAGTGGAAGACGCGGAGGCGGTGCTGAGCATGCTGACGGAGCGGATCGATGAGGAACTGCTGACCCGGGCCAAAAAGCTGCGGATCGCAGCGAATATGGCGGTCGGCTACGACAACATCGATCTGCCTGCGTGCAAGCGGCGCGACATCTGGGTGACCAACACGCCCGACGTATTGACGGAAGCCACTGCCGATTTGGCATTCGCCTTGCTTATGGCCACGGGAAGAAGGCTGATTGAAGCGGACCGGTACGTACGAAACGGCGAGTGGTCGTCGTGGAGTCCTTCGCTGATGGCTGGGCAAAACGTGTACGGCGCCACGCTGGGCATCATCGGGATGGGGAGGATCGGCGAGGCCGTGGCCAGGCGTGCAAAAGGCTTTGGAATGCGGATCAAATACTGCAACCGCAATCGGAAGGAACAGGCGGAGGCGGAGACAGGGGCTGAGTGGGCAAGTCTGGAGACCCTGCTGCGCGAGTCCGATTATGTTGTGCTGCTGACTCCGTTGACAGAAGAGACGCGGCTTCTGATGGGCGAGCAGCAGTTTTCCTGGATGAAGCCCACTTCTGTTTTCATCAACGTATCTCGGGGCGGCACGGTAGACGAGTCGGCTCTTTACCAGGCGCTGGTCAGCCGGAAAATTTGGGCGGCGGGCCTGGATGTTTTCCAGCAGGAACCGTTACCCCAGGATCATCCGCTGCTTTCTTTGCCGAACATAGTCGCCTTGCCGCACATAGGCAGCGCGACCGAGCAGACGCGTGCGGACATGGCGAAGCTCGCAGCAGCCAACATCGTGGCCGTATTGGAAGGCCGAAAGCCGTTGACGCCGTTATGAGCACCTTCCTGTACACGATAGCGGGAGTGCTGGTGCTGGCGCTCGTCGTCGCAGCAGCCATTGCGCTGCACGTGACGTGGAAGCTGACCCATCCGGTGCGCAAGCCGGTGGACATGGATCCGGCGGATTTTGGCATTCACCACATGGAAAAGGTAATGTTCCCTAGCCGGGAAGAAGGGATTACGCTTGCGGGCTGGTATTTTTCTGCGGAGCAAAACGGCTTTCATCCGCGCCATCGCACCGTGATTTTCGCCCACGGGTACAGCCAAAACCGGCTGGAGCCGCACCTTCCCGCCTTGTCGCTCGCCTCCAGGCTGCTTGCCGGGGGCTATGACGTGCTGATGTTCGATTTTCGCAACGCAGGCGAATCGACCCCTGCGCTCACGACGATCGGGCTGCGGGAACAGCACGACCTGCATGGGGCGATCGACTACGCCGCTTCCGTCAGACCCGGACATACGCTGGGACTCATCGGCTTTTCCATGGGTGCCGCGACGTCGCTGCTGGCTGGATGCAAGGACGAGAGGATCGCGGCGGTGGTGGCGGATTCCCCGTTTTATTCGCTCCGGGAGTACCTGCAAGAAAATTTGCCGCAATGGACGGGCCTGCCACGCTTTCCTTTCAACTGGTTGATCCTGACGCTGAGCCCGGTCCTGCTGGGAGCGAATCCACGCCATGTGACGCCGTACGCGGCCGTGCAGCAGGCGAAAAAACCCATTTTCTATATTCATGGGACGGGCGATTCCACGGTCCCGGCGATGAACAGCAGCAGGCTGCGATCTCTCACTTCCCACGAGGATGCAGCACTCTGGCTCGTGCCGCACGCCGGCCACGTGCGCAGCTACGCCCTGCACCCGAACGAATACGCAGAGAAGGTCATGGCCTTTCTGGACAAAGCGATGAACGGGCTCCCCGGTCAAGAGCGCGAACCGGGAAACGTCTGAAAATCCGCGCCAGACAGTCCGAGCGGATTCCCGTAAAAAAAGCAGCTACGCGTCGTGCACGTAGCTGCTTTCATCTCAGTACCCTGATTAGAATACTTGTTGTACTTCTTTGATGCCTGGGATTTCTTCCACCAGGGCGCGCTCGATCCCTGCTTTCAGGGTGATGGTAGAGGAAGGGCAGCTGCCGCAAGCACCCATCAGACGCAGTTTTACGACGCCTTCTTCTACATCGACGAGTTGAACGTCTCCACCGTCACGCTGCAGGTATGGGCGCAGTTTATCGAGAACCTCTGATACTTGATCAAACATATCCATGGAATATTCACTCCTTTCCAACCTCCCCTTTATTATAAACATAGACGAATGAGAAATCCATGGCTTACATGCCCTGTTGACACTTTCCAATCCGCAAAACTCCAAAGAAGTGCGGGCGGTGTGCGCCTTGCATGGACTATTTGCAGAAGCCGCATGTTATAATGAAACAGCAAGTACTTCAATATAAGGAGTAAGATTTACGTGAATGTATTTCAGAGCGTGAAGGAATTGATCGGCAACACGCCTATCGTGGAAATTACACAGTTTGATCTGCCGCAAGGAGTCCGACTGTTTGCCAAGCTGGAGTACTTCAATCCTGGAGGCAGCGTCAAGGACCGGCTGGGAATGGAATTGATTCGCGCAGCAGAAGAAAATGGACAGCTAAAGCCGGGCGGCACGATCATCGAGCCAACGGCGGGAAATACAGGAATCGGCGTCGCGCTGGCGGCCGTAGGCACCGGTTATCGCGTCATCTTTTGCGTGCCTGCCAAGTTTTCCGAGGAAAAGCAGGAGCTGATGCGCGCGCTCGGAGCGGAAGTGGTCAACACGCCGACGGAGCAGGGCATCAAAGGGGCAATCGCCAAGGCGCAAGAGCTCGCTGCTTCCATTCCGGGGTCTTTCGTGCCGCAGCAGTTCGCCAACCCGGCGAACCCGGACGCGCACTACAAGACGACTGGACCGGAGATCTGGAAACAAATGGACGGAAAAGTGGGTGTGTTTGTAGCGGGTGCCGGCTCCGGCGGCACGTTCATGGGTGTCGCTCGCTATTTGAAGGAACAGGACCCGAACGTCAAGACGGTCATCGTCGAGCCGGAGGGATCGATCCTCAATGGCGGCGAATCCGGTCCGCACAAAACGGAAGGGATCGGCATGGAGTTTTTGCCGCCGTTTATGGACACGAGCTATTTCGATGCCATCCACACCATCATGGACGAGGAAGCCTTCGAGCTGGTGAAGCAGCTGGCAGCCAAAGAAGGCATGCTCGTGGGCAGCTCGGCGGGGGCAGCCATGGCAGCAGCATTGCGCGAAGCAAAAGAAGCGGCGCCAGGCACGAACATTGTCGTCCTGTTCGCAGACAGCAGCGAACGCTATCTCAGCAAAAAAATTTACCAGGGGGGAATCTAAGATGCGTATCAAGACGCGTTTGATCCACGGCGGAATTGAAGGAGATCCACATACAGGAGCGGTATCCGTTCCGATTTACCAGGTGAGCACGTACAAGCAGGAAGCGATCGGCAAGCACAAAGGGTATGAATACTCCCGTACCGGCAACCCGACCCGCCATGCTCTGGAAACGTACATCGCCGAGCTGGAGGGAGGCGCACGCGGCTTCGCATTTGGCTCTGGCATGGCTGCCCTGTCCACGATTCTCTCCCTGTTCAACAAAGGCGATCACCTGGTCGTAGGGGACGACGTATACGGCGGTACATACCGCGTCATTACCCGCGTCTTTTCCCGCCTGGGTCTGGAAGCTACGTATGTAGATACCAATGACCTGAAAGCAGTCGAAGCTGCCGTTCGTCCTGAAACGAAAGCGATCATCATGGAGACCCCGACGAACCCGCTGCTGAAAGTAAATGACATCGGCGCGATTTCCGCCATTGCCAAGGCAAAAGGACTGCTGCTTGTCGTCGATAACACCTTTATGACGCCATATTGGCAAAATCCGCTCGATCTGGGCGCTGACATCGTATTCCACAGCGCGACCAAGTACCTCGGCGGCCACAGCGACGTCGTGGCTGGGCTGGTCGTGGCGAAAGACGCACAACTGGGCGAAGATCTGCATTTCGTTCAAAACGCGATCGGGGGCATCCTCGGACCGCAAGACTCCTGGCTGCTCTTGCGCGGGATGAAAACGTTGGGTGTACGGATGGAAGAACACGAACAAAATGCACGGACCCTCGCCAATTGGCTGGCTGAGCGCAGCGACATCAAGCGCGTGCTTTACCCAGGGCTGTCCAGCCATCCAGGCCATGAGCTGATGCAAAAGCAAGCGCGCGGCTTTGGCGGCATGATCTCCTTTGACGTTGGCAGCGCCGAGCGTGCCGACCAGGTGCTGTCGAAAGTGAAGCTCTACACTCTGGCAGAATCCCTCGGGGCGGTCGAAAGCCTGATCAGCGTACCGGCCCGCATGACCCACGCTTCGATTCCGGCCGAGCGCCGCGCCGAGCTGGGCATTACAGAAGGGTTGGTCCGCATTTCGGTAGGAATCGAGGACGTGGAAGACCTTATCGAAGACCTGGAACAGGCTCTCTCCTAAAAACGGGAGAAGCAGTCGCAAGGGAGGCGAGATGGCATGAGTGTAGAAATCAAGGTGTTCGGGACCGAGCAGTTGTGCGCAAGCTGCGTCAATCTGTCGTCCGCCAAGGAGACAGCCGACTGGCTGCAGGCAGCGCTCTCCCGCAAGTATGGAAGCGACAGCATCCGCATCACGTACAGCGACTTTCAGCAGCCACAGACAGACGATGACAAAAACTGGGCGATGAGAATTGTCGAGGAAGACCTCTGGTATCCGCTTGTCGTAATTTCCGGGGAAATTGTCGGAGAGGGAAATCCGAAGCTCAAAGATATTTGCAGAAAGCTGGAAAGTGAAGGGCTGAAGCCACTGGCAAGCACGGCTGAAGGCGAAGCCTGATACAGACCGGTAAAAACGGTCAGACGATCATCCCGTCTGACCGTTTTTTATTGTTCCGCAGGAAAAGAGACAGATCCGTTTAGACAAGAGCCACCGGGGCCGGGCCTTCAGGGAAATTGCTTACACGCGGAAGTCCCTATGTATACAGTAGTTGATCTGCCTGCAGCTGCAGTTAGTTACCTCTTGGTTACCAGCGTTCGGAAAAGTGCATTCTTCTTGCCTAGCTTCATGGGAAGTATAATTTCTCTTGTTCCGTTATGTTTGCAAAATGACAGGAGGATGAGAGATGAATAAGAAGCTGATCGTCGTAGTCGGAGCAGGTCCTGGTGTCGGAAACAATGTGGCAAAAAAGTTCGGGTCCAACAATTTTCGTGTCGTTTTGGTTTCTCGGAACCAGGAATCACTCGATCAATATGTAAATGAGATGAGCGCGGAAGGAATCGAAGCGTATGCTGTACCAGCCGATGCGGCAAGTCCAGCGTCATTGACGGCAGCTTTTGAACGAATCAAAAAAGACTTGGGGACCATTGATGTGCTCGTGTACAACGCCGCAGTTCTGAAAGACGGGCAACCTACTTCGTTAACTTCACAATCCCTCATGTCTCACTTGCAGGTAGACGTAGCCAGCGCTCTGCACTGCGCATTGCAAGTGATACCTGATCAAGCGGCCCAACAAGAAGGGACGATTCTTTTCACTGGCGGCGGCTTTGCCCTGTATCCCGCAACTGCATTCGCAGCTCTTTCCGTTGGCAAAGCAGCGCTGCGCACTCTAACATTTACATTGGCCGATGAAATGAAGCCCCAAGGCATCTTTGTCGGTACCGTAACCATTGCGGGCAATGTTGCTCCGGGCTCCCGTTTCGCACCAGAACGTATAGCCGACAAGTACTGGGAGCTGTATGAAAAACGCGAAGAACACGAAATTGTCTACAGCTAACGTATAACGTATAGTAAGCGACTTTAAAAAAATCAGGGCGCAGAAAATTCTGCGCCTTGGCTTTCCGTTTCTAGCGATCAACTCTCTCTCCTTTTTCCTAAAAGGAATGCAACTCAGCATTTTGCAGGTTTAATTTGTGAGCCCTTGCCCACTTGTTCATTTGGATCAGAAGCGGAACCAATGTTTTTCCTGTTTCGGTTAAAGAATATTCTACTTTTGGCGGAATATCCGGAATAACCTCCCGATGGACGAGCTTGTCCTCAGCCAATTCGCGGAGCTGACTGGTCAAAACCTTGTGCGATATCTGTGGCAACGTTCTTCGTAAATCACTGAATCGCATGATTCCGTTCTTGCCAAGATGCCATAAAATGTATATTTTCCATTTGCCATCGATCAAAGATAAAGTCACAGATGTTGGGCAAACCACGTTTTCCAGTTGCGCCATGGTCTCTGGGGTGATTTCTGTCTGCGTAGCTTCAATCATGATGGGGACCCTCCTTAACATCAATTTGTATGTACAAGAATAGTACCGTTGCGTTTGGGGAGTGAAGGTAAATCCCGAATTGGATCTGTGTTCACGCATTTCATACTTTCTCATTTCCTGCCTTTTGTCAAATCCTAGGTCGTTTTTTCCGGTTTGTCATCCCTTCGTAAATCATCTGTAACGATGTTTACCGGTCCTCGTCTTATAGTAGTTGATGTAACCCACGTACGAGGAGGACAACGACATGAACAAAAACTGGATGAAGCCTGTTACCTTTATGCTGCTTGCCGGCGTGATCGGAGGTGCCGGCCTGGCGGCTTCCCATATGAAAGTAGCCCATGCAGAAAGCGAGATCGGCAAACCTTTTGCCGCCGCTTCCGAGCTGAAGCTGGACAAGAACTACACTGTCATCGATCAAAAGTCAGCGGATGTGACGGGCGACAACGTAGCCGATATGGTGTACCTGGTAGGCAGCAAGGAAAAGCCGGATGACATTTACGCTTTCGGGATGAAGCTGGTCGTGCAGGACGGGAAGACCAAAGCCTATGCCAAAACGGACCTGGGTGACCTGGGCGGATACGAAGGGGAGCTGACGCTTGCCGACTTTACAGGCGATCATGTGGCGGATGCGTTTGTCAAAACGGCGACGGGCGGGAGCGGCGGCATCTACAGCCACGTGATCGCGACATTCGCCGACAAGCAAGGGCAGGTCATATTCGGCGAGAAAGAAAACGAAGGCATCAAGTACGAGGGAGCGTTCGTGAACGGCTTCAAGGTAGAGGGGAAAGGGACGCATTTGGACAAGCCTCTGACCGTTGATGTGAGCGGTAACAAGGATCTGTACGTAGCGGCCAAGGTGTACGATCAGGGGGGCAAACTGGTGGCCAGTCCGGAAGATTTGTCCGTATACTCCTATCCATTTGGCTCGCTGACCCCGATCGACATGGATGGAAACGGCACGTTTGAGCTTGTGGGCGAACAGCGAATAGTAGGCATCAACAACACCGATACCGTCTCGAACATTCGCTCCGTTTGGGGCTTCGGGGCAGATGGAAAGTGGAATCCATGGGAAGTCGAGTATTCGACCTTCCTGATCAAGCATCCCGGCGAAGCGGTTCAGACGCAAATGGGAAAATAAGCAAGGAAACGGTCCTCGGTTCTCTTCGGAGAGCGGGGGCTTTTTCGCCGTTCTAGCCCCTTGATCGCGCTCATATATTTCCTGGGTGCAAGCAACCAGCAAGGGAGGACGAGCGGATGATGCAAGAGCATCTGGCCCGTTATTACGAGTTGAAAGAAATGCAAAAACGGGTCGAGGAAGAGCTGAACGAACTGCGAAGCATCCTGGTAGAAAACTGCCAGGGGGCTGACTGCGTCGAAGAAGGCGATTACAAGCTGACGATCACGTACCAGGAGCGGCGGGAGTACAACGACGAACGCCTGTACAACGCGCTTCCGGATCAGTCCCTGTGGCGGCTCATGTCCCGTGCCGACACTGGAAAAATCAACAGCCTCGTCAAGCTCAACGTCATCCCGGAAAAAGTGCTGACAGGTACGTACGAGCTGAAGAAAGTACCGGTTCTGCGTGTCCAAAAACGATAAGGAACGGATGCGAAAACCGCGACAGAAGTGTTTCTCGAATGAAGAGAGACGCTTCTTTTTTTATTCAGGCAGGAATTGATAACATTTCTATCCAGCATAAGGGCAGCCGCGGCTCCGCCAAAAGGCATGCCACAGCCAGGCTTTCTACTGCCTTGAGGCCTGGTGAAAATATCCGGTCGCGAAAAAGTAGAAATTGTACTACTCCAGGTAAACAGCGTCTCGGGACATTCAATCGTCAGAAAATTACAATAAGGGAAAGCGTTCTCCTTTCTTGCTGGAGGTTTGGCAGGGGGGACGCGTCGCAAAGGAGGTGGCACTTGCATGAAAAGCAACAGGGGAGAGCTGCTTGGAGAATTTATCGGCTGCTTCATGTTGATTCTGATCGGGGCGGGCAGTGTGGCTTCCATGCTGGTCAATGGCGCTCAGTATACCATGTGGGATATTTGCATGGTGTGGGGAGTGGCAATCACGATGGCGCTTTATATGACAGCCTCGTTGTCGGGAGCGCACCTGAATCCGGCCGTTACGTTGGCAATGGCCGTTTATCGGGGATTTCCATGGGGGAAGGTCGCTCCTTATGCGATAGCCCAGATGGCGGGAACCTTCTGTGCGGCGGGAGTCGTCTACGCCCTCTATCGGCAAGGATTTCTTCAATATGAAGCCGCCCATGGAATCGTACGGGGAAGCGAGGAAAGTCAGCAGCTGGCCAGCGTTTTTTCTACCTATCCGGCACCGTATCTCAGCTTCCTGCAGGCCGGCTTGGTTGAGCTGGTGATCACAGCCTTTCTCGTCGCCGTCATTTTTTGCCTGGTGGATGAACGAAACCCGTTCGCCCCTCCAAAGGCGCTGTTTCCGATCGCCGTGGGTGGATTGGTCGCTGTGATTGGCGGGGCCTTCGGAAGTCTGACCGGTTTTGCGATGAATCCGGCGCGAGATTTCGGCCCCAAATTGTTTACAGCCCTGGTTGGGTGGGGACCGGTCGCTTTGCCGGGCTGGAGCGGGTATTTTTGGGTGCCGCTGCTTGCCCCTCTGCTTGGCGGTATCATCGGAGGCGGTCTGTACGATTGGTTCGTGGGCAAATACCGTACCGCTGAGAATACCGGTGCAGACGGGTCCGAACGGCTGGAAACGGCCCCGTCTTCCAAAGCGATGGAGTCCTGACTTTGCCAAGCGAAACAAGCTGAAAGAGAGAGGGATGTGAGTGATGAGACGTTCGAAACGGTTTGAAATACTCGAGCAGCGTCCGGTAAACAAGGACGGCTTTGTGACAGAGTGGCCGGAGATGGGATTCGTCGCTATGCGGAGTCCCAATGACCCCAAGCCTTCGATTGCGGTGGAAAATGGCCGGGTCATCGAGCTTGACGGCAAAAAACGCGGCGATTTCGACATGATTGACCAGTTCATTGCCGATTACACGATCGATGCGAAAGTGGCCGAGAGAGTGATGGCGATCGATAGTCTGGAAATCGCCCGCAAGCTGGTTGATATTCATGTGTCACGCGATGAAATAATAGCGCTTACAAGAGGAATCACGCCTGCCAAGGTGCTGGAAGTCCTGAATCATCTGAATGTCGTGGAGATGATGATGGCCTTGCAAAAGATGCGGGCGCGCAAAACACCCTCGAATCAATGCCATGTCACGAATGTTCGCGACAATCCGGTGCTGATGGCAGCAGATGCGGCGGAAGCAGGGCTTCGCGGATTCGACGAGGAGGAAACGACTGTCGGCGTAGTTCGCTATGCTCCTTTCAATGCTCTCGCCCTGTTGATCGGCTCGCAGACAGCGAGGGGGGGAATATTGACGCAGGATGCGCTGGAAGAAGCGACTGAGCTGCGATTGGCGATGCTGGGGCTGACCTCGTATGCGGAGACGATCTCGATCTACGGGACGGAGCAGGTGTTCGTGGATGGGGATGATACGCCATGGTCCAAGAGCTTCCTCGCTTCTGCCTATGCTTCCCGCGGAGCGAAGATGCGGTTTACCTCGGGTACCGGGTCCGAGGTGCAGATGGCGGGAGCCGAAGGGAAGTCGATGCTCTATCTGGAAATCCGCTGCATCATGATGGCAAAAGGATCGGGCGTGCAAGGACTGCAAAACGGTTCGATCAGCTGCATCGGTGTGCCGGCAGCGGTCCCGAGCGGCATACGCGCCATTTTGGCGGAAAATCTGGCGACGACGCTGTTCGATATGGAGGTGGCCTCGGGAAATGACCAGACGTTCTCCCACTCGGAGATTCGCCGCAGCGCCAAGCTGTTGTTGCAGATGCTGCCGGGCACCGACTTCATTTTTTCCGGGTACAGCGCAGTGCCCAACAGCGACAACATGTTCGCCGGCTCCAATATGGATGCGGGCGATCTGGACGATTATCTCATCTTGCAGAGAGACATGATGGTGGACGGCGGTCTGCGGCCCGTAGAAGAGGAGCACGTGCTGGAAGTGCGTTATCAGGCGGCGAAGGCGATGCAAGCAGTCTTCGACGAATTGGGGTTTCCCGAGATCACGGATGAGGAAGTGGAAGCGGCGACGTACGCGAACAGCAGCGAAGACATGCCGCAGCGAAACGTGGTGGAGGATCTCAAGGCTGCAGAGAGGATTTTGCGCGAGGGGATCACGGGCCTGGACATCGCGCTTGTCCTTGCCAAATGCGGCTATCGTACAGTGGCGGAACGAATTTTTGCGATGCTCAAGCAGCGGGTTGCGGGCGATTATTTGCACACCTCGGCGATTATTGACAAGGACAATGTGGTCGTGAGTGCAGTAAACGACATGAACGATTACAGGGGGCCGGGAACCGGCTATCGGATGAGTGCGGAACGGTGGGAAGAAATCAAGACGATTCGCCAAGCCATTAGTCCATCAGAATTTGGTTGAGGGAGGTAGATCCGGGCATGACATCATCCGCGTTTGCTATTGAAATGAAGCTAAACGAGTGCGGGCCTGCACAGAAGGGGCATCATCCTCATGAAGTGGTCATCGCCATTGCCCCTGCCTTTGGCAAGGAGATGAACAAAACGATCGTGAAAGTGGAGCACGCCGCAGTGCTGCGGGAAGTGATCGCCGGCATCGAGGAGCAGGGGGGCGCGGTACGCATCAACCGCAGTCTGCGCACAGCTGATCTTGCATTTATGGCCCATGAGGCGGCAAAGCTCAGCGGGTCGGGTATCGGCATCGGCATCCAGTCGCGCGGAACCACCGTCATTCATCAACGCGACCTCGACCCGTTGAGCAACCTCGAATTGTTTCCGCAATCGCCGCTGATTACCCTCGAGACGTACCGTGCGATCGGACGAAATGCGGCGGCCTATGCGCTAGGAGGCAGCCCCAATCCGGTGCCGGTGGTCAATGACCAGATGGCGAGGCCGAAGTATCAGGCTGTAGCGGCCATCCTGTATTTGAAGGAGTGCGAATCGATCGTTCCGGAAGCGAGGCCGGTTGAGGTGATGGCGGAATTCAAAATCGTCGGATAGGGGGAAAAACGATGGAGACTTTGACCAAAGAGCATTACCCATTGGGAACGAAGCGTCCTGAGCTGTTATTTACGCCTACGCGAAAGGCTTACCATGAATTGACGCTCGATGCGGCCATCGCCGGTGAAATCACGAGTGCAGACATGCGGATCAGCCCCGAGACGCTTCTGCTTCACGCGCAAATTTCGGACAGTTTGGGCAGGACGCAGTTGGCGAACAACTTCCGCCGGGCAGCAGAGCTGATCCGTATTTCCGACGAACGCATTCTGCAAATATACAACGCGCTCAGGCCGAACCGCTCTACGAAGCAGGAATTGCTGGCAATCGCCCGTGAACTGGAAGAGGAATACGGCGCCACCGAAAACGCCAGGCTGGTTCGCGAAGCGGCGGATGTCTACGAACGCCGGGGTCGCTTGAAAAAGCTTGAGGAGTAGTCTGTATGCGACGAATCGTGGCCGGTGTCGATGTGGGCAACTCGTCTACAGAGGTAGCCCTGGCGGAAGTCGCAGGAAGCAGCGTGACGTTCCTCGGTCAGCATCTGGTCAGGACGACAGGGATCAAGGGAACGGTGGAAAACGTGAAAGGCGTCAGCCTGGCCTTGAGAGAAGCAGCGAAAAAGGCGGGGATCAGCGTCGAAGCCATCCGTCTGATTCGGCTAAACGACGCTGTTCCGGTAATAGGCGACCTGGCCATGGATCTGATCAGCGAAACGGTGATTACCGAATCATCGATGATTGGCCATAATCCCGATACACCGGGGGGCGCAGGGTTGGCAGTGGGGGTGACGGTTCCCATCGATGCGCTCTCGGAAAAGCTTTTGCCGAAAGAACCGTGCATTGCCGTGGTCCCGAAGGAATTTGATTACGAATGGGTGGCAGCGCGGATCAATGCGCTTGTCGAGAACGGTCATTCGATTGAAGGAGCCATCGTGCAAAAGGATGACGGGGTCTTGATCCATAACCGCCTGCGCAAAAAAATGCCCATCGTGGACGAAGTCGCGCTCATTGACAGAGTTCCTCTGTACAAACGAGCGGCAGTGGAGGTGGCGCTGCCCGGCTACACGATTCGCCAGCTCAGCAATCCGTACGGGCTCGCGACGCTCTTTCGGTTGGATCCGGACCAGACGATCCAGATCGCTCCGGTGGCAAAAGCGCTGGTGGGCAATCGCTCCGCAGTAGTCATTCAGATGCCGAAGGGGGAAGTGGTCGAGCGAAAAATCGAGGCGGGCAGAATCATGCTGATCGGCTCGCAGCGCCGTATGGAGGTGCCTATCCATGACGGGGCGGAGGTCATCATGGAGGCATACGGCAGGATCGGGACACTGGTTGATGTGCAAGGAGAGACAGGAACGAATGTCGGCGGCATGTTCCACGCCCTGCGCGAAAATCTGGCCGAACTGACGGGGCAGTCTGCCGCCGAGATCACGATTTCCGACTTTTTGGCCGTCGATGCCGTGATTCCGAGGTCGATTTCCGGTGCGCTGGCGGGAGAGATGGCCATGGAGAGCGGCGTGGCGCTGGCGTCCATGGTCAAGACAGAAAAAATCTCGATCAGCCGGGTGGCGGATCAGCTGCAGGCCGAGCTGGGCATTGCGGTGGAGGTGGGGGGAGTGGAAGCGGAGATGGCTGTACGCGGAGCGCTGACAACACCGGGAACGAGGCCGCCGCTGGTCATTTTGGATATGGGGGGAGGTTCCACGGACGCTGCCATGATGACCCGGGCTGGAGAGATTCACTCCGTTCACCTCGCGGGAGCCGGCGACATGGTGACCATGCTGATCGACACCGAGCTGGGGCTGGCGGATCGGGAGCTGGCGGAAAAAATCAAGAGAAACCCATTGGGCAAAGTGATGAGTCTGTTTCATATGCAGCTGGAGGATGGCACCATGCTGTTTTCCGAGGCGCCATTCCCGCCAGAGACGTATGGCCGTGTGGTGATTCGCGAAGAGCAGGGGCTTACGCCACTCGCCGGGCCGCATACACTGGAGGCAGTGCGGGAGGTCAGGCGGAGCGCCAAGCGAAGGGTCTTTGTCACCAATGCCCTACGCGCCCTCAAGCGGGTCATTCCGACGGGCAATCTCAAGCATTTGTCGTTCGTCATCATGGTAGGGGGATCGGCCCTCGATTTTGAAATTCCGCAGATGCTGACCGATGAGCTGGGGAAATACGGGATTGTGGCGGGCTTTGCCAATGTCCGGGGGACAGAAGGGCCGCGAAATGCAGTTGCGACCGGGCTGATCCAGGCGATCGCGGAGCAGGGAGGAAGCCGTGGCGAAACGGGACGTATACGTGATGATTCTCTTTGATGCCCATGTGGAAGAAAGAGAGTGGCTGCGAGAGGTATGTGCCGGCCTGGAGGAGGAAGGGGTTCCGTACCGGCTGCAGCCATGGCATGAGAGGGAGCCTTCCGCTGCCAGGCTGGGCTGTATCGCTGCAGAGAGCTCGCCGCTGCAAGTAGGGATCGGTCTCGATCGATACGGAGTGATTCATCTTCATCACGAAAAGCTGAAAAGCCCCGAACCCTACCTGCGGGATGGATGGCAAAATGGCCGTGCACTTGGCAAAAATGCGGGAAGGCTTGTGAAGGGATTGCCTTTGTATGTCCACGCGGGAAAGAAAAGGGAGGAATGAGAGATGGCAGGTTTGTCGTTGCAAGTCGCAAAAAGGCTGATCGAGCGGGCGGAGCAAAAGGCGGAAGAAATCAATGTCCCAATGGTGATCGCCGTCGCGGATGAAGGTGGAAATCTGGTCGCCTGCCACAGGATGGACGGTGCACTTCTGGTGAGCCTTGATATCGCACAGAATAAGGCATGGACCTCTGTGGCACTGAAGCTGCCCACCGCCGATCTGGCAGAGGTGGCGTCCCCCGGCGGCTCGTTGTACGGCATCACGGCAACCAATCAAGGGAGAGTCGTTATTTTCGGCGGCGGGATTCCCTTGAGAAAAGACGGACGCGTCTTCGGAGCCGTCGGTGTCAGCGGAGGATCGGTAGAGGAGGATGTCCTCGTGGCGAAAGCAGCTGCGGAACATTTTGAGGAATGATGCTCCCGTTCGCTCCCATGACGAGGGTGCGCTGGATTGGAAATGGATGTTTGGGAAGGAACAAGGTAAAATGGAGGAAAGCCGATTATCGCGAATGGAAGGGTAGGGGTTCGATGAACAGGCTAACCTTGCGCTCGATTGTGAATGTGGAAGCACTCCAGGATATTCAGAATCGTTTTGCGGATGCGACCGGCTTTGCGGTCGTGGTCGCGGATGAACAGGGTGTGCCTGTCACGAATCCCAGCAATTTCACGCAGTTTTGCTCCTATATCCGTGAGGCTTCGGAGGAAGGGCTTCGCTTATGTATGCTCTCCGATGATCGAGTGGGCAAAATGGCGGCCAGCGAAGGGAAGCCGGTAATTCACCGGTGTCACTCCGGCCTGGTGGATCTGGCGGCACCGATCATTTTGAACGGACAGTACCTGGGCGCTGTATTATGCGGACAGGTGCTTATAGAAGAAGCGGATCGGGAGCAGCTCGATCAGATTCGCGCCTATACCCGATCGCTTGCCCTTGATCAGGAACAATTGGATCAATACTTCCGGCAAATCGAGTTCACGAACGAAAAACGAGTGCAGGCCGCAGCCGAAATGCTCTTCGTGGTAGCCAACTACGTCGTCAAAATGGGGGCCAGCCATATAGCCCAACAAGAACTGCACGAGAAAAATCAGCGCCTCATCGAGGAGCACCGGCATCGTGCCCAGCTGGAAAAGGCGCTGAAAGAAACCCAGCTCCGTGTGCTGCAATCGCAAATCAATCCGCACTTTCTGTTTAATACGTTAAACACGATTGCGCGGCTCGCCTATTTGGAAAAGGCCGAGAACACGCAGGAGGTGACCTACTCGCTGGCTAAAATCCTGCGGTACAGCCTCCGCAATGTCGAGCAATTGGTGACGCTCAAGGAAGAGCTTGAGCATGTGAGAAATTATTTGAATATTCAACAATCCAGGTTTCGCGAGCGGATCTTCTACGAAGAAGAGATTGCGTTTGACAGCGAACAGATCAAGCTGCCGATTCTCTGCATCCATACCCTGATTGAAAATGCGATTGTGCACGGATTTGAGCCGCAAGCGGGAAAAATGAACCTCCTGCTCCGCGGTTACCGGGAGCGCGACCGCTTTATTCTCGAAGTGGTGGACAACGGCTGCGGCATGTCGGCGGAGCGCCTTTCCACGATCTTTGCCGAAAACGATTGTCCCCGTTCCGATCACGCTGGCATCGGTCTGAAAAATGTTCACAAACGGCTGCAGCATACTTTTGGAGAGGGGTGCGGCATCACGGCAATCGAGAGCAAACCGGGTGAGGGGACGATGGTGCGCATGACAATCACGGGATGGGAAGGTGAGCCGAGTGAACTTCTTGATCGCAGATGATGAGCCGTTGGAGCGCGAGGTAGTGTCGATGATCATCCGTCAGCACAATCCGATGGGGACACAGCTATTCGAAGCCCGGAATGGGGAAGAGGCTGTACAAATCGCCAGTCGGGAGCAGATGGACATCGTATTCATGGATATCAAGATGCCGATATTGGACGGATTGATGGCGGCCGAGCAAATCAGAGCAGTGCAGCCCGACTGCCGGATCATCTTTTTGACGGCCTACGATGAAACGTTTCTTCTCGGGAAGCAGGCTGTCCAAGAATCAGATGTTCTGTTGAAGCCGGCCCACCCCGGTGAGATTGAGAAAACACTGGAAAAATACATCCCCAAAAGCCATCCTCCCCGAAAGGAGCACTCCATCAGGCCTACAAGCAATGCCGACATTCTCAAGCTCATGGCCTATATTGAGGAAAACCTGCAGCAAGATCTCGGATTGGAGCTGCTATCCGAACTGGTTCACCTGCATCCGCGATATGTCAGTCGCTTGTTCAAAAATGAAACCGGTTTCACCATCACGGAGTTTATCACGATCCGCCGCTTGAAAAAGGCGAAGCATCTGCTTGTTCACGAATGTGAGACGATCGCGTCGATCAGCGAAAGCTGCGGATTTGCGGATTCCAGCTACTTTACGCGGGTGTTCAAAAAGCATGAGGGAATGACTCCCACCCAGTTTCAACACCGCGCCGCTCTTGCCAAACGGTCAAGGGCGACGTTTGGAAATTTCGTCATGTGAGGGAATGGGGAACCATAGCAGCGGCAGCCAAGGATTTTTTCTTCCTGGCACGCCGCTGTTTTCTTTGATCCGGCCACAGCGTGTTGACCCCATAAGAAATGTCCAACCCTGCCTCAATCCATAAATTTTTTTATATATACATACAAAAAACATAATTTGTTTTATAGAGAATGCGGCCTTAGAATAACCCTTGTGACAAACCAAAACACAAGGAGGGCGATATAGATGGCAAAACATATCTTGATGGTCGTGACCAATCATACCGACATCCGCGAAGGAAAGGAGACGGGAATCTGGCTGTCGGAATTTGCGGAAGCCTACCTGGCCTTTACCGATCAGGGGTATGAGGTTACGGTAGCGAGTCCGCTCGGAGGCAGAGGACCGATTGATCCGGGCAGCGTGGATGAACAGACGCCACAGCATTTCCTCGATGCCGCTCAGCATCTGGAAAACACACGGAAGCTGCAGGAAGTACAGGCTGCCGATTTTGATGCGATTTTCCTGCCAGGCGGGCATGGCACCATGTTTGATTTGCCAGGGAACGCAAAGCTGCAGGAACTGCTGCGCGATTTCTATGAAGCAGGGAAACCGGTTGCGGCTGTTTGCCACGGTCCGGCGGGATTGGTAGGGGCGACTCTGACCAATGGTTTGCCGCTTGTTGCCGGCAAACGCGTCAATGCCTTTACCGACCGGGAAGAAGCGGACACCGGACTAGGCGCATTCCTTCCTTTTCTGCTGGAAAGCAAGCTGAGAGACCTCGGAGCCATTTTTGTAGCAGCACCGAACTGGTCCGAGCATTTCGAGGTGGATGGCAATCTCATCACCGGACAAAACCCGCAATCTACGGTTGCGGTGACAAAAGCGCTCATTGAAAAATTGGGCGAGTAAAGGGGAAACATGAAACAAACGACCGAGGCCGCCTTACAGGGACTGGCCTTGGTTTGGTTTCGCCTTTCGACGGGCAGGCCATTTGGCCGAGGACTCTACCCGCACAAAAAACTTGGGAGGGATTCAGATGAATACTGGTAGCGTTGCCCGTCGTGCTGACGATGGGGAAGCTTCCGCCAAACGATCTTCCATTGCCCTGTACGCCCTGACCTTGGGGGCATTCGCCATCGGAATGACCGAATTTATCATCATGGGCTTGCTTCCGGAGGTGTCCGCCGATCTGCAGGTGTCCATCCCGATGGCAGGACTGCTCATTACGGGCTACGCGCTGGGAGTTGCGGTCAGTGCGCCCTTCATTACCATCGCCACCCACCGAGTGCCGCGAAAGGCTTTGCTTCTTTTGCTCATGATCATCTTCATCGCGGGCAATGCGCTCGCTGCGCTTGCACCGAATTATGCGGTGCTCATGGTGGCGCGCATTTTAGCCGCCTTGACACATGGCTCCTTTTTTGGGGTAGGCTCCGTCATCGCATCCCAGCTTGTTCCCAAGGAAAAACGGGCAGGAGCCATTGCAATCATGTTCACGGGATTGACGCTGGCAAACATCCTGGGTGTGCCTATCGGGACATTCATCGGGCAGGCTTACGGTTGGCGGGCTACGTTTTGGCTCATCACCGTGATCGGATTCATCGCCTTGCTTGGGATTGTCGGTCTCGTTCCCAAGGTCAAAGCGTCACCCTCCAGTCTGAGTCAGGAGCTTGGGGTGCTGCGCCGTCCCACTGTGCAAGTCGCCCTCTTGATGACGGTGTTCGGTTTTGGAGGGGTATTCACGGCTTTTTCCTACATTGCCCCCATTTTGACTGATATTACGGGCTTTTCTGCCAGCTCGGTTTCCTACATTCTGGTCCTTTTCGGCGTAGGGATTACGCTTGGGAATATTTATGGGGGGAAGCTGGCCGACCGTGCTTT
Source organism: Brevibacillus brevis (assembly GCF_031583145.1). Lineage (NCBI taxonomy): Bacteria > Bacillati > Bacillota > Bacilli > Caryophanales > Paenibacillaceae > Brevibacillus > Brevibacillus brevis. Next base: position 5,079,853 of record NZ_CP134050.1, on the reverse strand, counting down.
GCTGCCATCGCTGCTCGGCATTCTCCTCGTTTTGGCAGTGGTACTTGCTGTCTTTAGCGTGACGGATCAAAATAAGATAGCGGCATTGATTACGGTTTTCCTTTTGGGCGTAGCCGCTTTTGGCACGGTACCGGGACTCCAGCTTCATATGTTGAACATGGCCAAAGAAGCGCCGACCCTCGCCTCTTCGCTCAATATCGCGGCATTTAACCTCGGCAATGCGATAGGCGCGTACATTGGCGGGCTGGTCATCGATTACGGCATTGGCGGTGGCCTTCCCGCCGTTCCTTGGGTCGCTTCCCTGGTGACTGTCATCGGCCTTCTCTTTACATGGTGGGGCGCCCGGCAACAAAAGCAGAAGTCCCGCTCTTGAGACGGGAACGGGGCAAGCCTTGCGCTTGCTCCTTCTTTTCCTATCTATTAAAGATCCGAGTGGGAGGAGAGGAAATGAATGGACTTTGAATGGTACCGCAGTTTTATCAGCATCTACAAGCACGGTTCTGTTTCGGAAGCAGCCAGGACACGGATGATGACCCAGCCAGCAATGAGTCAGCACCTGGCCGCTCTGGAGGCGGAAGTGGGGGAGCCTCTCTTTACCAGAACTCCCCGGAAAATGGTACCGACGGAGCGGGGAAAAGAGCTCTATACCCGCGTGGTTCCTCTCATCGAGGGACTGGAGGAGGCGACGCAAAGCCTCAAAGCAGTCTCCTCCCCGACTCTTCCCGTCGCCAGAATCGGGGCTGCGCACGAGTTTTTTCGCGAGTGGGTCTCTCCGCACCTGGCGGATTTTCCGATGCGGGTCATCGCCCATTTCGGGATTGCCTCTGTCGTTCTCGACTACCTTCTGGAAGAGAAGGTGGATGTGATCGTCACCTCGCAAAAACTCTCGGCGCCGGGTGTCGAATACCTGTATTTCGTTCAGGAGGAGTTTGCTATCGTGGCTCCTTCCGATTTTCCGGAACCTGTCTTTGAAGATCGAGAGCAGTGGGAAGCGTGGCTGTCCTCCCAGTCTTGGATGAGTTATGGACTCGAGCTGCCGATCATTCGCAGGTTTTGGCGGGAGCATTTTCAAAAACGACCGCTGATGCAGCCTGCGCACGTCTTGCCCGATTTACACGCCCTCCTCAAAGCCATCGAGCACGGTGCAGGCATCAGTCTGCTGCCGACCTACATGCTGGAGGATGTCTTGCCAAGAGAAAAAGCGAAAATCATTTACCCCGCACATCGGGTCCAAAATGATTTGTACCTGGCCTATCTCCTCAAAAATCGAAATGTACCGACTCTGAAGCTGTTGCTGGAGGCTCTTCGCAGCACGCTGAGATAGGAAAAGGCCGCTGTTTCTGGATACAGCGGCCTTTTTCCCGTATGACTTTCATCCCTCCGTGCGGCTTGCCTCTAGCATATGACTTTGATCCTCCTGGGTCTGATTACCCGCATCCCGCCGCAGGGGCACACACCATCGATCTCCGCTGTGCAAGCCGGGCAAAATGTGCACCATCCCCCTTAACGTAACGGAATACCGTCCTTCCAGAAGGGGCTGTTTTGACAAAATTCCGGGGGGCCAGGCCGAAAAATCGTTGCAAAAAAAGAAACCTGTTTGACCATGGTCAACAGGTTTTTGCGGGCTATCCCATATGTTTTTTGTACATCCACAGTTGACCGCTCTTGATGACGCGAGCCATTTGGCCGACGAGGGAAACTTTCCCCATGCTGGCAAACCCTTCTTTTTTCCCCAGGGATCCGAGGAAGCCTTTGTGCTTCAGAGGAGGCAGGGACGGAGGATACTCTTCGCCTTTGATGTCCTTTTTCAGTATCATGGCGATTTGATCGCCCTGGATCTCAGCCGTTTGGGCGCTTGGCGCGGTGATCGTGCTTGCGCAGTCGCCTACGACGTATACGTTTGGATGAGATGGGATTTGGTGATACTGATTCAGCTTGGCGCGTCCGATGTTGTCTGTTTCGATCGGAAGCTCGCGCACGATCCGGTTCGCTTGAATGCCGGCAGTCCAGACGATGACGTCGCTTTCCACTGGTTGGTTGTGGTTGAAGACGACGCCCGGTTCGACACCTGTCACGCTGGCCATGGATACGAGCTGCACATCGTGCTCGATGAACCATTGCGAAGCGTATTCCTGCAGCTTTTTCGGGAATGGACTGAGAATGCTTTGTCCGCGGTCGATAATGCGTACATTCAGGTCGGGACGGCTCTCGCGCAGCTCGGCAGCCATTTCTACGCCGCTCAGGCCTCCACCCACAACGGTAACCGTTCCATACGGATTCACATTATTAATTGCGGAATAAGTGTTGCGGGTAGATCCCATGGACTGAATGGAACAGGTGAACTGCTCTGCGCCAGGGATATTGTGGTAACGGTCCTCACAGCCAAGTCCGATGACGAGCCAGTCGTAGGAAATGGTGTCCCCGTTGGTAAAGTTGACGATCTGCTCGTCCAAATCCAATCCGGTTACTTCCCCGTATTTGATCGTCAGGCGAGGATCGTTTGGAAAGGTGACACGCAAGTGAGATTCTGGCGTAGTCCCTGCAGCCAGAGCGTAGTACTCTGTTTTCAAGCCGTGAAACGGCATACGGTCTACAAGGGTAATAAACACATCGTCAGGTAAATCAGGGGACAGGACTCGCTCAATAATACGAAGACCCCCGTATCCTCCACCAAGGATCACAAGTCGTTTCATAGAAGGTCTAGTCCTTTCTTATGTCCGTTTTATACAGCACCCATTCTATTTTTAGTCTCTTTCGCCAAAAATGCAAGCAGAATCTTTTTCCCGTTTTCTCCGCTGGATTTTTGCAGCAGACGAGGTACAATAAAGGACGTGACGATGTCGAATGTATCGGAAGGTGAAGATAGATGAAGCCTTTAATCGAATTTTGCGCGAGCAACGTCGCTTCTTATACCCAATCCGTCGTGGATGCATTGGAAAAGGATCCCGATTTGGACGTGGACGTATTGGAGTACGGATGCCTGGGGTATTGCGGCGAATGCTACATGCAGCCGTTCGCGCTGGTCAACGGAAACCTGGTGCAGGCCGAGACCGCAGACGAGCTTCTTGCCAAAATCAAGCGCAAGCTGCGTGAGGAAGAAGAAGAACTGGACTTTCCTTTCTAAAACGTGCTTTTCTTACTATGTACATTGTGCCCCGTTTGGAACCCTTGCGGTGAGAGGAGCGCAAATCGCAGGTAGGGCGGATGGGGCAGTCGGAATAAAAAGAAGCTGATGCCGCGCAAGGGAGCGGGCATCAGCTTTTTGTGTTTCGGCAAGGGTTAGTGTTCTTTGATGACGTTGTAGAACGTGTCGCGTTCCAGTGCGCGCTTGCCAGCGCCTTTAACCAGCCAGACCAGCTCGTCGACAGTCAGGGCTTGCTGCGTCAGAGCGCCGGCAGAGTGGCTGATGCGCTCCTCGATGAGCGTGCCGTGGACGTCGGACATCCCCATGGTCAGGGACAGCTGGGTCAGCTGCGTACCGATGTTGATGAAGTACGCCTTGATGTGCGGGAAGTTGTCCAGCATCAGGCGGCTGATCGCCATCGTTTTCAAGTCGTCGATTGCGGAGTTGCGGCGCTTGATGCCCGCGGAAGCCTTGATCGGCTGTACAGCCAGCGGGATAAAGACCAGGAATCCGTTGGTTTCATCCTGCAGCTCGCGCAGACGCAGCATGTGAATCACGCGCTCTTCCAAGGTTTCGATCGAACCGTACAGCATGGTGGAGTGCGTTTTCAGCCCCAGCTGGTGGGCAGTGCGGTGCACTTGCAGGTACATGTCTGTGCTCGCTTTTTCCGGGCTCATTTTCATCCGGTAGCGCTCGGTCAAGATCTCCGCGCCGCCGCCAGTCAAGCTTTCCAGGCCGGCATTCATCAATTCCTTCAATACGCCTTCGATAGACAGGCCGGAGATGCGGGAGAAGAACTCGATTTCGGCACCGGTGTACGATTTGATGGTCACGTCAGGGTATGCCTTTTTGAGTGTGCGAATCGTATCGACGTAGTATTCGAACGGCATGTGCTGGTTGTGTCCGCCTACGACGTGGAACTCGCGAATGCCTGGATGGAAACGGGTTTCCACGTAGTGCAGCAGCTCTTCGGTGTTCATGGTGTAAGCGCCATCTTCGTCCTTGTCACGGCGGAAGCCGCAGAATTTGCAGTGGGCTTCACAGACGTTCGTCGGATTGATGTACAGGTTTTGAATAAAGTAAACATTGTCGCCGTTTTTCCGTTGGTTGACGATGTTGGCGAGCTGTCCGATCGTGAGCAGATCGTGGGAGTTGAAGAGAGTGACACCGTCTTCCAGGGTCAGTCGTTCTCCGTGGTAGACCTTTTCGGCGATGCCAGCGAGCGATTTGTCTTGGATGGCAATCGTTTCAAGCGCCATTCCAAACACTTCCTTTCCAAATCATATCGATAGTGAAATACGTTGAGATTCGTCCGGCTACCCTGGCTAGAGCGTTCATGGGGGCGGAGGAATCCCGGGGTAGTAAAAATGCCTCACTCCCGGTAGCTTAAGGGAGCTTCAGCCTGCATTTTTCAAGCGATATCGAACAAAAAAACGCTTTCGTTTCAATCGCAGGAAAATGCAAAAATCGGGCAATAAAGCACCTATATTATAAACCTCTTGGATTGCCGGAACAATAACATAAGTTCTCCAACTCTCGACTGTAAAAATATTACAATCATCGGCAAAATATTGCGTACAAATAGGTATTCGTGGGAAATTTTGTTTGCGAAATCGTAGGTAATCTTGTAAAATATAGGTAGTTAAGCCTGATCTACTATTAGGAGGAGCTTCAAAATGCGGGATGTTTTGCTCGAAAAAATCGAACTCCTTCGACAGCGTATGGTAAATATGGGGTTAGAGTTTGGGTTAGATCATCCAGAAGTCCTAGAATACAGTATACAAATTGATCAACTACACAACGAACTGAACCAGATAGATCATAATCTGTCTAAGGTAGGGACCAGCAAGAAACCTTATCGCTTTTATCTTCTTGAAAACAAGGCATTTTTCGCATAAGAAGGGGAAACCCTTCTTTTCTTCATTTACAGGAGCCTGAGGCGGCTGGAAGATTGGGCGGCCGAAGTGCAGTCGAACCTTGTGGGAAGAGACGATTGTTAGGTATACTAAAGGCATGGGAAACAAATCGCCCTGTAAAGGAGGAAGAAGCATGATTACGTTGACAGAGCGAGCCAGCCTCAAGGTCAAGGAAATGCTGGCTGCTGAAGATAAACCCAATCTGTTCCTGCGGGTCGGAGTAAGACCAGGAGGTTGCAGTGGCTTCACCTACGGCATGGGCTGGGATGAGGAAATGAAGGAAGGCGACACGACCTTCGAGCAGCACGGCGTGAAAATCGTTGTCGACAAGGACAGCTATCCATACATTAAAGGCACCGAGATTGATTTCAAGGAATCGATGATGGGCGGAGGCTTTTCCATCGAGAATCCGAATGCGATCGCTTCCTGTGGCTGCGGTTCGTCGTTCCGCACGGCATTGGCCGAGGGCAAAGCGGAGAAGTGTGACGACTGACCAAAGACAGTGCAAACAGACCTCTATGGCGTACGAGAGCCGTAGAGGTTTTTTTGTTTGTCGGGATGTCCTCATCGTGTATCTCCCAGGCTGACTTCCACGTATTTACAGTTGGCTGTCATTTTGAGACGGATGGTCTGGATGACGGAACAACGGCAAGGAGTGGAAATGTGTGGACTTCCAAATAGAAAGAAAACCCAGTCTGCGCTGGCTGTTCATCGGCTCGCTGGTGATCGGTTTGATCGGGGATTATTTGTTTTACGGAAAGGATTTTGGCATTTCTTATCCGCTGTTTGTCCTGTGCTTGTACGGGCTGTTCTTTTGGCAAGCCCGGGAGCGCATCCATTTGCGCTTTTCGCAGGATCAAGCCTTTGCATGGCTGCTGACGCTGCCGACCTTTCTGCTCGCCCTGACCTTTTTTTTGTACGACAATCTGTTTTTTCACTTGCTGAATTTCATGATCGTCCCGTTTCTGTTGGTCGCCCAAACGATGCTGCTGAGCAGGCGGTACAAGCGTGAATGGCACTCGTTCGGATTTTTCGGAGAGATCGTCGAGATGGTGATGTACCATACGCTGAGGCATACGCGTATCCCGTTCGTCCTGTTGAGCCGACGAATCAGGTCGCGTGTGGATGGGACCAAATACAGAATGGCAAAGAAAGTGCTGACGGGGATCGGGATTTCCCTGCCGCTCCTCCTGGTCGTGTTGACGCTGCTCTCCCAGGCTGACGGCGTATTCGGGCATTTTCTGGAGGAAATACCGCGCATGCTGTTCGACTGGGACTCGGCAGAGGCGCTGTTTCGACTGGTCTTGATCGGATCGGTGGCGCTCGTGAGCTTTGGCTACCTGTATTCCAGTTTGGGGCCGGGACAACATGACGTGGCGGCGGCACCCGTCATACGCGAAGAGAAAAAAATCGCCTGGGATGGGGTCATCGTAGTGACGATCCTCACCATCATCAACGTCGTGTACGCGGCATTTACCGTGATCCAGATTTCGTATTTGTTCGGCGGAGCACAGACTGCCCTCCCGGATGGAATGACGTATGCGGAATACGCGAAAAAAGGCTTCAACGAGCTGGTCGTGGTGACGATCATCAATTTCATCCTGCTCGTCAGCTCCATGTATCTCGTATCGCGGGAAAAACCGCTCACGTACCGGATCGTTCAAGTGCTGCTCAGCCTGCTGACGGTTTGTACGAGCTTCATGCTCTATTCTGCCTACTTCCGCCTTTCGCTGTACCAGGAGGCTTACGGTTATACATACTCGCGGCTGCTCGCCCACGCCTTCATGGTCTTTTTGTTCGTGCTGTTCGCGATCGCTCTGCTGAGAATCTGGCGCAGCGGCTTTTCCTTGCCAAAATATTACGGAATCGCGGCGATTGCAGCGTACGTCATCGTAAATTACCTCAACATCGATGTCGTGATCGCGGAAAACAACATTCAGCGCTATCACGAGACGGGAGAGATCGACACCGAGTATTTGGCGGGCCTGTCCTCCGATGCGGTTCCGGTAATCATGACGCTGGCACAAGACAAGTCCGTAGGCGAATCGGTTATGCAGCAAATCCGTGAAAAAGTGGAGGATTTGGAGGAAGAAAGCGACTGGCAATCGTTCAATCTGGCCAGATCCAGAGCCCAAGCATACGTGGAGTGAGAGAGTGGGGACGCGATTACGGGCGTCCCCGCTTTGCGTGTGAGCGGGATGCGATGACAGCGGCGGCCAATCCGACGGCCAGGACAGCAGCCGGCAGCCCGTACGACCAAAGCCGCTGCCTGCCGAGAAGATCGACCTGCTGGTCCGGCGGTGAGCCTTGACCCAAGGCGAGCAAATCTTCACCCGCGCCGGCCAGTGCAGCCGTACGCGTGCACAGGTGCGTGCCGAGCTCGTTATTCTCCCCGAACGAGGAGTAGACGAGGTACGACTGGCCAGCTTGGAACTCGAAACCGCATGAAGCCTCAGACAGATCGGTGACTACCTGTACCTGCGAGGTGGAGACCCCTTTCCAGGCAGAGTGCACCTCCAAAGTTACTTCCAGCTGCTTGCGAATCGGCTTTGAAAATGGCCGAAACTCGCGCCAGTCGATGACTTCGCGTGCCCCCAGCACTTTGCCCGAGAAGACGGCGTCCGCCTGCATCAGGGCGGTCTGGGCGTCGGGGGGCATGGTGCAGCTGCAGGCATAGGCAGGAGGCGCGAAAAAAGAGGGGCCGAGCAGGCAGAGGGCGAATAGGACGATCATCGCGGGAGACAAAAACAAACGAGTCGACATCTTGAATCACTCCTTCCACCATAGGACGCAGGAGAGGAGAGTTTGTTCCATTAATATGTCAGGGATGATTGGGATCATTTTGCTCTGCCTCGCAGCAGGAGGCATGCTTCTATTCGTTCATACGCTTTACGTGAAGACCACGCTCATCCATCTGACCGCAGCGGGGCTGCCGCCTTTGACGCTCGTCCACCTGACCGATTTGCATGGCCGCACCCGTTATCTCAACGGTTCGCTGCATCGGCTGGTCAATCGATGGGAGCCGGACATTGTCTTTTGTACTGGCGATTTGGCGCAACACCGCGGTCAATTGCCACGGGTCATGCAAGAAATAGCAAAAATTCGGGCGCAGCACGGGTTCTGTTTCGTCCCGGGCAATTACGAGCGACAGGAAGCGCGGGGCTGGAAAAAGAGAGCGTACACCGCAGAGGAGTACGCAAGCTGCAAGGAACAGTGGCAAGCGAAGATGACTGTGCTGGAAAACAAGGAGGTCTTCTTTGATATCGGCGATGCCCGGATACGGGTCTACGGCTTCGACAATTCTACCTACGGCAATGAGCGCTATGAGCCAGATAAAGAGGAGAAAGCGAAACGGACATACTGGACGGTGCTCCTGGCTCACTCGCCGAACATCATCTCGTTCATTCGTGAAAAAGGAATCCAAGGCGATCTCTTGCTCACCGGCCATACGCATGGGGGACAGATCCGGGTTGTCAGGAGGACATTCGGAGCGTACAAGCATTTTCACATCGGTCCCAAACAGGACAGGGAGGTGGGGGTTTTCTCCATCAGCAGAGGGCTAGGGACATCGAGACTCCCTTTTCGCCTGAACTGCTTTCCGGAAGTGACGGTGTATTTGCTGAACCAACCGCAGCGACCCGGATGAGGATAGAGGGGAGGGGCACACAGAAAAGCGCAGCTCTTCTCGGTCTGCGCTTTTCTCATGTACAGAGCCGCTCAAATCGGCATCATCCGCTGAGAAAGCCGATCGGACCGAAGAAAGTCGTGCAGCAGACTGCAAAGCGTCATCACGGCCTGCTCGAGCTGGCGAGCATCCAGGTAGGAAAACGAGAGCCGCAGATGGTGGAATAGCTGCTGGTTTGGAAAACAGACGTGTCCCGGCAAGAAGGAAATCCCTCTCTGCAGGGCAATCATGTGGAAGTCATCCGCATTCAGCGCAGGGGGCAGCGAGAGCCAAATATTCAATCCTCCGTCCGGCTTGTTCCAATGAACGCCTTTTGGCGCCGAACGGTTCAATATTCGCAGAACCAGATCCCTGCGCTCTTTTAGTTTCTCCCGCAGCAGGGGCGCATGCTTTTTCAGCTGGCTGGATGCAAAGAAGGGGAGAAGGGCCTTCTGGGTGATCAGCGGAGATCCGAGGTCACTGATCCCTTTGGAGCTGACGAGTCTCGTGATGAACGTGCCGTTTGCGATCAAAAAACCGATGCGGCAGCCAGGGGAAATCAGCTTGCTGATCCCTTTCAAATAGATGACGTGGCCGTGCCGATCCATGCTTTTGATAGGAGGCGGGGGAGGCTCCGCCCCAAAATAAAGATCGCTGGTCGCATCATCCTCTAGAATGATGGAACCATAGCTCTGGGCCAGCTCCAGCAGCTGTGCACGGCGCCTGGCGCTCATCACTGCGCCTGTTGGATTCTGAAAGGTCGGGTTCGTATAGATCAGCTTGGGCGGACGCGAATCGCACAGGGCTGCCAATCGATCCACCTGCATTCCCTCTGCGTCGATTGGGATCGTATATACGGTAGCGCCCCGCTTTCGCATGACATCGATCGCGCAGGGATAGGCAGGCTCCTCCAGCACGACAGTGTCACCAGGCCCCACAAACGTAGACGCGACCAGATCGATCCCTTGCTGCGAGCCATTGAGAATCATGATTTCACTCGGGCTGGCGAGGATGCCTTTTTCGCGAAAGTACGGAAGCACCGCCTCACGCAGGCTTCCGTCCCCCTGGACAGGGCCGTATTCGGTCAAAAGAGTGTGGTCGAGCTGGGCGTGCTGGGCAAGCTGCTCAGAGATCCATTCGGTCGGGATGAGCGATTCGTGCAGGGATGCCATCGACAGGTTCGCCACATCCGCCAGCGGCGTCTGCATCATGCGCCAGTATTGGGCGCGGGGCAAATAATCGGCGACGCTGTTCTGCCAGTCCATGGACGGCCCCTCTTCCCGGCGATCCCGAAATCTGTCCGTTTTCCCCTGAATAAAGGTGCCTTTTCCCTGAATCCGCTTGATCATGCCTTCCTGCTCCAATAATTCATAAGCATGAAAGACGGTCATCAAGCTTACATTCAGGCATTTGGCGAGATTCCTTACCGAGGGAAGTTTTTCCCCCTCCAGCAGCAAGCCGGATTGAATCCGATCCACGATCGAGGAGCGTATCTGTTCTGAAAGTGTTATGCCAGCGTTTCTGTCCAGGTCGATGTGCATCTTCTTTCTCCTTTTACTGTTTAAAGCCGCACGTGCCAGGAAAATGGTTACAGACAGTGTAACGCATGAAGCAGGAAAAGGGTATGAGTTCTTTTAATTTTTCGAAAAGTGTTATAAACGGATCTTTACTGTTCTACTCTCAGCCCCGTATGCTTGCTCTACAAAAACGTTTGGCAAGGAGTGGTCAGTCATGTCGTATCCATTTGCAACGCGCGTGCAGAGAATCACCTCGTCTGCAGTACGGGATCTGCTCAAAGTCACACAAGCGGGAGATGTGATTTCGTTTGCCGGGGGCTTGCCCGATGAATCACTGTTCCCTGTGCAGGAGCTGGAGATGGCTTATCAAAAGGTCTTCCGTTCGGGAGGAAAATATCTTCAGTACGGACCCACTGAAGGGGACACCGATCTACGGATGCTCATTTCGGAGCGGATGCAAGAAAAAGGCATCTCTTCGCATGTGGAAAACATTTTGGTGACGACAGGCTCGCAGCAGGCCATCGATTTGCTGGCAAAGGTGTTTCTTTCGGCAGGGGATACGATTCTGGTCGAAAACCCGTCCTACCTGGCAGCCCTGCAAGCATTCCGCTTGTACGAGACGGACATCATCGCGGTAGAGAGCGACGCGGACGGAATGATTCCGGAGGCCCTGGAAGAAAAGATCATCGCACATTCACCCAAGTTCATTTACGTAGTGCCCACTTTCTCGAACCCGGAAGGCAAGGTTTGGAGCAGGGAGAGGCGGGAAGCGCTCTTGCGCCTCGCGGAAAAGCACAACGTATTGATCGTGGAAGACGACCCCTACTCCGAGCTGCGCTTTGCGGAGGAGGAGCCGGTACCGCTGGCAGCGATGGATACAGAGGGAAAACGGGTGATCTACACGAGCACCTTTTCCAAAACGGTCGCTCCCGGCTTCCGCATCGGCTGGCTGGCGGGACCCAAGGAGGTGATCCGCTTGGGGGCTTTATCGAAGCAATCAACCGATCTCCATACAAGCTCGGTTGACCAGCGGGCCCTTTATTATTTCCTCAAGGATTTCCCTGTACAAGATCACGTAGACAGGCTCAGGGCGGTTTACGAGCGACGGATGCAGGCGATGCAGGCTTGCCTGGCCAGGAGCGGTCCCCATTTGTTTGAGTGGGCGGAGCCGAAGGGCGGCATGTTCCTCTGGGTGGCGATCAATCGGCCGATCGATACGTCTGAGCTGTTGAAAGCGGCTGTAGATGAAGGAGTAGCCTTCGTGCCGGGAGCCTCCTTTTTCACCGGTACGCCGCAAACGAATACGCTTCGGCTCAACTACACCCACTCTTCGCAGCAAAGGATCGAAGAGGGGATGGGTCGTCTGATGGCAGCGATCGACAAGGTGCTGGCCAGCAAGGTGCGTGAATGATGGACGGGATCAGCCACTGAGACAGCGGAGGAAGCGAGGGCGTGATCACGACTAAACGATCTTTTTCGGGTAAGAACAGGACAAAAGGGCTGCCACCAGGGCAGCCCTTCTGCATTTCAAGGAGACTATCGACGGGCGGCCGGCTGAATGTCAGCCGGAATCGGGCAGACGTATGTTTTGCCCTCCAGCCTTTCTTTCAGCTCGGCTTTTGCTTCTTCGATCACGTCCGGGCGCGTCAGGACGTCGATTCCCGTCGCAGCCATGACCTTGCCGGCGTGCAGCATCCCTTTTTGACCGATGGACATGCCGCCTTGCGAGACGGCCTGCCAGGAGTGCAGCTGCGTGCCCATGGCAAAGCACGTCGTCGAACACTGAACAGTCGGCGTGATCCAGCTGACATCCCCGACGTCCGTCGATCCGGACATCAGGCGGGGAGTTTGCATATGTGGCAGAAGGAATTCGGACAGCACCTGTTCCTTCAGCTTGCTGACGAATTCGCCCGCTCCTGTCCCTTTCAGCTTGGCCAGCATGTGCAGCTCGCTGTTTTTATCCGCTTCGGGAATGGTCGTGCGAATCTGGCGGGCAAACGTCTTTTCGGCTTCGTCAAACTTCGGGACGCCGAGCGCCTGGAAGTTTTCGTACATGACGCGCTCCAAGGTCTGATTCGGGATGAGGTTGGAGCACGCTTTGTCAAAGATGATCTCGACCTCCGTTTCCGTCATCATGGCAGCGCCGCGGGCGATTTTGCAGACGCGCTCGTAAATCTCCGCCACTTGCTCCGTTTTCGGCGCGCGGATCAAATAGAGGACGTGGGCTTCGGCTTGCACGACATTCGGTGAGAAGCCGCCCGTATTCGTGATCGCGTAATGCAAGCGAGCTTCCGGGATGACGTGCTCTCGCAGGTAGTTGACGCCGATGTTCATCAGCTCGACGGCATCCAGCGCGCTGCGTCCGAGGTGAGGAGCGGCTGCGGCGTGCGCGGCTTTTCCTTTGAACTTGAAGTACACCTGGTAGTTGGCCAGACTGCTGATCGACATGATCGCATTGAAATTTTGCGGATGCCAGCAAATCGCGAAATCGACATCGTCGAACAATCCGGCGCGCGCCATATAGGCTTTCCCGGAACCGCCCTCTTCTGCTGGGCAGCCGTAGTAGCGAACCGTGCCTTTGATCCGGTTTTCTTCCATGTAATGGCGAATGGCGACGGCTGCGGCCAGAGAGCCTGTCCCCAAGAGGTTGTGACCGCAGCCATGGCCGTTTCCGCCAGCGGTGATGGGCTGATGTTCGGCATTGCCGCGTTCCTGGCTCAACCCGGAGAGGGCATCGTACTCGCCGAGGATCGCGACGACAGGACCTCCGCTGCCGTAGCTGCCGACAAAGGCAGTCTTGATCCCGGCGAGATTTTTTTCTACAGTGAAGCCTTCCTGTTCGAGCGTCTGGCAAAGCAATTCGGCGGAGCGAAACTCTTCAAAGCGCGTTTCCGCGAACTCCCAGATGCGGTCGCTCACCTGTGTGAAGAGTTCTCTTTTCTGTTCGATGATTTCTGCAATTCTGTCACGATTTACCATGTAGAACACCTCGCAATGTAGTTAGTTTGGAAGCAGACTAGCGCGCGATGCTAGCTGCCCGCGCTCATGGCCTGCGGCGGCTGTTGTCCGGCTGTAGGGCCGGGGCGCAGCGTCATGCCGACGAAAAACGGAATGGCCGTGGCGGCGATCAACAGCCAGAATGCTGCACTATAGGAGCCGTTGAACTGCTGGATCATGAAGCCCATGGCGGTCGGCGCGATGACCCCTGCCAATTGTCCGCCGAGATAGATCAGGCCGGAAGCAGCGCCTACGGAAGACGGATCTATGTACTTGAGCGGCATGGTCAGGGTGGTGGTGACCGCGGCCCCAAGCCCGATGCTGGCAATCGTCTGGTAGGTGACCACGAGAGCTACGGTAGGGGCTTTTGACAACAAGTAAAGCGCTATGATCCCGATGAATGAGCCGATTGCAATCAGGTGCTTTTCCCGTCCGACCAGGCGTTTGTCCAGCATCCAGCCAGTGGCCAAGACGGTAACGAAAGACAGGATCGCGGGAATGGAGGCGAGGGCTCCCATGGAAACCATGTCCAGATGGCGCACTTTGACCATATAGGAAGGCATCCAGGACATCATGCCCCAGTTCACCATGGAAATGCCGAAATAAATTGCTGTCAGTTTCCAAATCATTGAAATTTTCAGCAAATCCTTCAGAGGCAGCTTCTCTTTTGCACCTTTGGCGATCCCTGACTGGGAGCCGCCCGGATGGAGGAACTTGGCGTAAAGCAGGGCTAAAAACAATCCGAGGATCCCGAGGACGATAAACATGGCTTGCCAGCCGAAATGGTTGGAGAGGGTAGCCGCGACCAAAGTGGCGAGGACGCTCCCGATGGTAGTCGCGGAAGTCAGGATCGATTTGGCGCGCGCTCGCTCATGCTGCGGGAAGCTTTCTGCAACGGCTACGGAGCTGGCGGAAGGATAGCTGCCTTCCCCGATTCCGAACAAGAAACGAATGGCGATCAGGGAGAGAAACGACCAAGCGGTGCCTGTCAGAATGGTAAACAAGGACCAGCAGACTACGGAAAAAAGAATGACTTTGCGCGAGCCGAATTTGTCGGCCAGACTTCCGCCGATCGGCTGCATGATTGCATAGCTGAGGAAGAAGCTGCTAAGAATAAGCCCGACCTGCGTCTCCGTGAGGCCAAACTCTTGCGAAATCGGAATGACCGCCACGTTGATGGCGACTTTGTCGAAGTAATTGATGATCCATCCCAGACAGAGCAGCCCCAGGACCAGGTATTTGTGTTTGCCGTTTGCAGCAGGTGGTACGTTCATCGAGATCCCCCTTGGTAGCGTTTTCAAAGTTTGTTGCCAAAAGCGAGAGGACGAGAGCCGCGGTGCAATCGAATGAGGGTGATCACCACCTTTTTGGACGAGTGAAAACTATTTTTGGACATATTAAAGACGTTTTCTAAAAATACTTTAAATCAATGTCAGGACGATTTCAAGTATTTTAAATTGATTTTCAAAGAAGTCCGAATCTCCTATAATAGGCAAGTGAGTGAAAGGAGGGATTGGTATGATCCGTTTGGGTGCAATCATCGCCCAGCACTCTCTCAAAGAATTGGCTACGGTGCCGGCGCGTGTCGCGGAAAATTGCGAGGTCGTGCTGCTGCCCTACCATCGGCTGCCCGAGACGGTGGAGCTGTACCGCACAAACGAGCAGCTGGTGGACGGCTTCGTCTTGACGGAACTGGCTTACTGGTACTTGACGGAGCAGTGGGGCAGCTTCCCGGCGCCGACCTATACCTTTCAAATCAGCGAGCATGAATTTTACAAAAAGCTGTTTCAGCTCAGCTTGCAGCGGCGGGACCTCGACTTTTCCCGCGTATATATCGACTTTCTTTCCGCCCAGAACGGCTATCTGGGAATCAGGGATGTCCTCCCGGAAGAGGCCTGGCCCATTACCGTTTCTTCCTTCCGCATCAGCGACAGGATCCATGAAGAAGTGCTATACGAGCACCTCCGATTGTGGGAGGCGGGGAAAATCGACATGTCCCTGACGCGGATGAGCAATATCGTCGAAGAGTTGACGGAGCGCGGGGTACCCCATCTGTATTTGTTCCCGTCGCCGGACTCGGTGGTCCAGCAGTTCGAGTACATCATCAGCGAGCTGTCTGCCGTCAAAATGGCGGAGAGCCGGATCGCCATCGGCCACGTCACGATGGGGGAGATGGATACCGCCAAAGAAAACCTGAACGAATGGGAGCTGCGGCAAATGCTGCTGCACAAGTCGCTCCTCGAGTTCAGCACGGAGCAAAAGGTGCCGTTCATCATTCAAAAATCGCCGGCGAGCTTCGAAATCATCAGCTCGTTTAAAGACTTGAAGGCATTGACGGACAATCTCACGCAATGCCTCCTGCTGTCCTACTTAGAAAAGACGCTGCCCTTTCCCGTTCACATCGGCTGGGGAGTAGGAAACAGCATGTACAAGGCGCGGCTCAATGCGCAGTCGGCCAACAGCATGTCTGCCTCCAGCAAGACGATGGGGACTTTCGTCATCACGGACAGCGACCAGATCATCGGTCCGCTTGGAGATGAGAGCTGTCTGACCTATCGAAACCGGGTCAATGAATTCGTCCAGCGCAAGAGCGAAGAGACCGATCTGTCCACCTTGCAGCTGCAGAAGATCATGGCCGTCCTTGCCAAGACGGAGCGAAACGAAGTGACGGCCGAAGAGCTCGCTTTCCATCTGGGCATTACCGTTCGCAGCGCCAACCGGATGCTGAACCAGCTCGAGGAAAAAGGCGTCGCCACCATTCTTTACAAGAAGCAGGAAAAACTGCGGGGCAGGCCCAAGAAAATCTATCAGATTCGGCTGACGGACGCATAGGTAAGGCATTACCGGGCGGGAGTCGGCGAGATGTTAGCGAATTCGTCACCATTCAGTCACGATTCAGTCACAGACCTCCCAGATTTTGGACTGCACTCTTCAGTAAAATGGAAGTGTAGAAAAAGGGGAAAGAAGGGGTCACGATGACGAAAAAATGGGGATTGCTCGTTTCTGCTGTCGCTCTCTCCGCTATGATGCTGACAGCCTGCGGAGGCGAGAAGGATCAGGCTGCAAACGGAACACAGACTGCTGCGGCTCCGGCTTCGACGACAGGAACCGTGCTGAACATCGAGGCGAGCAACTGGAAGTTCAATCAAGATACATTTGAAGTGAAAGCGGGCGAGGAATTCACCGTCAACTTCAAATCGGCGGAAGGCTTCCACGGCATCGGCATCGAAGGTACGGATTTCGAGCTTCAAAAAGAAGGCAGCAAAACGTTGAAAATTGACAAGGCTGGCGAATACAACATTTTCTGCAACGTGATCTGCGGTCCGGACCACGGCAAAATGGTCGCCAAACTCGTTGTAAAATAGGCTTGAAACGATAATCGAAAAGCAAAGCAACGTCCACCAAACACTTTGGCCTGCAGCGCGGGTCAGGGTGTTTTTTCGTTGGGAGGCGCATACTACAATCGCAGGGAGATTCCAGCTGTAGGAGGAGAAGACGACATGTCCAAGCACAACAACACGGACAAAAGGCCGACCGAGGCCTCGGCCGGGTCGCGCAGCACGCCGCCCAAGACAGGAGAAAACACGCGGCACAACACGCGGAAGGAAAACAAGTAAGGCGGACTTCTCGCTGAAGATGGAGGGAGGCCGCCGAAAAAGCGCGGAGCAAGAACGAGGCGTGTCCGTTCTTGCCAGCCGCGCTTTTTTTATGGGAAGCCTGGTCAGCGGACCCCTGCACCATTTGCGCTAGGCCCGCTTGTTTCGCATGGCGTAGACGAGCTTGGGCCCACCGGCATCCCCCTCGGCAAATTGGCGGTACTGCTCTGTTTCCATGGCGTAGATCGCCAGTCGGCCATCCGAATCGTAATGAACGCCCCAGCCGTACTTTTTGGGCAGCATGGAGGCTCGCATGCACGGATGGCTTTTCGAAAACAACGCCGCACGAATTTCTTCCCCATGCTCCCTGACCTGATCCGCGGGAAATTCCTTGTGGCGGATATGCACTTCGTAGATCAAGTCTTCTAAAGTGAAACGGTATGGATGCCGGGTCAGCAATTCGTATTGAAGTACGTGGATCGGCGGCTTCGCGTTTGGCTTCGCAGTCGGGACGACCCCCGTCGTGACGGGACAATCCGGCGCTACAAGCACAAACGTATTGTAGTTGGAGAGCACGTGTTCATCACCCGTCTTTCGGAAAAGGCTGTTTATGAGCCCAGCATAATGGATAGCGCGGCTGGCGGCAAGTGCTTCATTCTTTACACGCTTTTCTCCATTGCTGATCTGCGTGTTCGTTCATGGGTCTCTTCCGGCATCGGCTTCCGTTTCGTTTCGCCTCCGCCTGGCTCAGGGAAGTGATGGAGTCGGCCGGAATCGGACACGTCAAGCCATTTTGCTCCATTTTTCCGCATAGCCAAATACATATTTTCCCTTCTGTTTGCGCAAGGTAAGAAAGAAATGCTCGCAAGCACCCCAAAAGGCTCCGCTCAGAGGCAGGGCCGAGTTCGAAGCAAAGGAGTGGGTGGCCCTGGATAAAAAACGGTATTACGTCACGCTGCAAAGCGGCACGACGGTGGCGGAAATCCGCGATGAAAAAGGTTCCTCTACATACGATTTCGAAGTCGAAGCGACCGACGTCGAGGTCGGGATGCTGCGCGACTGGCTTAACAACTGCGTGCACGGCGACTTCATGATGTGGATGCACGGCCATACGCTGTGGAGCGACATGCCGGACCGGGACAACGACGAGTACGACGACAACCTGCGTTCGATCTACCAGTTCCTCTACCAGCATGGGACTCCCAAAACTAAGCACGATCTCGAACAGATGGGATTGGTCGAAAGGCTGGGACTGGATCGCGATGAGCTGCGCCCTCTTTAGCGGGTGCGCGAGAGATTTACATATTTTTCCACATCCCTTCGACAATTGTGCCACAGGCCTTGGACACACTTTCGGGTGAAAGCGGACAGACACCCGTGCATGGAGGCACAGACCGGCCGTTTTCCTCTCACAGCGAGGGACCAAATTGCAGACTCAAGACAAGGAGTGAACAGCATGAAGCAATGGAAAAAGAGTATGATGGCAACCGCCCTGGTGATGGGCCTGGCGATTCCGGGGGGCGTTTCGGCCGCAGACCACACAAGCCCTGCGGAAAGCAGTGCGCTCCACAACCGCGGCGACCACGATGGCCATGTCAAAAAGCGGTTTGGCATGTATATGGGAGCCCATCAGCGGATGTACATGACATTGCTGGCGGAAAAGTACACGCCAGGCAGCGTAAACGAATGGCAATCCGTCCTGAAAGAGCGGGAGCGGCTGCTGGAGCAATTGCGCGCTGCCCGTGAGACGGCGAGCGAAGAAAAAAGCCAGATGCGGGCGAAGCTCAGAGAGCAGGTGAACAAAGGAGAAATCACCAGCGAGCAGATGGAGCAGAAGTACAAGGAGTGGAAGGAACAGCGCCTCGGTGAGCAGGATCCTGCCGGGGAGAAGGAAGACAGACAGGCGCAAATGGAAAAATTCCGGCAGACGCACGAGGAATTCGATGCTGCAATCGAGTCCGGCGATGCCCAGAAGATCAAGGCCGTCCTGCCCAAGCTGCTGGAGCAAATGAAGGCCAAAAACGAACGTCTCGCCAAAAAGCTGGCGGAGAAGAAAAAATAAGCGAAGAACGAAAAAGGACGTGTCATTCGTACGCGTCCTTTTGTGCGTTCAGCTCGTCAGCCGTCCATTCCTTGACGATGACGACATGTTCCTCGCCGCACTGCGGGCACCATCCCGTGTGCAGGCATTGATGCCGCTGCCGGTCCGGATAGGCGTTGTCCATTTTCGTGTCATCGATCTCCCGGTAAGGGCTGTAAGGACCGTAATAATCGTACAAGCGTCCCACATCCGACAATCCCCCTCCGCAGCCCGGGCAAGTCTGCGAGAAGACAGCTAGCCCATTGCAAACCGGACATAAATAGCTCATGGCGCCCCTCCTGTGACGAAAGTATTCGAGTCTTTCCTACTTTGCGCGAGAGAGCAGGGGAGTATACAAGTAACAGCCCGAACCTTTCTCCGTTTGCTACCGCTGGTTCTCGGCCAAAAACAAAAAGCGCGAAAAAATTTTCCGCGCTTGATTCCAAAACAGCTCTTCGGTTCAAACCCTTCTTGCAAAAGCCCTACGATTTGAAGTTATCCATGCTCGAGGAATGTCCAGGCTGCAGCTTCGCATCCGGATTGAAGTACCCCACCGCATTGTTGACCGCAGTAGGCGCTTCCCCGAATCCGACCGCGATCAGCTTCACCTTGCCCGGGTATGTCGCAATGTCGCCAGCCGCGAAAATTCCCGGAATGTTCGACTCCATCCGGCTGTTCACCACGATCGAGCCCTTGTCCAACTCCAGCCCCCAGTTTTTAATCGGGCCCAGAGAGGAAATAAACCCGAAGTTGACGATTACGGCGTCCACCTCCAAATCAAGCTCTTCCTTGGTCGTGCAGTGGGAGAGCGTGAGGCGCTCGATCTTGTCGGCTCCGTGCAAGGCCGATACTTCGTAGGGAGTTTTCACCTGGACCTTGGACTGCATCAGCATTTCGACACTGTGCTCGTGAGCCCGGAATTTGTCTCGGCGATGGATGAGGTGCACTTCTTTGGCGATCGGTTCGAGCATGAGGGACCAGTCGAGGGCAGAGTCGCCTCCGCCGATGACAGCTACGCGTTGTCCCTTGAAGGAGTTCAGGTCGGTTACAAAGTAGTGCAGATTGGATTTTTCATATTTGACGGCGTCCGGATGTTCCAGCCTGCGAGGTTCAAATGCACCCACGCCAGCCGTGATGATGACGGCTTTGGAGAAGTGAATGCCTTTGTCCGTAGTGATTTCAAAGACATTGTCCGGTTTCTTTACGACGTTTTCCACTTTTTCTTCCAGGCAGATCGACTGCTGAAAGCGTGAAATCTGATCTTTCAGATTATTGATCAGGTCTTGAGCCAGCACCTTGGGAAATCCGGCAACATCGTATATGTATTTTTCCGGATAAAGAGCAGACAATTGCCCGCCAAGCTGGGGCATGCTCTCGATAATCTTTACGCTCGCCTGGCGCATTCCACCGTAAAAGGCGGTGAACAAGCCGGCTGGGCCTCCTCCGATGATGGTGATGTCGTAGATTTGCTCGTCCTTTTGCAGAAAATTCAATCCAAAGCACCTCCGATTTAATCTGAACCGAACTCACCCATCATTATACCGTAAACTTCCAAGCGAAAAAAAGCAGAGAAAATTCCGTCAGATAGGCAAAAAAGCCTTGCAAATCAGATCGGCACTGGATAAGATGAGGGTGACTGTAAAGAAATTGACACATTTTCATCTGGCTTTGTGCATTTTTTCACAGGTTGGAATAAATATAAATCATGGCAATCATTCGTAATCGAGTCGCGTTCGCGTATGGGACATCAGAGGTTGTACCAGATCACGTGAAATTTCGCACAAACTTCCTAGAATCTCAATTATCCTGAAGAATGGAAGGGATACCATGAGCACACCCAAAATCCTCATTCTCGGTGCCGGGTACGGCGGCCTGCTCACCACGCTGCAGCTGCAGCAAAAGCTTCATTATAACGAGGCGGAAGTGACCCTGGTCAACAAGCACGACTATCACTACATCACGACCTGGCTTCACGAACCCGCAGCGGGAACGGCCTCGGCCGAGCACGCCCGCGTAGACCTGGACCGGATCGTCGACAAGCAAAAGGTGAATTTCATCAAAGGCACGGTGCAATCCATCGAGCCGGAAGAGCAGACCGTCACACTGGAAAACGGCAACGTGCTCTCGTACGACTACCTCGTGATCGGCCTGGGGAGCGAGCCCGAGACATTTGGCATCGAAGGGCTGAAGGAGCATGCGTTCAGCATTCGCAGCATCAACGCAGTGCGCAACATCCGCGAGCACATCCAGTACATGTTCTCCAAATTTAAAAACGAGCCGCACCGCACGGACTATGTGACGTTCGTGGTCGGAGGGGCCGGGTTTACGGGGATCGAGTTTTGCGGCGAGCTGGGAGACCGAATTCCTGAGCTGTGCAAGGAATTCGACGTCGATCCGCGCCATGTGAAAGTGTACTGTATCGAAGCGGCGCCGACGGCACTGCCAGGCTTCGACCCGGAGCTGGTCAACTACGCGATGGACGTCCTCGGCAAAAAAGGCATCGAATTCAAAATCGGAACCCCGATCAAGCAATGCACGCCGGATGGCGTCCTGCTTGCGACCGGAGAGGAAATCAAGGCGCAAACCGTGGTTTGGGCGGCAGGCGTGCGCGGCAACAGCATCGTCGAGAAGGCCGGCTTCGAAACGATGCGCGGCAGGGTCAAAGTGGATGAATATCTGCGAGCCCCCGGGTATGACAACGTCTTCGTCGTCGGCGACTGCGCCCTGATTTTCAACGATGAGGGCCGGCCTTATCCGCCGACCGCCCAGATCGCGGTGCAAGAAGGCGAAACGCTCGGAGAAAACCTCGTCGCGATGATTCGCGGCGGACTCACCCAAAAGTTCATCCCGCACCTCCAAGGAACACTCGCATCCCTCGGCAAAGGCGAAGGCATCGGTCAAGTCGGATCCAAGAAGCTGTTTGGCTCTGCGGCAGCCTTGATGAAAAAGGCAAGCGATCTGCGCTACCTGTACAAAATCGGCGGCGTGGGACTCGCGCTAAAAAAGGTAAAGCTGTAAGCCATGCGTCATGCAAGCGTACAGGTCAGAGGCCTGATGACCCGCGAAGAGCTGGACCGCTACAACGCTCTGATGGAAGTAGGGGCATATCTGGAGGAGCAAAAGCGTCACGACCTCGCCTGGCACGTGCAGCGGGAAGTGGATATCCTGATTTTGCCCGCCATCGAACGCCTCAAGGAAAAAGGGCGGGAACGGGATCGGGAAAACCTCCGCTATATGATCGACAACGGGCTGTTGGACGACGATGACGAGTGAGACGAAATGAACTTTTGGACTGCCCCCGGTAGTGGGATACCGGGGGTTTTTGCATGCTTGTGGTGTATACTCAAAGCATAAGCAACGGACAAGAGAGGAAGCGATAGGTGTGCGAGAAGGCAAAGTCTGGCTGGGTGCCTGCGGAATCGTCATTCGCGGGGAAGAGGCGCTCGTGGTCAAAAAAACGTATAGCGGATTAAAGGGACAATGGTCGTTTCCGGCCGGCTTCGTACAAGAGGGAGAGACGGTGGACGAGGCTGCTGTTCGGGAGGTGCTGGAAGAGACGGGAGTCGATGCTGTCGTCCGCCAGGTAGCCGGGATACGTTCCGGCGTCATCCGGGAGTCGATCAGCGACAATATGGTCGTCTTTTGGATGGATTACGTATCCGGGGAGCCCCGGCCACAGGAAGGAGAGATCGCGGAGACACGTTTCATGCCGATCCGCGAGCTGTTGACGGATCCGCTCTCCTCGACCTATTTGAAGATTATTTTGCCCGGTTATGCGGAGAGAGCCCGTGGCATGTCCGGCCAGACGTACGACATCGATCCTGTCTTTCAGTACACGTCCTACAAAATCTTTAAGCAATGGTGAGAAAGGGATAGATAATCCGCGATGTTTCCGCTTACATCGCGGTTTTTCCCGCGTTTTCCGTTCGAGAATGCGTTTTGCAAAAGCAAGCGAATCTGCTAAAGTTAGATACATCAAAATTATCAGAAAATACATGCAATTATTACCAGCGCATGTACGATAGGAAAGGGGAGCTCACCATGAGAACCAATCAAGAACAATGCCCGTACTGCGGCGGACAAGGCTATTTCCATCTGCTCCTGGGCGGAACGGAGAACTGCCCGAACTGTGAGGGATCCGGTACGCATCACGAACAGGAGCCTGTTTCGGCCACCCGCCCATAATTGCAAACCTGCCCAAAAGCCGGCTGCGCGAGAGACGTGGCCGGTTTTCTTGTTCAGCTGGAATGGATCACATTCCTATCCGTACAAGGTCAACCGCGGCTCTGGCAAAAGGTGTTCGAATATTGACCTGCCTGTCTGATTTAGGCTACACTGAAAGACGGAAATAACCAACTTTTTCTTCACCGGGCAGGATTTGAAAAGCGCTTCCGCCGAGAAAAACGGGAGCGACAACAATTCCCTCGAGGAAGAGTCCGCTTCGAAAGATTCAGTGGTGAGCGAGTAGGCAGGAGGGCGTTCGAACGATGAGCTTGCTTCAGTTTGTGGTATCCATTGTCCTTTTTACCGTGCTTGGTTTTGGCATCGGATTTATTCTAAACATGATTTTAAAAACGACCTGGCTGCCTGTCGTGATTGGGATCGGTGTGGTTGTCGGAGCGTTGGTGTACCAAAAAATCGTTCCGGGAATATGGGATGCGCTCATTCTCGGCTGCGGGATGGCGGGGACGGTCGGAAGCGGCTGGACCATTCAGACCTTGCGCAAAAAAGGATACCGGATGTTTTAAAGCCGAAAGAGAAGGATGTTTCTTCCGTAAGGGAAACCTGCGGGGAAACGTCCTTTTTTCGTGCGGATGGTGCAGAAAATAAAAAGAGGCGATGCTTCTGGGAAACATCGCCTCTCCATCTGGTCATAAGAGCAAAACGGTCCTAAATGACGCGCTTCGCAAACAAAAAATGCTCGTACCAGTAATTTTTCTCTCGCGCATCGTTTTTGATATCGCTGACGGTTACCCCGATGCCTTCCTCGTAAGTGTGGAGAATTTTCCCGTTCCCCATGTAAATGCCTACATGTCTAACCTTGTTGAGACCTTGTTCGTTCGGGAAATCTTCATCAGAGAAAAACATCAAATCGCCCTTTTTCATCTCGGAAAACGGAATCCATTCTCCTTGCCGGGCTTGTTCCCGGGCATTCCACCCCAATTGAACGCCATATTGAGAAAACAGGTATTGAACAAAGGAAGAGCAATCAAAGGATTGATCCTGAAATCTCGTAGCACCGTATACGTATGGCGTGCCCCAATACGACAAGCCGTCATGGATAATTTTATCAACCAGCTCTTGAGACTCGGCAGCTGTATGTGCCTTGCTTGGAGCGGAAACATCAGATTGAGCGGATGCGCTGCTGATTGGAGAAACCGTTGACCAAGTCAGGGCAGCAAGAATAACCGACCATTTGGCTAAACGAGAAATAGTTTTCACCGATTACACCTCCTGATTGGATTACTAGAGTATCCTATCAATTTTGGAGGAGGAATTCACGGTCAAAATATTACCAAGGTCGCGTCTTTCGCCGGGAGTACATCAAGTGCCAAAACAAATAGGGAGGGATCAGCAGGAGCGAGAGACCCATCGCTGCATAGGGAGCCCAAGCCGGGTTCGAAAAGATGGCAGGCGAACGGAAGAATCCGGCGGAAACGTGCAGGAAAACGAGAAAAATGGCGCAGATCATCATCTCTTTCCAATCAAATACCCTTATTTTTTGCGGGGCGATCTCTTTCTTTAAAGCGGCCAGATTCACCATCAGGGACGTGATTTCAAAAGAGAGAATTCCCAGTGCAATACCCATCATACTGTATCCGGGAATTCCGATGACCAGAAAATTCACGATCGTCGATACTCCCGTGGCCAGAATGAGGCCCACGAATGGTTTTCTCTTGATATCCATGGTCCAGAGAACGACTGTGGAAAGCTCCCTTATGCCTGTAAGCAATGGAATGATGGATAGATAACGGATGGTGCTTGAGAGTGAATCATTTCCTATGACGAGAGCGGAGATCGTGTCGGCGTAAACCGCTAAAAGATAGGACGAGCATAACCCCCAAAGCAGAGCGGTGGTAAAGGCGACTTTCAGCTTGGCCATAAATCCTGGAACATCAAGGGTACACCAGGCAGTGGTTAATCGAGGCATGATAATATGGCCAAGAGAGCTGGTAATGAGTGCGGGGACATAAACGACAGTAGCCGTGATCCCAAAAAATTCGCCAAAAATAACGGTGGCTTCTTGTGCGGAATAGCCAGCGAAAACAAGCCGGTTTGGTACGAGGAGGGAATCGATGAAATCCGTAACGGGAAGAATGATTCGAGTGCCCATAATAGCGAGACAGGACAGGATAAATACAGGGATAGCAGTTGATTGCGGTTTATGCCGCTCAGGCAAATTTGGCGTTGCGGAAGACAGTGGAATTAGCAGAAACAAGAATGCGATGAGTGCCCCCAATAATGCACCTACGATCACACCGGTTACTGCCTCGGAAAGGCCAAACTGCAAAAGATAGCCAGCTAGAAATACCATGCCGATTACCCGCACGACTTGTTCAATCAATTCTGACATCGCTATGTATCCGTAACGCGATACTCCTTGCAGGAATCCACGGATCAGGCTTAATACGGGAACGAGTAAAATGGCAGGTGCCAAAAGCTGAATGGGTCTAACAAGTTCGGTTTTATTGAAAATAGCCGCGATGGGATGAGCAAAAAAATAGGTAAAGAACCCGCCAGCGGCTCCCAGAAACAAAAGAATGAACAAGGAGAGGTGAAACAATCGCCGTCCTGTTTGGATGTCTTTTGCCGTTGCCAGAGAAATGCTAGAAGCAAACCCCCCGGTTATGAACGTAATCATGAGGCCGTAGTACGAATACGCCATTTGATAAAGCCCGATTCCTTCTGCTCCCAGTAAACGAAACAGGATCAGACGCCCCAGAGCACCGATCAGTTTCACGATCGTGAGTGTTGAGGATCGGACCACGAAATCCTTCAGGAGTTGGGGTATATACAATTTGCCACGCCCTCTTTACATAGCCTTTATTTCCCATTCTATGTAGGAGGGGGGACAACTATGTACCACCCCCTTACTCCCCAATCCGAAACAAGAGAAACTTGGTATGCTTGTCCCACCCCAAGTCCCATGGTACCTGAAATCGATCAGCCGTATGCGAATTCACCAGGACATAACCTTTGGAATCCCTCGCTGTCACAACGGAGAAATGGTCAACATCGCCGTTCATTTCATAGCCAATGATGTCTCCAGGCTTTAATTCGGCGAGGGCCGAACGAGGGAATTTTTTAGTAGGCTTCGCAACCTGCTCATAGGTTCCACGCGCAATCAAGGTACCATAACCGCTTCGAATCAAAAAATGCTTCAGGGAATCGGTGCGAACCCATGCTACGCTGCCGCCCCTGTTGAATTTGTACCTCCACTCGTGGCGCATGGGAAGACCTCCTCCTTCTTCGGGGTCCCCCAAAACCTGTGAGGTGAAATTGGTGCAATCTCCTCCTTGATAGGTATAATCCACGTATTTTTGGTTGTATCGTTGGTACGTTCCCGGTCTGTTTGCGAGACCGGCATACTTGTTGGCGTAACGGACAGCCTTTTCGCGGTCATATTTTCTTTTCCGCCCCTGAATGGCAGGGCCGCCCTCTATGATATTCTTGTCTGCAGGCGCGAAGGTCGGGATTAACCGGGGGTTTTCATCCAATGGATCCAGGTACCATTCTTTGAGAACACGCCAATTGCCATCTTGCTTTTTTAAGGTCAACAAGTGTCTCGTGCCGACTCCCATCGTGTGCAGCTCGTTATCCGGGTAACGGTACGTTAGCTGAAGGGACTGCACAACGGTTGCCTGCGTGAGTTCCCCCATGTTCTTTACACGGATCACACGGATTTCACCGGAAGACTGCACAAATTTGACCCCGCGGGCTTCCGCCCATCGATGGATATAAATGCTCCTGTTTTTTTCATGAACCATCGCTGATCGACTTCGCTTGTCCGAAGGCAAATAAAATGGCTGCAAATTTTCATATTGTCTATCCGCCAGAGATTGGATGCGTACAGCAAAAAGTCGTTGGAGAAACGATTGAACTTCCTGGTCTTGATGGTCTTGGGAATAAGCTGTATCGATAGTCACAGATATCAGGAAAAGGAAGAAAAAAACTCGAAGTAATCCTTTCAAATTCAACTGCCCTCCCGCAAATGGTAAAAGAACGGTCACGAACCTCTGGTTTATTGTCCCCAATTCACCCATCCCGATAACTTCAGGCGAAGATTTTCTTAGGAAAAACGGCCAACCGGTTACACTGGCTGGCCGTAAAAGTGGAAAGCAGGATTGTTTACGAATTCCTTGAATTCGAAAGAGAGTGAAAGTAGCGTACGGGAAGGACAGGGGGGATTATAGGGAAACGCCCCCTTCGTATTCGCACGAAGGGGGCACCCGTTTACTTCTCATTGCTCTTTTCGTATTCGTCAAATTGCGCTTCCACTTCCCGGGATGGTTTGGCCGTCAGCCGGCTGACGATGATGATCGCGAGGAGGCTTGCAGCAAATCCGGGAACCATTTCGTACAGGAAGTCTTTCAGCACATCGAATCGGGTCCAGACGATTACGGTGACGGCACCGGCGATCATGCCGGCGAGGGCGCCCCACTTGTTCATCCGCTTCCAGTACAGGGAGAGCAGAATCACCGGACCGAACGAAGCCCCGAATCCGGCCCACGCGTACCCGACCAGGTCGAGGATCGTGTCGTTCTTGTTGATCGCGAGCAGGAAAGCAATGACGGCAACGAGCAGGACGGAGAGGCGGCCGACGGTAACCAGTTCTTTATCGGTTGCGGAACGGCGGAAAAACGTTTTGTAAATGTCTTCCGTAAGCGAGCTGGAGGTGACAAGCAGCTGAGAAGAGATCGTGCTCATGATGGCCGCCAGGATCGCTGCCAAAAGAAAGCCTGTGATCAACGGATGGAACAGAATCGTGCCCAGCTGGATAAAAATGGTCTCCGGATCGGCCAGCGTCCATCCTTGCTGTGAATACAGGGCGATTCCCACCAGCCCGGTCAGCATGGCTCCGACGACGGAGAAGATCATCCAGCCCATGCCGATGCCGCGGGCTTTTTTGATTTCTTTTGTCGAGGTGATGGCCATAAAGCGGACGATGATGTGCGGCTGGCCAAAATAGCCCAATCCCCAGGCAAACAACGAGACGATGCCGAGGAAGCTTGTCCCTTTGAAAATGTCCAGCAATGCGGGGTCGACCGCGTGAATTTCCGTGAAGGTAGGCCCGATGCCGCCTGTCGTCAGGATCGTGACGAGTGGAACGAGTACGAGGGCGAGAACCATGATCATTCCCTGAACGGCGTCCGTCCAGCTCACCGCGAGAAATCCGCCGAACAGTGTGTAGGCGATCGTTACCAGGCCGACGATCCACAAGCCGGTTTGGTAGTTCAGGTGAAACGTGTTTTCAAACAGCACGCCGCCAGACACGAGCCCGGACGAGACGTAGAACGTAAAAAAGATCATGATGACGAGGCCGGATACGAGGCGGAGCATCCGCGAGCTGTCCCCAAAACGATTCTCCAGGAAAGCGGGGATCGTAATGGAGTTGTTGGCCACCTCTGTGTACGTTCGCAGGCGGGGTGCCACATACAGCCAGTTGGCATAGGCGCCGAGCGTGAGGCCGATGGCGATCCACGAAGCGCTTAGACCTTGGGCGAACATCGCACCGGGCAAGCCCATCATCAGCCAGCCGCTCATGTCGGATGCCCCGGCGCTCAAAGCGGTGACAGCCGGACCGAGCGTTCGCCCGCCGAGCATGTAATCGGTCAAATTGGAGGTACGTTTGAAGGCATAATAGCCGATCAGCAGCATGCCGGCCATGTACACGATAATAGAAACAAGTAGCATGTTCATAGGATAGATGCACCTCTTTTTAATATTATTGAAAAAAGTATGAACAATCTATACATTATCATCTCCCTGCGAAAATATCTAGAATGACAAATGGCATAATGTCAATATTGGACATTAAAAATTTTTTTTACATGGCGGATGGCTCGGTACCGTTAGCAAACCCCTGGAAAAAGGCCGTGCTTTCCCTTCCACTTGCATGTATGACGCCCCCCAATCTGAATTTCTTTCTCTATTCGGATCATTCGGTCAATGGAATAGCAAGGATCGTACCAACGGTTCGGATTCGATGATTTTCGCATTTTCGACGAGAAATGGCAGCCATAAACGACAAAGTGGCAAAACACTTCTGTTCAAATTGAACACAGAGTATACACAACTGTCCAGAATGAATCGCTCAAGAGTCCGGACCTATGCAGCTGCGTGAGGAACAATCATGTTTACTCGCTTTTTCTCAAAAAGGTAACATATTCGTATTACAGGTCGAATGAGTATCGATCACTTTATCAACGAAGGAGGCCATCGTCCATGATCCAATCCATAGTACATATCGCTCTTGTGGTAAAAGATTACGATGAGGCAATCGAATTTTATACAAAAAAGCTGCACTTCACTTTAGTGGAAGATACGTATCAACCGGAACAAGATAAACGGTGGGTCGTAGTATCGCCGCCGGGCTCGGCAGGCACCACACTGCTGCTAGCAAAAGCATCGAAACCTCAGCAGGAGGAATTCATCGGAAACCAGACGGGCGGAAGAGTGTTTCTGTTCTTAAATACGGATGATTTCTGGCGAGATTATCATGACATGCGATCAAAGGGAATTGAATTCGTGAGAGAGCCCAAAGAACAGCCATATGGAATGGTTGCCGTTTTTAAAGACCTATATGGGAACCTGTGGGATTTGCTGGAGCTGAATGAAGATCATCCGATATCCAAAAGAATCAAATGACTTTTATGTGTGGGAACGTCGCTTCGGTCATGGATGTAGTGGAAATTGTTCGAAATGCGTGATAACTTAACATTCAGAGGGTGCGCCTCGCCACACCGGGAGCGCCGTTCTTCGTGAGAGATCCGGGACGCAAGAAATACAGGTGGAAATTGAACAGATAGGGAGAGGGGCGACGGAAATGGTGTCACAACCGCATGAAGGGCGGGAAGAGCTGAGCTCGCCTTTGGAAAAGGACATTCATACGGACTTTCAGAAGGAA
This sequence comes from Brevibacillus brevis, assembly GCF_031583145.1. Lineage (NCBI taxonomy): Bacteria > Bacillati > Bacillota > Bacilli > Caryophanales > Paenibacillaceae > Brevibacillus > Brevibacillus brevis. The sequence continues at coordinate 5,049,831 of NZ_CP134050.1, read as the reverse complement.
ATGACGTACGGGGACTACCTGAAGCTGGATCAAATCCTGTCAAGCCAGGTGAGGCTGTCCACCCACCACGACGAGATGCTGTTCATCGTCATCCACCAGGTCAGCGAATTGTGGATGAAGCTGATCCGGCACGAGCTGGCCGCAGCCTTGGAGTGCATTCGCCAGGACGACCTCGAGCCCGCCTTCAAAATGTTCGCGCGCGTCTCGCGAATTCAGCAGCAGCTGATCAAATCGTGGGATGTGCTTTCGACCCTCACGCCTGCCGAATATTTGCAGTTTCGCGACAAGCTGGGGCATTCTTCCGGCTTTCAGTCGTACCAAAACCGGCTTATTGAATTTACGCTCGGTTATAAAAACGGTCATGTACTTACCGTCTACCAGCATCAGCCGCAGCTGCATGAGCAATTGAAAAACGCGCTGCACGCGCCGAGCATTTACGATGCGGCGATCCAAGCCATGGCGACGCGCGGACTGCCGATCGCTCCGGAATGCCTGGAACGGGACTGGTCGCAGCCCTACCAGCCCCATGCAAGTGTCGAACAGGCATGGCTGACGGTGTACCGCGATGTCCATCAGTATTGGGATCTGTACGAGCTGGCCGAAAAGCTGGTGGACATCGCAAGCCAGCAGCAGCAATGGCGATTCAACCATATGACGACCGTAGAACGCATCATCGGGCACAAGCAGGGGACAGGGGGCTCTTCCGGCGTATCCTATTTGCGAAGGGCTTTGGACCACCGCTTCTTTCCTGAGCTGTGGAGCCTGCGCACCGCCTTGTAAACATTCCTGAAATCCTCAACATACGGAATTTTTTGCCGATTATCCAAAATTTGTGTATAGTTTCCTCCTCTTCGGGACATGACTAGAACCGAGAGGAGGTTTACCAGAAATGAATGGGAAGCTATTCGTTAGCATCATCGCTTTGACCATGATGGTCTTGACGGGATTCACCAGCGATGGCTACGGCTACAATGCAGTAGGAGACAGTAGCATCCAGTCTGCATTCGGAATCAGGGAAACCAAGGAGGGCCAGCGAGTCGTCAAAAAGAGGACGGTGTCGTCCGGCTCGCTCACTCAAGTCATCGATAAAACGGACGTACTGCTGGATCAGTATCCGAAGGTGCGCGTCATCGCGACGGGCTACTACGCCGGATACGAGTCGACGGGCAAGAACCCGTCGCATCCGTCCTACGGCATTACATATTCAGGCGTGAAAGTGCGAAGAGACGATTATTCCACCATTGCTGCGGACCTGCGCATCTTTCCGATTGGAACGGTCCTGTACATTCCGGGCTATGGCTACGGAGTAGTGGCCGACAAGGGAGGAGCGATTCGCGGTCACAAGATCGACTTGTACTTCGAAACCAAGCAAGATGTGTTCAAGCAATGGGGGAAAAAAGCGGTGGACGTCTATGTCGTCCGACGCGGCGACGGAAAGCTGACAGAAGCCTTTCTGAACACGCTCAACCAAAAAGGAATCGCCGCAATGGCGGACGTCGAGAATTAACCCAGAAAAACAGAATAGAAGAAACGAAACGCAACGTAGCGAAGATGCTGCGCAGGCAGCATGAAAGAAGAAAAGAAAAAACGTTCAGACCAGTGATTCGGTACTGAACGTTTTTGGCGTTAGGGATGGATCAGTTCGACCAGCTTTTCCAGTCCATCGAGGATGCGGGGCGAAGGACGGCAGTACAATCCTTCCTCGAGCAAGTGGACGCGTCCCAGTGCAATGGCGGCCATGCCTTGCCATTCCGGCCGCTCCGTGATCATCGCCGGCTTGATTCGCTTGAGCTCGATGCCGCACCAGACGACGCAGATGTGATCGGGATTGCGCTGGGCAACCATCTCCCGGGTCGCTTTCACGTTGGGGACGGGGTAGTCAGCGAACACATTGATCGCTCCGGCGATTTCGCTCACATCCGTCAGCCAGTTATCCCGGCCGGGTGTGTAGATCGGGTTGGGCCACCATTCCCAGAACAGCTTGGGCTTTCGGGGAAACCGGGCTGCCCGCTGTCGGACGGTTTCCACTCTTTCGGCAAACTGGTCCGCCAGCCGGTCCGCTTGTTTGTGCCATCCTGTCGCTTCGCCCACGAGCCGTATGTCTGCCGCAATGTCCTGAATCCGCGACGGATTGAGGACGATGTGGGGAATGCCCCGAGTCTCAAGCTCCTGCACGTTTGCCTCCATGCCTGGGACGCTGAGGGAGGCGACGACCAGATCGGGTCGCAATGCCGCTACGCGCTCCATGTCGATGGTTAGATCCGGACCTACCCTGGGCAAGTGCTGCCACTCCAAAGGCCAGTCGGAATGATCGTCCAGTCCGACTACGTGATCGCCGAGGCCCAGGTAATAGAGGATTTCCGTATTGCTCGGGCAGATGGAAACGATGCGCATGCGAGAGTCCCCCTTTGGCTTATGCCTAGAAAAACGGATGCACGAGGAGCGCGATCATAATTCCCAGCCAGCCGCCGATCAGGACCTCGATCGGTTGATGGCCCAGCAGCTCCTTCAACTTTTTGGCTTTTTCCTGGTTGGGGCGCACTTTGAGCGACTTCATCCCCTCCAGAAGATGGTTGAATTCATCCACGAGCTTGTTCAGTACGACCGCTTGCATCCCGGCATGCCGACGGACACCAGCCGCATCGAACATGACGATGACGCCTAGAATGGCGGAGATGGCGAACATATTGCTGGAAAATCCTTCGCGGAGTCCTACCGCCGTCGAAAGCGCGGTCACCGCGGAAGAGTGCGAACTGGGCATGCCGCCAGTGCTGAGCATCAGCGACCATTGCCATGTTTTTGTGGCAAAATAGTTGAGGGGAATTTTGATGAATTGGGCGATTCCTATGGCAAGCAGCGCAGCCCATAAGGGGAAGTTTTCTAAAATATCCGCCACGGAAAATCCATTCCTTTCTACTGTACGCTTCTTTCATTTATTGTAACAGAAGGGCGTGGTCTCCATCCGTGAAGTTTTCGTTTGGATTTTACGGACTGCCAATCTGTGATACGATAAGGGAAGCAGTGGTCGAAGATTTTTTACGGAAGCATTGGAAGATATGTTTCACGATGGTTTCGTCGAGCAGGAAACGGAAGGTGAGGCTGGCGTGCGGTACCCTGAGCAGTATCTGCAATTCATTGAGAAGTTCAATGAAGGAGAATACTACGAATGCCATGACCTGCTGGAAGAGATCTGGATGGAAGACAAATCCGACAAGTTCCTGCAGGGACTCTTGCAGCTGGCGGTGGGCCTGTACCACCGGGAATGCGGAAATATCAAGGGCGCCCGGTGGATGTTTGGCAATGCGCGCAAGTACCTGGCCCGTTACGCCCCGTCCCGTTGGGGATTGGACATCGACCAGATTATCTTGTACATACAATCTTGCGAGCAGGCCTTGCCTGATGCTGACTCGATTCCATATGCAAAGGCCAAAGCCATGGCGTTTCCGTCCTTGCGTTTGCTGATCGACCAATCGTGAAGAACCGCTTCAACGCCGATTTATGGAAAGCGGCCGCGATTTGGGCTTTTGCTTTCCATGCGTACGATAATTTATTAGCGCTTTCACTCATAAATTCTGAGACGTTGAAAACACAAATGTGCACATAATTGTATCCTATCACAGCGAAAGAGGGAAGAGTATATGCAAGTAACTGTAGAAAAACGACTGCCGCTCGTGCAGGTCGCATGCCACGAACTGATCGTTCCCCTGTGGAAGGGAGAGGAGCTGGCAGAGGTGTATCCGGAGCTGGAGGAAGCCTTTGGCGGCAGTTTGAGCGTCCTGCAGCAGGAGAAAGAAATCAGCGGAGAGGCCAAGGCCGTAGCTGTCGTCCACAGCATGGGCAAACTGGCAGCCAAAAAGCTGGTTGTCATCGGCATGGGCGATCCGGAAAAATTCGATTTTGTCGTAGCCCGTGGAGCGTGGGGGCGGGCGGCGAAGACGGTTCTTGCAAAAGGGAAGGAAAAGTCGGTCGCAATCGATTTGCCAACGACGGACCGGCTCGCGGCTGACCGGCTGGCGCAGGCCGTCACGGAAGCATTTGGACTGGCAGACTATCACTACGAGGGCTACCGCCAAAAGCCGAAGCGTGAAGCGGACCCGGTCGCGTCGGTCCTCATCCTGGCGGCTGACGATGCCGCCGAGGAAGTGCGTGCGGGCGTGAAACGAGCAACAGCGCTCGTGTCGGGGACCAATCTGGCTCGCACGTTGGTAAACGAGCCAGCCAACTATTTGACGCCTCGCGCTTTGAAGGATGCGGCGGTGGGAGTGGCCAACCGATACGGAATGAGCGTGGAAGTGCTGGATCAGGCCAAGCTCGAGGAGCTGGGAATGGGCGGCGTGCTTTCCGTCGCGAAAGGCAGTGTGCTCGAGCCGTACGTCGTCGCCGTCAAATACCAGGGCCGGGAAACGTGGGACGATGTCATCGGACTCATCGGAAAAGGGGTCACCTTTGACACGGGCGGCATTTCCATCAAGCCGGTCGCAGGCATGGAGGACATGAAGTCCGATATGGGCGGGGCAGCGGCGATGATCGGCGCCCTCGAAGCGCTGGGGCAAATCAAGCCGAAGGTAAACGTGCTCGCCGTGATCGGCACGGTTGAAAACATGCCGTCCGGCACCGCTTTCCGTCCTGGTGACGTCATCACGACGATGAGCGGAAAAACGGTGGAAATCATCACGACGGACGCGGAAGGCCGCCTAGTACTGGCGGATTGCATTACATACGCGAAGCAGCAGGGCGTATCCTGCCTGGTGGACGCGGCTACCTTGACGGGCGGCATCGTCGTGGCACTGGGACACTTCTGTTCCGGCGCGATGACGAACGACAAAGCGCTCATGGATGAGCTGCTGGCTGCAGCCGACACCGCGGGCGAGCGTCTGTGGCAGCTTCCGACCTTCGACGAGTATCGCGAGCTGAACAGGAGCAACTTCGCCGATCTGAAAAACTCGGGAGGCCGCTACGGTCACGGAATCATCGGCGGTGTGTTCTTGCAGGAGTTCGTGGGCAATACGCCGTGGGTCCACCTGGACATCGCCGGGACAGCCTACAACGCCAACAAGGGCGACATGCAGCCTTCCGGAGGCACCGGGGTCATGACCCGGACCATCACCCAGTTTGTCATGAGCCGCAGTCAAGCTTAATTCCAAAAGGAGTTGTTGAGATATGGTACAAAATCCGAGCAATGAAGCACGTCGCGAGCTGCTGGAAAACGCCAAGACGATCGCAGTGGTAGGTCTGTCCAACAAGCCGGAGCGCACCAGCTACATGGTTGCAAACGCCATGCAAAATGCAGGCTACCGGATCATCCCGGTCAATCCGGTCATTGCCGGCGAGACGGTATTGGGTGAAAAAGCGGTTGCCAGCCTGGCGGAGATCGACGAGCCGGTCGATATTGTCAACGTATTCCGCAGAAGCGAGGACATCGTTCCTGTGGCCGAAGATACGCTCAAAATGAAGCACAAGCCCAAGGCGTTCTGGATGCAGCAAGGAATCTCCAACGATGAAGCAGCCTCCATGGTGGGAGCTGAAGGGATCGCTGTGGTCAACGATATGTGCATCAAGGTCGACCACGCCCTGCTGCGCGTCGGGAAGTAAGTCGTCCCGTTCGCACGCAGCTAGCTGCAATAAGCGGCCCGTACGATTACAAAGACCCTCGCATGCGGCGGGGGTCTTCCTACGGATGCACGGGCAACCATCCCCGCCGATGTTCCCCGGGCGAGTGTGCTGAATCGCTTGCGGACCGATTCCAGATATGATAAGAAGAGAAGTACGAAGCATTTCGACAGAAAGGAGTGTGTGCTACCATGTTTGTGAATCCATCGACGAATGCGCAGCGCGACCGCATCCCCCCGAATCAGAAGCAGACGACCGGCTTCCCGGTCCTTCACTACGGCGATGTGCCGGAGTATACGGATCTGACCACTCAGTGGGACTTCCGCCTGTTTGGGCTGGTCGAAGAGGAAGTCACTCTCTCGTATGAGCAAATGATGGCACTGCCAAAAGGGCACACGACCAACGACATCCACTGCGTCACCGGATGGAGCAAGCTGGACAACGAATGGGAGGGCATCCCGGTAGAAGAAGTGCTGAAGCTGGTGAAAGTCAAGCCGGAAGCGAAGTACGTCATGCTGCACGCTGAGCACGGCTGGACGGCGAACATGCCGCTGAAAGACTTCATGACGCCCGGCAACCTGTTTGCCTACAAGCACAACGGCGCAGACCTCACCCCTGATCACGGCTGGCCGCTGCGCTTTGTCATCCCGCATCTGTACTTCTGGAAGAGCGCCAAATGGGTACGCGGCATCGAGTTTTTGGAGAAAGACAAGCAGGGCTTCTGGGAGAAAAACGGCTACAATATGTATGGAGATCCCTGGAAAGAGCAAAGGTTTGCGTGGGATTGATAGGGATAAGAGGAAGGTTATAAAAGGCTACTATTCGCTGGAGAACAGTTCACCAGCGGATAGTAGCCTTTTTATATTTTCAGGAGAAGAAAGAAAAGCGCATGTTTAGAAATTGTTTAGATGGAACTGGTAGGATATCCCTGTCGTTTCGTGGTCCCATTTTCCTAAGAAGAGGGAGGAGCTTACACCCATCTCTCCGCAGGCTAGGACTTTGCATCGGCGGGATAGTTGTAGTAATGCTCACCAGGCAGCGAGTGGATGCGGAATCCTCCTCGGGAGAAGTCCCTGTTTCCGTACTTGGAGACATACTCGACATTAGTCGAATAGTATGACATGTAATTGAGAATGTACGGGAAGGAGCGCACCTTGTGTTTGTTCGGACGTTCGGAGGAGTAGTGCGTCGGGGCGATCCCATAGGCATCCAGCGAAAAAACGGCCGCCGTGGCTTCGTTCATGCGAAAGAACTTGCGGACTGCATTTTCCGAGTACTTCGCGTAATCGATGATGCTGACGGACATGAGCTTGACGCCCAGTTTTTTTCGGTAAGCAAGCGATTTGTCCATTTTTCCCCGAAACGCGGAATTGAACACGCTGGGGCTGCTTTTCTTCGTGATGTCGGTCGGCTGCAAGAAATCCTCCAGCAAATAGATGTCCCGTTTGTCGAGAGCGCTCGCTTGGCCCTTCGGATTGTATTTGCGATCCACCTTGCTGCCCATGACATCGTCCGGATTCCATGCGTTCACAAAAACGGACATGCCCAAGCGATGCACGGCGTTTACCGTTTGATTCAGCCGGGCGCGCGAGACACCGTAGTCGTATCCGGCATCGTCAAGGAAAATGCCATTGGCCCCGAGAGCCTTCCACTTTTTCGCCTTGGATTCCATGGCTGCAGGTGAAAAGTTGGAGGTGGTAACGCCGAGGTCGACATACCCGAACAGTCGGGCATCCGGATTCTTTTCCCGGATCAGACGAAAGATCTCGGCGGTTGAATCGTGATACGAATGCTTTTCTTCTTCCAAACCGGCACCAAACACCAAGACATCGTATTCGGCGAAGACTTCGGCTGCTTTTGTGTCGTCCCATACCTCGTTTACCCCGGCCGGAATTCCGTAGTAAATGAGCAGCCTGTATCCTTTTGAGTTGCTGGAATTGGCCGCGCCGGCGGGGAGTACCAGAGTGAAAAAGCAAGCGAATAACAGCAAGAACATACATAGACGTCTGTATTTCATGGCATAACCTCCTCTAGTCGGGCAGCGTTCCTGTTTGTGATGGGGGAAGGTAAAGAGAGCATCCCTGCTTTCGGAATTTATTATAGTGAGTATATTCGAAAAAAAACAGGAGTTCAACGACAAGGAAAAGCTCATGGAGAAGTTTTATCTAAAAATTACCTACAAAACAAGATTTTGTGAAAAATGTTGCATATAGACAATCGGAGGACTATGATTGTTCCGTAGTGCGAAAGTAGTAGAGAAAAAGTACTAGAAATATCGGTGGAGGGATATCAGGTGAACGTCCTGATCACAGGGGGATATGGATTCATCGGCTCAGCTTTGGTCGAACGATATTACAAAGAAGGCCATAACATATGCATTATCGACAATCAGTCGACAGGGAGAAAGGGAAACGTGTCCGTCCCGCATAAATTCTATCAACTCAACGTGGAGGACAAAGCGTGCGAGGAAGTGTTTCGCAGCGCCGGATTCGATATCGTCGTCCATCTGGCAGCGCAGACCAGCGTCGCCGCTTCCATTCAGCAGCCTTATACGGACACGCACACCAATGTTCTCGGGCTGGTAAACATGCTGGAATTGTCGGCGCGGTACGGCGTGAAAAAATTCATTTTCGCCTCTTCAGCGGCGGTGTATGGAGAACAAGCGGACGTTCCGATTGCGGAAGAAGTCGCTTGCTCTCCGATGTCGCCGTACGGAATCAATAAACGGCTGGGTGAGCAGTATTGCGAAAAGTGGAAAGAGATGTACAATCTCGACACGCTTTGCCTGCGATTTTCCAACGTGTATGGCCCGCGGCAGGGAAGCGAAGGGGAAGGGGGCGTCATTTCCATCTTCCTCAAGCATGTTCGCGACGGGAAGCAGCTGACTGTGTTTGGCGACGGGGGGCAAACGCGGGACTTCATCTACGTTGAGGATGTCGCGGACGCGATCTTCCGGGGGTCCATGAACAGCGCAACCGGCGTCTACAATCTGTCCACTGCGCACGAGACGAGCGTAAATGAGCTGATTGCATTGATACGGACATTCGCATCCGTCCCGGACGTCCTGCACTTGGAGAGCCGCCCGGGCGAAATCATCCGATCGAGCTTGGACAACAGCAAAATCAAGCGCGATTTCGATTGGCTCCCCTTGTACTCGCTGCAGGAAGGGTTGTTCCGAACATATCAATGGATGCTCCAGCAGGAAGCTGCCGCGACGACCGTCGGCAATGAGGTGCAGGCCCCGGCAAAACCGAAATGGATCGCTTCCGTGCGTCCGTATGTCGAGAATGTGCTGGCTTTCGCCGTGGTGTTCCTGTTTTCGCGGCCCGACAACCTGTTCTTTCATCAGCAATTCGATTTCAGACTGATTTACATTTTGCTGATGGGGTTATTGTACGGGACACGCCAGTCGCTTCTGGCTTCCGCAGCTGTAATCGGTATGGTTGTCGCTGACAGTGTGGTCTATAACGGGCGAGATTGGGCTTCTCTCCTGTACGATCCCGAATCGCTGCTGCTTGTGGCGGTCTACCTGTTTTTTGGGCTCGCCGTCGGGTTTGTCACAGACAGGAAGAATAAAAAGCTGTCATTTGCCAAAAACGAGCTGGATGTCGAACAACAGCGCTACCGCCTGCTCACTGAGATACATAAAGACACCCGCAGAGTAAAGGACGCATTGCAGCGTCAGGTTTTGACTACGAAGGACAGCTTGGGCCGCATCCATTCCATCGTGAGCGAACTGGAAACGCTGGAGCCCGAACAGGTTGCGGGAGCTGCTGTCAAGGTTTTGGAAGATTTGATGGAAACACGGAGGATCTCCATCTATTCCGTCTCTTCGACAGGCTACTTGCGCCTCCTTTTGCAATCGAACGACGGCGAGTGGAAACTGCCGCGGTCTATCCGCCTTGCTGACGTGCCGGAGCTGGCGGATGTCGTCACGACAAACCGAATGTGGGTCAACAAGGCACTTTCCCCGGAACTGCCGCTTCTTGCGGCGCCGGTTGTGTTCCAAGGCGAGACGATGGCTCTTGTCTGCGTGTACGATCAAGATTTTGAGCGTTTTTCCTTGTACCACGAAAATTTGTTCAAAATTTCCGTCGACCTGATCTCCAGTTCGTTTTCTCGTGCCCTGACCTTTACAGATGCGACGCGAAGCAAACGATATGTCGACGATACGCCGATTCTGCAGGAAGCAGCGTTCCAGGAGGTCCTGCGCAGTAAATTGGCGGCGAAGGAGAGGTTTGATTCCGAGTTTACGCTCCTGTCCGTCGACCTGGGAGGCCAGGATCTGAAAAAGACGGGTCAACGCATTTCCCGGCTGCTCCGAGACACCGACTACCTCGGGGTATGCGACGGCAAGATGCTGCTGCTCCTTTCCAACTCCAGACCGGGTGAAGCACATACGGCAATGGAGCGGCTTGCGAAAAACGGTTTCGCCACCAGGCTCGTAAGCGAGGAAGCGATCTATGGGTAAATGGCTGTTGGTCGCATATTATGTGCTGGCTGTAGTGTACGTCTTGTATTCCCTCCGCCATCGAGAGGCAAAGAATGGTCTGGCGGCAATCGTCTGCTTCGTACCGTTTGCCGGTCTGCCGCTCGCGCTTGTCGCAGAGTGGAGGAGGTCTCAGGCGGCCTTGGAGGATACGCGCCGCTTTGAACTAGTAGTCGATCTGCAAAAGGATCGGAGCGGTTTTTTTGACAAGGTAGATTTGCAGAAGGAAACGTCGATCGTGCCGATCGAGGAAGCGCTCCTGTTGAACGACTTTCGCACCCGCCGGCGCATAGTGCTGGACATGCTCAAAGACAATTCGCTTGATTTGGCTTCCTTTCTCGCCAAGGCAGTGCGGAACGAGGACAGCGAAACGTCCCATTACGCCGTGACAGCGATGCTGGAGCTAAAGCGTCAAATGATGGCCGAATTGCAGCGCGCAGCGGTGGCAGCCGAACAGAAGCCGGATGATATCCATGTCCTTCAGCGATACGCGGAAATCGTAAAACAATCGATCGAAAATGGCTTGTTTGACCCGGAAACAGAAAGGACGTATTCCCTTCTGCAGGCGGACGTGCTTGAGCGCTTGATTGCCCAGGACAACTGCATGGAAGAGGTTTTTATCGACAAAATTGACTGCGAAATCAGGCTGGGCCGATACGAAAAAGCCGAAGAGGCAAGCAAGCGCTTCATTCAAGAGAATCCCCAATCGGAAATGGCTTTTTATATGGCGATGAAGCTGTACTATACGCTGAGAGCGGGGACGAAATTCAATGAGGTTCTCGAAAGCTTGAAGCGATCGACCGTAAAGGTATCGCCTCGAACGTTGCAGCTCATTCGATACTGGAATCAGGGAGTTTAGGAGATGAAAGAGTCAAAATCGCTCAAACGAATCGGGGCGTTCCTGCTGTTTGTTTGCTTGTTAACCGCCTTGCTGCAGGTTTCACGCTCAGAGCTGGTGTTTCGCTGGGACAAAAGCGCCCAGTCTTTTCATAAGCCGTCTGAATTGCCTGCAACAAACGCGCTTTCCCCTGAAGAAAAGGAAAAAATACGTCCGGAGAGACTGGTCATTGTCTTCGATCCGCACAATCCATTCAGCGCGAAGATAAAGCAAAATGCCGAACAGGTGCTGAAGGGGATGAAAAAATCATATGAAAGCATCGAGATCGGAAAAGCGGTGCCTTGGGCGGAAAAACCCGACGCAGTGATTGTGGCGCTGCCTGATCTGTCCCTTCTTGGGGGGATTGAACCTCTCGAACGGTATGTGGCTGAAGGGGGAAACGTGTTTTTGTCCGCCGTCTCGGATACGAACGACTCGTTCTACAACCTGTACCGCAAGCTGGGGATACTTGAAATCGGCAACTATGTCGATACGCACGGGATCACGTTTGAAACGAATGTGCTGCCGGGGTACGCGAATGTCTCGTTCAAGGATGACAGTCTGCAAAACACGGTGATGCACGTGAAGCTCGACGACCGCGCCCTCATCCAGGCAACCGCAGGGAACGGAATTCCGCTCATGTGGAAGACCCCGTACGAAAAAGGCGCTTTTCTTGTTTTCAACGGAACGATGCTGCAGGAGAAAGCGAGTCGGGGCCTTCTGGCGGGAGGGATCGCGGTCCTGCTTCCCGACTTCATGTATCCCGTCATGAATGCTAAAGTCATGTACCTCGACGATTTTCCGGCACCGATCCGAAAGGGAACCAATCCAGCGATCTTTCGGGATTACCAGCTCGATGTTCCCCAGTTTATCAAAAGGGTTTGGTGGCCGGATATGATTCGTCTGGCCAGGAACTACGACCTCAAGTACACGGGGGCGCTCATCGCCACTTACAACAACCGTGTGACGGCTCCATTTGATTGGAAGCGTGAGGCGGAACCGGAAGATTTGCTGATCTTTGGAAGGGAATTGTTGAAAAACGGCGGGGAGATCGCGGTTCACGGGTATAATCACCAATCCCTGACCATCGATAAGCGGGTTTCCCATATGTTCGGCTACAAATCCTGGACAGGAACCGGGGACATGGTTCAATCCTTGGAAGCAGTCAAGCAATATGTGCATACGGTTTTCCCGAACTATCCGTTGCGTACCTACGTTCCGCCGTCGAACGCATTGGGGGAAGACGGGCGCCAAGTGCTTCGGCAGGTGCTGCCCGATCTGCAGAACGTATCATCCTTGTATGGAGAAGACGGACGGGGGCTTTCGTATGTCCAGGAATACGAACTCGCTCAGGACGGGATCGTGGAGCTGCCGCGGGTGACCTATGGGTATCGAATCGGCGAATACGAAAAATGGATGATGGCGAATGCCGTGACATCGTCAGGTATTTTTTCACACTTCATCCATCCTGATGACGTGCTGGACCACAATCGAAGCCAGGATGCGAGCTGGAAAGAGCTCTACAAAGATTTTGAGGATTATCTGAAGCTCGTCAAAGAACGCCACAGCTGGCTCCGCAGCATGACGGCCTCGGAAGCCAGTGCGGAAGCAGAGAAGATCCTGATCAGCGAGCCGGTAATCGAGCATCGTGAAGAAGCATTGAAAGGCTACGTAAACAGGTTTACGGGGGATCTGTATTTTATGCTGCGAACCGACAAGCGGATCGCGCGGACGGAAAACTGCGACGTTCGCAAGATAGACGACGGGGTCTATCTGGTCCGGGCGGAGAAAGAAACTTTCACGATTGAATGGACTGAGAAAAAATGAGGATTTGCATTGTTGCGGAAGGATCTTATCCATACGTGACCGGTGGCGTCTCCAGTTGGATCCATGCGTTGATTCAATCGATGCCGCACCACGAATTCACGATTTTCGCCATCGGGGCTGAGGAGAAATCGAGGGGGAAGTTTCGGTACGAGATTCCAGCCAATGTCGGGGAGGTCAGGGAGGTGTTCCTCGACGCTTTTCTGCTGGAGGAAAGTCGATGGGGCCGCTCCTTCTCGCTCGCCAAGGGTGAGAGAGACGCGTTGAAGTCACTTCTGTCAGGAAAGAACGATATGGATTGGAACACCTTGTTCCGTCTGATGCGAGACAACCGCTGGGAGACGTCGACGGAATTTTTGATGAGCCGCGATTATTTCGATCTCCTGAGCGAATTGTGCAGAGAACAATATGATCACTTGCCGTTTCGGGAAATGTTTTGGACCGTGCGCTCGATGATCCTGCCGTTCATGCAGCTCGTCCGTGAAACGCTGCCGGAGGCGGATGTCTATCACTCGGTTTCTACGGGATACGCCGGCGTCATTGCCAGCCTCGGCAAGTATCTGTATCAAAAGCCGATGCTGCTCACGGAGCATGGCATCTATTCGCGCGAGCGGGAAGAGGAAATAATCAAGGCGGATTGGGTAAAAGGGTATTTCAAAGATCTGTGGATCCGCTATTTCTACGGTTTGGCCAATTGCGCGTATGAGAGCGCAGATCAGGTGGTCACCTTGTTTCATCGAAACAAGGAAATTCAGATGGAGCTCGGCTGCCCCGCATCCAAAATCGCCATCGTGCCAAACGGGATCAAAGCGCCCGAATATGTCGATCTCCCCGGAAAAAAGCCGGATGACGGCTCGATCCACATCGGCGCCATTGTCAGAGTGGTACCCATCAAAGACATTAAGACGATGATCCACAGTTTTTACGCGGTAAAGCGCGAAGTGCCGAACGCCACATTTACAATCATGGGGCCATACGATGAGGATCCCGAGTATTATCGGGAATGCCTGGAGCTCGTCGACATGCTGGGGGTGGAAGACCTGACATTCACGGGCAGCGTCGACGTCAAACAGTACATCGGGCGGATGGACGTCATCGTGCTGACCAGCATCAGCGAAGGCCAGCCGCTTGCCGTGCTGGAAGCGATGGCAGCAGGCAAGCCGGTGGTCGCCACCGACGTCGGAAGCTGCCGGGAACTGCTGCACGGAAACGAAGCGGATGGTGTGGATGGACAAGCCGGTTTGATCGCCCCCGTTCTGGACGACAAGGAGATCGCACGTGCCATTATTACGCTCTGCAAAAATGAAGGCAAGCGAAAAGAGATGGGGCAAATCGGGTTTCAGCGTGTCCTGAAAGGGTACACGCACGAACAGTTTATCCATTGGTACGACTCCATGTACCAATCGTTATTGCGGGAGGGGGCGAGAGAATAATGGCCGGTATTGGCTTTCAATTGAAGCGACTGTTTGACAGGGAAGGTCTGGCTGGCCGCATTCAGGCGATTTCCTACGCGTCATTTGTGACCGTTGGCCCGATGCTGAGCTGCATGCTTGCGGTAACGGTCATTCATTGGCTGCTTGTCCAGACAAACGCGCCATTCCATCCCCGCGAGATTTTTCAGGCGGGCGTTTCCTATGCGTTTGCTTTTTCCTTCATTATTACTTCGCCGTTTGCGATGTATGTTACCCGTTCCGTTTCGGATCAATTGTACGAAAAGCGCTACGATGCCCTGCTGCCGTCTTTCTACAGCTGCATGCAGATCACGTTGGCTGTTGCCTTCGTGCCCGCTTTTTTGTTCGCTTTGTTCACGCCGCTTGGGCTTGCGGAAAAGATCCCTTTGTTTGTCCTGTACATGGAGCTGGTTGTGATCTGGATGGAAGTGGTGTATGTATCCGCCATGAAAGCGTATCGAAAGGTCGCCGTGGCATTTGCAGGCGGCATGGGCGTTGCCGTGCTGGGAATCTGGATATTGCTGTATGGAAGCGGACAAGCCGTGTCCGCTTCCGGGCTGCTATGGGGAATGGCGGGCGGATTTTTTGTGACGGCCTGCCTGCTTCTGTCCGAAATCGAACGATTTTTTCGGACAGAGAAGCCTGCTATTCCGTTTTCTTTCCGAAAGGATGCCAAACGTTATCAGTCGCTTTGGTTTATCGGGCTGTTTACGGGCCTCTCGATGTATGAGCACCAGTTTGCCCAATGGATGTGGAACGGGATGTGGCTGGAGGATACGTTCCGGATTTCGCCGGAGTACGATGTAGCGGTTTTTTATGCGGTACTGTCGGTGCTGCCCTCCCTGATCTGGTTTGTGATTTCCGTCGAGACGGCCTTTTACCCCAAATTCCGTCAGTATTACGATTCCGTCATCGGAGGGGGGACCATTCTGGACATCGATGTGGCTCGCAAAGAAATGGAAAAAGTCCTGATCGGCGAGATGGCGATGCTGATGGGCATTCAGTTGGTGTTTTCACTGATCGCGATTGCTGCAGGAATTCAGTTTTTGCCGCTCATCGGGTTCACTTCGCAGATGGTGGACACCTTCAACATCTTGGTCATGGCTTTCTTCGTATACATCATGACCAGTATCGTCTTGCTGCTGCTGCTCTACTTTGACGATCGGAAGGGAGCGCTCGCTCTTTCGGCGCTGCTGCTGGCGGCGAATCTCGTTTGCTCCTGGCTGCTGCGGGATGTGCAGTACCAAGGATTGCCGTTGTTTGCAGCCTCGATTCTCACGTTGGTCGCGGCATTGTCCAGACTGGTTTACCGCATGCGCCGCCTGCATTACGCCACGTTCAGCGCGCAGCCGCTGTCTGCCAGCGAGCGCGGCATGCCCGAAAAAGCGGAAGCATGAGATTCATCCCCGAACCGTATCGGAAATGGTTTTGTACGATTTTAGGAGGAAGAAGATGAAATTTCTATCGAAGAATGCCTTTGTGGCGCTTTTGATGTCGGTCGTTGTCACAGCTGCGACGGGATGTGCACCTACTGACGTGGCACGACCGGCGGGGGAACGCGGCCCAGACGCCAAGGGTGCCGCGCCGGCGCCTGCGGAAGCAACCGACTATTCGCCCAAACTGGTCGAAAACCGGCTCGTTTACGAACAAGACAAGCCTGACACCGTTGTCCACCTGTATATGACCATCACCAGAGACAATGTGACCGCGGAGAAACCGATGACATGGGCGGAATTAAACCGGATCACCAATGCGACAGAAAACAACGATTCCCGGAAGATGAACGTGATCATTCAGGAAGGAACGGAACAAGGACCCGAGAACGGACTGTTCGGGTACGAGGAGTCGCATCCCAACGCCTCGATCAAGATTCGCGGTAAATCGACGCTCAAGGCTCCGCAGAAGGCTTACAAAATCGAGCTGTTTGAGAACGCCGGCTACTGGCTGGACCAGCGGACGATCAATTTGATCAAGCACTCCTACGATTTCACCCGTTTGCGGAATAAACTCAGCTTTGATTATATGAAAATGATTCCGCACATGACCAGCTTGCGGACCCAATTTGTGCATTTGCATGTCAAAGATTTGACGGCTCCGAATGCGAACGCCAATGCCGCTTTTGAAGATTACGGGTTGTATACCCAAATCGAGCAGCCGAACAAGTCGTTTTTGCGCATGCATGGCCTCGACCGGTACGGCAACTTGTACAAGGCGTCAAACTTCGAATTCTTCCGATACCCTGACAAGCTGAAAACAAAGGATGATCCGGCTTTTGACAAAGCCATGTTTGAAACGGTACTGGAAAGCAAGGGATGGGACGATCACTCGAAGCTTTTGCGCATGCTGGACGACGTGAACGACCTGTCGAAGGATTTTGACGAAGTGTTCGAGCAACATTTCGACAGGGACAACTTCTTGACTTGGATGGCCGTTAACATCCTGATGGACAATATCGACACGAACTCGCAAAACTTCTTGCTGTATTCGCCGCTCAATTCGGAGAAGTGGTTTTTCCTTCCGTGGGATTACGACGGGGCCTGGGGCTTCTTTGAATCGCCCATGCAGGATCACGGACGGCGTTCGCCGTGGATGCGGGGCATTCACAACTACTGGGGGAGCGAGCTGCAAAACCGGTTCTTCAAAAATCCGCGAAACGTCGAGCAGCTGGTAGCAAAGGTACGGGAACTGAGCGCGATCATCAATCCGGAGCAAAGCAGGAGCATGATCGAGAAGTACAAGCCCATTGTCTACTCATACGTGTCGCGCGAGCCGGACATTCGCTATTTGCCCGGTCCGTTGGCCGACTATGACAAAGAGCTGGAACGGATCATTCAGCTGCCGGTAGAAAACGAGCGGAAGTTCCAGGAAAGCTTGCAGGTTCCCATGCCGTTTTACTTAGATCAAGTGAGGAAGGAAAATGGGAAGCTTGTGTTTCACTGGGGCACGTCGTATGACCTCCAAGGCGACGAATTGACCTATCATGTGCAAATCGCCAAGGAACCGTCGTTTGCCCATCCGCTCTATGACAAGAAGGGATTGAAGGAAACGTCGATTTCCCTTGATGAATTTGGAAAAGGGCGATTCTTTTGGCGCGTGACGGTTACGGATGCCAAAGGACACGAAATGACGGCATTTGACGATTACTATGACGAAGACGGAAATGTGTACCATGGTATGCGCGAGTTCTATATCGATTGAAGCTTTGGGGTGAAAAATCAGCATGCACGTGAACGGAAAAAAGCTGCGCCATGAGCAAAAATATTATATCAACCCGCAAGATTACATTGCGACACGCAACCGGCTTCGGACGTTGATGTCGCTTGACCGCCATTCTGTAAGCGACGAAGGCTATCACATTCGCAGCCTGTATTTCGACAACCTATCGGAAACGGCGCTGTATGACAAAAACAATGGGGTGTATCAGCGGAAAAAATACCGGATTCGCATTTACAACCTAAGCGACGGCATCATCAAGCTGGAGAGAAAAAGCAAATGGAACGAATACGTCCTCAAGGAGGCAGCCAGCTTGACGCGGCAGCAAACAGACCGGCTCCTGAGCGGCGATGCGGAATGGCTGCGAGGGGAAGACCATCCGCTGCTTGCCGATTTCTACCGGGACTGGAAGCAGAACGCGCTCAAACCGTCCGTGAGTGTCGACTATATCCGGGAAGCGTACATCGATGAGATGAGCGATACGCGTATTACGTTTGACAAGCGGCTGGCGGCGGGATTCCACTCTGCCCTTTTGTTTGATCGTGATTTGCAGACCTGGGAGGCGATTGAAGGGCCGCGCCTCATTCTGGAAGTGAAATTCAGGCAGTTTTTGCCCCATATGATTCGTTCCTTGCTGCAAATGACTGCCCATCAGCGTTCCACGATATCCAAATATGTATTGTGCAAGGAACGACAAAAAATTTACACCAGATGACGGTTCGTCCATAGAAACAGCAGCATTTCCGAAAGCAAACGGGTGGAGAGTGAGTGTGTCATGGATAATTTGCTAAATTTTAAAGACATGTTTAAAAAAAGTGTGCTGAAGATGGATGCGTTCGAGGGCGTGTCTTTGGTCGATCTGCTATTGAGTTTGCTGGTCGCCTTTTTGATCGGAATGTTCATCTATTACGTCTATCAAAAATGCTACCGCGGCGTCGTTTTCAGCCATAATTACAATATGACGTTTGTGCTGATGACCATCATCACAGCCCTGATCATCATGACCATCAGCACCAATATCGTGCTCTCGCTCGGGATGGTCGGGGCGCTCAGCATCGTCCGGTTCCGTACGGCTGTCAAAGATCCGATGGATATCATGTACATGTTTTGGGCGGTATCGGCGGGCATCGCGTCGGGAGCGAAAATCTATTCGGTGGCAATCATCGGTTCCCTCGTAGTCGGCGCGACCATTTGGTGGCTGACGCGGCGGCGAGAAGCAACCGCTCCCTATTTGCTGATCGTGCATTACGAAGCGGCGGCAGAGGAAGAAGTGAAACGGCGTGTACGGAAAATGAACGGTACGCTGAAATCGAAGTCTGTACGGGCAGACATTACCGAATTGACGGTCGAGCTGCGCATACGCGACGACAATACGGCGTTTGTGGGCGAGTTTTCCGCCTTGGAAGGCGTGAAGGATGTCGCGCTCGTCAGCTACAACGGGGATTATGCACAGTAAGCCTTTGCCGATGTGATCATTAAAAAAGACAAGGTTCGCCACAGTGCGTGGCGGGTACCTTGTCTTTTTTGATGCGCGAATCATTTCATGTTCATTTATGCCGTCACACAGGACAGGCGAGTGCGCTACAAATCCGTCAATTCCAGGATGATCGGGCAATGGTCGCTGCCGGTCACTTCGGCATCGATGCGGGCGTCCGTCAAAGAAGGGGCCAGTCTGGCCGAGGCGAGAAAGTAATCAATCCTCCAGCCGATATTGCGCTCCCTGACCTTGGGCATATAGGACCACCAGGTATAGGCATCTGTCCGATCGGGATAAAAATGCCGGAATGTATCGAGGAAACCGGACTGGAGCAATTGGCTCATCTTGGCGCGCTCTTCATCGGTAAAGCCGGAATTTCCGCGATTGGATTTGGCATTCCGGATGTCGATTTCCTGATGAGCGACATTGAGATCTCCGCAGACAATCACCGGTTTCTTCTCGTCCAGCTGCAACAAATAGCTGCGGAATCGGTCTTCCCATTCCATTCTGTAATCGAGTCGCGAAAGATCCCGTTTGGCATTGGGGGTATAGACATTGACCAGGAAGAACGAATCGTATTCCAGCGTCAGGATGCGCCCCTCCGGCTCCTGATCTTCTTCCAGTCCATAGCGCACGGAGACGGGCTCGTGCCTGGTGAAGACCGCCGTCCCGGAATAGCCTTTTTTCTCTGCGTAATTCCAAAACGAATGGTAACCGTCGGCAAAATCCACGGTGATCTGTCCTTCTTGCAGCTTCGTCTCCTGGATACAGAAGATGTCTGCATCCACTTTGGAAAAGTACTCCGCAAATCCTTTATTCATACAAGCTCTCAATCCGTTTACGTTCCACGATACCATTTTCATAGCGGGCTGATCTCCTTCTCGGACCTGCAAGATTCCTTTTGTCTCTTCTCTTACTAGATATATCAGTTTTTTGGACAGGAAAGCAACGGGTAAGATGGAGCGGATACCGGCCCGCCGTTTTACCGAGGACAGATCAGGGTAATACATGATAGGAGCGATTTCCTATTTTCATAGAAAAATGAGGGCAGAAGCATGAGATGGACGATTGGCAAAAAATTGACAAGTGTTTTCGCACTGACTTTGATCATTCTCGGGTTTATGGGGGGCCTCTCGATTTACAAGCTGTACAAGTTCAATCATAAGGTAGACGAGCTCGTCAACGACTGGAGACCGAGGCTCGAGGCCATTCTGCAGATCGATACGGCATTGCAGCGCGTCTATGCGTATGACCGCAGCCTGTTCACCACGATGGACGCACAGCAAAAGGCGGCCATCATCAGACAGATCGATGAACAGTTTGCGGTCATTGAGGAAAAGCTGGCTGCATACCAAGCCACCATGGCAGAAGGGGAAGAGGAAGACCGGAAAAACTTCGAGGGCTTGAAGAGCGCCGTGGAGGCGTACAAGCAGTTCAATCCAACGATGGTGTCGTTCGGGAAGAAGATGGATCTGTCCCAAAGCGTGTCCGCAGAAGACCTTCGGCAGCTGGAGGAGGCCAAGAAAAAAGAGGATGAGCTGTTTGCCGACCGCTCGACGTACACGAACGCCATGATTGCGTACAATCGGGACGGCACGACACGCGCCTCTCAGGAGAGCGAGAGCCTCTATCAGACCGGCATTCGGGACAACGCCATCCTGCTTGTCGCATCGATCCTGGAATTCCTGGTCGTGGCTATTTGGCTGACCCGCAGCTTGCGCGGGCCGATCTTGCGGATCGTGAAAAACGTGAGGGAAGTGGCGAACGGAAATTTGCAAGTGGAACCGATCGCGGTCAAAAACCGTGACGAATTGAAAGACCTCAGCGATTCCGTCAACGAAATGACAAGCAATTTGCAGCAGGTGATCGGCCAGGTCAAAACGACCTCCAAGCAAGTGGCGTTTACGGCCGAGCAGCTGATGGCCAGCTCCGAGCAGACCAGTCAAGCGACCGAGCAGATCGCCGTGACCGTCCAAGAGGTGGCGACGGGGACCGATCGGCAGGTAGAGAGCGTGGAGCGCAGCTCGGCTTCCATGGACAGCCTGTCTGCGGGCATCCAGCAAATCGCCGGCAATGTGAAGGGCGTCTCCGAAACGGTCGTCCAGGTCTCTCGGGTGGCGGGCGAAGGCAACCAATCCGTTCAGGCGGCCGTCCGTCAAATGAGCGCCATCCACGACACGATGCGTCAATTGAGCGGGGTGGTGGATGGATTGGGCAACCATTCGGAGGCGATCGGCCAGATCGTGGAAGTCATCACGGGGATCGCCGAACAGACCAACCTGCTGGCGTTGAATGCGGCGATCGAAGCGGCGCGGGCGGGAGACAAGGGAAGAGGGTTTGCGGTGGTTGCCGACGAGGTCCGGAAATTGGCCGAGCAGTCTTCCCAATCCGCAGGGCAAATCGCGCAGCTCATCGGGACGATCCAGGCAGACACGAGGCTTGCCGTCGAGTCGATGGAGACCGGCACCCGGGAAGTTCAGGCCGGCATTACGGTCGTCCATCATGCAGGGGAGACGTTCGGGCAGATCCAGTCGTCCATTGCTGATGTATCCGGACAAATCCAAAGCGTTTCTGCTGCCGCAGAGGAAATGTCGGCCTTCACTTTGCAGGTCGTGGAAGCGATCGGTCAGATTGCGGATGTGACCAGAACGACGGCGGATGGCACACAAAGCGTCTCGGCAGCCGCCGAGGAACAGCTGGCTGCCATGCAGGAAATCGCCGCATCGGCTACGACCTTGTCCGAAATGGCGGAGGAGCTGCAAGGCATGATCGGGCGATTCCGCGTATAGAACCGAAAAAAGCACTTCCGTGTCCCTCGAAAAGCAGGGCATGGAAGTGCTTTTTTGCTAGGCGGCAGTCTTTTCTGCTTTCTGCTGGCCCAAGTTGGAAAGGTCTACATAAAAACAGATTCATATGAAACACTAATTCCGATTGTTCACGAACGGCACTCGGGAGGCTCTTCAAATGGACTCTCTTTGAGAAAGGGAGGCGTCCCGGAAGGAAAAGGAGAGATGGAAAGATGGATAAAAGGCATCTGTGGATCAACGGTAAGTGGGTGGAAGGCGAAAAGTACGAACCGTTGCACTCCCCGTATACGGGTGAGGTCCTCGCTCATATTGCCCAAGCGACAATAGAGGATGCAAAAAAAGCTATTGAGGGCGCCCATGCCGCCTTTCAAGCGTTTAAAGATCGACCCGCCTATGAACGAGCGCAGATTCTCGCCAACGCGGTGCATTTATTGGAGCAGCGAAAAGAAGAAGCGGCCCGAATCATCGCCTCGGAGGCAGCCAAGCCGATCAAAGCAGCTCGCATGGAAATCGTGAGAACCATTCAGACGTACCAATTCGCCGCGGAGGAAGCCAAGCGGATATACGGGGAACGGATCCCCATGGATGCAGCCGTCGGTGGAGAAAATCGCATCGGTTTCACGATGCGAGTGCCAATGGGAGTCGTTTCGGCTATTACTCCGTTCAATTTTCCTTTTAATCTGGTCGCCCACAAAGTGGGGCCGGCCATCGCAGCAGGAAATACCATCGTGTTGAAGCCGGCCGAAAAAACACCGCTCAGCGCGCTTTTTCTCGCAGAGCTTTTTCAAGAGGCAGGATTGCCGGACGGCGTGCTGCAGATCATTCCCGGGCTCGGACCGGAATTGGGGCCCGTCTTGAACACGCACCCATACGTGAAGAACATTACGTTTACAGGGAGTCCCCGAGTCGGAAAGGAAATTCGCAAGCTGGCCGAGTTTCGCAAAGTGACATTGGAGTTGGGCTCCAATTCCGCTTTGATCGTCGATGAAGGAATTGATGCAGATGCCATAATGGATCGAGTGGTCGAAGGGGCGTTTTCATACAACGGCCAAGTCTGTATTTCCATCCAGCGCATCTACGTGCACCGTTCCTTGTACGAAACGTTCCTGAAAAAGCTGGTCGCTCGCACCAAGCAGCTGGTAATCGGTTCCCCCTTCGATGAAAAGACGGATGTAACGGCAGTGATCAACAAGGATTCGCTGGAGCGTCTGGCAAGCTGGATCGAGGAAGCCGTTCAAATGGGCGCAAAGGTGGAGTGTGGGGGAGAAGTGCAGGGGCCGGTCATGACACCCGCCGTATTGACCGCTGTCCCCCATCAGGCCAAAGTCATCCAGGAAGAGGTCTTCGGTCCGATCGTGAGCGTAATGCCATTTGAATCCATGGAGGATGCCATCCGCCTGGTCAATGATTCTCGCTACGGTCTGAATGCAGGCGTGTATACCCGCGACATCCATCGGGCATTTGTCTGCGTCCATGAGATTGAAACAGGTGGAGTGCTGATCAATGACATTCCTACCTACCGATTGGACCACATGCCGTATGGCGGGATCAAAGACAGCGGGACGGGAAGAGAAGGCGTCAAGTTTGCCGTAACGGAAATGATGGAGGAAAAGTTTGTGAGTATTCATTGGCGATAAATCCATTCTTGGGGGTGACAGGATGAAAGCTACGGATTTGATGGTCAAGTGCCTGGAGAATGAAGGTGTACAGTACATTTTTGGCATTCCTGGAGAAGAAAATATCGATCTGGTCCATTCGTTGGCTTCCTCTGACCAAATTCAGTTTGTGGCAGTCAGGCATGAGCAAGGGGCGGCCTTCATGGCAGACGTTTACGGCAGATTGACAGGGAAGGCCGGTGTTTGCCTGGCGACCTTGGGGCCGGGGGCAACCAATTTGCTGACTGGCATAGGCGACGCCAACCTGGACCATGCCCCCGTGGTTGCCATTACCGGACAAGCCGGGTTGGAGCGGATGCACAAAGAATCGCACCAATACATTGACGTAGTCGCCATGTTTGAGCCGGTAACGAAATGGTCGATCCAGATCAAGCGGCCGCAGACGATCCCGGAAATTGTGCGGAAAGCTTTTAAGCTGGCGGAATTGGAGAAACCGGGAGCCGTACACATCGAGCTGCCTGAAGATATGGCAGCAGACGACATCGAGGCGAAAGTGCTTCCGAAAACGCCGCTGCCAGTGTCAGTTCCCTGTGAGACGAGCATGAAAAAGGCGTTGGAGCTGATCGAGAAAAGCCAAAAGCCGTTCATCATTGCGGGCAATGGCGTGCTAAGGCGAAAGGCATCCAAGGAATTGCAGGCTTTTGCCGAGGCGTTGAAGGCTCCCGTCACTCATACATTTATGGCAAAAGGAGTGTTGCCCCCCGACCATCCTTTGAACATGTACACGGTCGGGCTGCAAATGAAGGATTATGTCCTGTGCGGGCTTCATGAGGCGGATTTGATCCTCGCGATCGGCTACGATTTTGTGGAATACTTGCCCATGTACTGGAATGAAAACAACCCCAAGCCGATCATCCACATCGATACGCTGCCCGCCGAGGTAGACGAGCATTACCCGGTCGCGGCCGAGTTGGTCGGAGATATCCCAGCCGCTTTGACATATCTGACGGCACATCTCAAAGGAACAAAAGAGTGGATGCCTGGCGGCGAGCTTCACCAAAAACTCGTGCAGGAGCTGACACACATCCATAAAGAGGAAGCATCCCCTTCGGCCAGCGGGGGAGCAAGGATCAAGCCAAAGACCATTCTGGATGAGGTCGCCAAAATCGCCACAGACAACACCATTGTGATATCCGATGTAGGCGCCCATAAGCTTTGGATCGCAAGGAATTACCAGCCCAAGCTCCCGAACCGCGTAGTCATCTCGAATGGCTTTGCCACCATGGGGATCGCCGTACCGGGAGCGATCGGCGCGAAGCTGGCCTGTCCCGACGATCCGGTCATCTGCATTACGGGTGACGGCGGTTTCCTGATGAATGGAGTGGAAGTGGAGACAGCCAAACGTCTGGGCGTCGCATTCACCATCCTTCTCCTGAATGACTCAAAGTACGGGTTGATTGATTGGAAGCTGAAAAATCGTTTTGACGCAAGCTACGGGGTAGAATTTGCGAACCCGGATTTCGTCCGTTTCGCCGAAAGCTTTGGCATCACCGGCATACGTGTCAACCACGTCACGGAGCTGGAGGCGGCCCTGCAAAAAGCGCTGAGCATGAAAGAGATCGTTCTCGTGGAAATTCCCGTGGATGCCGAGGAAAACCTGAAGCTGAGCCAGCACTTGGGGAAGATGGTTTGCAGGCTGTAGGGAAGCCGGCGGAAGGAAAAAGCAGAAATGAGACAAGCAGACAAACAGACGCTTCAGCGCATCCTGGATGAAAACCGCAAGTACACGGCAATGGGTAAGGTCGCCGATTATATTCCGGAGCTGCGACGCGCGAATCCCGCCGCCCTTGGCCTTACAGTCGCCGCAAAGGACACGGGCATCGCTTCCGTGGGAGATTGCGATACGACGTTTACCTTGCAAAGCATCTCGAAAGTGATCAGCCTGCTGGTTGCCCTGTTGGACCATGGACCTGAGAAGGTATTTGCCAAGGTCGGCATGGAACCGAGTGGAGACCCGTTCAACTCGATCATCAAATTGGAAACAATGAACCATCACAAGCCTCTAAACCCAATGATAAACGCCGGAGCGATCGCCGTTGCCTCCATGATTTCCGGCAGGAATGTAGAAGAGCGATTTCAGCGCGTGTGCGGGTTGATTCGAATGATGACCGGGAACAACGGCATTTCCCTGAGTGAACAGACGTACCAATCGGAGAAGGCGACAGGAGATCGAAACCGCGCACTCGCTTACTTTATGAAAAGCACCGGCATTATTGAAAGCGATGTAGAAGAGGCGCTCGATCTGTACTTTCGACTTTGTTCCATCGAGGTACGGTGCAGCGATCTGGCGAAAATCGGGTTGTATCTGGCCAATTGGGGGCGTATGGAGGGAAGCGATTCCCTGCAGATTGATCCTTGCTTGGTACAGATTCTCCTGACGATTATGGTGACATCCGGCATGTATAATGCTTCCGGTGAATTTGCCATCCATGTGGGCATTCCCGCCAAAAGCGGCGTCAGCGGCGGAATCATGGCCGTGGTGCCGAACCGCATGGGCATCGGGGTCATTGGTCCCGCGATCGATGACAAAGGAAACAGTGTGGCTGGAATCAGGGTGTTGGAGGATTTGTCCAAGACATTTGGATTGCATCTGTTTTCGGAAAGGGAAGAGCGGCGGATCATCCCCTGAGGACGCTGCTCCGGGTGATTCTTGAACCGCCACTAGCCGCATGCCAATGTGTAACGTAGAGACAAATGGTTGTCACCGATCCGGTTTCCATAACCGCGGGGACAACCATTTTTTCATAAATGTATGCAAAATGGAGCATTTGTTTACCGGATCGCTGCACAACGGGTATGGATAAAAAAGGAACGAGCCGAATACAGGAGCATCGGGATGGTGATTACGGTTAACTGACTCTGACAATCCGAGAGACGAGAATACGTCGAATTTTCGAAATTGAGTGTACAGGTGCATTATGGTAACCTTTTATTGTTACCTTGTTATGTTAACAATTTCATAACGGGCCTAGTTTCGTCTCGGACGAAAGCGGGGGAACCATTTTTGGGGTTAATTCTGTGCAAGCAGAAGGGATGCAAACTGCCATCCTACCCGTCAGCTAACCTCGTCGGCTAAAGCAGAACAAGCATACAAGATCCTTTTTTCCGCTTGCATGGAGTGCAAACGGCTGATGCAGCATCCCGCGGCATGGGCCTGGCAGCCGTCAAGCTTGTTTGGTCATCTGTTGTATGTGAGAGAGTAGTCGACTCATCTGCTTTTGTCGGGAAGGGCCCTCCCGGCAGCAGCGGTGTGTCGGCTTTTTTCTTTCCATAAAACCACTTTCGGGAAGGAGCGGGTGTGTATGATTTCCTTTCACCACGTAGAAAAGACGATCAATGAGGTGCCGATCATCCGGAATCTCGATTTGCAGATCCAGCCCGGCGAGCTGTTCGTCCTGATCGGGCCGAGCGGCTGCGGGAAGACGACGACCATGAAAATGATCAACCGTCTGATCGAGCCTACCTCAGGGAGGATTGAAATCGACGGGCAGGACATTTCCCTGGCGGATCCCGTGGAACTGAGGCGCAGCATCGGGTATGTCATTCAGCAGATCGCGCTGTTTCCGCACATGACGATCGGGCAAAACGTCGCGCTGGTACCCAAGCTGAAAAAGATGGACCGCGCGAGCTACGAAAAGAAGGTCGACGAACTGCTGGATATGGTGGGGCTGGATCCCAAGGTGTTCAAAAACCGCTACCCGTCGGAGCTGAGCGGGGGACAGCAGCAGCGAGTGGGTGTCATTCGCGCGATGGCCGCAGACCCGCCGATCATTTTGATGGATGAGCCGTTCAGCGCGTTGGACCCGATCAGCCGGGAGCAGCTGCAGGATGAGTTCGTTCGGCTGCAAAAGGAGATCCGCAAGACAATCGTATTTGTGACGCACGACATGGACGAAGCGATCAAGATCGCGGATCGCATCTGCCTGATGAACGATGGCGCGGTCGTACAGCTCGACACGCCGGAAAGGCTGCTGCAGCGTCCGGCCAACCAGTTCGTCATCGACTTCATTGGGGTCAGACGGCTTCGCCGCGTACAGGAGCTGCATGCGGCATCGCCCAAGAAACGGCGCTTTCCCGGCAGTGCGCTTCCGAACCAGGGAGTGAGCGGCGTATGAACGAGTTTATTCAGTTTGTAAGTGAAAGAAGGGAGCAGCTTCTGTCCTTGCTCTGGCAGCATACGTACATTTCCGTACTCGCGGTGGCGGCCGGCTTTTTGATTGCGGTTCCGCTCGGTATCCTATTGACCCGGACGGAAAAAATCAACCGGTATGTCATCGGCTTTGTCAATATTTTGCAGACGATCCCCAGCCTGGCTCTGCTCGGTCTGATGATTCCGCTTTTGGGGATCGGCGCGGTGCCCGCCATTGCAGCTTTGTTCCTCTACTCGCTGCTGCCCATGCTGCGCAATACGTATACGGGAATCAGGGAGGTGGACCCGGCCCTGAAAGAAGCGGCGAGAGGAATGGGGATGACCGGCTGGCAAATTTTATTCAAGGTCGAGCTGCCGCTTGCCCTCTCGATTATTTTGGGAGGCTTTCGGACGGCGACGATCTATACCATCAGCTGGGCGACGCTCGCTGCAGTGATCGGAGGAGGACTCGGCTATCTGGTGTTTACCGGACTTGGGGTTGCAAACGACAGCATGCTGCTCGCAGGAGCGCTTGCAACCGCAATGCTGGCGACGATTGCCGACTTTGTCACACGGAAAATTCAAGCGATATGCACGCCGAAAGGGCTGAGATAGAGCGTGCGGACCAAGGGGGAAATCGAGATGAAAATCAGATGGATGCGTGTGCTGGTCATGGCGGTGTTCGCGGTCGTCATCGCAGCTGGCTGCGGCTCGGGTGATGTCGTCAAGATCGGGCATCAGCCGACGACGGAGCAGACGATTTTGGCCCAGATGCTAAAGCAGGTGATCGAAGGCAATTCCGACCTCAAGACACAGCTGGTGGGGGGGCTGGGGGCGACGCCTGTCGTGCTCAAGGCGATGGAGAGCGGCGACATTCAAATCTCCGCGGTGCGCTACGTCGGTACGGATCTGACGAGCAGTCTAGGACTGAAGGAATTCAGCAAGGACCCCAAGGAAGCCTTTGAGCTGGTGAAAAAGGGCGTGGCCGAAAAGTTTGACCAGGAATGGTTCCCGTCTTACGGCTTTGATAATACGTACATTTTTACGGTACGCAAGGAAGTGGCGGAGAAATATCATCTGCAAAAAATCTCCGACCTGGCGAAAGTGGCGGACCAGCTGCACCTGGGCACCGATTCCGGCTGGCTGGAGCGGCCGAATGACGGGTACGAAGCCTTCAAGCAGGCGTACGGCTTCTCCTTTGGCAAAACGACGCCCATGGACATCGGACTCGTCTACAAGGCGGTCGCAAACGGGGAGGTGGATATCGTCCTCGCCTACTCCACGGACTCTCGCCTGAAGGAATACAACCTCGTCACGCTTCAGGACGACAAGAAGTTCTTCCCGCCGTACGGAGCTTCTCCGGTCGTCCGCAACGATACGCTGAAGCAGCATCCGCAGCTGACGGAGCTGATCGGCAAGCTGACGAACCGGATCGATACGGCGACGATGACGGCGTTGAATTATCAGGTAGATATCGAGAAGCGCGATCCGGAAGAAGTCGCCCGGACGTTTTTGAAGGAGCAAGGCCTGATCAAAGAATAGAGCAGAAAGGGAGGCTGATACGGTGAATGCCATCGAATTTCTGACAAGGTACTGGGGGCAAATCGTGGAGCTGACCGGGGAGCATCTCTACATGAGCGCGAGCGCCATTCTCATCTCGATCGCGGTCGGCATCCCGCTGGCGGTATGGATGACCCGCAACCGCAAAATCGCGGTGGCGATCCAGTCGGTCATCAACATCATCCAGACCATTCCGTCGATTTCCCTGCTGCTGATCATCATGATCTTTTTGGGACTGGGGTATAGCACCGCCATCGTCGCGCTCGCGCTCTACTCCCTGCTGCCGATCGTCCAAAATACGTACGCCGGTCTGGAAAACGTGGACAAAAGCATGATCGAGGCGGGAGCCGGCATGGGGATGACGCCGCTGCAGCTGCTGACCCAGGTGAAATTTCCGCTGGCCATGCCGATCATCCTGGCGGGCATCCGTATCGCGGCAGTCGTGGCCGTAGGGTCCGCTACCATCGCGACGTTCGTCGGCGCGGGCGGACTTGGGGAGATGATCATGCGAGGCATTTCCACGACGGATGACCAGAAGATCCTGGCGGGTGCGATCCCGGCTGCGATTCTGGTGATCGCGGTCGACATGCTGATCGGGAAGGTCGAGAAAAAGGCGACGTTCCGCGTTCAGGCAAAGAGCGTGAAAGAGCAATAAAAACAAGCGGGGCAGCTTCCTCTTCGAGAGGGGCTGCCTCGCTTGCCAAATCGACCAACTTTTACTGTTTGCTTGCCAGCTGGCTGACCACGTCCAGCAGCACATTCGCTCCGGCAACCAGATCCGCTTCTGGTGTGAATTCGCGAGGGTTGTGGCTGATGCCCCCGATGCTCGGTACGAAAATCATCGCTGCCGGGCAGATGCGAGCGATCATCTGGGCGTCATGTCCGGCACCGGACGTCATCCTCATTGAGGACAATCCGCGCTGCTCGGCTGCGGCTTCCACCAGCTTGACAATCGCTCTGTCGAATGTGACAGGTGTAAAGCGAGCCATGCGCTCGGTGGCGATCGTCACTTTTTCGGCAGCAGCCAGTTCGATGAGAAAGTCCGCCAGAGCCGCTTCCTCAGCTTGTAAGCGATCCTCGTTGGGGTCGCGCAGATCAACGGTAAATACAGCGCGGGAAGGGATGATATTGACCGCATTGGGCTCAAAGCTGATGCAACCGACCGTTGCTACGGTAGGTGTCGGTGAGCTCGCCGCCCGGTCCCGCAGGAAGGAAATGACGCGTGACGCTGCGTATCCGGCATCTGCCCGCAGCGACATAGGCGTGGTACCGGCATGGTTTGCGACCCCTTCTATGGTGATCCGCTGCCACGAAATGCCCTGGAGGTTCTCAACGGCCCCTACCTGAACGCCTGCCTTTTCCAATACAGGACCTTGTTCAATGTGAAGCTCGACATAGGCATGGGGTTTCAAAAAGCCAGGCTCCTTCGAACCGGCATAGCCGATCCGCGCCAATTCTTCGCCGAGTACGGTGCCATCCGTCCCGACGGAAGCCAATGCTTCCTCAACTGGCAGCCCGCCGGCATACACCAGCGACCCCATCATGTCGGGTGTGTAGCGCACCCCTTCTTCATTCGTAAACGCAGCGACGACAATCGGACGAGAAGGGACAAAGCCCGCTGACCGCAACGACTGAATGACCTCGAGCCCGGAGAGCACACCATAGCATCCGTCGTACACTCCCGCATCGATGACCGTATCGATGTGCGATCCGATCATGATGGGCGCTTGATCTTCTGCAGATGAAGCGCGCCAGATGCCAAAAATGTTGCCGATTCGATCTACCGCTACCTCCAAGTCCGCCTCCTTCATCCAGGAGACGAGCGCGTCACGGCCGCTCTTGTCCGCGTCCGATGCTGCCAGCCTGACCAGCCTGTCCTCGCCGTCACGTCCTATTTGCCCAAGCTGCTCAATTCGGCTCAGCAATCGGACAGCATCGATCGATATGCCGGAAGAATGGTACGTCATGAAACATTTCCCCTTTTCGAATTCATGTCAACTTGGCATTCCTATCCCGATTAAAAAGACGGGTACATGCCGTCCCATACGATCTTTCGATAGCCTTCCGGATCCGTGTCGCCTTCTGTATTAATGAAGAGAATCCGTGAATCGGCGTGAATCCGGAGCTGGGAGGCGATTGGATGAAACGCTTGTTCTTCCTGAAGCAAGCTGAGAACACCCAATCCGACAGCCCCTGACTCTCCGGCAATGACAGGGGGATCTCCAGGCAATGGGTTGCCAAGCATCCGCATGGCCTTTGCCGATACATAGTCCGGGCAAGAGATGTACATATCTGCATAATCACGCAACAGACCCCATGCCACTGTGCTTGGTTCTCCGCAGGCCAGTCCAGCCATGATCGTCGGCATAAAACCGGTTACCGCATGAGGCTTTCCGTCGTTGATGGCAACGGATTTGTAGATACACGCGGCTTCATTCGGTTCCACGATGACTGTGATCGGCCTGTTCTTGCCGAATCTCGACAGGAGATACCCGAGCATGCTGGCCGCAAAAGAACCTACGCCTGCTTGCAAAAACACATGCGTCGGCCATTCATCTCCCGCTTTCTCGATCTGCTCCATCGCCTCGTCGATGAGCGTGGAATAACCTTGCATAATCCAGGTAGGGATCTCCTCATAACCCTCCCATGCGCTGTCCTGGATCAACACCCCGTCATGTTCGGCGGCGTATTGCTTGGCCAACCTGACCGTATCGTCATAGTTCAGCTCGGTGATCGAAGCCGTCGCGCCTTCTTTTTTAATATGGTTCAAACGGATCTCGGAAGAGCCTTTGGGCATAAACACGACTGATTTTTGCCCCAGCTGGCTTGCGGCCCAGGCGATCCCCCTGCCGTGGTTGCCGTCTGTCGCAGTGACAAACGTGATATTGCCCAGCCGTTCTTTCATATCCTTCGACTTCAGCATCTCAAAGGAAAGCTCCGAAATATCGATGCCGAGCCTATTTGCCACGTACTTTCCAACCGCATAGGAGCCGCCCAATACTTTAAAAGCATGCAGGCCAAATCTGTGAGATTCGTCTTTCACCCATATTTTCTGAACGTTCAGCCTGCGGGACAATTGTTGCAGGCTATGCAGTGGCGTCACCTGGTATTCGGCAAACCTCTTGTGAAAGCTTCTGACCTTCCCGATCACTTCCTGGTCCATAAAAGGTACGGATATGTGCTCGGCCTCGATTTTGCGCGCCTGAGCATTCGCGATGTACGTAAATGAAGCGCTGTCTGCCATTTCGTTCCCCCCGTTTCTCATTTCGAATAGCAATACCGATCACCCCGATCGCTATCCTCCTGAAGTGACTCCACCCTCGAAAAACAGGTTTCGTTAGAAAAGTTGATCGGTGATATGTGATATATTACATTCTACTCACCCTACTGAATCGGTGTCAAGCAGGTTGCGAGAGAAGCAGGAGCGCTCACGGCAGCATTGAAACCTATAAATTGCACGTGATATATTACATGCAGATAGTAGTGAGGAGGCGTAGCATTTGTTATCAGAGCACGTCAATAAAGTGAAGCGCTCATCCATTCGCGAGCAAGTATATAGGCAAATTCAGGAGTGGATCATCAGCGGGGTATTAAAGCCGGGTGACCGACTAAAAGATCAGGAATTGGCAGAAGCGTTGGGGGCAAGCCGTACGCCTATTCGTGAAGCCTTGCTGAGACTGGAAGAAGAGGGAATGATTCAGAGCAAAGCGAACAGCTGGACACAGGTAGCCCCCGTGGATATTCATCAGGCCTATCGCCTGTATCCGATCATCTGGACGCTTGAGAAGCTCGCGGTTTCCTTTGCCAAAGAGAACGTCAGGCAAGAGCATATCGAGGAATTGGAAAGCATCAATGAAGAATTGGAACGGGCATTGCAACAGGAGGATGCGCTTGGCGCCCAGCACCACGATGCCCGCTTCCATCAGGTGATGATCGATTTATCGGAAAATGAAGAGCTGATTCATGTGCTGGACGGATTGAAGAAAAAGCTGCGACGCTACGAAGTGACCTACTTCCATGGAATAGCAGGGGCCGAACAATCGGTGGAGGAACATAAAGCGATCATTCAAGCACTCAAAGATAAAAACTTTGAGGCGGTTGCCGAAAGTCTGGAAGCCAATTGGCGGGAGAGCTTTCAACGCCGGATATCCACATTGGAGGCGGACAAGAGCAAAAGCCCATCACCCGAGTAATCGATCATCCTGCAGAGTCGCCAGTCAAACACCCTGCTTTCCGGTTTGAGGGACCATCGGAGCAGCCTTCCCTCTAGTCGGATTGGGAGTGCGCTTTTTGCGCACTCCTTTTCTTTATACAGATAGGAATTTATAAAATTCCTATCCAGTATAAGGGCAACATAGCGAGACTCGAACACAGTGAGAGAGCGAGACTTGTGCCCTTTGGGTACCGCGGCTCCGCCAAAAGGCATGGCGTAGCCAGGTTTTCTAATCTTGGTGTGCAGGATTTTTTGACGGGCGTCACATTCTGGTGTTCCTGATTCGTTGTGTAGGGTGAAAGGAGGTGAGGAGGGTTGGCTGACATCGATCTCCATCAGACCATTACGGAAGTATTGCAAGGGGCTACCGACAAATTCGAGAAGATCGTGCACTTCTACCAGAAATCGATCTTCCTCTACTGTTATCACATGCTGGGTCACGATTCCGAAGCGGAGGACTGCGGGCAGGAAGTGTTCCTGAAGGCATACCGCCATTTGGAGAAGTACAACCGCGAGATTCCGTTCGGCGCCTGGCTGTACAAGATTGCCTACCATCAATGCATCGATGTGATTCGCAGGCGAAAGCTGGCGAGATACTTGCCCTTCTTTTACCGGGATGAGAAAGAGAACAAGCACATCGACCAGCAAATCGAAACCCATTATTTTGACGAGTTCGTCCATATGGCCATGGCAAAATTGACGGTGGAGGAACGAAACCTGCTCCTATTGCGCTGCGTGGAGGAGAAGAGCTATCAGGAAATCAGCCTTATCCTGAATCAAAGCAGCGCCACTCTTCGAAAAAAATACGAACGTACGGCTGCCAAATTCCGCAAGCACTATACGCAAGGAAAGGGAGTGGGACCTTATGGGATCGGACAAGGATCAGGATTTGAGAAAACTTTTTCATGACCCACGGCTTCCCGATGCAGACTTGGCGGGAAAAGTGATGAGGAAATTGCATGCGGAGCAGAAAACAAAGGAGCGATTTTTTGTGAAATACAAAGTGGGCATTTTGGTAGCGGCGGGAATGGTTTTGACGGTATCTACCGCCTTCGCTGCGGTTCACTATCAGACGTTGAAAAACAATCGGGGAGAGGTCGTCTACGAGAAAAAGACGCTGGAGGAAGCGAACTATACCCCGCCTTCGAAGGAAGAGCAATTGCGCTCCCTGAAAAGCGAAGGATACGCCAACGAGCTGCTGAAAGAAGGCACCGCCGCTATCTTCTATGTCGCCTCTGACATTCCGGACGGAAAGACCTACACCAAGAGCAAGGGAATCAGCTTTACCGATGTGTCGGCACTTCGCAAGAAAATGAAGGACCAATCGGTGAAGATTCTCGACAGTCTGGAAGGTACGTACAAGTTTGAAAGTGCAAGCGTGACCTTTGCCCCGATTACAGAAGTGAATCCTCCGAGCCCGGAAGAGAAAGCCGCTATAGGGGAAAAGCTGCGAAAGCAGGCGGAGGAAACGAAGAAAGAGTATGCGATGATGCCCGTAGAGCTGTCCAAGGATCACTGGATTCTCAACAGCACATACATCAAGCAGGGGAAAAGAATCCGGGTTTCGATGTCCCGAACAAGCGGCAAAGAAACGTTCATCGTTCACAAGGAATGGGACTTCAAAGAGGAGAGGCTCACAGTAAACGGGGTGGAGATGATTTTCACGGATTTTGGTACCGGGAAAAATATTCAATGGGTATATAACGTGCCAAATACGAACCAAACGATCCGCTACCATATTGAAGCATCCAATCCGATCAGCAAAGAAGAACTGATGAAGATGGCCGAAGCGTATATGAACTGATCGAGCAATCAAAGAGCGTGTGAAAGGGAAAGCGAGCGTGACAAGCTCGCTTTTTTTTGCTGGCGGGAGGAATGTAGAGGGGGGATACGGCGACAAAGTTCGATATTGACAAGGGGAAATCTGCCAAGTAATCTAAAAGTGCAAGAACGAGCAAAAGTGCGCAAAACGAGCAAGAACACACAAGTGAATTGCGCGCTTATTCACGTGTAAAGGATGAGGGCAATGTTGGCGGCTGAAAGAAAATTGCGGATCGTTGAATATGTGAGACAGCACCGGACGGCGTCGGTCGCCGTGCTGGCCAAGGAATTTGGCGTGCACGAGGCGACCATTCGGAGGGATCTGGCGGAAGTGGAGCAGGAAGGCTTGCTCAAACGGACGCACGGCGGAGTCATTGTGGAGAAGCTGACGCACAACGAGCCGTCCTTCAACGAAAGAACCCACGTACAGCTCGATCAGAAGATGCGCATAGGCAAAATGGCGGCGAGTCTCGTGGAGGACGGGGATCACATCATCATCGATTCGGGGACGACGACGCTGCACATCGCGAGAAATCTCGTGAACCGCTCCCATCTCACGGTCGTGACCAACGATATCAACGTCGCGGCGGAGCTGAGGGACGCTCCCGGGGTCAAAGTGACGGTCACAGGCGGAGAGCTGTACCCATCCAGCTATATGCTCAATGGCATGTTCACGGATCACGTGCTTCGCTCTCTGCATGTATCCAAGGCGTTTATCGGCACCCCTGCCATCCATCCCAAATACGGACTGATGCATCCAGAGGCGCAGCTCGTACTGGCCAAACAGGGGATGATCGCCGCTTCCCAGGAAGTCATCGTCGTTGCGGACGACACGAAGATCGGCAAGCTTTCCCTCTACGAGGTCGCCCCCAACAGCGCGATCCACACGCTGATCACGGGCAAGGAAGTGCCGGATTACGACATCAAGCCTTTTCAGGATGCGGGCATCAACGTCATTACCGTATGAGTGTTGAATCCTTCCGGTGATCTCGAGAGACCCGGGATTCAAAATCATAGATATTTCAGATGGAGGTGTTCTGTTGGTGGGCGCCACAACAACAGAATCAGTACATTCGCGAACGCTGCGCCTGACGAAGCCCCACATGGTGCTGGAGGAGGATGTCCTGCGCAGCGTGCCCGAAGGCTATGTCGTAGTAGAGCCGACTCTCGCCAGCATTTGCCATGCCGATCTGCGCTATTTCGGAGGGACCCGGAAACCGGAAGTACTGGCCAAAAAACTGCCGATGGCACTGCTGCACGAAGGCATCGGAAAAGTCGTGGGAGGGAAGAAGACAAAGCTCTCCCGTAGTCAGAAAGTTGTGATCGTTCCTTACTTGGCAGGCTTTTTGCTGGAGGCTCTCGACCCCGCGCAATGCTGTCCGGCGTGCAGGGGGGAAATCGCGGACAACTACTGCTCCCACAGCAAGTTTCTGGGCAGCGGGACGGATGGAATCGCACAGAGCCGTCTGGTCATTCCCGAGGCATGCGCCATTCCGATCCCGGATTCCATCCCGGACGACATCGCCGTGCTGACCGAGCTGTGCAGCGTATCGTACCGGGCGCTCAGACCGGTGAAAGACAGGCTTGCCACTGCCAGAGTCGCCGTATTTGGCGACGGGCCCGTCGGGTATTTGACGGCAGCCATGCTGCATCATGCCTTCCGTGTCGAGCCGGAGCGATTGACGGTTTTCGGCGCGATTCGGGAAAAGCTGGGGCAGTTTACCTTTGCCAAAACGAAGATGGTGCAGGAGTACGACTTCCAATCGGGAGACAAGGCAGACATCGTCGTGGAGTGCACAGGAGGGGCATTTAGCCAGAGCGCGATCAATCAAGGAATCGATCTGCTCGCCGCAGGGGGGCATCTCATCGCGATGGGCGTCAGCGAGGATCTCGTCCCCATCAATACGCGGGACGTGCTGGAGAAGGGACTCACGATCTACGGCAGCAGCCGAAGCTCCATCCCGGACTTCGAAGCGGTGCTTCGCGTCATGGAGGAAAAGGACTGTCAGGAGACGCTGAGGCGCTTGATTCCAGATACTTATACAGTGGTGGCCAAGGCAGAAGACTTCGCTTCCGCTATGGAATCCGCCTTGGCGCACCGAGCATGGAAAAAAACCTATCTCGACTTTCACTGGTGACGCAGTGAAGGTCTACCAAGAATTATAGACGAAAATCTCTCGGCAAGGAAAGAGCGGTATGGAGGGAGGGGCAGAGGATGCGGCAAGCTCCTTCGCTCCATATCCGGTTCCCCAAAAATGAAAGCGCCATCATTCAAGTTTACGATTTCTTAAAATGAGCTTCATATTTTCAGAAAAAAGCTATTTTATAATATAAATGAGCATAAATGAACATTATCAAGCGAAACTGCTTCTCCCAAGTAGGCGAGAGGAACAGGGAGTGCAGAAGGGGGAGGAGTACGATTGGCAGCTATTGAGTTTGTGAATGTGACGCAGGCTTTTGACAAAAATGTCGTGATCAAGGATCTGAATCTGAAGATCGAGGATGGGAAGTTTACCGTGCTGGTCGGACCGTCGGGCTGCGGCAAAACGACGCTGCTGCGGATGATCGCCGGGCTGGACAGACAGACCTCCGGGAATGTGCTCATCGGAGGGGAGGACGTCACGGATGTACCGCCGGGCCAGCGAGGCGTAGCCATGGTGTTTCAAAACTACGCCTTGTACCCGACGATGACGGTGCGCGAGAACATCGAATTCGGCTTGAAGAACAACAAGGTGGGCAAAGAGGAGAGAAAACGGCTGGTAGAGAGCATCAGCGAGACAGTCGGCTTGACCCCTTACCTGGACCGCAAGCCTGCGATGCTCTCGGGTGGGCAAAGACAGCGGGTGGCTCTCGCCCGGGCGATGGTCAAAAAACCGTCTGTCTTTCTCATGGATGAGCCGCTCTCCAATTTGGACGCCAAGCTTCGCGCACAAATGCGCATCGAGCTGATCGAACTACATAAAAAGCTGGGAACTACCTTCGTCTATGTCACGCACGATCAGGTGGAAGCGATGTCGATGGCGGATACGATCGTCCTGATGAATCAGGGACGCATTCAGCAGGAAGCCGCTCCCGAGGTGATCTACCGCCAGCCGAGCAATTTGTTCGCGGCCCAGTTTATCGGTGTGCCTCCGATGAACGTGGGGGATTTGGCGCATGACGGGGCCAGATTCGGCTTTCGGCCGGAGAACGGCATCTTGTCGACAGAGAGGCAGGATCTGCCCTTTTCCGTTCGAGGTATGATCGTGACGCGGGAGATGCTCGGCTCCGAGACCATTTATCAGGTCAAGGCGGGGCGTCACTCGTTCATGATCAAATGCACGGATGACC
Organism: Brevibacillus brevis; assembly: GCF_031583145.1. NCBI lineage: Bacteria > Bacillati > Bacillota > Bacilli > Caryophanales > Paenibacillaceae > Brevibacillus > Brevibacillus brevis. Next base: position 5,011,354 of record NZ_CP134050.1, on the reverse strand, counting down.
GGCTAGCCGTCGATCAGGAAGTGTTTCTGGGTGTCGAGGGCTCCAAGCTCTTCTTTTTTGGCCCGGACGAGCGGTGCATTCCGCAGGAAGACGCGCGCTGCCAAGAATACATGAGCATCCTGCGAGGAATGCGGCATGAATAGGACGAGAGTTTGGCAAAAAGCCCGCCCGTACGCCCTGGTCCTGCCGGCCATGGTCGGCATCCTGCTGTTTGTCGTGTACCCCATCTTTTATTTGATCAAGCTGAGTCTGTTCAAGTACAACCTGCTGAACAAGGATAAAAGCAAATTCATCGGTGCTGCCAATTACTCGGAGATTTTCACCCGCGGCGATTTTTACAACGCATTGACCACTACCGTTCTGTACACGGTTGGGGTGGTCGCCATCACGATGATTTTGTCGCTGGCGATTGCACTGTGGCTGAATCAGAATTCGCGCTTCCATGCGATTGTGCAGGCCGGCATTTTTACGCCGCACATCATCTCGATCGTCTCCATTGCGCTCGTGTGGATGTGGATGATGGAGCCCAATTACGGGCTGCTCAATTACGCCCTGAAGGCGGTTGGCTTGCCTGCCCTTCCCTGGCTGCAAAGCTCGAGCACCTCGCTGCTTTCCGTCATCATCGTCTCGGTGTGGCAAAACGTCGGCTACTACTCCCTGCTCATCGTAGCGGCATTGAAAAACATCCCGCAGACGATCTACGAAGCTGCCGCTCTTGATAATGCGAGCAAATTCAAAGTGTTTTACAAGATCACGCTGCCGATGATTTCCCCTCAGCTCTTTTTCATCCTCGTCATCATGACGATCGGCTCGTTCAAAGTGTTCGATACCGTCAAGATCATGACGGGCGGGGGGCCCAACGGCTCGACGACCACGCTCGTTTACTACATTTATGAATTTCGGACGACCAGCATCGGCTATGCTTCCGCCACGGGGGTAGTCTTGATGGCGATTATTACGGTGCTCACCTTCATTTACTTCCGGATGCTGGCAAACAAGGTTCACTACCAATAATCGTCCCCGATCCGACCAGAAAAGGAGGTGCCTCACCGGTGCTGTCGCAACGAGAAAAGAAGCCAGGCAAGATGCGGACGGGAGCAGGGAGGGGCGGGAAGGCGTGGAACGCGTTTTTCAAAGCGGTCGCGCTCATGGGGTTTGTTTTCCCGTTCCTGTGGATGATCTCCACCTCGCTTCAGACCTTTGAGGAAACGATGCGGTTTCCGCCTACCTGGATCCCGGCTTCCCCGCAGTGGAGCAACTTTGTGGAGGCGATGAGCTCGGGACCGTTCCTGACTTATTTCAAAAACTCCGTGATCGTCACATTCTCGATCATCCTGCTGCAGCTTATGGTCATGATTCCGGCTGCCTACGCCTTTGCGCAGTACAAATTTTTCGGAAAAGGAATTCTGTTTGGGATGGTGCTGCTTGCGTTCATGATCCCCGGACAAGTGACCTTTATCCCGGTCTATCTGATGCTGGCGGATGCGGGACTGATCAAGTCGCTGTGGCCGCAGATCCTGCCGTTCATGTCCAATGCGTTCGGGATCTTTCTCCTCCGGCAGTATTTCATGCAAATCCCGCAGGAGATCATCGAATCAGCCCGGTTGGACAACGCGAGCGAGTTCAAAATTATTGGGAAAATCATGATCCCGATGTCCATGCCGGCCATTTCCACGGTCGCGCTGTTCAGCTTTGTCAGCCATTGGAACGACTATTTTTGGCCGCTGGTCATGACCGACTCCGAGGCGGTCCGGCCGCTCACGATGGGAATCGCCATGCTCCGCGAGACGGAGGGCATCAGCAATTGGCACATCATCATGGCGGGCAACGTGGTCCTGGTCGTCCCGATCCTGATCGTGTACCTGTTCGCTTCCAGACAGATCGTCAAGGCATTCACCTATTCCGGCATTAAATAAGAGATGGGAGGAACTTCCATGAACAAGAAATTATCGGCTATCGTACTGGCAGCCACCACCGTCATCTCCGGCGCACTCGCGGGATGCTCGGGTGGCGGGCAGCAATCCACCGAACCGGCGTCTTCCGGTCAGCAGACAGCTAGCCCGGCAGGCAAGACCACGCTCCAATTCTGGCATTCCCTCGGAGGGAAAAACGGCGAATACCTCGATGCCATGATCAAGCGCTTCAATGACTCGCACCCGAACGTCGAGGTCGTCGGGACGTTCCAGGGGACGTATGACGAGACGGTAACCAAGCTGCAACAGGCGATCGCGGCCAAAACGGCGCCCGACATCACCATGCTGGAGCGGGCCTACGTCCAGATGTTTGCCGAAGCGGAAGTCCTGGAAGATATGACGCCATTCATGGAGAAGTCCAACGTGAGCAAGGACGACTTTCCAGAGGGGCTGATGGGACACTCTGTGTTCGACGGCAAGGTCGTGTCGCTGCCGTTCAACCGTTCGACACCCATCATGCACATCAACAAGACGATGCTGGATGAAAAGGGCTTGGCGATTCCGCAGACGTGGGAGGACCTGAAGAAGGTAGCGGAAGCGCTGGTGGTCAAAGAAAACGGAGAAGTCAAGCGCTACGGCCTTAGCATGCCGTACGACACCTGGTACCCGATCGCGATGATCAGCCAGGCAAACGGAAAGTTTTTCAACGAGGAAGGCACCTCGATCGGCTTCGACAAAGGCGAAGGGGTGAAGACGTTCCAATACTTGAAAGACCTGCAGAGCTCGGGCGCCCTGTACTATCCGCCTGCCCAGGACTCCGGCAACATCGTCAACCAGATGTTTACCAGTGAAAAGATCGGGATCATGTTCCAGTCGACCGGTGTCATGGGAACGGTGAAAAACAACGCCAAATTCGATTACGTGACCGCCTACCTGCCGAAAGATGAAGTCTTTGCCACGCCGACGGGCGGAGCAAACATCGCGATGCTGGCGGATTCCACCAAGAAGGAAGCGGCCTGGGAGTTCATCCAATGGGTGAACACCGACCCGAATGGCGGTCAGCAGTTTATCCTCGACTCAGGTTACTTGCCATTCACCAAAAAGATGGTCGAATCGGATGCGATCAAGGACCTGTGGGCGAAGGATCCCAACCGCAAAGTGGCATATGACCAGCTGCAGTACGCGGTGGACACGAACAAGGATGTGGCGTGGCCGCAAATCATGCAGGAGTTCTTCAAAGCGATCCAGGCGATCATGTACGACAACAAGCCGATCGAGCCGACTCTGGACACCTTCAAGAAAGAAGCCGAGCGTCTGCTGAAGGAGTAAAGGAGGGGAAGGAAGCATGATAGAAACACTGCGGAACAGGCAGACCATTACCGTTGCCGCGCACCGGGGCTGGAAGTCTGCTTATCCCGAGAACACGCTGCTTGCCTTCGAGCGGGCCCTGGAGCAGGGAGCCGACATGCTGGAATTCGATCTGCGCTTCTCCAAGGACCAAGCGATCGTGATCATTCACGATGAGACCGTCGACCGTACGACGAACGGTACGGGCAAGGTAGGCGACCATACGCTGGCAGAGCTGAAGCAGCTCGACGCCGGCGGATGGTTCAAAAAAGCGTACGAGGGGCTGAAGATTCCTACTTTGCCCGAGCTGTGCGAGCTGCTGGCCGATTATCCGGATACCTTGCTGAATGTGGAAATCAAGCCGAGTCCGGATGCCATCGAGGTAGCTGACGCTGCAGTCTCGATCCTGCGGGAGTACGGGCTGCTTCCCAACTGCGTGTTTACCAGCTTTGACGCCGCTGTCATCGCTCACCTTTTCGATACGTATCAATGCAAAACGCAAGGCTTTCCCGAAGAGCTGATGTCCAATTACGTGCCGGGAGCCGGCGGGACTTTGTCCAAAATGTGGGCGGTCGGCATCAGCATGAAGCTCCTGACCCCCGAGCGGGTACGGCAGTATGAGGAGCAAGGAATCCTTCCCTGGTGCTATTCGCCAGACGCAGAGCAGCAGGTGTACTACGCTTTGGGCTGCGGTTCCTTGCTGATGACGGTGAACGATATTGCTCCCGCCTTGAAGTTGCGAGAGCGCATGAGCCGTGCGTGATTGACAAAGAACCGCCTGTATGTCCGCTTTTATCAAGCGTTTGGAACAGATGGCCACGTCATGAAAGAGCTGAAGCGAATCGAGCAAGGGCGGAACCATCCGCATGGAGAAAACGATGGGAGGGAGCATGGTGAGTCTAATCATTCGAAAGGAAAACCGATTCCGAAGGACGATCCGCGGAGCGGGAATCGCGATGCTGGCGACAGGCTTGGCTCTTGCAAGCCTGCTCGCGCCGGCAGCGCCGATCGCACATGCGGAAAAATCACCGTTGAAATCGAAGGTGTTCGACCTGTCCGCCCCTACCACGCAGCTCGTCAAGGAGGCAGAGCTGCAAAACGGGACCGTCATGCAGTCATTCGCTGTCGACGACGTGAATGACCGGATCTACGTACTGCAGCTGATGGCTGGGGGACAGCAGCTTCCAGGAGAAAGCGGGCCGGTCGCAGGCGCCCAGCGGGATAAAAATGGCGATTTGACATTGACTCAGCTGGATCTGGACGGAAACAAACTGGGCCATATGTATCTGAAAGGATTCGGCCATGGCGTGCAAATGGGAGTAGAGCCGGTCGGCGATACGGCCTATTTGTGGACGGAGACGGATGCCGTCAAGGAAGGAAGCAGCGGGTGGGGCACGCAGCTCGCGCGGTTTCCATTCTCAGACGGAAAGATTTTGACTCCGGATTCTCCGGAGCTGGAAAAGCATCGGTTGATCCAAGGGGCGGACAGGACCACAGTGAACATCGATCAGGCAAACGGTCTTTTGACGATGCGCTACCGTCAGGACGGCTCCTTCCACTTCGGGCTGTACGACCTGGATAAAGTGAAGCGCGGCGAATACGAGCCGATCGCGGATGTGCCGCAGCCCGAGGTCGGAACGTTCCAGGGCTTCGCCTCCTACGGCGGTTATTTGTACCTTTTGGATGGCAACTCCTACGGATCGGGCGGTTCTGTGGAACCGAAGGGAAATACGTACATCACGGCTGTCAGCCTAAGCACGGGAGTTTTGGTGGACAGGCAATTGATCACGGCGGGAGACGATCTGACTTTCCGCGAGCCGGAGGGCCTGGCGATCCGCATCCCCGATCCCGAGCATCCGCAAAAAGCAGAGCTCTGCTTTGGTTTTGCTTCGAGCTTTACCCCTCTGCGGTTGGCGAATGTCTTCTCCATCGACCGTCTGCTGCCGCAGCAGGCGATCGAAGCAAAGCGGGTCGAATAGGCGGGCGAGGCCATGCAGAGGCATGAGGTGGCTGAATAACAGGGACAGCGTTTCCCGGAGCCGTTTTCTCTCCTTCATCCAATCGGAGAGAAAACGGCTTCTTGCCATCCTGCTTGAAGAATAGATGGAAAATTTATTATAGATTGACAATTTTGAGTTTTGTGCCTAGTATTACGATAAGACGAATTACAGACAAATTAAAGAACAAATTCAAAGGGAGTTACCTTTTATTCACTCAAATTTACTGGTTATTTTTACCATACCCTCTACTTTTTATGAATAACAGACAAATTAAAGACTGCTAGAAGGTGATTGGTTGCACTTCTCATTTGCTGTAATTGGACCCAAGCTGCTTGTCGACGACATTTGCGACGTACTGCAGGAATTTCCGCATATCGAACCGACCAGGCTCATCTACGACTCCGAAAAAAATGTGCGCGACTTGCTCCAGTCAACCATGGAAGTCTTCGACGTGTATTTCTTCAGTGGCGATGTGCCGTTCCTTCTCTCCCAAGACCTGATCCCTCCTCATTCCTGCTCGGTTTTCATCCCCTTTGAAGGAACAGAGCTGTACAAGGCCATGATGCAAATTTACCGCCATTATCATTTCTTTCCGATCATCAGCTTTGACGGCATCCCAGCAAAGCACCTGCAAGAATTTTTCGATGAGATCGAAGCCCCGAACGTGAAGTGGTACTCGAAAAATATGGACGGCTTCCAAAATTCCGAGGAGCTTTACGAGCATCACATGTCTCTGTGGCAAGAAGGAGTGGCTCAAGTTGTCGCCACGAGCATCCATTCCGTTTACCAGCGGCTTAAAGCCAACCATCTGCCGGTTTTTTTCATCAGGAGCACGAAGCAGCTCATCCGCGACACCGTGGGGAAGGCATTGTGGCTCGCGAGGGATCAAAAGAAGCAGCTGGCCCAAATCACGGTGCTGCAATTCAGGCTTCGGCCGACAGAAGACAGCCAGCACGAGGAGCGGTACTACAAGAAAATAACCGACCTTAGCAAGAGATTGTTCGCCTCCATGACCAGCGGCGATCCCGGTGAGTACACGCTGTACACGACCAGGGGCATCGTGGAAAAGGTGACAAAGGACTTCACGAGCTTCCCGATCCTCAAAAACGGAAGCGGAGAGCAAGGAACGATCAATCTGGGGATTGGAATGGGAGATACCGTCGAACGAGCCTTGTACAATGCCGGGCGCGCCGTTCATTTCGCCGAACGCCATCCGGGCAACAGCGCCTACCTGATCGACGACCAAATGAAGGTGCTGGGCCCGCTGGGAACGAGAAACACTCTGGATTATTCGCTTATCGACGAGCGGCAGGGCGATTTTGCCTCCACTTCTATGCGCAAGCTGTTTTCCTGGCTGCAGCTCATTCAGAAAAACGAGGTAACGACGCGGGAAATCAGCGTCGGAATGAATACGGGCGAGCGAAACGCGGCGCGGATGGTCCAGAGGATGAAGGAAAAAGGCATCGCAGAAGCGATCGGCAGCGAATCGATGAGCCAGAGAGGCAGGCCCCGCCCCATTTACCGCATCGATCTGCAGCGGCTGGCAGAGGAAGTGAAAGTCAGGAACAGTCCGTAATTCAAAGAGCGCATAAGGAGGTTTGGTGCCCGATGGCCGGATATATTGTCAAACGGCTTTTTGCGAGCATTCTCACGATGTTTGTCCTCATCACCATCACCTTTTTCCTCATGCACGCCGTTCCGGGCGGCCCCTTCAGCCCGGCGGAAGAGCGAAAAGTGCCCAAGGCCGTGCTGGAGAAAATGGAAGAGAAGTTCGGACTGAGCGAACCGCTTGGCGTGCAATACGTGAACTATTTGAAGAGCATCGTCCAGGGGGATCTCGGCTTTTCTTTCAAGCAGGCCGACGTCACTGTAAACGAGCTCATTTCCCGCGGCTTTCCGGTATCCGCCAAGGTCGGGCTGGTAGCGATCCTCATCGCCCTCGTCGTCGGGATGCTGCTCGGGATCACCTCTGCGATCAAGCGGGGGAAATGGGCTGATTGGGCCTCAATGATTTTTGCGACCGTCGGCATCTCCATCCCGAATTTCGTCATTACGGTTCTGATGCTGTTTTTGTTCGCCGTCGTCTTGAAGCTCCTGCCTACATACGGTTTGTCGAGCTGGAAGCACTACATCCTGCCCGTCATCGGTCTTGCATTCGGGCCGATCGCCTACATCGCCAGGCTGATGAGGTCGAGCATGCTCGAAGTAATGCGCCAGGACTACATCCTGACAGCCAGAGCCAAAGGGGTTCCCGAGTACCGCGTCATTTTCAAGCACGCTCTCAAAAATGCCATCATCCCGATTGTGACGTATCTCGGCCCCCTCGTGGCTGCGCTCTTGACCGGCAGCTTTATCGTGGAGCGGGTATTCTCCATTCCAGGCATAGGCCGGGACTTCGTGACCGGCATCAGCGACCGCGATTACTCCGTCATCCTCGGTCTGACGGTCTTCCTCGGACTTTTCATCATCATCTCGAACTTGATCGTCGACATACTCTACGCCGTGATCGACCGACGGGTAAAAATGGAGGAGTGATGACACGATGAACGATGCAGCGAAACAAATCGAAGGAGCCCCTCCTCTCGAAGAACTTGACCAGGAGTGGGCGGATTTGCCGGATGAAGACTTCGCCAGGCTGGACGAGTCGCAGAGGCAGACGGAGAGTATCGCCCGTCCCAGCAAATCGTACTGGCAAGACGCGTGGAGCCGCTTTCGCAAAGATCCTTTGGCGATGATCGGACTTGTCGTCATCCTGATCATTACGATCGCCGCGATCCTCGGGCCGATCTTTTCCCAGTACACCTACGACGGGCAAGACATTGCCAACCAGAACCAGGGCCCATCGGCAGAGCATTGGTTCGGCACGGACAAATTCGGGCGGGACATCTTCGTTCGGGCCATGTACGGTGCCCGCATCAGTCTGACGATCGGGGTGGCAGCGGCCGCGATCAATCTGGTGATCGGCGTGATCTACGGCGGCATTTCGGGGTATTTCGGCGGCAAAGTGGACATGGTCATGATGCGGATCGTGGATATTCTCATCGGCGTCCCGGAGCTGCTCTACATCATCCTATTGATGATGTTCCTCGGCAACAACATCCAAAGCATTCTCCTCGCCATGTCCCTGACGTATTGGATCGGGACTGCACGCATGGTGCGCTCGCAGGTCATAACGCTCAAGCACCAGGAGTACGTCCTGGCTGCGCGGGCCACAGGCTCCTCCAACATGCGCATCCTGTTCAAGCACCTCATCCCCAACAGCATGGGGCCCATCATCGTGACGGTCACGTTCCTTGTTCCATCGGCGATCTTTACCGAAGCGTTCCTCAGCTTTTTGGGGATCGGCATCCAGGTCCCGATGGCCAGCTGGGGCACGCTCGTGAATGACGCGATTCCGACCTTGTTTACCCAGCCGTATCAGATGCTGTTTCCGGCCATTGCGATCAGCCTCACGATGTTTGCCCTCAACTTCATCGGTGACGGGCTGCGCGACGCTTTGGATCCGAGGTTAAAGAAATAGAGGCGGGTGAAACCATGAAACTGCTCCAGGTACAGAATCTGAAAACGACCTTTCATATTGAAGCGGGACAAGTGCAGGCGGTCCGAGGCATTTCCTTTCACGTAAACAAAGGGGAATCCGTCGGGATCGTCGGGGAGTCGGGCTCGGGCAAAAGCGTGTCCATGCTGTCCCTGTTAAAGCTGCTCCCGCCGAACGCCGAGCTGACGGCGGACAGCATCTCGTTCGACGGAATCGAACTGCTGCGCACCAACCAAAAGGCGATGAGAAAGATGCTCGGTAAAGACATCGGGATGATTTTTCAGGACCCTATGACGTCCCTCAATCCGCTGTTTACCGTCGGCCAGCAAATCATGGAGCCGCTGCGCATTCATCAAAAGCTGTCCAAGGAAGAGGCGCGCAAACGGGCGATCGAAATTTTGCAGATGGTCGAAATCCCCAGCCCGGAGAGCAGGCTGAAGCAGTATCCCCACGAATTTTCCGGCGGCATGAGACAGCGGGTCATGATCGCGATCGCCCTGTCCTGTTCGCCCAAGCTGCTGATCGCAGACGAGCCGACCACAGCCCTCGATGTGACGATCCAGGCACAAATTCTCGATCTGATGCGCGACCTCAAAAACAAGCTGAACGTGTCCATCGTCATGATTACCCACGACCTCGGCGTGATCGCCAACATGTGCAACCGGATCGTCGTCATGTACGGCGGAGCCATCGTCGAGCAGGGGACGACCCGCGAAATCTTCTACGAGCCGAAGCACCCGTATACGTGGGGGCTGCTGCGCTCTATCCCGCAATTTTCGGAAGGGGAAAAGAAAAAGCTCATTTCCATCCCGGGCAGTCCGCCCGACCTGCTGCGGCCACCGGCGGGCTGCGCGTTTACGGCCAGGTGTCCGCACGCCATGAAAATATGCGAGAAGCTCCCGCCCCGGCCGATCTCGCTCTCCGAGACGCATCAGGCGGCGTGCTGGCTGATGCACCCCAAAGCGCAGCCGTACGCGAAAGAGGTGATCAGCTGATGGGAGCAGCCAATCGGCCTTTGATCGAAGTGAGGAATCTCAAGAAGTATTTCGAGGTGCAGAAAAACTTTTTCGGCCGCAGCGGGACACTGTTGAAGGCAGTCGACGACGTCAGCTTCGCGATTCAGAGGGGGGAGACGTTCGGCCTTGTCGGCGAGTCCGGCTGCGGAAAGACGACGATCGGACGGACGCTGCTAAAGCTGTATGAGCCGACCGCCGGAGATATTTTGTACGACGGACAGTCGATCAGCAAACTGAACCACAAGGAGATGCTGCCGTACCGCAAGAAAATGCAGATGATTTTCCAGGACCCGTTTGCCTCGCTCGATCCGCGGATGACGGTTGCGGAGATCGTCGGCGATCCGCTGGCGGTGCACAACATCTGCCAGGGAAAGGACCGGATCGACCGCGTCAAGGAGCTGATCGAGCTGGTAGGACTGAAAGCCGATCACTTGGGCCGCTATCCGCACGAATTTTCCGGCGGGCAGCGCCAACGGATCGGGATTGCCCGTGCGCTTGCGGTCGAGCCGGAGTTTATCGTCTGCGACGAGCCGATTTCCGCCCTGGATGTGTCCATTCAGGCGCAGGTGGTAAATATGCTCGAGGAGCTCCAGGAGCGTTTCGGACTGACCTACCTGTTTGTGTCCCACGATTTGTCGATGGTCAGGCACATCTCCCACAAAGTGGGCGTGATGTATCTGGGAAGTCTGGTTGAATACGCCGATGTCCACGAGCTTTACACGAACATGCAGCATCCGTACACCCAGGCGCTCCTGTCTGCGGTGCCGATCGCGGATCCGGATACAGCCGAACAAAGCAAACGAATCCATCTGCAAGGTGATGTGCCAAGTCCGTTGAATCCTCCGAGCGGCTGTGCGTTTCGTACGCGCTGTCCCCATGCGATGGGCAGGTGCGCAGAAGAAAAGCCGGGCCTGCGCGACATCGGAGGAGGACACGTCGTCGCCTGCCACCTGATCGAGTAAGGGGAGTTCCGTTTGCGGGGATATGAATGCTGCCGATTTTTTGGCAGCTCATATACATATGAAAAATAGGGGGGACGAGTATGAAAAAGCGAATCGGTGTGATGATGGCAGCGCTCCTCGCGATCACTACCGTCATGGCCGGATGCAGCAGCTCAGGGACGACCGCGGGAGGACAGCAGCAGGGACAGGAGCAGACCGCGCCCAAAGCGGAAGGAGAAAAGCCTGCGGTCGAGCAGAAGATCGTGTATGCGCTGAGTCAGGAGCCGGAGCAGATGGACCCGACGCTCAACGTCTATGCGCGGTCATCCATTGTTCTGCAAAATCTGTTTCGGGGGCTTTACAAGATCGACGAATCCGGGAAAAAGCCTGTCCCTGCCTTGGCGGAAGGGTATGAACTGGATTCGACGGGCACCAAGTACACCTTCAAGCTCAAGCCCAACGCCAAGTGGTCGGACGGCAAGCCTGTGACAGCCGGGGATTTCGAGTACTCCTGGAAGCGCGTGCTGAATCCCGACGTGGCTTCGGGCGCGGCCTTTTACCTGTACTATCTGAAAAACGGAAAAGCGTACAACGAGAAGAAGGCAAAAGCGGAGGACGTGGGCGTCAAGGCGTTGGACGACACCACCCTCGAGGTGACGCTGGAAAATCCGACGCCGTACTTCCTTGAGCTGCTTTGTGTCACCGCCTATTACCCGGTGCGAAAAGACGTCGCGGAAAAGGAAGGCTGGACGAAGTCGCCCGAAACGTATTTGACGACCGGCCCGTTCATGCTGTCCGAACTTAGGCCGAAAGAAAAATACGTCCTGAAGAAAAATCCGAACTACGTAGACGCGGACAAAGTGAAGCTGGATACGCTGGAGATCGTGTTCATCGAGTCCACGGAGGCGGAGCTGGCCGCGTACACAAACGGCGAGATCCAAGTCTCCGACAACATCAGCCCGGAAGGCATGAAGCAGTACCAGAACACGCCCGACTTTTACTCGATTCCGCGGATCGGCATGCAGTACTACGACTTCAACGCGTCCAAAAAGCCTTTTGACGACGCCAGAGTGCGAAAGGCTTTCAGCATGGCAATCAACCGTGAGCAGATCATCAAGAACATCGTCCAGTCCGTAGAAAAACCGGCGTTTGGCATGGTGCCGTACGGTATTCCGGACGGCGTGCAAAAAGACAAGGAATACCGCGATGTGGCGGGCAATCTGTTCAGCGAAAATGTCGACGAGGCGAAAAAACTGCTGGCCGACGCCGGCTATCCGGACGGCCAGGGAATGCCTGAAGTCACGATGATCGTGCAGGCCAACCAGACCGCCAAAGACGTCGCGCAAGCCCTGCAAAGCATGTGGAAGCAAAATCTGGGCGTGAACGTGAACATCCAGACGTTTGAATCGAAGGTGTATTGGGATGAAATCGACAATGGCAACTTCAACATCGCCGATGACGGCTGGACGGGAGACTACCCGGACCCGATGACCAATCTGGACATTTTCGAAAGTGTCAATACGTCCGACGACATGCGGTGGAGCAGCGCCGAATACGACCGTCTACTCGAAGAGAACCGCAAGATTTCCGATCAGGCAAAGCGGATGGAAAACTTCGTGAAGGCGGAAAAAATCCTGGTGGATGAAATGCCGCTCATGCCGCTGCGTTTCTTTGAGGATCAGTTCCTGGCGAAGCCGAATGTCAAAGGCGTGCTGAAAAACTATATCGGTCATACCATTTTTGAGTATGCGCATGTAGAATAAACCATAGATGGAAGTCAGGGGCCAGAGGGCGTCAGCTTTTGGGCCCTGACTCGTGGGAGAGGCTGCTATGAAACCAATCATTGGAGTGACGACGTTCCTGTCTGACGCTTCGAAGTACAGTACGGTGAATCGCAATTACGTCGACTCGGTCTACGCTGCGGGAGGGCTTCCTGTCACGATTCCCATCGTCGAAGGCGAAGCGGACTACGAAGCGTACCTGGACATGGTGGATGGTCTGCTGTTCACGGGAGGAAACGACATCGCTCCTTACTACTATGGCGAAAATCCCGTCAGGCAGCTGCACTCGATGTCATCGATTCGGGATGAGTACGAGCTCTCCCTGTTTCGGGGCGCGTATGAAAAGAAGATGCCCATCTTTGGGATCTGCCGGGGGATTCAACTGATCAATGTGGCGCTGGAAGGCAGCCTTTATCAGGACATTTACAGCCAGTGTCCAGGCACGCTGGGCCATTCTCCCGAGCATACCGCTGCGGATGAGTTGTACCACTCCGTACAGATCCAAAAGGGGTCGAAGCTCTACGAGATCTTTGGCGAAGAGCGGATCTTTACCAACTCGTTCCATCATCAAGCGGTCAAAGCGCTGGGAAAAAATCTCGTGGCGACGGCGTATTCCGAGGACGGGATCGTGGAGGCCGTCGAAAGCACGGAAGAGCGGTTCCTGCTGGGCGTCCAATGGCATCCGGAGGCCATGACCAAGCGGCACCCGAAGTTCACGGGGCTGTTCCAGGCGTTTGTCCAGGCATCGCTTGCCTATAAAAAGGAGGTAGCTGTATGAAGCTGTTCATTAGCGCAGACATCGAGGGTATCACGGGGATTGCAAACTGGGACGAAGCCGACATCGAGAAGTCCTTCAGCAAGTATTTCACCGAGCAGATGAGCAAGGAAGTGAACGCCGCCTGCGAAGCGGCATTCGAAGCCGGAGTAGAGGATATTCTCGTCAAGGATGCGCACAGCACGGCCCGCAACCTCGACCCGTCGAAGCTGCCGGAAAAAGTGAGAATCCTCCGCGGCTGGACGAAAGACCCGTTTCTCATGATGGCCGGGCTGGACGAAAGTTTTGCCGGCGTGTTCTTTATCGGCTACCACTCGGCCGGAGGCAAAAACGGCAACCCGCTCGCCCATACCATGAACATGCGCAACGAATACGTGAAAATCAACGGAGAAATCGCCAGCGAGCTGATGATCAATGCCTTCACGGCTTCCTACAAGGGCGTACCCGTCTTGCTCGCGACCGGCGACAAGCTGATTTGCGAGGATGCCCAGAAGCTGAACCCGAACATCAGGATCGTTCCCGTCAGCGAAGGGATCGGCAACGCGTCGCTCTCGATCCACCCCAATCTGGCGCTGCAAAAGATCAAGGAAGAGGTAAAGACGGTTCTCGGGGATAAGGACGACCTGTCCAAGTACCTCGTTCCTTTGCCTGAATCGTTCCACGTCGAGATCGCTTTTCGCGAGCACTACCACGCGTACAGCGGTTCATTCTACCCTGGCGCCAAGCAAACTGGCCCCAAAACAGTTGCCTTTGAGACCGATGATTATATGGAAGTGCTGCGTTTCCTGTTCTTTGTCTTGTAACTAGCTGTAAGCCAGGATTGCCGGGGAAATGTCCCGGGGGAAGGCCAACCAGAAAGATCTGGTTGGCCTTTTTTCGATTGGGCTTTGACTATCAGGAGTCCTTTTATAAAAAATGTGTCACTATAGCGGGTGATGTGTACAATCCCTCCGATTGCTTGGTCCATACGATATGGTAAAAGGAGGAGGATCAGCATGGCAAAAGTAAAAGTTAGCCCGCGGTTCAGAATGCTTTGCAACCAATTTGCAAGGATCTTGGGAGGGGAGCACGAAATTGATCCCGGTCCGGTTTGCTTTGTGAGCAGGGCCAGAAAGTTGAACGCATCGATTTTGGGAAGGAAGACCACATCGCCACTGGTACGGTACCAACTGTTCTCGTTCGAAAGGCTGGACAGCTCGGGACGTGCCCTCTGCCTGGGTGAAACCGCCTGCTTCCAAAATCAAGCCAACCGATTGATTTCCAACCTGCGCAGACAAGGCATCAAAGTGACCGCTCTGCACAACCACTGGCTGTTTGAAAACCCCCGTCTCATGTACATTCACTGGGAATCGATCGACAACCCTGTCGCCTTTGCGAGAAAAAGCAAACGAGCGATTGCGTTCCTGGGTTAAAACGGCAAGACAGATTTCTTGACTCCCAGTCGATAAGACAGGCTGCCCATCCGTAGACAAATACGGACAGGCGGCCTCTTTTTGTTGGTTCCTCTTTTGGAATGGAGCTGGCCAGTCAATGCTTCACTGCTGCGCCCCAAGAGCCACAGCGTTTTCTGCTTTTTCCGCCCCCACGGCAACAGTTGCAACCAAGAAACGCTACTTTTTCCGCAATTGCTGAGCAATCGTATACCCAATCAGATAAGCAGCAGCCGAAGTATTTCCGTCAACGGTAAACGGAATGATGGAAGCGTCAGCCACAATCAAATCTTCCACGCCGTGGACATGCCCCCGCCGATCGACCACGCCTCCCTCGCGCAAAGGAGCCATCCGCAAGAACGCCTGCTGATGATGGTTATGGTCAAAATTTTGCCGGATGAAGTCCTCCAGCCTGGCGTCGTTGTTGATGATATCCAGGGTGGGTGAGACCAGGCGGTACCTTTGATCGATCGCCGTCAGCTTTGCCGCGATATTCCTGATGTACGTCCTGTAGATGGCTTTTACGGCTTCCATGTCCGCCGGGTTGTTCAAAAATCCTTCATCTGCGAGCACGATCTTCAAAGGATCGTTGTTCTGCAGTTGAATGGAGCCACGGCTTTTGGGCTGCAAATAAAGAATCGCGATCGTCAGCTGATTTTCCGATCCCAGCCCGATCAGCTGCACTCCGCGACGGCTTTGATCGGAGCCGGGAGTGGGATCTGGCAAGAAGGCTCCGCCTGTATACAGAGCATTCGGATCATTCAAAGGCAGGGGACGATCGAGCGGATTGGTGGTAAAGGTCGCGAAGTTTAGCGTGTGGTTCGTAAGGTTTTGACCCACGTGCGGATTATCGAATATGACAGGAATCCCTGCTTGTTCAAGCATGGAAGCGGGCCCAATCCCGGAGAGCATCAAAAGCTGCGGACTATTGATTCCGGCCGAAACGATGATTTTCCGGCGAGCATGAGCACGGACGCGCTGGCCAGCCCTGAGAAATTCCACGCCAACGGCACGCTGCTGACGAAACAGGATGCGAAGGGCTGTCGACTTATAAAGAACCCGCAGCTTTCGGCCTTGAACCCCACGGCCGGCAGGAGTCATGATATCCGATGAGAGAAAAGCGGTGGAGGAGCTTTCCCGTTGACCATTTGGCATTTGATACAACTGCCAGCGGGTAAAAGGGCCGAGTGGTGTCTGCGGATTGTTGTAGTCGACGATTTCTTTGAATCCCGTTGCCTGCTCGATCGCTCTAACCAGCTTTCTGGCCATGACCGTCGGATCCGTCGGGGCCTGGCGAATGTCGATACGACCGTTGTGTCCATGTACTTCGGACGTGCCCGAGATTCCGTGAAAATTCTCCAAGGCTTTGAAGCGCTCCAGTGCCAGCTGAGGCGACCAAAGGGGACCGAGGAGCCTTTCCCATTCTGCAAGCACAGCTGATGTAGGTCGGACATACTGCTCGCCGTTGATCGATGATCCGCCGCCCGAAAGCCTGCCGGTCGTCCATTCAAAGGAACGGTCGTCCAGGGCTTCCTGGGGGACTCCCTCGCCTTGCCAAAAATACTGTGGAAAGAATAGTTCTTCCAGCTCGGGAGCGAATGTTGAATCTCGGATCGGTTCATCCTGATCGTTATTGTCCCCTGCCTCCAGTAACAAAACGGAGGTTTTTTTATCATCCGTCAGCGTTTTTGCCAACACGGCCCCGGCCGGACCTGTCCCGACAATAATGTAGTCATAAACCAAATCCCCATCTTTCTTTCGATGTGATCCCACTTTTCATCCCTCTCAGTATAGGAAGGTAGCTTGCAAGCATCCCGGACGAGCCAAACAGGCGTCGGAGAGCCCAAAATGGCGGAAAGCCAGTCAATACTGTATTTCTATGTACGGGCTCGATACTTTGCATGTTTATTTGTCCCATCGGAAGAAAGGAGGGGAAAGAATGGGCAAGCAAGCGGGAAGCCGTATAGGGAAAATAGAGAGGGCGCATACTTCAAACACAGCAGGCACCCATTTTGCGGAAAGGTGGAGGGGTATGCGATTTTAACCGTAGGTACGGCATTCGTCGGTTTGCTTCTCGTGCTCGTGTTCATCGGTTATGTCTTCTGGAGAAACATCCGGAAGTAGAGGATCCATCATCTGCCCTGCTTTTTTTCGACCGCGATCCATACTTCGGCTTGGGGGTGGTGCCCAGGGGGACAATAGCATTCGATGCCGGGCACGTTTGCCAGTTCGTACTCGGAAGTAGGAATCCACTCGGTGTACAGCCTTTGCCAAATTCCTTGAACATCCAAGTCCGGAGTAATTTCAAACACGGCCCAGGTGCTCTTTGGGAAATTCAGCTTCTCCATGCCTTCTGCAGGCTCCCGATCGGAAAGGGAAGCCAGGTAGTAATCAAACTCGTCATTGGTTCCGAAATTTCCGTCGGCACAAATTCCGAGTATTCCTCGTGGCATACGTGTAGGTTCCGACCAAAGGAGCTCGATGAGCTGATCCATTTGTCCCTTTTCTTTTGCCTGCTCCCACAGGCGGGGAATCACTTGAAAAGCGTCCTTCATAGGGACCCGTTCTTTGAAACCTACGACTGAAAACGCTTCGGTTTGTTCGATCCGATACTTCATTCCGACCTCTCCTTTCACGGTAAGGGAAAAAGCCATACGCGGGTATGCCTGCAGCGGTACACCGGAATTCCGCGCAGCGGTCGGAGCAACTCCGTGCAACGCGTGAAAAGCGCGAGCAAATGCTTCCGGAGAATCGTATCCGTACTTGAGGGCGATGTCGAGCACTTTGCCGCCGGTGGTTTGCAGTTCGAAAGCGGAAAGAGTCAGCCGCCTTCGTCTGATGTATTCGGAGAGCGGTACTCCTGCGATAAACGAGAACATCCGTTGAAAATGATGGACAGAGCAGCAAGCGATTTTCGCCGCTTGGGCATGATCAATCCTGCCTGCCAGGTTTTCCTCTATGTAGCCGAGAGCGTCGTTCATTCTCTTCATCCAAGCCATGGTCGTCCTCCTTTTGTTTCCAGTATACAGGGAGTTGGGAAGCAAAGCCTTGCTTTTCCCGCACAAAAATGCAAGGATGCCGAACGACAATTCGGCACGCAGAAACGGTCGAGCGACTTCTTGACGATTGGATATTGTTCCCTCTTCTTCCTGAATGTGTTGCTGCGGCAGACTTTCGCGAAAGGATAAAACGCTGGCACCTAGTTGATTCTAATGGGGGTAGGAGGTGATAAAAATGACAGTAGCATCCCAAGTAAAGCAAACCCTGGCAAGTTTGAAGGGCGCGCAGGCGAATCTGGAATCGTTTGCACTCAGCACCCAAAACCAACAGGCAAAGCAACTGTATACACAAGCGGCTGAACAGACCAAATCCATTCTCACCAACCTGGAACAACGCGTGACAGAACTGGAAAACGAAGAACCGCAATATAAAGGATTCTAATTGCTTCCAACCAGGTGCCAGGAAGAGGAGTGTTCCTCTTCCGGTCCCTGAAGGGAATTGGGGGTAGGTGGAACATGCCTGAATGGCTTAATCTTGTCATCCGGTCCGTAGTAGCCATCGTGTATTTGTTTGTGCTGACCAAGCTGATTGGAAAAAGGCAGATTCGTCAGCTTACATACATCGAGTACATCGTGGGAATCACCATCGGATCCATCGCTGCCTTCATGGCGACGGACATGGATGGCCCCATGTACCACAGTCTGATCGCCTTGACCATCATCGGGCTGTTTCCCGTTTTAATGGATTGGCTGTCGTTGAAAAGCAAGACAATCCGGAATCTGGTGGAGGGCAACGCCACGATTCTCATCAAAGACGGCAAGATTCTGGAAGA
The DNA here is from genome assembly GCF_031583145.1 of Brevibacillus brevis. NCBI lineage: Bacteria > Bacillati > Bacillota > Bacilli > Caryophanales > Paenibacillaceae > Brevibacillus > Brevibacillus brevis. Next base: position 4,992,781 of record NZ_CP134050.1, on the reverse strand, counting down.
CAACCTGAAAAAAGAGCGGCTGACGACGGAAGACCTGCTGGAACAATTGCGAATTAAAAATGTGTTCCGTGCGGCAGACGTGGAATTTGCCTTGATGGAAGCGAACGGAGAAGTAAGCGTGCTGCTCAAGTCGCAGAATCAGCCTGTCACTCCACAGCACCTGGAGCTGGTCGTCTCTCCTGCGGAAGAGCCCCAGGCGGTCATTATGGACGGCGTCATCATGGACGAACCATTGGCGACGATCGGGCTGAACCGCAGATGGCTGAGGACCGAGCTGGAAAAAGCCGGAGTTGCGCTGGAGAACGTATTTCTCGGGCAAGTCGACAAAGGCGGGCAGCTGTATCTGGACTTGTATGACGACAAATTGCAGGTAGCCCAGCCCATTGAGATGAAGCTGACGTATGCCACCTTGAAAAAATGCCAGGCGGATTTGGAGCTGTTTGCCCTGGATACACAGGACAAGCGGATGAAACGGTTTTACCAGTACGACGCGGAAAAGCTGCAGGGCGTGATCGATCAGGTAAGGCCGCTCTTGATACGCTGACGGGAGTGATTTGCATGGCTGACCAAAAAAAGAAAAAGCTTACGTTGACGCAACTGAAATATCAGGAGCTGGCCAAACGGCATGAGCCTCCCCGGCCTCTGGCACGAAACTTCGTCAGGGCCTTTCTGGTGGGCGGCGTCATTTGTCTGATCGGACAAGCTCTGCAGGAGATGTTCATTCGTTATTTTGACTTCACGGAGAAGACGGCAGGCAATCCGACTGCGGCCGTATTGATCTTCCTTTCAGCCCTGCTGACCGGACTGGGGCTGTATGACCGGATCGCTCAGTGGGCCGGCGCGGGAACGAGCGTCCCGGTTACAGGGTTCGCCAATTCCATCGCGTCTGCGGCGATCGATCACCGCAGCGAAGGATTCGTCCTGGGAGTAGGCGGAAACATGTTCAAGCTGGCGGGATCCGTGATTGTATTTGGGGTCACTTCCGCATTTTTCATTGGGCTGATCAAGACCGTGTTCAACATCTTGTCAACAATGGGGGAATGAAGCATGCGCCAAGGTCACCAGTCCTGGGTGTTTCCCAGCAAGCCGGTCATTGCCGCCTCGGCTGCGATTGGCGGTCCATTCGAGGCGAAGGGACCGCTGGCCGAAGATTTTGATACGCTTCACGGCGACCTCATGATGGGCCAGGACAGCTGGGAAAAGGCGGAGCGGGTATTGCTGGAGGAAGCCTGCGACAAAGCCATCGCGAAGGCGAATCTCACCAAAGAACAAATTCATTTCATGCTGGCCGGCGATTTGATGAATCAAACGATTTCCGCCAACTTTTCGGCCCGCACGCTCGCCATCCCTTTCCTCGGAATTTTCGGCGCTTGCTCCACCTCGATGGAAGGCTTGGCCCTGGCAGCCCAGCTGGTAGACAGCGGGGCTGCTGATTACGTATTGGCAGCTACCAGCAGCCACAATGCTGCCGCTGAAAAGCAGTACCGCTATCCGACGGAATACGGCGGGCAAAAACCGCCTACCGCCCAATGGACCGTCACGGGAGCCGGGGCAGCCGTCGTCGCAAAGGAAGGGAGCGGGCCGCGCATCCAGGCGGCGACCATCGGCAAAATCGTGGATATGGGCTTGAGCGACCCGTTCAACATGGGAGGAGCCATGGCGCCGGCAGCATTGGCGACATTGGAGACGCACTTTCGGGATTTGCAGCTACCGCACGACCACTACGACCTGGTCGTCACTGGCGATCTGGGAAAGGTCGGGCATTCCATTCTCTCTGAACTGCTCCCCAATCACAACGTACATATTCCGCTGGATCGATACGTGGATTGCGGCATGCTGATTTACGGGGACAATCCCCAAGTATGGTCAGGAGGAAGCGGATGCGGTTGCTGCGCGACTGTCACGTATGGCCATTTGCTCGGAAAAATGAAGGCAGGCAAGATCAAGCGGATGCTGGTGGTTGCCACGGGAGCGCTGCTTTCCCCCATTTCGTACCAGCAAGGCGAGAGCATTCCGTGCATCGCCCACGCCGTAGCGATCGAAGCGTAAATAGCGGTAAGGAGGGGGAGCATGACGTTTCTCTGGGCATTTCTGGTGGGTGGAACGATCTGCCTGATCGGACAGTTTCTGATTGATGTGGTGAAATTAACCCCGGCCCACACCATGTCGTCCTTGGTAGTGGCCGGGGCGGTGCTGGATGGCGTAGGCTTGTACGAACCGTTGATCAAGTTTGCAGGCGCGGGGGCAACCGTGCCGATTACCAGCTTTGGCAATGCGCTGGTGCACGGCGCGATGGCGGAAGCGGAAAAAACGGGACTGATCGGCATTGTCACGGGAATTTTTGAAGTGACCAGTGCCGGTATATCGGCGGCGATTGTATTTGGGTTCATTATGGCGCTCTTGTTTCGGCCGAAGGGTTGAATCCCGATGGAAAGTCCGGCTTGTGCAACTGGTGAACGAACAAGAAACCCCGGTGCGTACGGGGTTTTTTCAAATGGCAAGATTTCTTTTTCTGGCGAGCCGCTATTCCCAACGAGAAAATTCTCAACTATAATGGAGAAAACATAAATAGAGAACGATGTTCTTATTTGCAGAACGAAGGTGTGCCATGGAAACGAAGAAAACAGCCAAATTAGAGACTGGGGACAGGATTCTGAAGATTTTGGAATGCTTTACCCTGGAAAAGCCGGAGTGGGGAGTATCCGAGCTTAGCGAGCATTTGCAGGTGTACAAAAGCGTAGTGCACAGGGCGCTCGTGACGCTGGAAAATCGCGGCTTCGTGAAACAAAATCCGGAGAACCAAAAATACTCGCTCGGCATCAAGCTGTTTGAGCTGGGGATGATCGCCGCCAGCCAGATCAACATCCGCACCATTGCCAAACCGATCATGGAAGAGCTGTGCGAGCAGACGAACGAGACGGTCATGCTAATGATTGTAGACCATTTGGATGGCATTTGCATCGAAAAAGTCGAGTCTTCCCAAAGTGTCCGCTACACGTCGCCTATGGGGAAACGCGTCCCTCTCCACGCCGGTGCGACCACCAAAATCCTGCTGGCCTACCTGCCGGAGGAGAGGATTCGGCAAATCATTTCAAAGGAGCTGCCGAGCTTCACCAAGTACACCGTCGTAGATCCGGCCGAGCTGCAAAGGGAGCTGGAGACGATCAGGGAGCAAGGCTACTCGATTTCCGCGAACGATTTTTCGTTGGGCGGGATGGGCATCGCCGTGCCGATTCGCGATTATACGGGCAATGTCGTCGCGGGCCTTTCGATTTCCGGATTGGAGATCCGAATGAGCAAAGACAAAGATCGTTTGCTTTGGCTATGCCAGCAGGCGGCGCATGACATATCCAAGCGGCTGGGTGCCCGATAATTTTTTTTGTAATATAAGAAGAACAACGTCCTTCAAATAAGAACGAATTGGGATAGTGCTTCCATTTGAATGTATCGGGAACTCGGCTGAGGAGGTGAGGAAGGTAGTCATGCCGGCGCGAACCGAGAAGCAAATTGATTCATTGCACCATGAATCCTGATTTTTATGGGGAAAGAGGGAGCCTCGATGAACGAATTGCAAAAGGAAGACATCCAGCGAAGAGTAGCCAGGTGCATGCCCTGGATCCTGTTGTTCGAATTTTTCTACACATTCAACGACAATGTGTTCAATTTGATTACTCCCAACCTGTCGGAGCAGTTCGGGGTAACGCCTTCCACGATCAGCCTGATTGTGACGTTCAGCAAGCTGTTTTTCGGGATTGCTTCGATTGTGTACACGGCCTTGTCCGATATCATCAGTATTCGCAAAGTCATGCTGCTCACCAGTGTCGCCTTTCCGGTCGCCACCCTGCTGGGAGTATTTTCGCAGGACAGCTTTACCCTTCTGGTTGTTTCGCGCATTCTCTTCGCGGTGACGATCGCTGCCCCGGTCGCCTTGCAGATCATTATCGCCATCAAGTACTTCGACAAGCTGACGGCTGCCAAATACCTGGGCTACAACACGGCCATCTATCAACTGGCGAGCGCGGCCGGCCATTTGTTCGGCGGTTACATCGCGGAGTACTTGAGCTGGAATCTCGTCTTTTTGATTCCGGTCCTGACGATTTTCGGCTTGCCCGTGCTGTTTAAAAACCTGCCGAAAGAAGTGACGCTGAAAGGTTCCTTCGACGCCGTGGGCATGATCCTGATGACTGCGATCTCCACCTTCCTCATCACGTACCTGACATTCAAAATGCAATACCCGCTCCTTCTGATCGGTGCTGTCGTCTGTGCAGCCTTGTTCGTCTGGCATACGTTCAAGAGCAAGAATCCGTTCCTGAAGCCGGAACTGTTCCGGACTCGGGGCATCACGCGTTCCTTGATCGTCGGCGTTTTGTTCTACGCCACGCAAATCGGCTTCTACTTCGTCTTCCCGTTTATCGTGAACAAGACGTACCACATGTCCACCAGCACGATCGGCGCGTTTTACACGATCACAAACATCGCTGCGTTCATCATCGGGATGTTCACGGGGCGCATCATCAAAAAGATCGGATACCGCAACATCGCGCTGCTGGGAGGGACATTCATTTTCGCCGGCTTGGGCATGATTGCTTTCTTCGTCGGCTTTTCCGTTGTCTTTTCGTTCGTGGGCATGGGGTTGTTCAACATTGGCTACGTACTGTTCTTCTCCGGGTATTTGGCGAATTTCACGCAGCTTTTGCCCACGCATCAGCACGGTGCCGGGATCGGGGTCGAAAAACTGGTGGTCACGATCGCGGCTTCCCTTGGCGGAGCGTTTGTCGCCATGCTTTACGGCCAGCCGTTCATGATGACGAAGATCGTGGACTTTTCCGCGAATACGCAAACAGCCTTGTTCAGCAACGTCTCGCTCGTGCTCATGATCTTGATCGGCCTGGCGACGTGGCTTTTCGTCAGTGTGTTCGGCAAGAGCTTCAACCGCCAGGAAGAGTTCGGTCAAAGGGAGCCGGGGACATCTGCGCAAGGACAAGTCTGACATGAAAGGAAGCTAGCGATGCAAAAGATCTTGATGGATGTAGATACGGGGATCGATGATGCTCTTGCCATTGCGTACGCCGCCGCTCTGCCCCATGTGGAGCTGATCGGAATCACGACGACGTACGGGATGGCGCCAGTGGACTTTTCCTATCGAAATACCTGCAAAATACTGGAGTATGCGGAAGTCGACGTGCCGGTATGGAAAGGCGCGGAGAACCCGCTTACCCGCACGCGCGCGTACAGCGGGAGGATCCACGGAACGGACGGCTTGGGAAACACCCTGGGTCCGGTGGAAGCGCCAGTCGCTACCCGTCATGCCGTCGATGCCATGATCGAGCACATCTACAAGTACAAGTCCGAGCTCACGATTGTGGCGACCGCTCCGCTGACGAATCTCGCCATGGCGCTCGCAAAGGCGCCGGAAATCGCGGAGATGGTAGGAAGGGTCGTTATCATGGGCGGAGCGGTCATGACTGTGGGCAACGTCACCAAATTTGCCGAAGCCAACATCATCATTGATCCGGAAGCGGCCAGTCTCGTCTTTGGCTCTACTTTGCCGATCACCATGGTGGGGCTCGATGTGACCCGCAAAACGCTCTTGACGGCGCGGGATGTGAAACGCTGGCGGGATGGAGGAAGCAAACTGGCACAGCGGCTTGCACCGAGCGCGCAATTTTATCTGGATGCCTATAAAGAACTCCACCCGTATTTGCCGGGATGCGCGCTGCACGACCCGTTGGCGGTGGGGGTAGCGGCCTATCCGGATCTGGTGCGGACCATTCCTATGTTTATCCAGGTAGATCTGGAGGAAGACGCTTTGGGCCGGACGACGGAAGATCTGAATCGGACAGGCAAAGCCGAGCCGACTACGAGGGTAAGCGTGCAGGTGGACGCGGACCGGTTTATGAACGACTTTTTCCACCGAATCGGTTGAGTCTGACCAGAATGCGGGCCGCCACTCGGCTGAGTGCGGCCCGCGAAGGAAGGGATGTTTTTTCATGAAATGCGATATTATCATCAAGGATTGCAGCTTGCTCACCCCTGATTGGGAGATTGCCCCGAACCGATCGATCGCGATCGCCGGCTCCCGCATCGTCGAGATCGGCAGCTATGCGGCGCTCAAGGAAAAGTACGAGGCCGCCAGTGTCCTCGAAGGCAAAGGAAAGCTCTGCATGCCGGGCCTGGTCGATGCCCATACGCATACGTGCCAGCAATTGCTCAAAGGGAGGACGATGGACGAGCTGCCGATGATCTGGTCCCGTATCCTGGTTCCGTACGAGGGCAACATGAACGAGCATGATTCGTATGTGAGCGCCCAGCTCAGCTGTCTGGAAATGATCAAGTCCGGCACGACGGCGTTTGCCGATGCGGGAGGCGTCCACATGCACAAGGTAATCGAAGCGACGGTCGAGTCGGGCATGCGGGCTGCCATCACGCGCTCGTCCATCGATATCGGGGACTTCCTGCCGGACACGATGAAGCAGCCGATGGAAGCGATTCTGGACAACAACGAGTGGCTGTACAAGCAATACCACGGAAAAGGGGACGGCAGAATCCAGGTCTGGTTTGGCATTCGCCAGGTCATGTCATGCTCGCCCGAGCTGATTTCCGCGGCGGCCGAAAAGGCGAGAGCGTACAAGACCGGTCTGCATGCGCATTTGGCGGAGCACCGCGACGAAGTACGATACTGCCTGGAGAAGTACAAACTTCGGCCGGTGGAGTATCTGGATTCCTTGGGGGCGCTGGGGCCGAACCTGCTGACGGCGCACAACGTCGTGTACTCCGAGCAGGAATTGGAGCTGCTGCGGGACCGGCAGGTGAAAATCGTCCACTGCCCGCGAGCCAACTTTAATTCGCACGGATTTCCCAAAACGCCGCGGATGATGCAGATGGGAATGTCCATCGGCATCGGCTCGGACGGGTCCTCCGGCTCCAATCTCAGCCTGTGGGACGAGATCCGGGTGTTCCGCTCCGGCATCCATGCCTATTGGGGGCTGCCCGTCTTTGACCCGCTTGTGCTTCCTGCCAAGGACCTGCTGCGAATGGTTACGGCCGGCGGAGCGGAGGCCTTGCAAATCGAGGACGACATCGGCACGCTCGAGGTCGGGAAGAAAGCGGACGTCATTCTGGTCAACATCGAACAGCCGCACATCTGGCCGACGCGCAATCTCGTGAATTCCCTGGTGGAATCCGTCACAAGCAAAGATGTAGAGGACGTCATCATCGACGGCAAGCTGGTCATGAAAAACCGCGAGCTGCTCACATTGGACGAAGAGCGCATCTTGTACGAAAGCAAGGCAGTCATGGAATCACTGGCGCAGAAAGCAGGGATATGACAAAGGCAAAAAGCCGGGAACATTCAGAACAGTCCGTCCTGAATGACCGGCTTTTTGTCATGAGGCGGGCGAACGACCGAGGCTTCAGCGTACGTGCCTGGAGCGAGCCTGCTTGGGCTGAAAAAGCGTCGTGCGGTTTCTTCCATCTGCTTTGGATTGGTAAAGCGCCTGATCGGCCATGCTCACGATCTCGACAGGCCTGGCTCCGTGCAGAGGGAAGTTGGCCACACCGGAAGAGATGGTGATGGAGGTGCCCGTCTGCTGCTTTTGCGAGGAGATCGCGGTACGCAGACGCTCGGCGATGTGCCAGGCCAGCTGCACGTGCTCGTCGTCGATCAGGATGCCGAATTCCTCGCCGCCGTAGCGGAAGCAAAGATCGTCTTCCCGCGTCTGCTCCAGCATCGTCTTTGCCACCTGCTTGAGGACTTCGTCTCCCGTGACGTGACCAAACGAGTCGTTGACCTTCTTGAAATGGTCGATGTCGAGCAGCACGAGGGAAAACGGAGCCTGCCTTCTGATTCGCTCCTGGAGGGCGGCGTCGAACGTTTTTCGATTCGCAAGCCCGGTCAATCCGTCCGTTCTGACCTCTGCCTGAAGCTGGGTCAAGCGCCGGTTTACTTTTCGGATCGCCATTCTCGTGCTCTGGTACAGCTTTTGCACCTCGTAAATGGAAGAGGTCGTCGTCGGGATCTCCGGCTCGTCCCCTCCGGACCCGACGGACCGATCCGAGTACAAGGCCAGCTTGGACAAGGAGCTGCTGATGTTTTTGGAGATCAGCCAGACGATTGCGACCGTGACCAGCAAAAAAGGCAGGGCGGTCAACAGCAGGTTGCCGACCAGCTGGCGGTTGGATTTGTCCAGGACTGAGCGCGGAGTCTGGGAGATGATGCCCCAGCCTGTGATTTTTTCGTGCGAGTACCCGGCCAAAAAAGAAACGCCTTTGCTGTTGACGATTTCGGCGTATCCGCTCTTGCCCTCCAACGCTTGCTTGACAGCGGGGTTCATGGTGACAATATCCCCCAAGCGCTTTTTCTCGGGATGAAAGATGAGCCTGCCGGTTTTGTCGACGACGAACACATAGGAGCCGTCTCCGTAGATATGCTCCTCCAGCGTCCGATTGAGTGCATTTTCCTCTTCCAGGTAAATGGTTCCGCCGACAAAGCCCTGGTACGTCCCTTGTTGGTCCACGATTGGGGACGAAACGAGAATGATGAGATGGCCTGCCTTGCCGTAATACGGCTCCGAGATAAACGGCTGTTTCAACCGAAGGGCTTGCTGTGACGCGGGCGAGGTAAGCTGTGTGCCGGGCAGGATCCCTTTGACGGAGGGACTGACTTGACGGATGATGCCGTGGGCGTCTGCGATGAAGAGAGATTGAAAGTACTGCTTGTTGACTGAAAACCAGTCGTCCAGATCCTTGTTGGAAAACGGGTGCTCAGCCGTGTGCATCGCCAAGGCGTTCACGGTATTCTGCATGCCGCTCACGACCTCGGTGGTGTTGCCCGCCAGTTTCTGGGCGTATCGAAAGTTGTTTTCCAGATAGCTGGCGGAGAGCGAGGCTTCATTGACGTGTATGGAGGAAACAAGCCCGATCAGCATCGTGACGAGAACGGAAATGACCACGAGCCACTCGAGAATGAATCGAAGGGTATAGGTTCTTCTTTTGATCATGGTAACTCCTTTTGCCAAATTCGGTCGAAAGCCCGGAGATAATCTTTTCCCTGTTTCGCGGAGCGCAAACCATTCGGGCCTTATCAGAGCAGCGGGTTTGAAAGACAGGCCGGAGCATCTGCGTGAAGGCAAATCCTGCGATTGCCCACTCCACATGTATCGGCATTCCATTGCTAACGCATAAGAAAAGGCGGAAGAAAAGATAGCGGGAGCACTCTTTCGCTTGCCCGGCGCTGGCTCCTTCGGCCGTGTTTCCAGCAGGAATCCCGGCGAAAGGGGAGTATTGTATCGGAGAGGACAACGATACGCAGGAAAAGAGGAGAAAAACGATGAATCCGATTCGCTATGAGCGCAGGCGCTACACGACTGGACAGACTCCGATCGAAAAACTGGAGCGACTCTCGAGGGAATTGGGAGGGCCTGTCATTTCCATCAAAAGGGACGATCTGACGGGGCTGACCGCAGGAGGCAACAAGACGCGGAAGCTGGAGTACCTCGTGGCGGACGCAGTCAGACAGGGAGCCGACACGCTCATCACCTGCGGCGCCGTCCAATCCAACCACTGCCGCTTGACTCTGGCTGCGGCGGTGCGCGAGGGGCTGAAATGCCAGCTGGTATTGACGGAGCCCGAGGGGGGCTACGATCCGCAAGCGAGCGGCAACCATCTTTTGTTTCACCTCCTGGGAGCGGAAAAAATCGAAGTGATCGAGGCGGATGGCGACATGCACGCGGCCATGGACAAGCTGGCGCATGAACTGGCAAGCCAGGGACGCAAAGCCTACCTGATCCCGGTCGGCGGCTCGAATGAAGTCGGCTCGCTCGGGTACATGGCCTGCGCGGAGGAGATCGAGCAGCAAGCGTGGGAGTCGGGGACGCCGTACGATTATGTGGTGACCGCTACCGGCAGCGGAGGGACGCAGGCAGGACTTTTGGCAGGATTTTGGGCGAGGAATTCGAACACGCGGGTGATCGGGGTAAACGTCAGCCGCGACCGCCAATCCCAGGAGGCCAAGGTGCTGGAGCTGCTCGGCAGTACGGCCAGGACGATCGGGCTGAAGGGTGAGCCGAGTCCTGATACCGTCCAATGCGAGGACCGGTACGTCGGTCCAGGCTATGCCATCCCCACTGCGGAAATGGTGGAAGCCGTCCAGCTCGTCGCCCGCACGGAAGGGATTTTGCTCGATCCTGTCTATACGGGAAAAGCAATGGCAGGTTTGATCGGGTTGATTCGCGAAGGAAGGTTTGCCAAGGAGGACCAAGTGCTGTTCCTGCATACAGGCGGTTCGCCGGCTCTGTACACGGCGCCGCAGCTGTTTTTGCCATAGAGAGGACAAGCTAGCGGCACGCATTCGAATGTGTCAGCTGGGGTCATTTTTCACTCCGGAAAAATATTGCAAAGCCCTGCTCTCCGCTTGTGAAAAGCGAAGGGCAGGGCTCGTTCGTTTGCAGGGAGACCGCTTATTTGAAAAAGATCTCCGCTTCGTCCATGGCCATTTTGTTCCCAAGGGCGGAATAGTCCAGCCAGGGCTGTGCGCCGATGGTGTAGATGTGATGCTGTTTCACGGCTTTCAAGCCTTGCCAGAGCGGATTCGCCTGGAGCTGCTCGTACACCTTTTTGGCTTCGTCGCCGGCATTCACGACCACGAAAATGGCGTCGGCATCAAAATCAGGCAGTACCTCCTGGGAAATCACTTCGTACGCTTTGTCGATTTTCTCCACACCGTTGGCCGGCTTCAGGCCGAGATCATCAAACAGGATGGGGCCCATCGGACGCTTCATTCCGAAGACGCGCAGTTCCTTTGCGGTGACGCGGATCGCCATGACCTTGGCTCCTTCGCCCAGCTTGGCATGAATGAGCTCCTTCACATGAGCGGTCTGTTTGTCGTAGTCGGACACAAATTTCTCCGCTTCGGCTTCCCGGTTCACCAGTTTCCCGGTTTTTTTCAGGGTATCCCTCCACGTGCCGTCATCGAGGTTGAATACTTCCACAGGAGCGATCTTTTCGTATTTCGCTACATCTTTCCCCGAATAGTTCTCGTCCAGATAAATGACATCCGGCTTCAACGCCAGGAGTGCTTCCATGTCCGGATCGGTTACGACGCCGAGCGGCTTGGTGTCCTTCAGGCGATCGGCCACGTGAGGCAAAAAGGCTTTGGTATCCCCGCCGATGACGGAGCCCACAGGAGTGATTCCCAGCGCCAACAGATTGTTGGTCAAATGAATCGACATGGAGGCGATCTTTTTCGTATCGCCGTCTCCGGCAGGATTTTCTGCGCTGGCAGGGGCCGTGTTTGCAGCGGGTGCAGATGTGTTCTCGGCACTCGGCTGCGGCGCTTGTCCGCAGGCTGTTACGGCGAGCAAGGAAAGCGCGCCAAGCATGGTCACAACGAATTTTTTCATGGTGAATTCCCAACCTATCCTATGATTTTGTCTTTGCCAATACGTAGAGAAAGTAGGGGGCGCCGACAGCAGCCACGACGACTCCCGCAGGTATCGCATTCGGCTGAAAGATCGACCGGCCGATGGTGTCCGCCACGACAAGAATGACCAGTCCGATCAGGCCCGAGATCGGCAGCATGTATCGGTGCAGAGGACCGACCAGCCGGCGGGCCAGATGAGGAGCGGCGAGCCCGATAAAGCCGACGCCGCCTGCCATTGAGACGCTGGCGCTCGCAAGGGCAACGGCAGCAAACAGGAGCACGTAACGCTGCCGTCTGACAGGCGTCCCGATCCCGATCGCGACCTCCTCTCCCAGCAGAAAAGCATCCAGGACCTTGGCCTCTGAGATGACATACGGCACCAGGAGGAGAATCCACGGGAGCAATGCCAGGACATTCGCCCATTCCCGGCCCCAGACATTCCCGGCCAGCCACCTGGCGGCGAAAGCGTACGTGCCCTCGTCCAGACGAAGAGAGAGAAAGAGCGTCACCGCGCTGAACCCGGCAGCGAGCGCAATGCCCACGAGGATCAGCCGGATCGGCATCACGCCTCTGTGGCGGTCGTACGCGAGCAGGACGATCAGGATCGCGGCCAGGACGGCTCCCGCGAACGTAAACAGCGGAAGGATGAGCGAGATCATGCCTTCCAGGGAGCGGAAGAAGCTGACGAAGATGACGAGCCCGAAAGCAGCGCCCGCATGAAGTCCGAGAACGCCTGGATCAGCCAGGGAATTGCGGTACAGTCCTTGCAAGATCGCGCCGGATATCCCCAGGCCGACCCCCGCCAGCATGGTGATGACGATGCGCGGCAGGCGATACGCAAACAGGACGAGCGAATCATCCGCACTACCGTAACCGAGCAGGGTCATGAGCACCTGGTAAGGAGACAGGCGAATCGAACCGGTGTGCAGGCTGTAAAGAATCGCTGCCACGCAGGTCAGGATGAGCCAGAAGCTCACTAGGACAGCCCGTTTTTGTCTGGCCGCCTCTTGCTGGTTCATCTAGTAATCCCCCCTTTCCCGCCTCGCGAGGTAGAGAAAGAACGGGACACCGACGAGTGCCACCATGACGCTGATCGCGAGCTCCTTCGGGGGATTGACCATCCGGGCGCCCAGATCGGCCAGGACGAGCAGGATGGCTCCCAGCACGGCGGACAATGGAACCATCAAGCGGTAATCCACTCCCACCAGCTTGCGTGCCATGTGAGGGACGACCAGTCCGACAAAGCCGATGGAGCCGACAGCCGATACGGAGACGCCGGCCAGTACGACCGCGACCACCATCGCGATGACTTGAATTCGCTTCGTCTGCACGCCCAAATTGCTGGCGACATCGTGTCCAAGTGCGATGGCGGAAATGGAGCGGCCCAAGAGCGGAGTCCACAGGAGCGTCAGCAGAATGATGGGCGCGAGCCATTGCACGTGTGACCATTTGATCCCGCCCAGTCCGCCTGCATACCAAAACGCCAAATCCTGGCTCAGCTCGAAATAAATCGCAATGCCGGTGCTCAGCGAGTGGAGCAGCGCTGCCACCACCGCCCCGGCAACGGTCAGGCGAAGGGGAGTCAGGCCGCCGGGGGCTGCCGAGCCGAGCAGGAAAATGAAAGATGCACTCATGACAGCACCGACGAAAGAGAGAAGCATCAGGGCGGAGTACGGCAGCTGCGGGAAAAAGGCAAAGCTGAGCGCCACGACAAATGTGGCGCCGGCGTTCACCCCAAGAATTCCGGCGTCAGCCAGGGGATTGCGGGTCACCCCCTGCATCAGGGCTCCTGCGACCGCAAAAGCGGCACCGATCACGGCAGCGCCGATCACGCGGGGCAAGCGCAGCTCGTGAATAATCTGATGGCTGGTCACGGCCGGATCGTAGGCGAATACCGTGCTCCACACAGTTGTGAGCGTGATCTCCTTGGCGCCGTAAGAGACGGCCAGAAACATGGACAGCAAAAGTCCGATGACCGCGAGCACGAAGACAATCGAAAACACTTTTCCCTTCATCGATTCGGTGTCCTTGTCATTAATAGTGAGAATCATTATCTGTTAGGTTTATTGTAAGAACCCAATTGCTTTTCGAACATGTCATAAATGAAGATTTTTCTCCTTGGACTTTTCCAAAACGTGCAGACATTCGGAAGAGCGTGACACGCCAGACTGGATTTTCGGGATGCGGCGATGGCTACAAGCTGACGCTGCTAACGGGAGAGGTAAGCAAATCCACCGCCATGTCCAACTGCCTCTCCAGCGAATAGGGTGCGTATACCTTCCATTGGTCCCACTCCAGAAAGCGGCAGCGGCCCTGTGCGACTGCAGGATGGCACAGCCATGCTTCGTTTCTTTGCAACAGCTCCCACTGCCTTTTCGCTTCTTCTCGCGAGGGGACTACCATGAACAGGTAATCCGCTTCAAATTGGCCCAGCTCGTCGATGGAGATGGCTACCCATGTAGGCATGGTCCCGTCGCTGCGTCTTTGCATTTCCGCCGACAATCGATCAGGAGGGGACATTTGCAGAGAGCGATAAAACACGTGTCCGATGTTGCGCATGCCGTACAGGCGCCAGCCTGTCTCCCGCAGGACGCAAATCGCCGCAGAGCGGTTGGCGCCGATTCGCTGTGTGACCAGCCGACGAGCCTGCTCCGCTTTTTTTTCGTACTGGTCGATCCAGACTTGGGCCGCTTGCTGCCTGTTCACGATTCCGGCAATCCTGTGCAAATGCTCAAGGACGTCCAGGCTCGCCCACGGAACGGTGACGATCGGGGCGATGTCGCTCAGGTTTTCTCGCGCCATCCGGGAGACATTGTCCTTGCAGATGATCAGGTCCGGGGCGATTTTCAAAAAAGTCTGCCTGCTGATTTCCCACGGGTCGGTCGCGTGAAAGGGCAGCATCAGGCTTTTGACGGCAGCGGGAAGGTACTCGTGCGTCTGGGCGGCACAGGGTATGACCCCGAGTGTCAACAGATGCTCGGTATATGGAAAGGAGAGCGAGATTGTTTTCACGTGAGGCTGCTTGGAATAGGTGGTGGGCGCATAGCCGCTGGCGGTCTTGAATCGGCGACTGAAGTAAAACTCATCGATGTATCCGACCGCACGAGCGACTTCCTTGATCTTTCTGTCCGAGACCAGCAGCATTTCCTTTGCTTTGTTCATCCGCAAATGGGTGAGAAACTCGTGGGGAGTCTTGCCCATCTTTTGCTTGAACAGATGAGAAAAATAAGCAGGGTGCATCCCCGCCAGTTCCCCCAGCTTTTCCACGCTGATGTCGCGGTCAAAATGCTCCTGCATGTATTGGACGGTGAGCGGCAGCCATCTCTCCGGGGCCTCCAAAACGGGGAGTGCCGGGCTCTCCTCGTCGGGATTTTCTTCGAGCAACAACTCCAACAGTTCGTACAAGGGATCCAGCAGGTATCGGGAGCGGCTCCCTTTCGAGGAGAGAACTTCGTTGGCCAATTGGCGGAGCAGGTACTGCGTACGGCTTCCCGTCTTTTCCACCAAACCACGAAGCGGAAAGGAAAGGTCGAGCTCGTAAACTCTTCGGTGATCCTCGGCTGCCGCGAGACGATACAGCTCAAAGGAAAGAGCATACATCTCCAGCCCTTGCAGGGATGAGGGAACCACCTGAAGGCTCGTCTGCGGGGGGAGAAGCAGAAGCGACTTGCGCGCAAATTTGGCAGAGGAACCGTCGATGATCACTTCGCCCTTTCCTTTTGTTCCGTACAAAAGGGTGTGGGTATGTACAGCTTCCTTGGTGCCAGGGGTGCCATGCGGGTAGAAATGCTTGCCCGTTTGCTTGATTTCCAGGAGCGTGTCCCGCAAAAAAGGATGGACGTGTTCCCTTCGTTCCATGGTCATGTTCCTTTCTGAACGGCGTCCCATTTTTCATACAGATTATAATATTGATAATCATTATCACTGTCAATGCCCATTCCGTGTTTGGCAGCAGAAGAATGTCAGAAAAAAACCGCCGGGCAGGGTTTCGGCTTTGATATACTATTCGTATCATTCACTCGATTTGGAAAGTGGGTACGCGCATGATCTTTCTTCAAGTCATTTTGCCGGTCCTGTTGATCTTCCTCTCGGGGTACATTCTGCAGCGGATTTTCAAGCTGGACCTCAAGCCGATTTCGACGCTGGCGATTTACGTGTTGACGACGGCCCTGGTATTCCGCACGTTTTACAAGACGGCTCTGGATCTTCAGCTCTTTTACATCGTCATCATCTCGCTATTGCTCTTGGTCGCGCTGATTCTAATCACGCAGCTCACTGCGAGGCTGTTCAAGTACGACAAGCAGCAGGAAAGCGCCATGATGCTGTCGACCGCCTTCATGAACAGCGGCAACTACGGGACGCCGATCATTTTGTTCGCGTTTGGAGATGCCGGGTTTACGTACGCCGTACAGATCATGGTCCTGCACTCGATCATCATGGGGGTGTTCGGGGTCTATTTTGCTTCGCGGGGCAAAGGCGGGGTAGGAAGCGCCATCCGGGCGGTCTTCAAGCAGCCGTCCAACTATGCGGTGATCGTCGCGATCCTGTTTCAGCAGTTTCAGATCGTCATCCCAGAGAGCTACTACCAGGCCATCGATCTGGTAGCACAGGCGGCGATTCCGGTCATCATGCTGATCCTGGGGATGCAGCTGGCCAACGTATCGTCCACCAACCTCGAATGGCAAGGGCTCAGCGTCGCGAGCGTCATTCGGCTGATCGCATCCCCCATGCTGGCGTATTTGATCTGCCTCTTCTTTCCCATCGATCCGCTGCTGCGCAATGTGCTGGTCATTCTCGCCGCGATGCCTTCCGCCGCCACGACGGCGATCTACGCGATCCAGTTCAACATGCGGCCGCAGTTCGTATCCAGCAGCGTGCTGGTGACGACGGTGATCAGCGTGGGGACGTTGACGTTTTTGCTCAACGTGCTGCACTGACTGGGTATCCCGTCAAGCCGCGGGCATGCACAAAAGTAGGGGAGCAGCGATTGGAGCCTTGCGAGGCTTCCGCCGTTGCTCCCCTGTCTGTTTTTGTTCGGCCGGGTCCGACCGGGCCAAGCCGGTTTTGATTGCGCAGGCTTACCGGTGTTCGATCAAGGAATTCACAGGCACGCTCATCTGGTTCTCCGGCTGATCGAGCGGGTAGATTCGCGCCAAGTCGGCTTCTTCATCTACATGCTGGATATAGACGGGGATTCCGTCGCAGGTCACATTCGCCATGACAGGGGATGCAGCAATTTCTTTGGCACGTTGCTTGTTCATTCCGGGTGCCCTCCTTGAAGTTTTTGACAGTGATAATGTTTGCCTTGGACGGTTGGTCTATTCCTCCGCGACAGTTCGAGCGATGCTTTTCCCTCCCAAACGACGGATAGCAGCCGATTTTTTACTCATGCTATAAGGGTTATGAAACCAGTGGGAGGCAGATTGATGCAAAGCGAAATTATTCATCGGAATGATATTACGGGCTTCCGGAAGAAATCCGAAGAATTCTTCCCGATGGCGTGGTATAGGAAGATGCTGGAGGACGAACCCGTTCATTATCACGCAGGGACGGATACCTGGAATGTGTTTCGATACGAAGATGTGAAGCGCGTGCTGTCAGACTACGAGCTGTTTTCGAGCAAGCGCGACCGTACCGTAACGGCTGTCGGTACCGGCACAGAGGAAGGCAGCGTCCCGGACCGCCTGAACATTCATAGCAGTGACCCTCCGGAGCATCGCAAGTCCCGTTCCCTGCTTTCAGCTGCATTCACCCCGAGAAGCCTGAAAGCCTGGGAACCGCGGATTCAGCAGGTGGTGAACGATCTGATAGGCGAGATGGGAGAGGAGATTGATATCGTCAGGGATTTTACGACACCCCTTCCCATCATCATCATGGCCGACTTGCTTGGCGTCCCGCACAAGGACAAGCTTTTGTTCAAAAAATGGGTCGATATTTTGTTCATGCCGTTCCATCAGGAAAACGCCAAGGAAGTCAACAAAATGAAGGAGAAGGCAGCGAAGGAGTATTTTGCGTACCTGCATCCGTTCGTGGTGGAAAAGAGGGCGAACCTCGCCGACGATATCATTTCGGATTTGATTCAAGCCGAATTCGAGGGAGAAACGTTCACGGATGACGAGATTGTCCGGATGACGATGTTTCTCCTCGGGGCAGGCATGGAAACAACGAGCCACTTGCTCGCGAACTCGTTCTACTCGCTGTTGTACGACGATCCCAAGCTTTACGGGGAAGTGAGGAGCGACCCCAACCTCGTGTCCCCGTTCGTCGAAGAAATGCTGCGCTACCGTTTTCATATCAGCAAAATGGATCGCATGGTGAAGGAAGATAACGAGGTCCTCGGCGTCAAACTGAAAAAAGGGGATATGGTGATCGCCTGGATGAGTGCGGCAAATGTCGACAAGGCAGTCTTCGAAGATCCGTTCACGCTGAACATCCACCGGGAAAACAACAACCGGCATCAGACGTTCGGCAACGGGCCGCATTTCTGCCTGGGAGCGCCTCTGGCGAGAATGGAAGTGAACAAAGCGATGAGAACGTTTCTGGAAACGTTCTCGCACATTGAACCCGTATCCGGCTTTGATCTGGAGGCGAGCTTGCAGCCCTCAGCTGCCGGCCAGGCCTTGTCTCGCCTGCCCATGAAAGTTCGCCGATAACGGAAAACAAAAGGAGCTGCCTCGGCACGCTCCTTTTGTTTGTGATCCATCCTGGCAGGCTCGTGCTTCTGCGCTTACAGGAATGTCTTCCTCCGGATGAAAAGCTCTGCAAGCAGCAGGTTGATGATCCAGCACAGCCAGACGGCGATCCGGTACGAATCCCCATAGGAAAAGCCCAGTGCGTGATGGGAGATGGCCACCAATACGTAAATCGTCATATTGGCAAAGGACAAAAAGAAGCTCCGTACGATCCATTGGCTGTGCAGGATCGTGTTTTTCCGTTTGATGAAAAGGTAACCGAGGAAGGTCGTTCCCAGCCATAGCGTGTTCAAAAGGAGAAAGCCGACGGTGCTCGGCCATCCTCCTGTCGCGAAGAAAGAGACATACATCCCCGGGACGAAATTGAGCAGGATCGACAGGACGTAGATGCGGCCGTTCCAGCGGTGAAAGCTTTTCGATTTCGCCCGGACCGCTTTCAGAGCGCCTAGAGGGCCGGTAATCAGGGACACAATGGCCAGCGAAATATGAAGCCGAATCATGAAAAGCCACAGGGCTTCATTCGGGATCAGCTGATCCTTGTTCGAGAGGAATTTCGCGATACTCGGGTCCACCACAAAATTTTTGGAAAAGGTATGCAATACCCACATCAGCGAGATGACGAAAATGGATAGGCTCACGGTCTTTTTCATGATTTTGCTCTCCCTTGCGTTTATCAAGTGTATGCCTTGCAGGATCGTTCCCAGGCGCTGCCACTCCGAAAAGAATAACGGCCAGCTGTCACCAAAAAAGCGGGGAAACTGTCACGAAAGTATCAACAAACCATCACAATCTGCATGCGCCGGCTTGTTCCCGGGCGAAAAAAAAGGTAACTTGAGAGGACTGAAGTGTTCGAAGAGTAAGGCCCTACGGGAAAGGAGCGGCATGCGTGAAGGAATGGCAGACGGTTCTAGTCGTAGACGACGATCAAAGCATCGTCGAGCTGTTGCGGGATTTTTTGGAGAACGATGGCTTTCGGGTACAAACCGCTTGTGACACGGTTCAAGCACTGGCTGTGCTGGGACGTGACACCATTCATTGCATCATCCTCGACATCATGATGCCGGGACAAAACGGTTTCGAGTTTTGCCGGCACATCCGGGAAACAAGCAATGTCCCCATCCTTTTCTTGAGTGCACGCAGCGATGACGTAGACAAGATTCGGGGGCTGGCGCTCGGAGGCGATGATTACATCGTCAAAACAGCCTCGCCCGGGGAGATTGTCGCGAGAGTGAAGGCTGTCTTGCGGCGCGCCCATGTTCAACAAGAGTCCAAGAGAAAAGTCCTGGATTACGGAGGTCTCATCCTGGATTTATCGGCGAGGGAGGTACGGGCCAATGGCGAGATGATCGCTCTGACACCCAAAGAGTACGAATTGCTGCGATTGTTTGCCGAACACCCGAAATACGTCTTTTCCTACGATCAACTGTTGGATCGGTTCTGGGATGGCGTGGGAGACCGGCACACCGTTCGCGTCCATCTCAGTCGACTCCGGGACAAAATAGAAGCGGACCCGAATCACCCGAAATGGATCGTCAACGTGTGGGGGATCGGATATCGGTTCATGGGAGAAAAGCATGATAACCATACGCATTCGTAATTTTACCATTCTCAGCCTGCTATTGGTGTTTCTACTGCCATGGATCTTCTTTTTGGCGGGCCATTTTATGGAAACGAAAACGTTCCGCTTTGTAACGAATGAAGCCGAACAGGAAAAAGTAGAGCAAGCGGTTCGACTGGTGGAGAACCATCCGGAAAAATGGACGGACGCCGCATGGCAAAGCCAACTGAGCCGTCAGCTGGAAGAAATGGGTTTGGGGGCATCCATCCTCTCGGGAGACAACCAGGTGATTTTTCAAACGAACGCGGGAAAGAAACCAGCCTTCGCGAAAACGGAGAGGTTTTCAGTCGTGCAGGACGGCAGCGTAATCGGCAGAGTGGCGATTTACGAATCCAATCCGAGGGCCATGCAGATGATGGCAGCGATTGCCGGTTTCTTTCTCGCCTTGGTCATCATCGGGGTTGCCATGAGACGATTGATTATCAAGCCGCTCGAAGAATTGAGCCTTCATGCCCGGGAGGTGGCAAAAGGGGATTTTGATGGAACGCTGCCTCCAGCAGCCATAGCGGAAATGGCAGAAGTTCGAGAAGGGTTTCGGGTGCTGGTTTCCGGGCTCAAGGAATCGTTCCGGAAGCAAGTGGAGCTGGAAGAGGAACGGCGGTTTGTCATGGCTGCCATGGCACATGACTTGCGTACGCCCTTATTCGCTTTGCGAGGCTATCTGGACGGACTTACGCAAGGCATCGCCCGATCTCCGGAGAAAATGGCCAAGTATGTAGCGGTTTGCAAGGAAAAGTCAGCCCAGCTGGACAGACTTGTGGAGGATCTGTTCACGTATGCCAAGACGGAATACCCGGACGTTGGGCTTCGCAGACAGTCCGTTGACCTCTCAGGTGTGATCGGGCGGTCGATTCAATCCCTGAGGCTCCAAGCCAGGCAAAAGAACATCTCGATCGTGGAGAACGCGGTTGAGCCTTCCTGCATGATCAGTGGCGATGCACACCTGCTGGAACGCGCATGGACCAACCTGCTGGAAAATGCGGTCAGACATACGCCGGATGATGGCGAAATTGTGGTGCAGTGCCGGCAGCAGGATGGCAAAGTAACGTTCGCGGTTCGCGATTCCGGGCAGGGCTTTTCCGAGGAGGAGCTTCGGTGCGCTTTTGAACCCTTGTATCGCGGGGAAGGGTCGAGAAGCCGAGCCACGGGAGGAGCAGGACTGGGGCTTACCATATCACGAAGAATCATTCGCCAGCACGGGGGGGACCTCGCTGTGGCCAATCATGCGGAAGGCGGTGCCCTTTTGAGCGGGTGGATCCCTTTGGAAAACCGCCAAATCGATGAAACCGGGAAATAAGAAATGAGCGGCCGGCTGGTAGAGTCGGCCGCTTTTTTGCGTGCGAGCGTCCCTCTATACCCTATAGAAATGTCCAATAATCTATATTTTCAGAAAAAATGGTACGGTATTGATATATCTTGTTCACTCTTCAGGGGGCGATGAAATGCGCAAAAGCGTATCTGTAAAAAAATGGGTGGCGACGACAGCGATGCTGTCCCTGTCCGTTTCGCTGCTGGCAGGGTGCGGCGGAAGCACGACGACGTCATCCACACCGGCTTCCACGGCACCTTCCGCAGAGACGCCGGCAGCTTCCAGTGCTGCGCCGAAAAAAGGCGGAACCATCACCATCGGAATCAAGGACGAGCCGGACCAGTTGGACATTCAAAAAACCGGGATGGCGGTCGCAAATCAGATCGCCGGCAACCTCGGAGGAGGTCTGGTCACCCAGGACCCCGAAACACTCGAATTCAAGCCGTATCTGGCGGAGAGCTGGAAAGTTTCCGAGGATGGAAAGACGTGGACGTTTGCCATTCGTTCCGGGGTGAAGTTTCACGACGGGACTCCCCTGACGGCCAAATCGTTTGCCGACACATACCGTCGCGCGCTCGATCCGGCGACGGCAGCCAAGGTGGCGGGCAGCAACTTGTCCGAAGTGGCCTTTGTCGAAGCGCCTGATGACAAGACGCTCGTCCTTACCCTCAAGGAGCCGTTCGCACCGCTGCTCCAGTACTTGAGCGACCCGGGCTGGCTGCAGCCACTGTCCATGGCAGCCATCCAAAAGGCGGGAGACAAGTACGGTCGTCAACCGGTAGGCGTCGGACCGTGGAAGTTCGACAGCTGGGAAAATGGGCAGTCCATCTCCTTCGTGCGAAACGAGGACTTCAACTGGGCCGACCCGATCGCCAAAAACCAGGGTGCTGTCTATCCGGACAAGCTGGTGTACAAATTCATCAGCGAAAACCAGACGATGCTCGCGGCGCTGGAGAGCGGCTCCATCGATATCGCTTCGAAAATCGACGCCAAGGACGTGAAGAAGTACAAGGACAATCCCAAATACGAGGTAAAGGAAATGCTCCGCAACGGACTCGGCCTGTTCATCATGATGAATACGCGAAAACCCGTGTTTCAACAGCTGGAAGTCAGGCAAGCCTTGAACAAGGCGATCAACAAGGAGGCGATCATGAAGGCGGTCATCCAGGGCGAGGGCGTCGTCGCTTACGGTCCCTTGCCCCCGTCGCTGTTCGGCTACGATGAAAACGTCAAGGAGTACGGATATAGCTATCAGGTGGACGAAGCGAAATCGCTGCTGGAAAAGGCCGGTTACCAAAAGAATGCGCAGGGAATCTTCGAGAAGGACGGCAAACCGCTGACGCTGGAAATTTTGGCGCAAACCGGGACGTGGGCCCAGGCGGCGCAGCTGATTCAAGCGATGCTCAAGGACGTCGGGGTCGAGGTGAAGATCGTGACGCTGGAGTGGGGCGCGTTGGTAGACACCGCGACCAAAGGAAACTTTGACATGACACTGATGGGATACACGCTGAACGACCCGGATGTCCTCTACCTGTTCCTCCATTCGAGCCAGATCGCCAATGGGCTGAACTTCAGCGCCGTCCACGACGAAAAGCTGGACGCCCTGCTCGTCAAAGGACGGACCACCGTGGACAGCGCGGCACGCAAGGAAGTGTACACGGAGATTCAAAAGTACGTCGTAGAGCAGGCGTGGTGGGTGCCACTCTACACCGAGAAGCAGTTCAACGTCGTGCGCAAGCCGGTGGAAGGAGTCCGGATCCATCCGCTGCGAGGGTTGATGTACCAGGATAGCTGGGTGAACCAGCCATGAGATCGTTTATCCTCCAACGCTTCGGTTCCGGGCTGATCGTTCTTCTGGGGATTTCGCTCTTCTCCTTTGCGCTGATCCATTTGATACCGGGCGATCCGATTCGCATCATGCTGGGGGAAAATGCGACGGCGGAGCAAGTCCATGCCCTGCGGGAACAGCTCGGACTGAATCGGCCGCTTGCGGCGCAGTACGTACACTACATGTCGAGCGTATTGCAAGGGGATTTGGGGACGTCCTTCAAAACCGGACGCCCTGTCCTGACGGAAATCATGGAGCGCTTTCCCGCTACGGTGAAGCTCGCGGCCAGCGGAATGCTGCTCGCCATTTTGATCGGCATTACGATGGGGATTTTGGCCGCCAAATTCAAAGATACGCTGCTGGATTTTTCGGCGATGAGCATCGCCACGCTCGGCGTCTCAGTTCCGAGCTTTTGGCTGGGGATTCTGCTTATCATGCTCTTCACGGTGAAGCTCGGGTGGTTTCCCATCGCGGGCGGCACCGGGCTGCGGGATCTCGTGCTTCCCGCCGTTACGCTCGGCGTGCTGGCGTCCACCGTCATCAGCCGGTTGACGAGAGCCGGGATGGTCGAAGTTCTTTCCTTTGACTACATTCGCACGGCCAGGGCAAAAGGGCTGGGCGAAGGCGCCGTGTTGTTCATCCATGCGTTTCGCAACGCGATGATCCCCGTGGTGACGATCGTAGGGCTGCAGATCGCTTCCTTGCTGGGAGGCACGGTCATCATCGAGCGGGTGTTTGATTGGCCGGGGCTCGGATCGCTCGCGATCAGCGCGATCGCGTCCCGCGATTTCCCGCTCGTCCAGGGGATCATCCTGTTCATCGGAGTCATGTTTGTCTTGATCAACATGCTGGTCGACGTCCTGTACAGCGTGATCGATCCGCGAATCGAAGTCGGACAGCCGAGGGAGGGGACGTAAGCATGAATCAGGCAAGTCCGGTTCTTCCCGCGCCGCCTGAGGCTCCTTCGCAAAAAGGGGCAGGCAAGACGACATGGATGCGGGAGGACAGCTTTCTGGAAAAACTCTGGCGCAGTCCGAAGGCGCGGTACAGCCTGGGAGTGCTGCTGGTCGTCATCGCGGTAGGAATCGCCGGTCCATGGCTGGCCCCCCACGATCCGACTCAGCCGTTTTACGAGGCGCTATTGTCGGAGCCATCGGCCGATCACGCCTTGGGGACCGATTCGATCGGACGCGATGTCTTGTCGCGGCTGCTGCACGGAGCCAGGGTGACGCTGCTGGTGGCCGTCATGGCGGTGTCCATTACCTTTTTTACCGGCACGTTCATCGGGGTGACGAGCGGCTTCGTCGGCGGAGCCGTCGACCTGGTCCTGATGAGAATCATGGATATGCTGCTCGCCATTCCCAATATCATCATGGCGATGGCGATTGTGGCCATTCTCGGCCCGAGCTTGACCAATGCGATGATTGCCGTGGGGATTGCGGGCATTCCCAAGTACGCCAGGCTGACGCGAGGCGCCACTTTGACTGTCAAGGCTTCCGGATACGTCGAGGCCAGCCGGGCGGTCGGCACCTCGCATGCGCGGATCCTGCTCGTCCAAATCATGCCCAACATCATGAGCCCGCTGCTGGTGTACACGACCTTGCAGATCGGAATCGCGATCCTCGACACGGCTGCGCTGAGCTTTATCGGACTGGGGGCGCAGCCGCCTACGCCCGAGTGGGGGACGATGCTGAGCGAAGGGAAGGAATACATTCACGACGCCTGGTGGCTGGCTACCTTTCCCGGACTCTCGATCACGATTGTCGTATTTGCCGTCAACATTTTGGGTGACGCGCTGCGGGACATCTTTGACCCGAAAGCGAGCTAGACGGATTTGCTCAATAGCGTTTTCCGGTCCAATGATTTGACGGCATGGATGAAAAACTCGACCAGCTCCCGATTGGCGTCCCGCAAATGGATGATTTCGATTTTGCGGGTGAGCTGGGCTGCGGGCTGCGGCCTGATTTCGTGAAGCAGGCCGTTCGCCAGCTCTTCGGCCATGCAGAGCTCGGGCAGGAAGCTGATGCCGACTCCGCGCATAACCATCTTTTTCGCTGCCTCGAAATTGTCGACCTCCATCATGATGTGCGGGTTGATCTGATTTCGGTGGTAGTGGCGCTGGACCATCAGCCACTCGATGGTGCCGTGGGCGAGGACGATGTGCGGTTCCCTGCCCACTTGCTCCCAGTTCAGCTTGTGGGACGGCAGCGCCCGAAACGGATGCTGGGGCGGCACGACCAGACGCAGCGTGTCCGTATGCAAGTGATACGATTCGATCAAAGGATGGGACACCGTTCGCACCAGGCCGAAATCGGCTTCCTTCTTCAAGACCTTGTCCATGACGTAAGCGGAAGAGCCGACGAGGATTCGAATGCCCACCCCCGGATACTTTTTGCGGTAGATCGGCAGTATTTCCGGGAGGATATGGGTCGACATCAAGAGCGTGCAGCCGATTGTCAGGCTGTTTTCCGTATGCGGCTGCTCGCGTAGCGTAGAGGATATTTCCTGATAGGCGTGGAGGATTTTTTGGGCATAGGGAAGAAATTGCTTGCCGCGTTCGGTCAGGACGATCTGCTTGCCGCCGTCCCGGTGAAACAACGGGCCTTCCAGTTCCCTCTCCAGCGTCTGGATCCTGGCCGTAATGGAAGGCTGGGTCAAATAGAGGGCTTCTGCGGCTTTGTTGAAGCTGCCGAGCTGAAACGCATACAGGAATGCCTCAATATTGTCCATGTTCATGGTGGAATCCCCTTTCAGAATATTTACTCTCTTTGAATATGAGCAGAAGTATAACACAAAACGGCAAGTTCGCTTGCGGATCGGAGGTACCGAATGAATCGCCAACCGCCTGTGCTGGAAGTAAAAGGGTTGACCACCCAATTTACCGGCCGCAAAAAAGCGGTGACGGTCGTGGACCAGGTCGATTTCACCGTGCAAAAAGGAGAGACGCTCGGCATCGTCGGAGAGTCGGGCTGCGGCAAGAGCGTGACGTCCCTGTCGATCATGCGGCTGTTGGGGAAAAACGGCAAAGTGGTGGCGGGCAGTGTCCTGTTCGAGGGAAGGGACACGCTTCAGCTGGAGGAAAGGGAGATGAGGTCAATTCGCGGCAATCGGCTCGCGATGATTTTCCAGGAGCCGATGACCTCGCTCAATCCCGTGCTGACGATCGGCAGACAAATCGGGGAGGTGTTGAAGCTCCATACCTCTCTCGGGCAGGAGGAGCGCAAGCGTCGCGCCATCGAGCTGATCGCCCAGGTAGGGATCCCCAGGGCCGGCGAGATCTACGGGGAGTATCCGCATCGCCTCTCCGGCGGGATGCGGCAGCGCGTGATGATTGCAATGGCCATGGCTTGCCAGCCGCAGCTGCTGATTGCCGACGAGCCCACGACGGCCCTGGACGTGACCATCCAGGCACAAATGCTTGGTCTCATGCGCGACATGCGGCAAGAGACGGGGATGTCGGTAATGCTGATTACGCATGACTTGGGAGTGGTCGCGGAGATGTGCGACCGCGTGCTGGTGATGTACGCCGGTCAAGTGATCGAAGCAGCGGATGTCCGCACGCTGCTGCGCAGCCCGAAGCATCCCTATACAATGGGCCTGATCCGGTCGGTGCCGCATAACGCCCGCGGCGAAAAACGTCTGTACGCCATTGCGGGAAACGTACCTTCTCCAGGGGAGTGGCCCGCAGGCTGCCGCTTCGCTCCGAGATGCCCGGAGGCGATGCCGATCTGCCAGCAGCAAAATCCTGAGCTGATGAAGATGACGGACGGCTCTGCATGCCGATGCTGGCTGCACGAGGCAGAGGCTGCGGCAGTGGGGAGGGAATCATCGTGAAAAAGCCGATCCTTGAAGTGAAGGGACTGAAAAAGCACTTTGCCTCCAAGCGCGGCTGGTTTCGGCCTGCATCGTCCATCCAGGCGGTAAGCGGAATCACTCTCACCGTATACGAGGGCGAGACCTTGAGCATTGTCGGCGAGTCGGGCTGCGGCAAGTCGACGACAGGGCGCTGCCTGCTGCGGCTGCTGGAGCCGACGGCGGGAGAAATCCGGTACCGGGGAAAGGACTTGACCAAGCTGACGGGAAAAGAGATGCGGGCCATGCGGAGCCAGCTGCAAATGGTGTTTCAGGACCCGTTTGCGACATTGAATCCCAAGCTGACGATTCGCCGCATCCTGGAAGAGCCGCTTATTGCCCAGAAGGTAGCCAAAGAGAAGTGGAGCTCGCTGATCGAAGAGACCATTCGCGTCGTCGGACTCCATCCTTCCCAGCTCGACCGCTATCCCCATCAATTTTCAGGCGGTCAACGGCAGCGCATTGGAATCGCCCGGGCGCTCATGCTCCGTCCCGCCCTGATAGTCGCGGACGAGCCGGTCTCTGCGCTGGATGTGTCGATCCAGTCGCAGATCCTGAACCTTCTGCAAGATCTCCAGGAGCGATTCGGGATGACGTACATCTTCATCTCCCACGACCTGGGAGTGGTCGAGCACATTTCAGACCGGGTGGCGGTCATGTACCTGGGAGAAATCGTGGAGCTGGCTTCCAAGGAGGAGCTGTTTCGAAATCCGTTGCATCCGTATACGAGGGCACTGATCTCCGCCATCCCGGTCACCGACCCGGACGAAAAGAAGGAGCGGATCATTTTGCAAGGAGATCTGCCCTCCCCGGCGAATCCGCCGAAAGGGTGCCGGTTTCACCCGCGCTGCCAGAGCTGCATGGACATTTGCCGGACAAAGGTGCCTGCGGAAACGATGGTGAACGGGCAGATGGTCAAGTGTCATCTATATTCCTAAAAAGGGGAGAGACTGCACATGTACGCACACGTAAACGGGACTCGCATTTTCTTTGACGTGGAAGGGATGGGATGGGTACCGGACGGACCGACGCTGCGGCAAAAGCCGACCTGCTTTGTCCTGCACGGCGGGCCGGGCGGCGATCACACGGGCTACAAGCCAGGATTGACGCCGCTGGCGGACGAGATGCAGCTCGTCTACATCGACAATCGGGGAAGCGGACGATCTGCGCAAGGCCCGATGGAGACGTACACACTGGAAAACAACCTGGAAGACATCGAGGCGCTGCGAAAGCACCTGGGGCTGGACCGGATTGTCCTGCACGGCCATTCGTACGGCGGCATGGTCGCCCAAGCGTACGCCCTGCGCTATCCGGAGCACGTGGCGGGCCTTTTGCTGCTCACGACCTCGCCCAGCTACGAGTTCTTGGACAAGGCGAAAAAAATCGTCGAGGAGAGAGGGACGCCGGAAATGAAAGAGATCGCCCAGGTGCTGTGGGACGGGGCGTTCTCCTCCCAGGAGCAGCTCCAGCTCTTCTACGAACGGATGGCCCCGCTTTACTCGTTCACTCACAATCCGGAACCGAGCGAGGAAGAGCGGCAACAGGCGAGGGATGCACGAGCGCGATCCAATCGCTCCTATCAGGCGCTGAACGCGGGGTTCGGCGGTTTCCTGAAGACGTTCGACTTGCGGGAGCAGTTGCCCGCCATCTCGGCGCCGACGCTGGTCATGGGAGCTCGCCACGACTGGATCACTCCGGTGGAAGATTCCGAGCAAATCGCCAGTCTGATCCCAGAAAGCGAGCTCGTCATTTTTGAAAACAGCAGCCACAGCGTCATCAAGGACGAACACGAGCTGTACGTGTCTGTAGTGCTGGATTTCGTCCGAAGGAGAATCTGCG
Source organism: Brevibacillus brevis (assembly GCF_031583145.1). Lineage (NCBI taxonomy): Bacteria > Bacillati > Bacillota > Bacilli > Caryophanales > Paenibacillaceae > Brevibacillus > Brevibacillus brevis. Next base: position 4,964,224 of record NZ_CP134050.1, on the reverse strand, counting down.
GGTGATCCGCGTATTTGTTTCACTATTCTGCATCTTATGAGGGTATTGTGAGACAAACTGTGAGACGTGTTCTATTTATCTTCCCCCCTCGTTTTCGTATCATCAAGGTACAAAAGGGGAGAAGATCATCATGGAAAAAGTAAACATCGCTCATCATTTTTCAATGTTTCAGGAAGCGTGGGGGCCCAAGATTGTCGGTGAACTGAACGGGTCCGCAATCAAGCTGGAAAAGCTGCAAGGGGAATTCGCCTGGCAGCAGCACGATGACAAAGATGAACTCCTGATTGTAGTAAAAGGCAGACTGCTCATGATGTATCATGAGCGTAACATATGGGTAGAGGCAGGGGAGCTCATCGTCGTTCCCAAAGGAGTGGCGTACAAGCTCTATGTTCCGAACGGAGAATGTCACGTCCTCGCGATCGAGCCTGGCGTACAGCAAGCAAAACTTCAACACTGTTCGTAAAATGAACGAAGCTGTCAGTGTCTGGCCGACCAAAGGACCGGATGCCTGACAGCTTTTTGACGTAGGAAAACAGCGGTGGCGAAACTTCTCCGGACGGCCTGGAGACCACGCTTTTTCCTTTCCGCATGGAAAAGCTCCCGCGATCCGACGATCTGCGGGAGCTTAACACTTCCTCACCTGATTCTTTACTTCATCGAGACGGCTTCCTGCACACGGCTCATTGCCGCCTGACTGATCAAGCCGAGCCGCCACAGCGCAAACCCTTTGAGGCCGTAGCGTTTCGCCAGACCGATTTTTTGGTTCACGGACTGATCGTTTTCGCTTCCCATGGAGATGCCCAGAATCAGCTTTTCCTTTGGCACTTTAGCCAAAGCCAGTCGAATCGCCTGATCGACCTTGTCCATGGGCTCAGGACCCTTCTCGTTTTCGTACGCGTACGCCATGATCACGAGATCATCCGCCAGCTTCCCCAGAGAGGCGTAATCATAGCCTTGGTAAGCCCCGTTCAGCGGGTGGAGCACCAGTGTCAGCTTGGCGCCAAGCGGTTTGATTTGCCCCGAGAGCAGCTGCACGAACTCGTTGTAGTCTTGCTTGATTTCGGTGGCCTGACCGTTCATTCCCAGACCTTCGAAATCGAGGACGACGCCTTCCAGTCCTTTTTCCTGCACGATTTTGACAATACCCGCGATTGCCTTTTCCCGCAAGCTTCTGTCGGTCAGGAGGGTGGTGAGCTCGCCGCTCCCGTCTGCCGCAAAGACCATCAGATAAGGTGTCGTACCGGCCGCCTTCGCTTCGCCGATGATCGTCTCCGGCGTCGTGGAGCCCGCTGGCTGCGGCCAGTAAAAGTCGCTGCCGGAGAGGGTCAGGCTGCCGTCTTTGTCGATGCGGCTCCAGCCAAATGCGACAGAGTCAAAGCGGGAAATCAAGTCTTTTTGCGCAAAAGACGAGATCGCGTAAAAGGCAAGGCTGTACATATCTCGTGCGGGTGAGACAATGGAGACAGTCTTGGTCGATTCGTCCCAGCTCACCTTTGCGCCGAACTGTTCGCTAAAAAAGCGCAGCGGAATGAGGGTGCTGCCGTTTCGTTCATACGGAGCGACGGCGAGCCCAACCGTCTGTCCATTGACGAAAATTTGCGGATTGCCCAGCGTCATTTTCACCGTTTTTTGATCTTGTTCATTTGTCTGAATCGCCGTAATCGTCTGCGTCGGTCCGTCCCACTGAACGTCGACACCCATTGCTTCGGAGATGGCGCGGAATGGCACCAATGTCGTGCCCTTCTCGATCACCGGCGGCGTCGGAAAGGCTAATGGATAGCCGTCCATTAGCACCGTGATGCCAGAGGAGGCGGCAGTGGCAGCGGATGCCGGAAAAGTCCCGATGACGAGTGAGCAGATGCATATGGACAATGAGAGAAACAACTTCCAGAGTCGCGTCACGATCATGATAGGATTCCTCGCTTTTACGAGAGTAGGTTTTACATATCAGTTTATATCAGTTTTCTGTACGGGGTGGCAAGAAGCATTTCTGACAACGAAATGATCCATTTGCAATTTTCAGGGGAGTGTGAGAGTTTTGATGAAGTCTTTTGCAAGGTTTCTTGGCGTTTTCTTTGCACTGGGGATCGCGGGCTGTTCGCAGCAGCCTGCGGCACCCGATACAGCGTCGTCGTCCGAAGTAGGGGAAGCCATAGGCACGCCAGCCGTGGCCGCGTCCGCTTCGCCGGAAGGAAGCCCGCAGTGGGCCGCGGACCGTCTGCTGGAAATCTCCAATCAGTCGTATCAGCGATTGGCAGGAGCAAAAAGTCAGGAACTGCCTTTTGAATCGGTGCGGGAAGAGGTGCGGCTGTTCATGACCGACCGCTTTATCGACGAGGAGCAGCTCGAGCAATACTACAAAGGTGGCGTTGACCCTACCCGTCTGTACCTGTTTCACTACGATCCAGGCGCTTTGCTGGCACGCACCGCGATTCAGGAGCGGACAGAGAGCCGCATCGTCGTGAAAACGATGTGGTTCGCCAATGACCTGAACAGCGGCTATTACGAGATCAGCACGCTGGTCAAGCGCGGCGGAGGCTGGCTGCTGGATGAGAAGCGCAGAGAGGAGATGCCGGAGGGCGGGTTTGGCCTCACGATTTCCGAAGCGACTGTGTACATGAAAAACAGTCCGGAAGTCGAGCCGCCGGCAAAATCGGTCAGATACGTCGGAACCAAGAATTTGGAGGGATTTGCCGGTGTCTACGGGCAATTCTACGAGTTTGATTGTGACGGGAGCGCGTATTACTTTTCTCCGGTAGACGGTTACGTGGTGAGCGAGTCTGGGAGAGTTGCTAGAATGCAAAGCTATTGACTTTGAGCCATTTTTCACGTATAGGATGGTAATAGTGTGGACGCTATGAAAATTTGGGGAGCGCGTGTGTAATTTTCGAGATGCGGTCTCTCTTCATGAGAAAGTATCAATCGAATGGTTCAATTCTGCGTAAATGAGAAGCTGGCAGCCCCGATCTGGTTTGAGGTGATACACGTTGGATGACAGTATTTATCTATTGGTGAAAAAGGGCGATCCCGATCAACTGCACAAACGGAAGTTTTTGACGAAGGAGACGTATACCATCGGGCGAAGGGGTACGCAGTTCCAGCCCGATATCGCGTTCTCCAGCTTGTACGTATCCCGCAAGCATGCCGTCTTGCAAAAGATGGGCGGCCAATATGCGATCGCAGACCTTCAGAGCAAGCACGGCACGGAGGTCAATGGTGTCCCCGTCCACGATACGCCGCAGCTGCTGCATGACGGCGACCGGATCTGTCTGGCAAAAGGGGCGGTCGAGCTGGTCTTTTTTGCGGAAGGAAACGAGCTGGACGCCACGCGTGAATATGTGATTCCCCTCAATACGGCACCGTCCGAGCTGCCAGGGCTCGCGATCAATCTGGAACGCAGGGAAATCCGGCTGGACGGCAAACGGCTTCATTTGACCGGAAAAGACATGGATCTCTTGATGCTGTTGTACGGGCGTGCGAATCAGGCGGTGAGCTACGAGGAAATCATGGTGCTGATCTGGCCGGAACGCCTGGCCGGCACGGACAAGTCGGTCCCCGATGTCGGGCGGGCTGAGATCAACGCGCTCGTGTACAGGCTCCGCAAGCGGCTGGGGCGTTATGGAGAGAAAGTGACGACGATACCGCGGTATGGCTATATGTGGGAAACGGAAGAGGGAGGCTGGCAGTAGCCTCTTTTTTTCGTGCCTTTCTTCATCCAACGGTTGCTTTGGGGGCGGAAAAAGGAGAAAACGCTGTGGCTCTTGGGTCGCAGCGGGGAAGCGTGAACTGTCCAGCTCCATTCCAAAAGAGGAGCGGCGTCCAAAAGCAGCGGTTTCGGGGGAGTCTCTCAAGGTTGGACGCTCAGGAGTGTTCCTCTTTTTCCATTGCGCTTGGGTAGCGCCCCAAAGGCCTTCGCTTTTTTCTCCTTTTTCCGGGGCGAGCTTTTGGTTGGGAAAGGCGTGGGGGCGACGCTTCGCCGTCTTTGAAAAGCCTTCTTGATCCAACGGTTGCCTCGGGGGCGGAAAAAGGAGAAAACGCTGTGGCTCTTGGGGCGCAGCGGGGAAGCGTGAACTGTCCAGCTCCATTCCAAAAGAGGAGCGGCGTCCAAAAGCAGCGGTTTCGGGGGAGTCTCTCAAGGTTGGACGCTCAGGCGTGTTCCTCTTTTTCCATTGCGCTTGGGTAGCGCCCCAAAGGCCTTCGCTTTTTTCTCCTTTTTCCGGGGCGAGCTTTTGGTTGGGAAAGGCAGTTGGGGGCGACGCTTCGCCGTCTTTGAAAAGCCTTCTTGATCCAACGGTTGCTTTGGGGACGGAAAAAGGAGAGGGGCGCTTTATGGCATCCAACATCCCGAAATAACTGGCGAGAGTTCCCGCCTCTGTGGGAGTCTGCCGCCGAATTAACATCAGAATTTTTAAAATATTATCATCCGCTTCTGATCAGCTTGTTACTTTCCTATCAGCTTCCCTCCATATAATTTCCAGACCCGCTATATTATCGTGGTGGATGGAAGGGAGAAGATCCGCGTGAAAAAGACCTGGATTTGGTTTTGGACAGTCTTTGCGGCGGTGCTCGCCGGTTTTGGCCTTGTGTATTGGAATCTTTGGCAAGACAGCCCCAAGAGGGATGGCGAGCTGGCACAGTCGGCTTTTAAAGCTTTTACGTCCCACTGGCAAAACAGACAGTTCGCGGAGATGTACGAGCAATTGTCCGCAAAGACGAAACAGCAAGTGACGAAGGAGCAGTTCATTTCTCGCTATCAAAATATATATGAAGGAATTGAAGCACAAAACATGACGGTCCAGCCGTTGATAAACGGACCTGTGGAGCCGGGCGAAGATGGAACCGTCCTGCTGCACTACCGGCTCAGCATGGATACGTTTGTCGATCCGATCGCGTTTACGGGCAAGACCACTCTGGTCAAAGAAAAGCAGGAAGGAAAAGAAGGCTGGTACGTCGTCTGGAATCCGAGCTTTCTGCTTCCGGACATGCAGGAGGGGGACAAGGTCCGGGCTTCGACACTTGCTCCGAAACGCGGGGAGATCCTTGACCGGGCCGGGCGGCGACTGGCAACGAGCCGGACAGTCGTGGAGGTCGGGCTCAAACCGGATGAGTGGAGCAAGCAGCCAACGGCAGAGAAAAAGCGGGTCAGCGAGCTTCTGGGCATCCCCCAGCAGGAGCTCTCGGCCCGTTCGGATGCAGGAACGGCGGCCAACAGCACGTTCGTCCGAGTCGCGACACTTGCCGAGGACGATAAACGGCTTTTCTCTTTGACAGGGACCCCAGGAATGGTCCTGCAAAAGAAGCAGGTGAGGTACTACCCGTACAAGGAAGCGTTGGCGCACCTGATCGGCTACACGGGTGCGATCAGCCGCGAAGAGCTGGAAAAGAAAGAAGCGCAAGGCTATCGCGCCTCCGACCGGATCGGAAAAGCGGGGCTCGAGCAGCACTACGAGGATCGCTTGCGAGGGACGGCCGGGGGACGCATTTCCATCGTCGATGCAAACGGAGTGGAAAAGAAAATCGTAGCCGAAGCGCTGCCGAAAAACGGAGAGACGATCAAGCTCACCATTGACGCGGAGCTCCAGCAGCGCATGTACCAGGAAATAAAGCAGGAGGCCGGCGCTGCGGCGGCGATCGATCCGAAGTCGGGCGAAATCGTGGCGTTGCTCAGCACCCCGGCCTACGATCCCAACGATTTTGTTCTCGGCATGTCATCCGAGGAGTGGAAGCGGCTAAACGAAGATCCCAAAAAGCCTTTGCTCAATCGCTTCGCCAGCGGCTTCGCGCCCGGCTCCACCTTCAAGCCGATCACAGCCGCGATCGGCTTGGATACGGGGGCCATCACCCCGGAAGAGGAAAAGAACATCACGGGCTTGCACTGGCAAAAAGATTCGTCTTGGGGAAACTATGAAGTCACCCGCGTCAGCGACCCTCGAGTGCCGGTGAACATGCAACGAGCGCTGGTTTATTCGGACAACATCTACTTCGCCCAGGCTGCGCTCGCTATCGGGGAGGAACGGTTTTTGCAGCAGGCGAAAGCGTTCGGCTTCGAGGAGCCCATACCGATTCCGTTTCCGCTCGCCTCGTCGAAGCTCACCCAAGCAGGCATGCGAAACGACATTCAATTGGCCGACTCCGGCTACGGCCAAGGAGAGGTGACGATGACTCCCCTGCATCTGGCTCTGGTCTACAGCGCATTTGTTAACGAGGGGAACATCGTATATCCGTCGCTCCTTCTGGGAGAGCGGCACGAAACGTACTGGAAGCCCGGGGTCATGTCAAAAGCAAGCGCGCAAGCCATTCAGCGCGATTTGCTGCAAGTCATGGAGGATCCCAAGGGGACGGGACGGGGTGCGCGTGTCCCGGGGCACCGGATCGCCGGCAAGACGGGGACCGCAGAGCTCAAGCAGAAAAAAGGGGAGGCCGGAAAAGAGAACGGCTGGTATGCTGCATTCAATGTGGACGACCCGAAGCTGCTGCTCGTCATGATGGTGGAGGACGTTCGCGGGCGAGGCGGCAGCCATGTGCTCGACGCCAAGATCAAACGGCTTTTTTCGTACGCACTGCCATAAAGAAAGGAAGAGGCTGCTGCTCCCCCGAGGATGCGGCAGCTTTTGATTCTCCGTCAGTTGGGGAAGGTGGGGGAGCACAACAAAAAAGGTTCCGGATGAATTTGGGGGCGCGTAACGATCGTGCTGCCTGCAGCGTCTTAGCCTAATGCGAAAGATGCTTGGGTAATGCTGGAAAACGCTCTGGCGAAGCTCTCTCCTGGGGCGGCTGATTGGCGCTGCATACCGGATCTGGATAGTTTTCCAAAATGTGTGAAAAGGTAAGAGTACAGCCTGTCCTTAGCAGTGGAGGAGAAAGAACGTGAAGGAATCACCCGTAAATCCGGAGAGAAAAGACCGCATCACCCGTCTGCAAATTGTTTACTTCCTGGTGTTCATCCTGTTTGCCGGGATTATTTTGCGACTCGCGCAGCTGCAAATTCAGCAAGGTGCCGAGTATGCCAGCGAGCTGATGACCCGTTCTTACAAAAAAGACCCGATTCCCGCGATGCGGGGCAACATCTACGACCGCAACGGGCACATCATTGCGGAGAGCAGGCCTTCCTTTCTGGTCGTCTTTCGCGAGCAGGACGGGATGGGGAAAGAGGACTATGTCAGCCTGGTCGGCAAGCTGGAGAAAATATTGACTGGCGTCGATCGCGCGACGCTTTTAAAGAAGATGGATGTCGGCTATGCCTACGAGAAAGGGGCCGTCGTCCGAACGGCCAGACAGACGCCGAAATACGTGGAAAGGGAACTGAAAAGCGACTTGACCGAAAAAGAGATCGCGGTGCTGGGGGAACATCGTGGAGAGCTGAAAGGGATCGAGGTCGTCACCAAGCCGATCCGGCAGTACGATCCGAAGCAAATCGCCGTGCAGGCCGTCGGTTACGTCCGTCCGTACCACATCGCAGAAAATCTGGATATCGGTTCCTATCGGAAGGAAAAGGAGCAGTACCTGCCGACCCAGTTCGTCGGGCTGGATGGCATCGAGCTGTCCTACGAATCGCAGCTGAGGGGAGTCAACGGATATCGACTGTACGAAGTGGCCGCCGACCAGACCGTGGTGAAGCAGCTGGAGAAGGTCCCGCCCGTTCGCGGGAACGATGTGACCCTTACGATCGACGAACGCGTCCAATTGGGGATCCGGGATGAGGTCTCCCTCTTTCTGCCCCAATTGCGAGCCACGATCCCCGAAGCGAAGTATGCCAAGGGAGCGTACGTGGTTGCCATCGAGGTCAAGACCGGAAAAGTCGTAGCGATGGTCAGCTATCCGGAATACGACCCGAACGTCTGGATCGAAGGCCCGGACCAGCGCATGTACGACCAGATTCAATACGCCGTCACCAACGGCACCATCCGGGAGGCGCCGTATGACGCCCGGCCGCTGACGGGTGAGGCAGCCCTGCGGGAAAACGACAAGCACCCGCGCTCCATCTTGCCCTCCGGCTCCGTCGTCAAGCCGATTACAGTTCTGCTCGGCTTGCAGGAAGGGCTCATCACCCCGCAAGATCACTGGCAAGATCCCGGCTCGTATCAGTACGGGAGGGGGACGGACCGGGTCAGAAACGACAATGGCCACGTCTATGGGGTCCTGACGCCGGAGAAAGCCATCCAGAAGTCCTCCAATACATACATGGCACGGATCGGAGAGGAGCTGTCGAAGAAAAAGGGAAAACAATCCGCCTCGATCCTGCAAAGCTACTATCATATGTTTGGCCTGGGAATTCAGACCGGCGTGGACCTGCCGAACGAAAGCAGCGGAAAAGAGGACTATCTGGTGATGAACGAAAACTACGGCCCGCTGGCTGCCATGGTCCAAGCCTCTTTCGGCCAGCAGATTCGCGCGACCAGCATGCAGCTGGCGCAATATGCGGCGACGCTTGCCAACAAGGGAGTCCGCTTGCAGCCCCAGCTGGTCGAAAAAATAACTGGGCCGGATGGAAAGGTCGTTCGTCCGTTCACCCCGCATGTCTTGAGCACGTTCCCGCACCCTGATGCGTATTGGGACATTTTGACGAAGGGGATGGTCATGGTGACGCAGCCGGGAGGGACGGCGGTTCGGGCCTTTGAAGGGCTGCCGTATTCCGTCGCCGCCAAGACCGGTACGTCGGAGCAAGACATTTACGTCCCGGTCACCATCACCGACGAGAAGACAGGGAAGAAAAAGACGCAGTGGAGAAAGCACGCAAGGGTCACCAACGGCGTCAGCATCTCCTTCGCCCCGAGCGACCACCCGAAGCTGGCCGTCGCAGTCATCGTCCCGGAAGGCGGATATGGCGGACGCTCTGCGGCTGTCATTACTCGGTATGTCTACGAAGTGTACGACAAATATGTGGGCCTGCGCGGATGAGCTTCAGTCTTGAGTCGCCCTTGCCATTTCGTTAGAAGTGGCAAAGGTGGCTTTTTTTGCTATGTTAAACGGATTGTTGATATTCGAATGGTCAGCAGGTTTTATTGGTGTAACGACTCTTCTGCACCAAATCCGCTAATTCACGATAGTAGAAGTCCGAAAGTAATTTCGTTTCTTGATCGATTGTCTCGGTTTTTTGTTTAGAAGTGGGGGGAGCTTGGCAGGCGTTCATTATGACTGAAAGGCAAAGCAGTAGCAGAAAGGACCAAGTCTTTTTACAAGAAGTGTGCAGATAGCCAAGAAAGTAACCGTCAAACACGCGGTTCCTTTTCATTTCACTAGTTTCCTCCGGCAAGTAAAAAATTACCTTATTATCCATTTTTTAATTCATATCCACATTTAAACTAACCCTACCTTTGCAAATTGTCAATAATCCTGAAGGTGACAGGGGCTCTTTTCTGTACGAGAAAGGAGCCCCGCAAAACTTTAGCCTTTTTTTAGAATCGGTTTAGAGGCGGTTAAGACCCCATGGCTATCCTTGAAGACAGGGCGAAGGGAAACAAGACGCCCACAATCAAAAAACGGTGGTGACATGCAGTGAAGAAAAAATGGTGGGTAGCGGGAGCGAGCGTAGGATTGGGAGCAGTTTTGCTGTGGGGAGTCGGTATTCCGGCCAGCGCGGGCAATTCCGGTCTGGACATCTATCAGGAAGCGATGAAGCATACGAAGGCGGAGACTAGCATGACAGCGCATGTGCAGGTAGAAGTGACGGACAACGGGAAGCGGCTGGCGACTTTGTCCGGCGAGGCCAAAATCGACCGCGACCGGCAGGAGATGAGCGCAGCGGGAACGCTGGAGGATTTGGTCGGCGGGAAGAGCCGCAGCTTCGAGGCGTATCGAGAGGATGGCAGCGTCATCGTGAAAAAGGGAGACAGCGATGTGTATCAGCTGATCGAGACCGGCGGCTGGCAAAAGAAACGTGAAGATGCTCCGGCAGCACCGCCTGTCATCGTGGAGCACGTACACGATATGATGCTCGGACATTTCCGGGATCTCTCGACGGTAGAGAGCTTGCCGGATGGCAGCAAGGAAGTCGATCTGCAGCTAACCGAGGAAGAACTGCCTTTTTTCGCGAACAAGATCGCGGAGAAGTTCTTTGCCAAAGTCGCGGAGGAGAAGCAGCCTGGCGAGTCCGACATTCACAACGTACCGCTGCAGCTGCCCAAACTGAAGCAGGAAATTGAGGTGGAGCAAGTCACCCTTCAAGCGAAGATCGACCGGGATAATCGGATCGCCGGGCAATCCGCTGAAATTCATGTGGCGGGTACAGACGAGAGGGGCCGAAAGCATGAGCTTGTCGTGAAGGTGGACGTCAGCCTTAGCGACTTTTCGCAAACGCAGCCAGTGCACTTCGACCCGGCTGGAAAACAGGTGGAGCGCGTCAGCGGCTGGCGCCATCCTGCCGAAAAATAAGCTCGCCGCATTTCATAGGATCCCTTGGTTTGCGTGTAGTATAATGCTTGTACCGTGTTGGATCGGGAAAATGTGGAAGCGCCTTTGGGTGAGAAGACGGGGAGGATGCCGATGTCCATCAAGACAAGACTCTTGCTTTCCTATATCGCCATGATTATCGTGCCGGTCGTCCTGTTCGGCCTGGCAGCCTCGACCTGGGCAACTGTCTTTTTCGGAGACATGGCGAGAGGCGGCAACGAATCCGGCAAACCTCCTTTCTGGCATGTATTTAACCAGCGCACCGAATTGGTGGCGGGAGTGAAATTCATGGCCCGCCACGAGCCGGACCGGCTGCTGGATCCAGGCATGCTCGCGAGCGTAGACGGTGAGCTGGGAGCTGCGAAGGCCGAGATGGTTCTGGTAAAAAACGGGGAGGTGGCATTCGCCTCTCCCTCTGTGACAAAAGCGGAGCTGGAAAAGCTCGTGCACGGACCGCAGCCTCCAGCCGAAATGGCCTACCGACCTGCAAACGGCAGCTTTATGGTGGATTCTTTTGACTTTGCCTTCGGAGACCAGAGCCGGGGGACGCTCTACTTTCTTTCGGATCCGCGAGAGCTGTTTGCCAGCGGCAGGGCTTTCGTGCTCACGCTGGTTCTTTCGCTTCTCGTCATCATCGGCCTGACCAACGGCGTATTGACTTACTTCGTCTCGCGCAGCATTATCAGACCGCTCCACCAGCTGAAACAAGTGGCGGAGGAGATCAAGGAAGGCAATCTCGAGCGCTCAGTGTCCCTGAACCGCAAAGACGAGCTGGGGAAGCTGGGAGAAGCATTCGAGGAAATGAGGGGACGGCTGCACGATTCCGTACGTCTCCAGCTCCAGTACGAAGAGAACCGGAAAGAGCTGATCGCCAGCATTTCCCATGATCTAAAGACGCCGATAACGGGGATTCAGGCGTGTGTGCAAGCGATGCAGGCAGGCATTGCCGATACACAGTCCAAACGGGAAAAGTATTTGAAAATGGTGGCAAACAAAGCGGAGCAAATGAATCGCTTGATCGACGAGCTGTTTCTGCACTCCAGGCTGGATCAAAAAAAGTTCCCGTTCCACTGGGAGCGATTGGATATGACGTCGTTTATCGTCGCGTTTACAGAGGAGCTGCAGCTCGATCCGCGATGGGAGGACGTTCACATCTCTTGCATTCTTGACGAAAGCCAGCCGCTTCCGGTGCTCGCGGATCGGGAAAAGCTCGGGAGGGTCATGCAAAACATCTTCGACAACAGCCTGAAATACCTGGAGAAGGAAGAAAAGCGCATTCGGATCGCGCTGTCACAAGGCCCTGAGCAAGTGACGGTCAGCATCGAGGACAACGGAGCGGGCATCGACCCGGCGGCTCTCCCGCACATATTCGACCGGTTTTATCGGGGCGATCCGTCGCGAAATACGGATACGGGCGGCAGCGGACTCGGCCTTGCCATTGTAAAGCAAATCGTAGACGCCCACGGAGGATCAGTGTGGGCAGACAGCCGTCTCGGCGAGGGCACCTGCATTGCCTTTACGCTGCCGCGGCATCAGACGCAAGGGAGGGAACGGACATCAGACGCATTCTAATCATTGAAGACGATCAGGTCATCGCCGAAGTGGAAAAAGATTATCTGGAAGCGAGCGGCTATGCCGTGGAGGTAGCCGAAACAGGGGATGCCGGGCTGCAGAAGGCGCTGCATGAAGAGTTCGACCTGATCCTGCTCGATCTGATGCTGCCGGGAATCGACGGCTTCGCCATTTGCAAGCAGGTGCGGGAAGCCAAAAACATTCCCATTCTGCTGGTCTCCGCCAAAAAGGAGGACGTCGATAAAATACGCGGCTTGGGGCTCGGGGCGGACGACCACATCAGCAAGCCGTTCAGCCTGGGCGAGCTGGTCGCGCGCGTAAAGGCGCATCTGGCCCGCTACGATCGGCTGCTCGCGGACGAAAGTCGAAAGCGGCCGACAGACGAGCTCCACATCCGGGGAATCCGAATCGACAAGCCGGCTCGCAAAGTGTACGTGAACGGAAAAGAGACCGCATTGACGGGCAAGGAATACGATCTGCTGCTGTTTTTGGTCGCTCATCCGGGCTGGGTATTCAGCAAGGATGAGCTGTTTGAAAAAATCTGGGGGCTGGACGCGTATGGGGACAACGCGACGGTGACCGTCCACATCAGCAAGCTGCGGGAAAAAATCGAGGCCGATCCATCCAACCCGCAATACATTGAGACGGTTTGGGGAGTGGGCTATCGCTTTATGCTGTGAGCTTTGGTCTTACCCCCGTTCTCTGGCAATCCACCTGTACTTTGTCCCACGCTAGATGCGTAACCTCCCATCCTTTTCTTTGCCTACCTCCCGACTGGCTTACCCGACACGTTTGCATGTTTCACCTACCGACTGAACGAGGTGAACGCATAAATGAACAAGATCAGCATGACGCAAAAAAAGTGGCTTCTGCTGCTGCACGTGATTTTTTCAGCCATCATGCTCGGAGGTGCCGTCATCTTTCTCGTCCTGAGCATCGTCGCGACGACATCCCAAGATTCCGGTCTGACCCAGTCGTGTTACACGGTCATGCACGCTCTGTCGAAAACCTCCGTCAGGGCATCGACCATCGGGACGCTGGTCACCGGGCTGTTGCTGTCAGCATGGACGCATTGGGGCTTTCTGCGCTATCACTGGGTCATCGCAAAGGAGGTACTGTCAGTTCTCGCCATTTTGCTTGGACCCGTGGGGATGTACGTCTGGACCTTTGGAGCTGCGGCGTCCGGCCAAAGCAGCGCGCTGCTTTGGTGCGGCATCATCCTGCAGATTCTCTCGCTCGCCGCAATCTTTTTTCTTTCCGTATTCAAGCCAGGGGGCAAGAGAGCGATGCGGAAATAATTCTTTCATGCTTCGTCTCCCGTCGAAATAACCATCAGATACACTAGAAAAAACGATCTGTGGGAAGGATGGGAGAAATTCTCATGAATCCGGTATTGTTCGCTGTTTTGGTCATCGTAACCACGTCGCTGATGGGGTCTTCTTTCGCCGTCGGGAAGCTGGGGCTTGCTTATTTCTCGCCGCTGCTCTTGGTTGGCTTCCGGTTTACGATCGCGGGGCTGCTCATGGCGTGGTGGGTGCGGAAAAAACCGTTACCGTCATCGCTCGGCGAATGGGCGAAAATAGGTCTCATCGGCTTTTTGCAGACCGCCGCTGTCATGGGCTGCATTTTTCTCAGCCTGCGCACGATTACGGCTGGCGAATCATCGATTTTGACCTTCATGAATCCACTCTTGGTCGTCATCTGGGGAACGGTTTTCCTCGGCATGAAATACCGCTTCGCGCAGTGGGCAGGAGTGATTCTCGGAATCGTCGGCGTATTCATCACGCTCGGGTCCCATCTGCAATGGGAGACAGGCACGCTTTTCGGCATCGGCTCCGCCGTCTCCTGGTCAATCGCCACGCTTCTGGTAAAAAAGTGGGGCGCACGCTTCAATGTCTGGGTCATGACCGCTTATCAAATGCTGATCGGAGGCATGCTCCTCCTGGCAATGGGTGTGACGCTGGAAGTCCCGAAAATGGTGCTTACCCCCGCATCTATCGCCATCGTCCTCTGGCTTGCAATCATGGCTTCGATCGTCCAGTTCGCCACGTGGTTCTACCTGCTGAACCAGGGAGACCCCGGTCGGACCAGCGCCTTTCTTTTCCTGGCCCCGTTTTTCGGCGTCCTGTCTGGCTGGCTCCTGCTGGGTGAGATCGTCCAATGGCATGTATACGCAGGCGGCCTGCTCATCTTCGCGGGAATCTTTCTGGTCAACTGGACGTTTTCCGCCAAACGGAAGCAGCCATTGGCTGTGACGGCTCTCAAAAAGTGACCAAGCAGATCGGAGCCGGCCAGGGAAGGCATCCGTGCAAGAGTCCCTACGAACCTGGAGCGTTTTCTCCTTTTTCCGTACCTGGCACAAGGTCCGAGCGAGCCCCCAAAAAAAACTGCAAAGCGAACACCCAGACACGCTTTTACGTTTTTCAAGAAGCAGTGATGGAACCAAAAGCTGTCCAGGAAAAAGGGGAAAAAAGCGAAGGTCTTAGGGACACGACCCAGGCGGAGCGGAAAAAGGGGAACATGCTAGAGCGGCCATCCATGAGAAGCCTCATCGATAAGGCAACTTTGGCCGCCGTTCCCCTTTTGGAGTGCAGCCGGCCAGGTAGGACGTAGAAGCAGTGTCCCTACGAACCTGGAGCGTTTTCCCCTTTTTCCGTCCCCGGCACAAGAGTCCGAGCAGGCCAAAGAAAGAACTACGAAGCGATCACCCAAACACGCTTTTATGCTTTTCAAGAAGCAGTGATGAAACCAAAAGCAGTCCAATCGGAAAGCCTGAAACACGACGAGGTTTACGTGAGCGTCAACCCGAAATGCTCGGCAAGTCCGCTAGCCCCCGAAGACGTAAGGCGAACGGCCCGACAGTCCGGCATACGCTCGATCCAGCCCAGCTCGAACAGCCGATTCGTCAGCGATGCCCCCAGCGTTCCCGCCAGATGATGGCGCCGCTCGCTCCAGTCCAGGCAAGGACGGGCAAAGCGCCGCCGACTCTTGGGGTTGGGCGCCACATCGACGCCCAGCTGGCATAGCTTTTGTTGACCAGCCTTCGTCAGCACATAGTCGTGCTCCGCTTCCTCGATCAGCTGCATGGCCAGCAATTGATCCGTCAGCGCCACCCCGATTTCTCCGGCCAAATGATCGTAGCAGGTACGGGCGTAGCGCATGGCCCGCAGCTGATCGGACTCGCGCAACGAACGGACCGGTTTGGGGCTTGCGATGGCGAGCAACGCTTCCAGGGCGTGGGCCACCTCTGCGTTGGCCAGCCGGTAGTAGCGGTGGCGTCCGTAAGACTCGTTGACCAGCAGCCCCCCGTCGACCAGCTTGGACAGATGGGAGCTTGCAGTCTGGGGCGTGATGCGGGCGGCCCGGGCCAGTTCGCTTGCAGGCAGGGCCTTGCCGCCCATGAGACTCAACAGCATGGCGACGCGGGAAGGCTCCCCGATCAGAACGGCAATTTCTCCGACGTTTGGCGCAGTAGTCATATGGGATCATACCTCCTTTTGAGATATAGCGTATCACATCCACACTTCGGTCGTCAGCGAATTGTGGCTTCTCCCATCCGCAAAAAAACTCCCGACTGGCGCTTTCTCTGCGCTGCGGGAGTTTTCGTTCTTACACCTTGAACCGCTGTACCAGTGTCTGCAGCTCCTCCGCCATCTGCGAGAGGGAAGCGGCGGAAGAAGCGATCTCTTCCATGGAGGCGAGCTGTTCTTCCGCAGCGGCGGAGACATTTTGCGTGCCGAATGCGGTCGCTTCCGCCGTTTGCGTAATGACATCGATGGAGCGGACGACCTCGGAAGCGCCTGCGCTCATCAACGTGGTGGCTTTCGTCACTTCCGCGATCTGCTCGACGACGACCTGGATGCCGTTCCATATTTCCTGGAAAGACTGTCCGGCGCTGTTGACGACTTCGATCCCTGCAGCGACTTCCGTAGTGGTCGACTGCATGGACTGGACGGCTTCGCTCGTATCGTTCTGGATGGCCGCGATCAGGCCGGTGATCTGTTTGGTCGATTGGGCGGACTGTTCGGCCAGCTTCCGGACTTCGTCTGCCACGACCGCAAATCCTCGCCCGTGCTCCCCTGCGCGCGCGGCTTCAATCGCGGCATTCAGGGCCAAAAGATTAGTCTGTTCGGCGATCGATGTAATCACTTCGACGATCTTGCTGATCTCCGCCGAGCGTTGACCGAGCAGCTGGATGGAGGTGGAGAGCCCGCTGACGGTACTGCTGATCGAGTTCATCTGCGAGATGGCGGTGCCGATCGCCTGCTTGCAGCCGTTCACGACCTCCGAGGCTCCCTTTACCGTCTCCGATACTTGTTCGCTGCTGACGGCGATTTGCTGCAGACGGGTCGACATATCTGTGATCGTGCGGGAGGCATCCTCGACAGTTTTTGTCTGTGCGTCGCTGCCTGCCGCGACCTCCTGCATGGTAACCGCAATTTGCTCGGTCGCCTTGCTGGTCTGTTCGGCGCTCGCCGTCAACTCTTCCGATGTGGAAGCGACGTGCTCGGCGCTCATGCCTACGCGTTGAATGAGCCCGCGCAGGCTTTCCGTCATGACATTGAAATCGCTCGCGAGCTGACCGACCTCATCGCGGCTTTTCACAGCTACCTGTCCTACTGTCAGGTCTCCATCGGCTACACGGCGCACGGCAGCTGCCATCGCGGCGATCGGTTTGGAGATGCGGCTGGCAAAAATCCAGGAGATGGCGGCTCCGAGACAGAGGAACACGCCCAAACAGATGAGGACGCTGTACATGACGGTTTTGGCTGGTTTGTTGAAATCCTCCATATACGTCCCTGCGCAGACGATCCAGCCCCAATCCGGATCTTGCTCGGAATAGGTGATTTTCGGTGCCAGGACGTTGGGGTCGTGGGCAGATGCCCATTGGTATTCGGTATATCCGCCGCCGGAGGTTGCTTTCCCGATGATTTCTTGGGTAAATAATCTGCCATCCGGTCCTTTGGCATCCCACGATTCCTTCCCTTCCATTTTAGGCGAGGCCAGCATAGTCCCCTTGTCGCTCAGGATGAAAATGTAACCGTTTTCACCGACGTCGATATTTTGATTGATCGTCCGGGTACCGTCTGCCTGCTTCGGCCCCAGGATGTGGGACTTGACTTGCTCCTGGGCCTCTTCCAGGGTGATTTTCCCCGCGTCAACATACGTCTGCAAGGAATCGATGAGTTCGATGGTAAAGTTGACGTTGTTTTTGAGCGAGCGAGCTCCCAGTTCATTCAAGCTGTTATTCGCCGAAAGATAACCTTGAATGCCGATGATCAGGCTGGGAATCGCCAACAGAATCAGACACATCAGAACGAGCTTGGTTTTCAAAGACCGGGACTGGACGGTCTTGGCTGGTTGAACGGATTTCATGAAGCGGACACCTACCTTGTTGCGTTGTGTGAGTATACCGTTTATATCGACATGACAGAAGATAAAATTTAGTCTGAAAATAAAAAGACGCATCCGAACAATGCGATCGGGCTGACAGGACCACCGCTCAAAGGCTGGGCGATTGCACCCGACTGCCGGTTTCGGGCCGGGCGAAAGAAGCGATGTTTGGTTGAACATGGTATGATGAAGGAAAGACTGTTTGGGATGGAGGCTAGTCCGATGAAATTTATCGACAATCAGGGAATCACGGATCCCCGGATCAATCTCGCCATAGAAGAATACGCGCTGGGGCATTTGCCCGCCAGCGATGACTATCTGCTCTTTTACATCAATGAACCGTCCATCATCATCGGCAAGAATCAAAATACGATCGAGGAAATCAACGCAGACTACGTGGCGGAGCACGGCATTCACGTCGTCCGGAGGCTGTCTGGGGGAGGGGCCGTCTACCACGATCTGGGCAACCTCAATTTCAGCTTCATCACCAACGATGACGGACAGTCCTTTCACAACTTCCGCAAATTTACGGAGCCGGTCGTGCAAGCCTTGAAGAAGTTGGGCGTGGAAGCCGAGCTGACCGGCCGCAACGACATACAGGTGGGAGAGCGGAAAATTTCCGGCAACGCCCAGTACTCGACCAGGGGCCGGATGTTCAGCCACGGGACCCTGCTGTTCGACTCCGAGATGGAAAACGTCGTGAACGCCCTGAAAGTCAATGCGGAGAAAATCCAATCCAAAGGGATCAAGTCGATCCGCAGCAGGGTCGCCAACATCGTGGAATTTTTGGACAAGGAAATGACCATCGAGGAGTTCCGGCTGGCCATTCTGCACTCCATATTCGGGGGCGGGGAGATCGAGGAGTACAAGCTCACCGAGGAAGACTGGACGAACATTCACGAGCTGTCGAAGGCTCGCTACCAAAGCTGGGACTGGAACTACGGAAAGTCTCCGAAAAGCAACTTCCGGGCATCCAAGCGATTCGATGTCGGGACGGTCGAAGTCCAGCTGGACATTGCCAAAGGACGGATCCAGGAAGCCAAGATCTACGGCGATTTCTTCGGGGTGCGGGACGTGGCCGAGCTCGAAGCGTTGCTGCGCGATGTGCCTTACGACCGCCAAGCCGTCGGACAGGTGCTGGGAGAGGTCAATCTGCAGGAGTTTTTCGGCAATCTGGATCGCGAGGCATTTTTGTCGCTGCTATTCGGATGAGCAAGTGAACGAAAGGGAAGAGTGGTCATGGCAACCTTGCTGGAAGTAAAAGGGGTAACGGGCGGGTACTCCGCCAACCATGCGGTCATCAAGGATGTCTCGTTTCACATCCGGGAGAGGGAGATCGTCGCGCTGATCGGGCTGAACGGAGCCGGCAAGAGCACGACCATCAAGCATATCCTTGGCCTGCTTGAGCCGAGGGAAGGCGAGATCAGCATCGCCGGGAAGACGTTTCATACCGATCCTGACAGCTATCGCCACGCTTACGGCTACATTCCGGAGTCTCCCATCTATTACGAGGAGCTGACGCTCTGGGAGCATCTGGAGCTGGCTGCGATGAGTCATGGCCTGGAAAAGCGGGTGTTCGAAGAGCGAGCCTTTCCGCTGCTGCAGGAGTTTCGCATGGAAGAGGCCAAGGATCGGTTCCCGCAACAATTTTCCAAAGGGATGAGGCAAAAGCTCATGATCATGATGGCATTGCTGGTTCGTCCACAGCTGTATATCGTGGACGAGCCCATCCTCGGACTCGATCCGCTGGGCATCCGCACCTTGCTGACGTGGCTGGAGCGCTGCAAGGAGCAGGGGGCCGGCATCCTGATGTCCACCCATATTTTGGCGACGGCTGAAAAGTACTGCGACCGGTTCATCATTTTGCACAAAGGAAGGATCAAGGCACAGGGCACGCTGGATGAGCTGCGGCGCAGCACGGGGATGCCCGACCGCTCGCTGGACGATATCTATTTGCAGCTGGTGGAAGAAGAATGAAGATGAATCTCGATTTGGATGCGATTTTTCGCGCGCGGCTGAAGCATTTTTCCACGGAGCTCGTACGCTACGGGCAGTACATGGCAAATGGGGGCGTCCTCATGGTGGCCGTCTTCCTTTGCGGACTGCTCGCCTATTACTACCCGGGACTTGTGCAGGCGGTTCCCGCGTGGTTTCCCGTTCCGTACGCGCTCGCGGCGGTGTTCGCCTTCTTCGTCACCCGCAGCCCGCACCGGACTTTTTTGCAGGAGGCGGATTTGCTCTTTTTGACCCCTGCGGAAACGAAGATGGCCCGCTATTTTCGAAAGACGCAAGTCTACAATTTCGCCGTGCAAAGCGTGGGAGTCTTTCTCGTCCTGCTGCTGTTTTTGCCGCTATATCAGGGCACAGTCGGCGTCAGCGGCGCTCAGAAGTGGTGGTATTGGCTGGTTCCGCTGCTGCTCAAAGGGTGGAACGTATACAGCAGCTGGATCGCGCTGAGGCTGCCCGACAGAAAGCAGCAGAGAATGTACGCGCTGGCCCGCTTTTGCCTGACGTACTTCGCGCTCGCCTGGATGCTCAGCGAAGGGAGCTTCCTCACCTACGGGCACATTCCGTACGGCGTGCTGGCGTGGGCATTGCTCCTCGTTTGGTTCCATGTCCGGCTGATGCGTATGTGGAAGAGACACGCCTACCAGTGGTACCGCCTGCTGGAGATGGAAAGCGGACTGCGGCTCAGGTTTTACCAGATCGCCAACCAGTTTCGCGATGTCCCCTCCTTGCAGCAGCGCGTAAAGCCGAGAAAATGGCTCGTCTGGGTCGCCAGGCTGATCCCGTACAAGCCGGCCAATGCGGGACGGCTCCTGCTGTTCACCTCGTTTCTTCGCGGAGGGGACTTGGCCGGGATGTACCTCCGCCTGGTCATTCTCAGTTCGCTGCTGGTCCTGATGCTCCCCGGGACTTGGGCCAAAGCGGCCGTCCTCGTGCTGTTCCTCCTTTTGTCCGCGAGCCAGCTCAAAGGGATCGGGAACCAGGCTCGCCACCGCAACCGGTACCCGCTTTTGCCGATCAATGAACAGCAGCAAAAGCTGGCTGCCAGATGGGTGCGCCGGGTGCTTTTGACGTCGCAGGCTGCCTTGAATATCCTGCTGTGGCTCGCTATCGCCTGGAGCTGACAAAGCTGGCTGTCCGATCGGAAACTGATTGGCAAACGGCCGTGCAAAAAAAAGGGAGATGAGGCAGTGAAAAAAGAGTTGAGCGTACTGGCGATCTCGGGAAGCTTGCGCAAGCATTCGTCCAACACTGCGCTGATGAACGCCATGATCGGCTTGGCGCCATCGCGGATGGATTGGAAGATCTATCAAGGATTGGGCGATCTCCCGCATTTCAATCCGGACGACGACCACGGAGACGGACCTGTCGAGGTCAGAGAGCTGCGGGCGCACATACAGGCAGCCGATGCAGTGCTGATCTGCACCCCCGAGTATGCCAACGGCGTGCCGGGCGTCTTGAAAAACGCATTGGATTGGCTGGTGTCCACAACCGTCTTCCTGCAAAAGCCGACGGCCGTGATCAGCGCCTCGCCTACCCCAATGGGCGGCGACAAGGCCCACGCTTCCCTGTTGTTGACCTTGGGCATGATCAATGCGGCAGTGGTGGAAGGCGGGACGCTGATCATCCCGCACATCACGATGAAGATGGACAAAAACGGCGCCATCACGGATGAGCAGCTTCGGGCAGATTTGTCCTCGGTGCTGCAGGCGCTGGAGCGGGCTTGCAGATGAGTACGGCAGCCTGATGATACGGGCAAAAAACCAGGACATCGCTATCTTGCGGTGTCCTGGTTTTTTTCTTAATGGAGCGGGAGTGGCTTCAAGGACCTGCCTCGCGCAGCGCCTGCTCTACGAATTTGCTGTCCAGCACTTGCGACGTGTCCAGCTTCTTTTTGATCGCGCCGACGGAGTAGAGAAAGTCCGCCTGCTCCTGGTGCGCCTCGGCGAATTCCGGCGTGACGGGAGAGAGGATGGGATTCGAGTTTTGCAGGACTCTGCTGATGATCTCGCGCTCGAGCTTCCTCGTCTTCACGAGCTCGTCGGTCACTTCGTCCAGATGGGCTACGTAGTAGCGGCGTGTCTCTTCGTACGTTTTCAGGAACAGGACGGTCAGCTCGGGGTGCTCTGACGTAAAGCCGGTGCGCGCGACCAAAAATCCGGGGGCGAAAATATTCAGGTCTTCTCCGGTTACCAAGGCTTTTGCCTGCGTCTGGACGAGCGCGGTCGTGACGTACGGCTCCCAGGCGGACCACGCATCGACGGCACCCGTATCGAGGGCGGGTCTCGCCTCGTCCGGCTGGAGGTGAATAATTTGCACTTCATCGGCTTTGAGGCCTGCCCGATCCAGCACCATGTACAGGAAGTTGTAAGCGCTGCTGCCTTTTGCGACCGCGATCTTCTTGCCTTTGAGCTCCCGGATGTCCGTGATCGGACTGTCTTTCGGGATGACGATGGCATTGTTTCGCTTTCCGTCGCTCGTCACGGCGATTGCTTTGAAATCGACGCCGCCGGTTTGCGCCGAAATGACCGGGGTACCGCCTGTTGCGCCAAAATCGAGGCGTCCGGAGGCAATCGCTTCAAAGTGGGGAGGGCCGCTGGCGAATTCGTGCCACTTTACTTCAGCACCCGCCTGGGCAAAGGCTTTCTCAAAAATCCCTTTGTCCCTGGCGTAGGCCAGTATGCCGGTACTGCCCTGGATGCCGATGTTGACCACGACTTTTTCTTTCGCCCCAGCCTGGGCTGCCGTCTGGCCCTGCTGTGAACCACCGGTGGCGGTCTGCCCATTGGCGCACGCTGTCAGCAGGAGAAGCAGCGATGCAAGGAGGAGGCGGCTCCAGTAAAACGCAGCTTGATTGGTTTGAGACATAGCAGCTTCTTCCTTTCTTTTTCACGGCGGACGGTACCATGCAGCCTTCCGTCATTGAAATTGGTGGGAAATGGCATTCGCCTGCGAAAACTGGTTGGGCGGGACGGGCAGACCGTAATGATCGCGCAGGGTGCGTCCACTGTACTCGGTGCGAAACAGGCCCCTCTTTTGCAGCTCGGGGACAACCTGATCGAGAAAGTCGTCGAGCCCGCCGCTCGTCAATTGCGGCATAATGTTGAAGCCGTCCGCCGCTCCCTGTGTAAACCATGCTTCCAACTCGTCCGCGACTTGCCGAGCCGTACCGGCGATGGTCCGATGACCGCGCCCCCCGGCAAGCCGCAGCAGCAGCTGGCGGATCGTCAAATCCTCCCGTTGAGCCAGGTCACGAATCAGCTGGGTGCGGCTTTGGTGACCAGCGATTTGCTCGGTCGCAGGCAGCTCGGGCAACGGGCCATCCAGCGGGTAGGAGGACAAGTCAAAGCCGATTCGGTTGGAGAGCTGGAGCAGGCTGTAGGCAGGATGGGTCAGCTCGTGCAGCTCGGCTTCCTTTTCCTTGGCTTCGGCTTCGCTTTCGCCGATGATCGGGCAAATCCCGGGCAGGATTTTTACATGCTCAGGCGACCGTCCGTACTGGACGACCCGCGACTTGACATCCGCGTAAAACGCCTGTGCGTCGGCCAGTGTCTGCTGGGCGGTGAAGATGGCTTCCGCATAGCGGGCGGCAAACTCCTTTCCGTCTTCGGACGAGCCGGCCTGGACGAGCAGCGGGCGACCCTGGGGAGAACGGGGCAGATTGAGCGGACCGCGCACCGCGAAATGCTTGCCTTTGTGGTTGATCTCGTGCACCTTGCTGTTGTCGGCGTAAATGCCGGAGGATTTGTCCTGAAGCAGGGCATCCGCCTCCCAGCTGTCCCACAGCTTAAGCGCCACATCGACGAATTCATGGGCTCTTTCGTAGCGGGCGTGGTGTTCAAAAATCCGTTCGTGATTGAAGTTCTGCGCCTCGCCGTCAGTGCCGGAAGTGATGATGTTCCAGCCGGCCCGGCCGTTGCTGAGATGGTCGAGGGAGGAAAAGCGGCGGGCGATGTTAAACGGTTCGTTGAAGCTCGTGGAGACGGTGGCGATCAGGCCGATCCGTCTGGTGGCGACGGCCAGGGCGGACAGGAGGGTGAGCGGCTCCAGTCCGCTGACGGCTCCGTATTTCACGGCTTTCCGCGAAGTCGCGTACCGGTCCGCCAAAAACAGCGAGTCCAGCTTTGCCTGCTCCGCTTTTTGAGCCAGCCGTTGCAGGTGGGAAAACTCCAGGATGTCCGCTACCTTGGAGGATGGATGGCGCCAGGCGGCTTCGTGGTGTCCCATGCTGGACAGGAAAAGATTCAGATGCAGCGTACGCGTGGGAGTGCTCATGTCTCATCACCTCTTAAGAGAATGGCCGCACGTGGACGAAAAAAGGCCTCTTTCCGTCAGCGATGGTAGCGGTCGCTTTGGGAAGGAGGCCTCCGGTAGTCCGGTCGGCATAGGGGTAAATCCGAGTGATCAAGTATGAAATGGATCATAGCAACAAATGAGAAGGGCGTCAACCCGAATATGAAAAACGTTTCTACGACGTTCCCTTGACAGGGATCAAGGCGAGATGATACCATAGCGCTCAATACCGACAAAACAAATAGGGATTAAAATCGGTTCTGCCAACCAGACAACTGGAGGCACGGTCTTGTGGAAGTCCACTCGACTGTGCCTCTTTTTTGCAACCACATGAGGAGGAGTGGATGAGAGTTGGGTCAGAGAAAGCTCAAGGAAAGACAGCGAGCGAAAGGAGTGCGGATATGAAAGCGCTGCTGGAGATCAGTCAGCTCGACAAATCGTTCGAGACGCCCAAGGGAGTGACCCAAGCGCTCAGGGACATCCGGCTCTCGGTAAAGGAAGGCGAGTTCATCACTGTCATCGGGCCAAGCGGCTGCGGGAAAAGCACGCTGCTGAAGATCATTGCCGGTCTGGATACCGAGCATTCCGGGAGCGTCCGGCTCGCGAATCAGCCCGTGCTCGGACCGAGCATCGATAAAGGCTTCATTTTCCAGGAGCCGCGGCTTTTTCCCTGGCTGACGGTAGAAAAAAACATCGCTGCCAATCTGCCGTTGAAAGATCCAGGCGTTCGCCAGCGTGTGGAGGAGCTGATCCAGCTCGTGCGCCTGGAAGGCTTTGCAAAAGCCTATCCCCGCGAGCTGTCGGGCGGAATGGCCCAGCGTGTAGCGATCGCACGGGCGCTCCTGCGCAGTCCGCAGGTGCTGCTCCTCGATGAACCGTTTGGTGCGCTGGACGCGTTTACGCGCTCGCACATGCAGGATGTGCTGCTGGACATCTGGCAGAAAAACAGGACGACGATGATATTGGTGACCCACGATATCGACGAAGCCATCTACCTGGCCAACCGGGTCGTCATCATGAATGCGCGCCCGGGCTCCATCAAGCGAATCGTGCCGATCGACCTGCCTGCCCCGCGCAAAAAGGCGAACCGTTCCTTTCAGGAGCTGCGTCATCTTGTCTTGCGGGAATTTGAGAAGGTAGAAGAGTTGGAATTGGTCGACCGATCGGGGATTTGAATGGAGGTGGCGAAGACATGAGGAATCAAGCGGAAGGAATTTCTGCAGCGGCCCCGGCTTCAGCCGGACTGAACCGAAAAAAGACGAGGGGGCTGGAGAAAGCAGGCACAAGCACGAAGGCCTCTGTCTGGCTCAAGGGATTGATCCTCCCGGCTGTCGTCCTGATCGCATGGCAATTGGCGGGAGAGCTGGGGATCGTGTCCGAGACGATGCTGCCGACGCCCGCACGGATCTGGCTCGCAGCGTATGATCTGCTGGCGAGCGGGGAGCTGCTTTCGCATTTGCATATCAGCGTCGTACGGGCGGCGACAGGCTTTTTTCTCGGAGGTGCAGTCGGTCTCGCAGCCGGGCTGGCCGTCGGCTTTTCCAGCCGGGTGGAGCAAACGCTCGATCCGTCCGTTCAAATGCTACGAACAATCCCGCATCTGGCGGTGACGCCGCTGTTCATTTTGTGGTTTGGCTTCGGCGAGTTTTCCAAGGTGCTGCTGATCGCCAAAGGGGCATTTTTCCCGCTGTATGTGAATACATTCCTGGGGATACGGGGTGTCGATGCCAAGCTGTTTGACGTAGCCAGAGTGCTTCAGTTCAGCCGCTGGAAGCAAATCACTCACCTGATTCTCCCTGCGGCGCTCCCCAACATTCTTCTGGGAGTGCGGCTGTCCTTGGGAGCAGCGTGGCTGGGACTGGTCGTGGCAGAGCTGATGGGGTCGAGCGAAGGGGTCGGCTACTTGATCATGGACGCCCGGCAATTCTCCCAGACCGCCGTCGTGTTTGTCGGGATCGTTATTTTTGCCCTGGTTGGAAAGGCGACGGACTCGCTGGTCCGCTCCCTTGAAAAAAGATGGCTGAAATGGCGCGACAGCTACAACGGATGAAGCTCCTGCGCGCAGGAGCGAGACAGCTTCGATCCGCAAGACAGGAGCACATCTGAACACAGTAGAAAAGGAGAGAAGAAGCATGGCAAACATCGTAATACTATCAGGAAGTCCCTACAAAGGTTCCAGATTGGATGGCGTACTGGGATACGCAGATCAGCTGCTGCGGGAGGCAGGACAGCAGGCTGAATGGATCCATGTCCGCGATCTGCCGGCAGAAGATCTGCTGCATGTTCGCTTCGACAGTCCCGCCATCGCGGCCGCCAACGAGCTGATCGCAAAGGCAGATGCCGTCGTGGTGGCGATCCCGATTTACAAGGCTGCGTACTCCGGCGTACTGAAATCGTATCTGGACCTCCTGCCGCAAAAAGGATTGGAGAACAAGCTCGTCTTGCCGGTAGCGATCGGCGGGACGATCGCACATCTGCTGGCGATCGATTACGCCCTGAAGCCGGTATTGTCCGCACTGGGAGCGAGACACGTACTGGCCGGAGCATTCGTGCTCGATTCGCTCGTGGTTCGAAAGGAAGACGGGACGACCCAGGTAGCGGAACAAGCGGCTGAGCGTCTCCGCGACTCAGTCGGACAGCTCGTGAGTGAGCTCACCTGGTTCGCGGAGCGTCAAAAGGTCGGCAAAGGAAGCTGACAGAGTTTTACTCCTCCGCCGCGACCGCCTGCCGCATCAAGAATGGCATCGAGACGGCAACCCCCAGCATTGCCGCCAGCAGAAGACCCGCGAGTACGAGGTAGCCGGCAGCAGGACCGATCGAATCCGTCATGGTCGTGAACAGCGCGAGCAGCAGCAGCCTCATCAGCGTGCCGACGGACTTGAAAAAGCTCATCACTCTGCCGATCAGGCGGTTGGGCAGCATTTCCATGTACATCGTCTGGCGGATCAGTCTGGTGGAGACGTTGCACCAGCCCATGATCGCCGAGAGCAGGATGAACATCCAGCCTGAGGGGAGGGCTACGGTCAGAATGAAGGCAAACGCCATCCAAGCGTAATGAGCCAGCATCGTCCCGTAAGCGCCCCACTTTCGTTGAATCCAGAGGATCAGCATGCCGGCGGCCACCGCTCCTGCCGAGTACGTCACTTCTCCCAGGGAGTAGATCTTTACGTCTTCGCGGAGCGTCTGGCTCACAAAGACCGGGTTGAGCAGATTGGCCAGCATGACGGCGATGAACGGCATCAGGGCGGCGGTTCCAAAGGTGAGAAAGCCTCGCCTCTCTTTGATGTACACCCAGCTTTGCCGAAATTGTTCCACCCAGGAGACAGGGTGGGACTTTTTGGTTTGCTGCCGAATCGCAGACACATATTCGATCCCTGTCATCAGCCAAAAGGCGACTAGGTACGTCAACGCGTTCAGCAGCAGAACGATATGCAGCCCGTAGCTCTCCAGAAGCAGACCGGCCAACGCACCGGCGAGGACCAGGGCGGTTTGGTTTTCGATTTCCAAAAGAGAATTGATTGCGTGGTACTGCTTCGGCGCAAACGTCTCCTGGACGAAAGCCGCCTGGGTCGGCTCATGAAGCTGAAAAAGAAGCAGCGACGCCAAAAAGATGAGAACCATCATCCAAGGCTGGTAATCGCCCCAAAACCCCCACGCCGCCAAGCAGGCAAGAACCACAAAGCCGCCCAGCTGTTCGAGCTGCAGGATCGCCTTGCGCGAGAAGCGGTCGATCAGCGTACCGGAATACGGGGCGACGAGCAGTGTCAAAATCGACGAGATCAGCATCGTCGTGCCAAGCAGGCCGGCCGAGCCAGTCGATTCTACCAAATACCACGAAATGCCGATCATCGTCATGCCCTGGCCGCATCCCGAAAACAAATTGGCCAGGAACAGCTTGCGAAACTGGCGATTCCTCAAAACTTCCCTCACGTGCAACACCCTTTTCGTCATATTCGGGCCGAGGACACTCTCGCTGCCTGTTTCCTGAATCGTGGCCCTATAACAAACAATAAGGAGCCTGACTGTGCGTGAAGGTCGCTGCCTTCCGCCATATCAGGCTCCCGGTATCATCGTGAGCTCGTATCTTCTTTTTTGTGTAAGGAAAGCATACCATGTTTTCCCCCGCGGCTGCAATAGTCGGAGTTGGCTTTTTGACGTACGCGGCCTTTTGATGCCGTCGCATATCCGTTTAGCCGATCGGGAACATAGCTGGCAGGATTCCGGGCAGGGATGTGTAATCTCTGTAGAGGAACGACAGACGAGAGAGGGGAAAACGCACATGACAAGCGAAAAGCGCCTGACCTTTTTGAACCCGGACACGATGCCCCGGTCCTTTGGCTATTCACACGTCGTAGAGGCGAGGGGCGGAAAAACGGTGTATATTTCCGGACAGGTGCCATTGAACCGCGACGGACAGCTCGTCGGAGAGGGAGACCTTGCAGCGCAGACGCGTCAGGTTTTCGAAAATATCAAGGCGGCACTGGAAGCCGTGGGGGCCGATTTCGACGACGTCGTCAAGCTGACTTTTTTCGTCACTGACATCACGCAGATGCAAACGGTCCGGGACGTCCGCGACGCGTACGTAAACACCGTGACTCCGCCCGCCAGCTCTGCGGTCGAAGTGAGGAAGCTGATCAGGGAAGAGTTTTTCATCGAGATCGAAGCGATCGCCGTGACGAATGAATAGCAGGTGTGGACCTTTTCCCGAAAAAAAGACAAGCTGGCTGTCGGCATGAGTGCCGTCGCCAGCTTGTTCTGTTTCGAAAGAGTATTCTTTGCTTGGTGCCTTAGATGTTCAGCCCGCGAATCTGCTGTTCGATCTTTTCGAACCCGCCGGAGACTTTGACCACTTCTTCTTTTTGCTCGGAGACGAGGACGAGAACATCCTCCAGGCTCTCCTTGTTTTTGTCCGTGATATCGGCGTTGAGGTCGACTTTCGCCCCGACTTCCTGCATCATGCTGTGCACATGGACGATAAACTCTTGCAAATACTTCGTTTTGTCCGCGAAGTCCTGCATGTAGTTGTCGACATTCGCAAACATCTCCTGCACTTCCAGAATGCCTTCGCTATTTTTTTCAAAAGAAAGCTGTGACGACGAAATCATGTCCGAGACTCTCTTCATTTTTTCGCGAATCGTCATCAAGAGCGTGGCGATCGACTCGGACGACACTTTGGAAGATTCGGCCAGCTTGCGCACCTCGTCCGCTACGACGGCAAAGCCTCTGCCGTGTTCGCCGGCCCGGGAAGCCTCGATCGTCGCGTTGAGCGCGAGCAGATTGGTTTGAGCCGAGATGTCGGAAATCGTCTGGATGATTTTTTCGATGGACTCCGTTTCCTTGTACAGCTCCTGGATGAGGCTGTTCGTCCCTTGGATGTCTGTGATAAACCGCTCGAAGTCGCTGCCGATGTTGCCGATGCGCTTCCGGCTTTCCTGAGTCGCTTCCTTCGTAGACTCTACGTAGTCGTGCATCTCCGTCACGGAGCGGGTCATGTCCTCGACTTGGACGTTGGTGGAAGCCATTTCGTTCTTCAGCTCGTTCGTGTTGTCCGTTTGCACGCTGAACGATTGGAGAATCTCTTGCAGGGATTTCACGGTTTCGACTGCTCGAATATTGACGCCATCGGTTACTTTATTGAGATTTTCCTGGTATTCCTGTACCGAAGCAAGAGAGTGGTTGATTCGATCCAATACGCGCTGGAGCGATTCTTTGGACTCGATGGCCTCCCGCTTTTGCGCTTCGCTCTCTTTTTGCAGCTTGTTGTTGAAGAACGCATGCATCATGCTGGTGACAGAAACGAAGCAGAAGGTAAGCAGGTAGTACATCAGGTCGACAGGGGAGGTGGTATGGAAAATCCCTTCGCCCTGCGTGAAGAAGTAGTACGACACGATACCGAGTGTAGTCACAATGGTCAGCGCGTTGATGATCTTATCCTGATAGATGCCCATTACAGCCACAAAAAACATGATCGTCATGATGTTGACCATATACGGATCCAAATGCACGATGACGAACATGAAGATCCCGATCACGACAAAATTGAAATACTTCATGAAGGGAGCCATTTTCTCCCGCAATTCAGGCCGGTTGGAGATGTAGGTAAAAGGAGCCAGTACGACATACAGGATTCCCAATACTGTCAGAACGAAGGAGAGCGGGACTCCAACCAGCAGATTGACGATTTGAACAACGGTGATAATGCTTGCAAAGACGGTGACGACCCAGTTGTTCCTTCTCCGTAAAAGATCCATATCAGTTCATGACCTCGACTTTTTTAGGATGGGATGGTTGGTACCACGAATACTTCTCATTTTCTTTATCGGCATAAACTTCTTTCAGGTGAAACAGAGTCGGGATCGCCTCAGCCCCTTTATAGAAGATGTTTTCTTTGACTTGCGTCGCGCGTATGCGGTACCTCTCGTTCACCGAACGAAAAAAGGAGGGGTCCGCGATGCCGATCGCGTGTGTATAGCCATGTTTTTCGGCATAATCGATCATGAGGCAGATTCCCTCTCTGCCCAGCTTTCCGCGATACGCAGGCAAAACGGCGAGACTGTCGACCTCCATGACCTTCATCTCGTCTGTGACGACATCGTCAAACAGCGAATGAATAAACGCGTTCGATTTCGCATACGGCGTGAACTCAAAAGTGCCACCTGCCTGACCGTCTTCCGCGATCAGCAAATACAAATCGGAGCCATCCTTGGCATACTCCATTTCAAAGCCCATGGAGCTCCAGACCGTTTCCTTGATTTGATGGAACAGTTCCAACGTTTTGGCAGAATCTACTTGTTTGTACATGTTTCCCACTCCACAACAATGTTTCTCTCTCTCTTTTTTAAATCGGATTGTGTTCTTGCTTCTTTCACTCGATCTTCTCCTAAGGCGTCACTCCCATCGGAAAAGGGATGTTCAGAGGCAATTCTCTGTCAACTAACTTCGAATTGTGTAAGTTAATGTCGGATTCTGTAAAATTCTATACTACTAAAAAATAACTTGTCAAGTTTTGGAAAGTATCATGAAATTTATGTTTCACATGAATAAAAAACGGGTATATAAAGGAATTTGGTTCTGGATGTGTAATTATTCCCTGGTGACCGGCAAGGGAATTGCCTGGCGATTTTGCTGGAGCGAATCCACTATGGCCGAACAGGAAAAACTTAGGAAAGCAAAACTGAAAAGGAGGGGAATTATGTCAGCGGACTATAAAAGGGTTTTCTGGGCTTCCGGTTTCGGCTGGATGTTCGATGCGATGGATGTGGCACTTTTATCATTTATTATGGTTGCGCTCAGGCAGGAATGGGGGTTGTCCGGAGAGGAAGCAGGCATGCTCGGGACGGGCAATACGGTCGGAATGGCGATCGGGGCATTCGTCGGGGGCTATTTGGCGGACCGGATCGGTCGCAGGCCGGTGTTCATGCTAACGCTGCTGCTGTTCGGAGCGGCGAGCCTGGCCAGCGCGTTTGCCACCGGCTTTTCGGTCATGCTGTTGTTTCGCTTTCTCATCGGGCTGGGATTGGGAGCTGAGCTTCCCGTCGCCTCCACATTGGTGAACGAGTTCGCTCCGCCGGAGAAGCGGGGACGAACCGTCGTCTTGCTGGAGAGCTTTTGGGCAGTGGGCTGGATTTTGGCCGCCGTCATCTCGTATTTCGTGATTCCGGTATACGGCTGGAGAACGGCCGTGGCAATCGGGGCGCTTCCGATGGTGTACGCGTGGTTTATCCGGCGGACGATCCCCGAATCGCCGAAGTTCCAGCAGCAGGAGAAGCGAGTCCCTCTGAAAGACTTGCTGACTTCACACCGAAGGGAAACGATCACGCTGTGGATCGTCTGGTTCGCCATCACCTTTTCCTACTACGGCATGTTTCTGTGGATGCCGTCTGTGCTGGTCGACAAAGGCTTCACGATGATCAAAAGCTTCCAGTATGTCTTGATCATGACGCTTGCCCAGCTGCCGGGATATTTCGCGGCGGCGTACTTGGTGGAGAAGTGGGGCCGCAAGCAGACGCTGTCTACGTTTTTGTTCCTGACAGGCGTGATGGCCTACGCTTTTGGCAATAGCACCGGGACAGGTATGCTCCTTTTGACCGGAGCCTTGCTTTCCTTTTTCAACCTCGGAGCGTGGGGCGCACTTTACGCGTACACCCCGGAGAATTACCCGACTCCGCTGCGGGCTACAGGCTCGGGCTTTGCCTCCGGGGTCGGCAGAATCGGCAGTATCATTGCGCCGTATCTCGTAGGCTACTACACGTCGCTGCATTACAGCTACTCGTTTATCTTCGGCATGTTCACGGCCGTGCTTTTGATCGGGACCATCGTGTTGCTCGGGCTTGGTAAAGAGACGCGGGAGACGGGATCGGCCAGTCCAGCCTAAGAGGTGGGATACAGCGCGAGGGTTGCTGTCGCCTCCGCGATTACCTTTGTCCGCAGCTCCAGGGGTTCTATCACTTGCATGCGCGAACCGTACCCAAGCACGATTTCGCAAGCGGACTCCAGCGTATGAAACTGCACATCGGCCTCCACCCATTCCTTGTCTGCGGGATGGGTGGATTTTATTTGGACGTACCTCTCCTGCTTCAGCCTGGCAAACGAATGCTCTTTTACCCGGATACGTGCGGGATAGCGCGGGAGGCTGGATTGAAAGGCGACTGTCGATTGCTCCCAGTATTCGGCGAGGTCAAAGTCCGCGGGGCGTTCGAAGGATTCATCCAACAGGCGCGCCTCCGCCAGCCGTGAGACCCGGTAAGTACGTGTGTCTTCTCCTACCTGGGCGACGAAGTACCACGTGCTGCGCTTGGCCACCAGTCCGAGTGGATGGACGATTCTCTCCACGGTGTCTTCTGCGCCGGTGGGCGCAGGGGAGCCGGGTGAGTTCCGGACGGAAGAGTCGGCTTCCTGATAAGACTTTTGAAACGGGTTTTTCAGATAGCGGATGAAGAGGGCTCTCTCCTGCCAGATCGCGTCCTGTACCATGGACAGGTACGGAATGGACTCCTCGGACTGATGCCATCCAGCGCCATCGATGTGGATGCGCTCCCTGGCGTACTGGGCGCCTTGCCTGGTGCCTGCGGGGGAGGCCGCCAGC
Organism: Brevibacillus brevis; assembly: GCF_031583145.1. Taxonomy (NCBI): domain Bacteria; kingdom Bacillati; phylum Bacillota; class Bacilli; order Caryophanales; family Paenibacillaceae; genus Brevibacillus; species Brevibacillus brevis. The sequence continues at coordinate 4,931,484 of NZ_CP134050.1, read as the reverse complement.
AGCTTTTGCCACGCCGCCTCAAAGCTTCCGCGCATTCCCAGATCGCCCAGCGTGGCGGTCGGCGAGACGAGCAGGAGCGATTGGAGCTCGTTTGCCGTAAGTCCCGTCAAGTCTGTACGGTATCCTTGGGTCAAGGCCCATCCTCCGTTTGTCCCGCGCTCCGCATAGACCGGCACTCCCGCCATGCCGAGGGCCTCCATGTCCCGGTGAATCGTCCGCTCCGATACTTCCAGCTTTTCCGCCAGCTCCTTGGCAGTCATCCGTCCGTGGTTCTGCAGCAGCAATAGGATCGATACCAAGCGATCTGCCCGCATGTCACCCTCCCCTTTCTCCTTGATCTTCTCCTGATTGTATCTTACCGAATATGACAGCAGTTGTCATATTGCCGGCGGTACACTGAAGAGGCTTAGCAAGCACAGGAATCCGGGAGGGAAAGAAAAATGGAAATGGCAAAGCCTATGCAGGGAAAAGTGGCAGTGGTCGCCGGGGGCACGCGTGGAGCAGGCCGGGGAATCGCAGTGGCGCTGGGCGAAGCGGGAGCGATCGTCTACGTGACAGGACGCAGCGTGCGGGGAAACCTGTCAGATATCGGACGCACCGAGACGATCGAGGAAACGGCCGAGATGGTCACGGCGGCCGGGGGAAAAGGGATCGCGGTGCGGGTGGATCACACGCAGGAAGAAGAGGTGCGAGCGTTGTTCGAGCGCGTGAAAGAAGAACAAAACGGGCAACTGGATCTGCTGGTCAACGATATTTGGGGCGGAGAGTCGCTGACTGAGTGGGGAAAGCCGTTTTGGGAGAACACGCTCGGAAAAGGGCTGCTCATGCAAACGCGGGCCATCCATACGCATCTGATCACGAGCCATTATGCAGCGCCGCTCATGATCGGGCAAAAACGCGGCCTGATCATTGAAATCACCGACGGCGTCGACTATCGGTACAGGGGGAATCTGTATTACAGCCTCGCAAAAACCTCTGTGATCCACGTGGCGCAGGCGATGGCCGAGGATTTGCGCCCGTTCGGCGTTGCGGCACTGGCGCTGACCCCTGGATTTTTGCGTTCCGAAGAGATGCTGGACCATTTCGGCGTGACCGAGGAAAATTGGCGGGACGCCGCGAAAAAAGACCCGCATTTCCTCATGTCGGAGACCCCCGCTTATATCGGCCGGGCAGTCGTGGCCCTTGCCACGGACCCGGATATCGCGCAGAAGTCGGGAAAAGCCTGGAGCACCTGGGGGCTGTCCGAGGAGTATCCGTTTACGGACCGGGACGGAAGCCGGCCGCACTGGGGAAACTACGCGAAGGAGCAGGGTTTTTAACAGCAAAGAGGATGAAAGAAGCGGGGAGGACCTTTCGGAAGCGGAAAGGTCCTTTTTGTTTTCCTGCCTGATGAAATGTGTCCAAATCGTTTCCAAATCGTTTCTATGGAAAGCCATCCTTTTTTGATATACTCTTCCTTGATTTGCATGCTCTTTTTACTAGGA